>DATJVL010000038.1:0-52352 GCA_035501795.1 Steroidobacteraceae bacterium
CCGCAATCTGCATCTGCCGCCCCTGAGCGCCGAGTCGGACCGGGTCATGGTCTGCGGCAGCCCTGCAATGCTCGCCGATACCCGCGCCCTCCTCGATCGCCGCGGCTTCCTGATTTCACCCAACATCGGCGAGCCTGGGGACTACGTCATCGAGCGCGCATTCGTGACTCATCAATAACCCCTGGAGGGGACTAGAGTCCCGGGATCACGCTGAGCCGGCAACGGCCGCGACGACCGCCTCGGCCGCCGCCAGATCTTCGATCGCGGTACCTACCGACTTGAACACCGTGCGCTCGCGGGCTGACGCTCGTCCGGCATGGCGCCCCGAAGCGAGATCGGCGAGCTCGGCTTCCAGCTGTCCTCTGCTGATGACACCGCGCGCGAGCGGATCGAGAATGTCGCCGGCCTCGGCGAGGACGCCTGCGAACGTATCGGCAAAAATCCGTGCATCCCGGACGACTGCGTCGTCGGCTTCGCGGGTATCCGGGGTGAAACTACCTACCAGGTCCACGAACGCGCCCTCACGGAGCCACTTTCCCTCCAGCACTGGCGTTGCGCTGCTGGTTACACAGCAGACGATGTCGGCATCCGCGACGACTTCGCACGGCGCCGTGCAGTCGTGTACCTGCACGGCGCCGCCAATGCGCGCCCGGATCGTGGCGGCGGCAGCCGCCGCGCTAGCAGCGCTGCGGCCGCAGACGCTGATCCTACGGAGCGGCCGCACCGCCGCGTGGGCCACCGCCATGTAGGGAGCGAGTGCACCCGTGCCGATGATCACCAGGTGGGTGCTGTCGGGACGTGACAGGAACGTTGAGGCGAGGGCCGAAGCCGCGGCGGTCCGCAGGCGCGTAAGCACCGTACCATCGAGCACTGCGACCGGTGTGCCTTGTGGGGAAAACAGCACGACTACGCCCTGCACGGTCGGGTGACCCCGCCGGGCATTGTCCGGAAGCACCGTCACCAGCTTGACCGCGCCGCCGCCGCTGCGGCTGAACGCCGGCATCAGCAGGCACCAGCCCGCCGCTGCACTACCCGGAAGAGGCAACATCTGTCGTGGGGGGCACACATGCCCGGCGGCGAAAGCCGCGCGCAGGGCCGCCACCAAACGCGCAGGCGGGAGCCGCTGCTCGATCTCCGGGCCACTGAGGAGCCGCATGAACCTGCACCCCCCTCTATGTCAGGGGGTCCGCCCGCGCCACCCAATAGATAATGTGTGCGGACCCGTTCATTTAGTTAAATCGGCGTCGCGACTCGGCTCGTCCGTGGGCGGCCGCCACTGCAGCCACACCGCATGCCGGGAAAAGTCGCTGGTGATGAGGAAGTTGTGCAGGATCGACACCCCGACGTTCAGATCCGAGGCGTTCGACTTGGCGTCGATGGCGGCCTGCACGTCGTGAAAGCTCCTGCCGGCGAGGTCCAGGGAATGCAACGTGACGATCTGCCGCACGACCTCGCCGCCGAGGCCGCCACCAGGCCGCGTGGTTACCGCGCGGCCATCACTGAGCACGTGCAGCTGTTGTGCCAGGCGGCTGCCGATCAGAACCTCCCCGCCGTTTCCCAAGTCGAACGTGGCGCGCACCTGCCGCCCCTCAACGCGGGCGGGGATTGTTTCGACGCCGTGTTCGGTTACGAGGCCAAGCCGCGTGCCCAGAGCCGCCGCATCCACCGGCAGCACCGTCACCCGCCCGCCGTCGATGTCGATCTGCAGGCGTGCCGCATCGAAGATCTCGCGCCCCAGGATCATGTCCAGTGGCCGACCGAGGAGCCTGTGACCGATGTCCGACAGGTCCGCGATCGCCACCGTCTGATCCCTGAGCGTCACGTCGAAGGCTTGCAGCTCGACCCCGTGCAGCAGCTCGCCCGCGAACGTTCGGGCCCCCGAACCCTGCCCCGTGACCCTTTCGGTGCCCTTGAGCTGCAAACGCTCCGCGAATGCGGCATTAAGTAGCGTGGCTTCGGCGGCCGAGTCGAGCAGTGCCTGTGTCCCACGTCCATTGACGCTGGCCTCGACCAACAGCCGCGAGCCATTGAGCAGCGTCAACGGGTAACTGCGCGGGGCGGCGTGCGCGGCCATCGCGCCGCAAAGAAGCAGCGCCGACGCAATCACCCGCATCGCGCCTCGGCGGCACCTCGGGCGGGCCAGGGCCTGAAACCTAGTGACCGGAACGCACAGTGTCATTGCCAGTTCCCACCCAAGAGCCTACTGTCCCGAATGCCATGAAACGCCTTGTGTGCGGCACGCTTGCCGCCGTTTTCCTGACATCGGCCTCGGCTGGAACACTCGTCTGCGGCACGAGGGTCATCAGTGAGGGCAGCTCAAGCGCCGAAGTCCTGGCGCGCTGCGGCGAACCGACACAGATCGATCGCAGCGCCTTCCTGCGCGGATTCACGACGCCAGACACTGCGCCCAGCGGCGTGCTGATCGAGGTACATGTGGAAGTGTGGTTGTACAATTTCGGTCCGGACAAGCTCATGCAGCGTATCCGATTTGAGGATGGCACGGTGGTACGAATCGAGTCCCTAGGCTACGGCTTCGTCAAGCCGGAGGAGTAGTAGGTGCACTCCCCAACCGGGGAGCCTGGCCCATCGGTGGTATCGATGACGAACCGGATCGATCAACAGACCCAGGATGCGGGATGGCAGCGGGCCATCGCCGCGCAGCGCCCAGGACACGCCCTGACGCGCGAGTTCTACTGCGACCCGGAGTTGTTCGAGCACGAGAAACGCCGGCTGTTACAACGCCACTGGCACTGCGCCGGGCACGTGAGCCAGATCCCCGAGACGGGCCAGTTCTTTACCACGGAGATCTGCGGCGAGTCGATCATCCTCGTGCGGGGCGCAGCTGCCCAGGTCCACGCGCTGCTGAACGTGTGCCGCCACCGCGGTTCCCGCGTCTGCAGCGAACGCAACGGACGCGCGCGGGGCGGCGCCTTCGTGTGTCCGTACCACGCGTGGAGCTACGCACTCGATGGCAGCCTGCGTGCCGCGACACGCATGGGCGGGGAGTTTCGCCGTGGGGACTACGGCCTCAAAACCCTGCCGGTCGAGGTGATCGAGGGCTTGATCTTCGTCTGCTTCGCCGCCGAACCGCTGGGGCTTGAGCAGGTGCGCCAGGTGCTCGGCGGAACGGCACGCGCCTACGGCTGGGCCGATGCCGCGGTCGCGCACCGCGAGACCTATGCCATCGCCGCCAACTGGAAGCTGGCGGTCGAGAACTACATGGAGTGCTATCACTGCGCGCCGGCGCACGAGGAATACTCGAGATTCCATCTCTATGCCCGGCCGGCGGCGCAGAACACCGCGGCGGACGCGCGCGTACGCCAGCGCGCGCAGGAGCTGGGGCTTAAGATCAGCGAAGCCAACTACTGGGGTGCCAATTCAGCGCCCGGCCAGGAAGCTGCGGCCAGCCTGCGCTCGGCCCTGGCCGAGGGAGCGGTGAGCGGCAGTGAGGACGGCCGCCCGCTGGCGCCGCTCATGGGTGAGTTCACCGCCTACGATGGTGGCGTGACATTCTTTGACGTCGGGCTGACGAGCGATTTCCTCGCCTATCCGGATCATGGGCTCATCTACCGGTTCATGCCCAAGACTGTCGCCAGCACGGAGATGGAGGTCATCTGGCTGGTGCGCGCGGGGGCGCGGGCCGGGATGGATTACGACCTCGAGCGGCTCACCTGGTTGTGGAAGGTCACCAGTCTCGCCGACAAGCGCATCATCGAGCTCAACCAGCAGGGCATCAATTCCCGCTATTACGAGCCCGGCCCTTACTCGGAAATGGAGCAGGACACGCGGCGTTTCGTCGAGTGGCTGCTGAGCGAGCTGCAATAGGAGGCGCCTGCGGGGGCTGGCCGCCGCGCCTCGGCCAGGCTCTAGGGACCGCGATACCCAGGGAGGCAGGTGATCTGATTCACGTTCACACGCGTGAGCTCAACGGTGTGTTCGCCCTCGGCCGTGTCGAAGTATTGGCGATCGACGGTTATGGTGCGTGAGCTGTTCGGCAGGATCACGTAGTTAACCTGCTTGCTTTCGGTGCCGGCGCTGCCGTCGTCCGCTAACCAGATGACCCGATAGCGGATAACCCCGTGACATCCGTCAGGGCTGCATGGCCGGGCATTGATGCCGAAGGCGATGCGGAACTCATCCTTGCTCAGACGCATTACGAGGGGGCCATGACTGACAGTGGCGGTCGGACCCCCCGGCTCACTCGCCTGCCCCGTTGCCGTTAAAACAGCCAGCATCCCGGCCAGCAACCTGTGCATTGCGATCACCATGTGACCGTATCACCAGGCGGCAGCATCCGCGCGCTGTCCGCGAACGGCAAGCGATCAATCTTCGGGCAGCGCGCGAATTGTGCTCACGTGTCGGCCTGCGTGGCGCGAACACCGGCCGCCGCGGACGGGGCCGCCTCGGGATAGAGCCCGTCGCTGAAGCGCGCCAGGTGAAAGTCGGCATCGCCGAAAGTCATGTCGATCATGGTCAGCCGCTTGAAGTAGTGACTGACGATCATCTCGTCCACGACCCCCATGCCACCATGCAGCTGCACGGCCTGCTGACCCACGAAGCGTGCGGCACGGCCGACGTACGCCTTGGCAGCCGCAATCGCCTGCGAGCGCAGGCGTGCGTCGGCTGTGTCCGCGCGGATGGCCGCGATGATGGCCATGGAGCGGCACTGCTGTTCCGCGATGTACATGTCGGCCATCCGGTGCTGCAGCACCTGAAATACCCCGATCGGCACACCGAACTGCTTGCGGTTCTTCAAATACGCGAGCGTCGTCCGATTGAGTGCCGCGACGATCCCGGTCGCCTCCGCGCACAGCGCGGCCGCACCCCGGTCAATCGCCCGCTGCAGCAGGCCAAGGGCGCTGCCGGGGGCAGCGAGCACCGCGTCGGCCGCGAGCTGCACGTCCGCGAGCGCCAGGTCCGCGGCCCGCGAGCCGCACTGCGTCTGGTACGGCAGCACCTGCACGCCCGGCCGCGTGCGCGGCACCAGGAACAGCGTAAGCCCGTCGCCCGCGCCGGCGCGTGCGGACACCAGAAAATAGTCCGCCGAAGGCGCATCGAGCACGACGCTCTTTTGTCCGTTCAGGCGCCAGCCCTCCCCGGCCCGTGTGGCGGTGGTCTGCACCTGGGCCAGGTCGTACCGCGCTCCCGGCTCGTAGGCGGCCAGAGCCAGTTGCAGCGTCCCGGCAGCCACCTGGGGCAGCAGCAGCGCACACTGCGCCGCGGAACCGCAATCGCGCACTAGCCCGGCGCACAGCACGACCGTGGAGAGATACGGTTCCAGCAGCAGTCCTTCGCCCACCAGTTCCATGACCGCCATGACGTCGATACCGTTGCCCCCGAGACCGCCGTGCTGCTCGGGCAGTGGTAGCGCGAGCAGCCCGAGTTCCGCGTACGCCTGCCAGGCTGCCGCGGAAAAGCCGAGTTCAGAACGCACCAGAGCGCGGCGGCGGTCAAAGCCGTAGTCCCGCGCGATGAAGCGGCGCAACGTGTCCTGCAGCGCCTGCTGTTCCTCGGTGTAGCGGAAGTCCACGCCGTCCCCGCCCTACAGCCCGAGGATCATCTTGGCGATGATGTTGCGCTGGATCTCATTCGAGCCGGCATAGATCGTGGTCTTGCGCTGATTGAAGTACTGGCCGGTGAGCGGCGGGGCATAGGGC
Organism: Steroidobacteraceae bacterium; assembly: GCA_035501795.1. Taxonomy (GTDB): domain Bacteria; phylum Pseudomonadota; class Gammaproteobacteria; order Steroidobacterales; family Steroidobacteraceae; genus 13-2-20CM-66-19. The sequence continues at coordinate 5,658 of DATJVL010000038.1, forward strand.
GCATAGTGTGACGCCAGCAGCGGCGCGGCAGCCCACTCCGCCTGCAGTGCCTGCGGCAGATACGGCAACGCATCCGGGCCCAGCGCATGCATCTTCAGCTCGGCCAGTTGCTGGATGATTTCGGAGCCCTTGATCTTGAGCGCCGATACCTCCGCGCCAGGCGGCCGATCGTCGCGCGCGAACGCTGACAGCACGCGCAGGTTGGTGATCTCGAGCGCCATGAGTTCCAGCTCAACCGTCGCGATGCGATCACGGAAGCGTGCGTCGGCGAGCAGCGGACGCCCTTGCAGGAGCTGGCTTGCGGCGATCTGCTTCAACTGCGCCAGCGCCCGCTTGCAATTGCCGATGCCGGCATTGGTGGTGCGCTCATGGTTCAGCAGGAACTTGGCGTAAGTCCAGCCCTGATTCTCCGTGCCCACCAGATTCTCGACCGGGACCCTGACGTCCTCGAAGAAAATATCGTTGACCTCGTGCTCGCCCTCGATCGTGATGATGGGTCGCACGCTGACGCCCGGGGACTTCATGTCGATCAGCAGGAAGGAGATTCCTTGCTGCGGCCGTCCCTCGGTAGCGGTGCGCACCAGGCAGAAGATCCAGTCCGCATAATGCCCGAGCGTGTTCCAGGTCTTCTGTCCGTTGACCACGTAGTGGTCGCCCTTACGCACGGCACTCGTGCGCAGCGCCGCCAGGTCCGAACCGGCCCCCGGTTCAGAGTAGCCCTGGCACCACCAGTCCTCGCCCCGCAGGATGCGCGGCAGGAAACGTTGCTGCTGTGGCACGCTGCCGAAGGTCATGATCACGGGCGCCACCATGCGCAGCGAGAACGGCAGTTGCGCCGGAGCACAGGCCGCGGCACTCTCTTCCTCGAAGATATGCTGCTGCACCACGCTCCAGCCGGCACCCCCGAAGCGCTCAGGCCACATGCCAGCGCCCCACCCGCGCCGGTACAGGATCTGCTGCCACTGCACCAAGTCGTCCTTGTGCAGGCGGCGACCGAGGCGCACCTTCTCGCGCACCGCCACGGGAACTTCGGCGCGCAGGAATGCAGCGACTTCCGCTCGAAAATGCTCCTCAGCCGGCGTGAAATTGAGGTCCACAGAGCTGCCCTAGCTCCGCGTCCGGCGCGGCTGCCGTGCGATCAAGCTCACGACCCACTTCCGCCCTGGCCGAAGGTGCGGCCTGCATCCGCCAGCTGCCGCAGCAGCGGCGCCGGCTCCCAGAAGGGAGCTTCCCGTCCCGCGCTGGCGCTGATGCGCTTGAGCGCCCGCACCACGGCCTGCAGGCCGACCTGGTCGGCATAGAACATCGGCCCCCCGCGCCAGGCGGGAAAGCCGTAGCCGTTGAGGTACACGATGTCGATGTCGGAGCTGCGCTGCGCGATGCCGTCGGCCAGGATGCGCGCCCCTTCGTTGACGAGCGCGTAGATACAGCGCTCGATGATCTCCTGCTCGCTCACCTCGCGGGCCACGAGCCCGCGCTCGGCCCGACAGCGCGCGATATACGCGTCGGCCTCCGGGTTGGGGAGGGGCACACGCGAACCCGGTGCGTAGCGGTACCAGCCCGCGCCGGTCTTCTGACCGTAATGCCCGGCCGCCACCAGCAGGTCCGCCACGTTGAACAGATCCCGCTGCGGCGACTCCGCCTGCAGGCGCTTGCGCCAGACGTGCCCGACGTCGAGACCCGCCAGGTCATTCATGCGAAACGGGCCCATGGCCATGCCAAATCTCTCCAGCGCCTGATCGATCTGCTGCGGTGAAGCGCCCGCCAGCAACAGGTCATGCGCACCCTGGCCGTAGCCGAGGACCATGCGGTTGCCGATGAAGCCGTCGCACACCCCGGCAATCACGGCGATCTTCTTGAGGCGCTTAGCGAGAGCCATGGCGCTCACCAGCACGTCGTCAGAGGTGGCGGCACCGCGCACCACCTCGAGCAGCCGCATGACGTTCGCGGGACTGAAGAAATGCAGCCCCACCACCTCCTGCGGCCGCTTGGTGAAAGCGGCGATTTTGTTGAGATCCAGCGCCGAGGTATTGGAGGCGAGGATGGCGCCGGGGCGCACCACCGCGTCCAGCTGCAGGAACACCTCGCGCTTCACCGGCAGTTCCTCGAATACCGCCTCGATCACCAGGTCGACCGCCTGCAGCGGCGCATAGTCGAGGGTCGGCGTGATCAGCGCCAGCCGCTGCTCGAGCGCCGGCTCGGTCAGGGTGCCCTTGCGCAGTGCGCCCTGGTAGTTCCTGCGGATCGTGTCCAGCCCGCGCTCGAGGGCTTCGCGGTTGCGCTCCAGCAAAACCACCGGCAGGCCGGCATTAATGAGAGCCATCGTGATGCCACCGCCCATCGTGCCGGCGCCGACGACACCGACACGGCTGAGCGGGCGCGGCTGGGTCGACTCCGGGACGCCGCCGATGCGGGCCGCGGCACGCTCCGCCTGGAAGACGTGCCGCAGGGCGGCGGATTCGGGCGAGGCCATCAGCGTCACGAACAGCGCTCGTTCGCGCTGCATGCCGGCATCAAAAGGCTCCCGTGCCGCTGCCAGCAGCGCCTCCAGGCACGCTGGCGGCGCCGGGTACGGTCCGGCCGCTGCCGTGATCGTCGCGCGTGCACCCTGCAGGTATGCTTCGGCGTTGCCGGAACAGACCGGCAGGTCACGCACGCGCCGCACGCCGCGACCCTCTGCGACAAGGGTGCGTGCGAACTGCACCGCCGCGGAGCGCAGCTCCGGTTCGCTGCCCACCACGGCATCGAGCAACAAGGTCTCGCGCAGCTCAGCAGCGCGTTGTGGGTTGCCGGAAACGATCATCTCGAGTGCGCGCTCGATGGCAACCAGGCGCGGCAGACGCTGCGTTCCGCCAGCCCCTGGCAGGAGGCCGAGCTTGACTTCCGGCAGCGCCAGCTGCGCATCCGCGGCGGCGACGCGGTAGTGACATGCGAGTGCCAGCTCGAGCCCCCCTCCCATGCACACGCCGCTGAGGGCGGCCACCACCGGCTTGGGACAGTCCTCGACCGCCTTGAGCAGGCTCAACAGGTTTGGCTGCGTAAGCGCCTTGGCCGTACCGAATTCACGAATGTCGGCGCCGCCAGAGAAGCCCTTGCCCGAGCCGATGACCACCAGCGCGCGGACCGCGGCTTCGTCCTCGGCGCGCTCGAGCGCCAGCAAAAGGGCACGCCGCAGTTCCAGGCCCAGGCTGTTCACGGGCGGGTTCGCCAGCGTGATGACGGCGATTGCGCCGTCGATTTCGAGCCCGACCATCCCCTCACACCCTTACGCGCGTCACCGGAGCGCGATCTTACGCGGATCTGCTGCCAGGCATCAGACTTCGCTGCACCGCTAACCGAGCTCCCGCCGCGCTTTGAACCAGCGCTCCGGGAAGTGCCGGTGACGCAGCCACCAGAGCGCGCCCGCGACGCCCGCCCACGCGATCACTGCAGCGAGCAGTGTCCAGGCCGAGGAGCGCGCCCCGGCGCCGAGCATGACGGCGGCGAAGCAGGCCAGCGCGCAGGCGCCAAGCTTCGCGCCGGCTGCGTCCACCGCCGCAGCCTTGCGGCCACGACGTACGCAATCTATCCCTGCGCGCTTCTTCTTTGCCGTCTCGTGCCGCTCGATTAGTGTGGCACCGGCGGGAAAGATGACCGGGAAGGCGAGGAACAATCCGCCGACCAGGGGACCCCAGTGGCGCGAGATGAGTGCGCTCGCCACCGTCATCACACCGCCGAGCGCAAAGCGCAGCGCGTACTCGTACCAGTGCCCCTGCCTGAGTCCCCCGAGCGTGAAGTGCAGGATCACGGCCCCGCCCCGCGCAGCAGCCAGTAGGCAGCACCGGCGAGGACAAACCACACCGGCAGCGCCCCCAGGGTGCTGAGCAGCGCCGGGCGCGCACCACCGATCAGCAGCCGTTCCACGATGAAGGCGTACGTGAAGAAGGCAAACGCGGCCAGCAACATCGCCGCTGCCTCAGCCGCCAGCTGCTCAGTCCTGCCCTGGTGCAGGGTGAGCGCCAGGCTCGCCACCGCAACCGACGGCGCTGCACTGAACAGGCCGGCGACGCGCTTGGGCTGCAGCAGATCGGCCAGCAGCGCGAAGGCACTCACCGCCGTCCCGCCGATCAGAAAGCGCCACAGTAGCTCCATGAGCGCTAGGCGAGCACGCACGGCCGATACGGCCGTGCCGCTGGGTCGATCGCTGCTCCCGCGGCCTCCGCAGGACCCGGCGGGAGGTTCTGGTTCGCAGTCCCGGGCAAGCTCACGACCCGACTGATAGCGCAATGCGCGCGTCGGCGCAGCGTGCAAAGCGCCGCAGCCGCTGTCAGCCGCTACCGACGCGTGGGCGATGCCGGAAAACTGCGGTGGAGGCGGCTGCGGCGCGCCAGTCACGACCGATTCAATACCTCCAGCTGCGCAAGTCCGCCCCGGTGGGTGCGGTGGCGCTCATGCGCTGCAGAATGACCGGCAGGTACTGAAAGTTGTAGTGCAGGCGCGAATAGGCATTGGGCAGCTTTGGATCACCGTTCCAACAGTGCTCGGCGCGATCACCGTAAGCCACCGTGCCGCCATAGGACGGCTGCAACGCCTCGAGCCGCTCTTGCGCAAAGTAGACCGCATCGGTCAGGTAGTAACTGTCGCCACTGCCAACGTAGATGTGAATCTTTCCCTGGAGCTTCGGGGCCAGCGTTCCCCAGTCGCGCTCGATGATGTAAGACAGGTCGTAGTTATCACGCCAATAATTGGCGACCTGGCGGTCGATGACACCCGTGAGCTTGTCGAACAGCGGACGCGGGTAGCCGTCCGCGCCCACCGGCCCGAACACGGCCGCCCAGATGTCGTACTGGCCACCGGATCGCCCGCGGTCGCCCTGCGCCAGCTCCATGTGATTGGCGTCGCGCTGCGTGGCAAATACCTCACCCAGGTAGTTGCGCATCGCCGGGCGCTCTACCGCCAGCGCCTCGCCCTGCAACGTGTAGGCATTGGTGTCCTCGTAGATGTTGATAAGGGTGTAGGCGCGGAAATCGATCGGGTCGGGACAGGCGGCGAACGCGCCGTTGTACATGTCCGGGTAGAAGACCTGCGTCGCCAGCGCCTCCCAGCCACCGGTGGAACCGCCGTAGGTGAAGCGCGCCCAGCCTGCCGCCAGGCCGCGGAAGCGCCGCTCCACCTCCGGGATGAGCTCCTTGTTGATCGCATCGCCATAGGGACCGAGATTGGCGGAATTTACCGCATAGCTGTCGTCGTAGTACGGATTCGCGTGCTCGATCTCGATGACCAGGAAGCGCGGGAAGTCCGCCGAGATCCAGCGCTGGTAGAAGGCGTACGCCTCCTGCTGCTGGATGCGGTTGTAGCCGGCCAGGTGAAAGCGCTGCGAGTAATCGGGCTTCAGGTCCGGGTCCGGCGGCACCGTGCGGAATTCGGAGATGTCCTCCGGGTAATGCCCGTGAAACACCATGAGCGGGTAATGCGCCTCGGGGTGCTTGTCGAAGTCCTTTGGCAGCAGCACATGGGCGCCCAGATAGACGTCCCGGCCCCAGAACTTCGAGAGCAGCTCGCTGCGGATGCGAATGTGGCGCACGAATTCCGTGTCGCTCTTGCGATCGATGGCGGCGATCTGGTTGACCAGATTCAGGGAGAAGCGCTGCTGGCGATGCGGGTCGACATGCAGCCGCACCGCGCTCGAGTAGAGATTGCCGGGCTTGAGCGCCCACTGCTGCCCTTCGCCCTGGTCGGGCGGCAGCTTGAGGACGCGGCCGTCGACCAGGCGATACGTCTCGTACCGGTTCAGCACGGCCTGCACGAAGTAGTCGCCGGGCGGCAGTTGTGCCAGCGAGCGCACCGGCCAGCCAAACGCCCGCTGGTCCAGCACGGCCGCCTTCCCGGGGGCCAGCCCGTCGACGTTCATGCCGAAGATGTAGGGGCTGGAGAGCGGCTCGTCCGGACTGACGTGCGCCCGTGGCTCGCGGTCAAAGTCGCGGCTCAGCAGCAGGATCAGGCGGCCGTCGAGCGCCGTGGCGCTGCGTGCGGCGGGAAAGCTGACGGCAAATGTCGGTCCCGCTGCGTTGCCCGGCGCGCGTGCCGCCGGCGCTGCTGCAGCGGCGGGCACGGTGGTCGCACAGCAGCTGCTGGCCAGGAGCAGGACGGAGAGTTGGCAGAGGGCGGAAGCGCTTCGCATTATTGGTTTTCCTGAGCGTTAAGGTCTCAATCCCGCATCGCGGTGCCGGATTGACGTGTGCATCACCTTGGTACAGGGTGCTTCCCGGGCCGGCGAGCCATTCGGAACTCCCATGTACCAGCCGCGACAATTCCGTGAAGATGACCCGCAAGTTCTGCGCGCCTTTATCGCACGGCATCCGCTCGGCACGCTAGTCGCGAGCACCGCGGAAGGACTCACGGCGAACCACGTACCGATGTTCTGGCGCGCGCAGGGCGCGACGCCGGGAATTCTGGCGGGCCACATCGCTAAAGCCAACACCCTGTGGCAGCGTCTTGCGCCCGATGAGGCCGTGATGGTCGTCTTTCTCGGCGCAAACCACTACATCACCCCTTCGTGGTATCCGGCCAAACGTGTCGACGGGCGCGTGGTGCCGACCTGGAACTACTCGGTGGTGCATGCCCACGGCACGATTCGCTTCTTCCGGGATCCCGAGGCCGCGCTCGAGAAGGTCCGGGGACTTACCGAGTTGCAGGAGTCCGGCCGGCAGGCGCCCTGGGCGGTGAGCGATGCGCCAGCCGACTACCTGCAGGCGATGCTGCGCCAGATTGTTCCCTTCGAGATCACGCTTGCGCGCCTGCAGGGCAAATTCAAGGCCAGCCAGCACCGCCCCGCGGAGGAGCGCGCCGCGGTGGCCGCGGCACTGCATGCCGAGGGACTCGATGAGCAATCGGTCGGGGAGCTGGTGCGTTCCCCGCCCCTGCCCCCCTAATCGAGCGGCAGCGGCACGGAGGCCGGCAGAGTGCCCGAGGCCTCCGCGGGGAGCGGCAGCGCCTGCGCACCATCGACGGCGCGCCACCAGGGCGCCAGCGCCATCGGCTGGCTCGGCTCGACCGGCTGGCCGAGCTGCGGCATCAGCAGCGGCACCCCGCCGCGCGATGCGCGTTCGAACAATACCTCGGCCGGCTGGTCCCAGGCATGCATCGCGAGGCTGAAGGTCCCCCAGTGGATCGGGAGGAAGGGACCGCCTCCGAGTAACGCGTGTGCCTTGAGCGCATTTTCAGGTCCGAGATGCATATCGCCCCAGGAGGGATGGAAGGCACCGACCTCCAGCATCACCAGATCGAAGGGCCCGAAGCGCCGGCGGATGGCCTCGTATTCTGCGGTGAGGCCCGTGTCGCCACTGAAGAAGACCGTATGGCGGGCACTGCGCACGACGAGCGAAGACCACAGGGTCGTGTTGCGAGTCCGGAAGCTTCGGCCGGAGAAGTGCTGTGACGGAGCGGCCGTGACGGTGAGTTCCGTGCCGGGCAGGTGGAAGCTCTCCCACCAGTCGAGCTCATGAATGCATCCGGCATCCACGCCCCAGGCTTCCAGGTGCGCGCCCACGCCGAGCGAGGTGATGAACGGTACCTTGCGCTTGCGCAGCGCACGGATGGTCGGGTAATCCAGGTGGTCATAGTGATCGTGCGAGATCAGCACCAGGTCCAGATCCGGCAGCCGCCGCAACGGCACCGGCACGGGCTGGATGCGCTTCGGACCGGCCAGTCGTAACGGGGAAGCGCGCGGCCCCCACACCGGGTCGGTGAGCACGCGCCGGCCGTCGATCTCCAGCAGCACCGTCGAGTGCCCAAGCCAGGTCACGCGCAGCCCACTTCGCAGCGGCTTGGCCCACTGCGCCAGCGGGTCCATCGCCGGCAGCGGCGCACGCGGTACGCGGCGCTCGCCGCCGCGGAGGAATTCGCGCAGCGTCGGCATGGGCACGTGGGGATCGCGCAGGCCCGGGCTGATCGGGTGCAGGTTGCGAAAACTATCACCCACCCAGCGTGGGGAAGCACGCAGACGCTCCAGGCGCAGCCCCTGCGCCCGCTGTCCCATCGATCTCATGTGCAGAAGATACCCGATGCGCGCGACCGTGATTCGGACGCGCTGGCTACGCCCGCGGTTACGCCCGGCGCACGAACCGCAGCGACACCGAGTTCATGCAGTAACGCAGGCCGGTCGGCCGCGGACCATCCTCGAACACGTGCCCCAGGTGCGCATCACAACGGCGGCAGGCCACGGCAGTGCGCACTATCCCGAGGCTGCCATCCGTGGCTTCAGCCACGTTGGCGCGCGAGATGACCTGCCAGAAGCTCGGCCAGCCGGTGTGAGAGTCGAACTTCGTGCGCGAGTCGAACAGCGCCGTGTCGCAGCAGATGCAGCGGTACAGCCCGTCCTGATAGTTGTGGTCGTACTCGCCGGAGAACGCTAACTCGGTTGCCTCGTGGCGGGTCACTTCAAAGGCCGCCGGTGTCAGTTGCTGCCGCCACTCGGCTTCGCTCTTCTCGATACGTGGCACTTGGCTCTTGCCCAGCGAAGTCCCGTGGGCCGAGAAACCCTCGATAGTCACCGTGGCACCGCGCCCGGATGTCGGGCTTGCGGTAGTCCCAAGGACCCGCCGGGCGATACCGGCGGCGCATGCGGCCAGTCCGCCCAGCAAAAGCGCACGCCGGCGCAGGCTGACTCCCCCCGCTAGGGATTGTGTACGGTCACTGGGCTGCTTCATGGGGTGAGCTCCGTCTCATCCGAAGGTGAAGGAATAGGCACGCACGCCCGCGTCGAGAAACTCGATGCTGAATGTGCGCTCCTCGATCGGGAGCGTCTGGCGAATGAGCTGATACAGACGCTGCTCGCGCACCACGCCTTCGCCCCGCGCGTCGGTGTCGACGCCGTGACTATGCTGCGGTGGCTGACCATCGAGGGTGACGCGAAAGCGTACCGGACGCCCATCCGGCGGCGGTGCTAACACCAGGTGCAGATCACGTGCATGGAAGCGGAATACGATCCTGGCGCCCGGTGCGGTAGCCCTTGCTGCCTCATCGCCCACGGACCAAGACCCGGCGAGCGACCACTGGTTGAGTTTCAGCGCCACCGGTGGCGGGTAGCTGACCGACCTATCCGGCTTGAGCGCCACTGGTGAGGCGAAGTTCTCGGCGCGCGCGTAACCGAGGTACGTCTCCGGTGAGCGCACATTCTCTTCATCGGGCGCCACCTCCACGCCCGCTGCGGCGCCCACCGCGGCGGCGGCCGGCAGGGGTTGCGTGCCCGACTCATCGAGCAGCTCGCGGAGCAGCTGCTCGGATTGCGCATAGCTGCCCTCGCCGAAGTGGTGGCCGCGAATCCTTCCCTGTGCATCGACGAAATAATGCGCCGGCCAGTACCGGTTATCGAAGGCGCGCCAGATCGCGTAGTTGTTGTCGATCGCGACCGGATAGCGGATGTCGAGCTGCTGTACCGCGCGGCGCACGTTATCCTGATCTTTCTCGAAGGCGAACTCGGGCGCGTGCACGCCGATGATGACCAGACCGCGGTCCTTGTAGCGCTCATACCAGCTACGCAGGTACGGCAGCGTCCGCAGGCAATTGATGCACGAGTAAGTCCAGAAATCGATCAGCACCACCTTGCCCCGCAGCTCGGCGGGTGTGAGCGGCGCGGAGTTCAGCCACGCGACCGCACCGCTCAGCGGCGGCAGTTCGCCCTCTACGGGCGGCTGCGCGGCGCCGGGTGGCGGCGAGCTCGCGCTCATGGCCATGGCGTTCGTCATCAGCATGCTGGTGCCGGGTGCTGCCACTGAGCGCACCGCGGGCAGCGGGTGCAACCGGGCCAGGAGTGCCTGCTCGACGCGGTTGGTACTTCCAGCGGACAGTCGGGTGAGCACGCCCGTGTCCCAGCCGGCAGCGATCGCGACGACGCCCGTGAGCACCGCAACGCCCAGACCGCGACGCAGCCACGCGGCGGTGCCGAGCGTCGAGCGCATGGCAGCGAAGATGCGCGTCCCCGCGAGCGTGGCCAGCGCCAGCGAAGCCGCGGCGCCGGCCGCGTACGCAAGCAACAGCAGCGTCGTCCCGGCCGTCGCACCACCGAGTGCCGCAGCGGTCAGTATCAGCCCGAGAATCGGGCCGGCGCAGGGCGCCCACAGCAGCCCGGTGGCCACCCCCAGGAGCACTGAAAGCAACACGCTCGATTCCCCAGCGGGCGCGCCTGAGAGGCGATTGCCGAGCGCGACCAAGGGCGCAGTGAGCCACTCGGCCACGCGCGCGGAGAGGAGCGCCACACCAAAAGCCGCCAGCAGCAGCAGCGCCGCCACGCGCCCCCAGGCATTGGCGTGCACCGCCCACGAGCCGCCTACGGCCGCAAGCGTCGCCAGGCTCGCGAACGTCAGTGCCATCCCCGCCAGCAGCGGCAGGGAACCGCGCAGGAACGGCTGATTCTGCCGCGCAAACACGAACGGCAGCACCGGCAGTATGCAGGGACTGAGGATGGTCAGCGCCCCGCCGAGAAATGCGAGAACTGCGAGCGTCATGAGGGGGCTAACCGGCGCTAGCGGCTGGCGAGCGCGAGCGCCGCGGGCCGGCCGCGGTAAAGACCTGGCAGAAGCTTCTGGAAGTTCTGAATCTTCGGCAGATCGTTATAGGCGATGTACGGATTGTCCGGGTGCTGCAACAGGAAGTCCTGGTGATAGTCCTCGGCGGGGAAGAAGCCGGTGAACGCATCGACACGGGTTGCGATCGGTGCGCGGAACACCGCGGCCTTGGTGAGCTGTGCAATGTATGCGCTCGCCACCTGGCGCTGCATATCGTCGAGATAGAAGATCTCTGAGCGGTACTGCGAGCCGACGTCCGGACCCTGCTTGTTGAGCTGGGTTGGGTCGTGTGCCACGGTGAAGAACACCTGCAGGATCTCGCCATACGAGACCAGCTGGGGATCGTAGGTGATCTGCACCGACTCGGCGTGTCCGGTGCTGCCCGTGCCGACCAGAGCGTAGTGTGCCGTGTTGCGCGCGCCGCCGGCGTAGCCCGCCAGCACGCGGTGCACGCCGTTGAGGTGCTCGAATACACCCTGGACGCCCCAGAAGCAGCCGCCGGCCAGCACCGCGGTCTGCTCGGCGGCGGGCGCCTTGACGGTATCGACGCTCGGCGCGGGTAGCGGCGCGGCCGGCGCCGCTGCCTGCGCAACGAGCCCGTTGAGCAGCAGTCCGGCCATCGCGAGCGCCGGAACGCAGGTCGCACGGAATGTCTCGATAAAGCTAGGACAACGCATTGAATATCCTCACGTTAAGGGCGGGCTCTTCGGAACCCCCCAGGCATTCCAGGCCAGGGTACTCCCCATGCCTGAGGAGACCGAGGATTGCTACCCAGGATTGCACCGTCTGGCGGGCAGGTATGCGGCTGGCGCCGGCGCGCTTCAAGCGTGCGGTAACGCCTTGCGGCTACTCGAAGAGTGGCTGCTCGCGCGGGTCGGGGCCGAAAGCGCGGTAGAGTTGCTGGCAGCGCTCGAGCCAGGCACGCATGGTCCCATCGTCGCTGCTGAAGAGCGGCAGTGTGCCGACGCTCGCCACCCATTGCAGTGCGCCGAGCACCAGGTAGTCGGCGTAGTTCGGGCGCGTCCCGCCGAGAAAGGGCGTGCGCTTCAGCTGCGCGCGCACAGGCCCAAACGCCTCCCGCAGCGCTGGCAGTTGCTCGCGGCGATCCGCGGTGAACTCCTCGAGCGTGCGCCCCTGCAGACGGCGCTCGCGGCTTTCACGGAAGTAGCTGCGGTCCTCGCAACGGGCAGCATTGTGGATATCGAGTACATAGATGCGGAACATCCGGCGCATGATCTCCGCGGACACCCACCCATCAAGAAGCCTGGTGGTCGCGACCTCGGAGTCCGCCGCGAACAACGGGGCGTGCGGGCGGGTACGGTCCAGGTAGAGCGCGATGTCCCAGCTCTCGGCGAGCAGTTCCGCGCCATCGCGCAGCACGGGCACGGTCTTGAAGCGCTCGCCGAAGGTTGCGGCGATCTCGGTAAATCCGAGCGGCACGGACTCGAACTCGACGTCCTTGTGGGCCAGCGCGTAACGGATGCGCCACACGTAAGGACTCGCCGAGCGACCGTTTGCCAGCACCAGTTCGTACAACTGCGGCAAAGGGCCGGCAGCCCTCGCAGCCGGGCTAGTCCCCATCAGGCTCGCGCCTACCCGGCTCCGTCGCCGGCGCGCCCTCGCGGATCTCGTACCACATGGCATTGAGCACGCCGAAGGTGAGCGCCAACCCCAGACCCAGAATCCAGCTGAAGTACCACATACCCGATGACCTCAGTAGACGCCCGTGTGGCGCCGGATTTCCTCCAGCGTGATGCGTCCGCGCAGCACGCGGAATACCCAGACGGTGTAGACCAGCACGATTGGCAGCAGGATGAGCACCGCGGCGAGCATCAGCGCAAGCGTATGGCGGCTGCTCGAGGCGTCCCAGACCGTCAGCCCCTGGTGCGGGTGGGTCGAGGATGGCATGAGGAACGGATAGAGCGCCACGCCTCCGGTGAGCACGGTGCCGCCCACCGCGATGCCACTGCCCAGCAGCGCGCGGCCTGCGCGGCCACGAGCCAGCAGCGCGCGCGCAGCGAGCGCGGCGAGCAGCGCCGCCGCGGGGATGAGGCAGAGCCAGGGGTGTGAGCGATAGTTGGCGAGCCAAGCACCCTTCTGCAGCGCCACACCCTTGTGCAGCGGATTGGAGTCGGCAAGGCGATCGATGACTCCAGTGAGATGATGTCCGGGCATGCCGGCGACCCAGAGGCCCGCAGCGACGAAGGCGATCACGTAGAGGATGCTGGCGCTGCGTCCGAGGAGCACGGCCCGCTGCAGCATCGGGGGTCCGACCTTGGCAGCGGCGTAGGCGGCGCCATGCATGAGGAACATGGCAAGGCTGATCAGGCCACACAGCAGCGCGAATGGGCGCAGCAACGTCAGCAGGTTACCCTGAAACACCGACCGGCCCAGAGCATCAAAGTGATACGGCAGGCCCAGGAACAGATTCCCGAACGCGACCCCGAGCAGTAGCGCCGGCACGGCCCCACCGAGGGTCAGGGCCCAGTCCCAGACGTTGCGCCAGCGTGCATCCGCCAGCTTGTTGCGGAAGAAGAACCCGACCGGCCGCAGAATCAGCGCCACCAGCAGCAGCAGCATCGCCTGATACAGGCCGGAGAACGAGGCGGCATACAGCAGTGGCCATGCCGCGAACACGGCACCGCCGGCGAGGATGAACCAGACCTGATTGCCATCCCATACCGGCTCGATCGATTCGAGCAACGCGCGGCGCTCCTCGTCCTTGCGCCCGAGCCAGCGGAAGCTTGCGCCCAGCCCGAGGTCAAAGCCATCCATGATCGCAAACCCGACCAGCAGCGCGCCGAGGATCAACCACCAGATGAAGCGCAAGGTCGCGTAATCAGGCATGGCCCACCCGCCCGGGCGTCCCGTCCGGCGCGGCGCGCCGGGGCCAGAACCCAAGTCCGTCCGGCCCGCTCCGGATCATGCGCACCAGCAGGTAGGCGTCGACGACGGCGAGCGCCGAGTAAAAGACCACGAACGCGGACAGCGACATCAGCACGTTGCCCGTGGAGTTGGCCGAGACGCCGAGGAAGGTCGGCAGCACGCCATCGATGGCCCAGGGCTGGCGCCCGTATTCAGCCACGATCCAGCCGAGCTCGGCGGCAATCCAGGGCAGCGGCAGACTCAGGAAAGCCAGGCGCAGGAACCAGCGATGACGCTGCAGGCGGTGGCGCGCCGACAGGTAGAAGGCCGTGGCGAACAGCACGATCAGGAGCAGGCCGATGCCGACCATGAAGCGGAAACTCCAGAACAGCACGGCGACGTTCGGCACGGTCGACCAGGCGGCAGCCTCGATCTGCTCGGGCGTGGCCTTGGAGGGGTCGTCCACGTAACGCAGCAGCAGCAGTCCGTAGCCCAGATCCGCCTGGTGGGCCTCGAAGCGGCCGGCGGCGACCGAGTCCTCGGGATCGACACGCAGCAGCTGCAGCGCCTTGTGCGCCTCGATGCCACTGCTGATTCGCTCGCGCGCCCGCGCCACGAGCTCGTACATCCCCGGCACGGGCCGATCAGGTGAGCGCGTGGCGATCAGACCCAGTAGCCACGGGATACGGACCGCGGCCCGCGTCGTATGCTTGGCGAGGTCTGGAAAGCCGAACAGCGTGAAGGCCGCCGGCGGTGCCTGCGTGTGCCACTCGGCCTCGATCGCGGCGACCTTCATTCTCTGGTTCGCACTCGCCTCATACCCGGACTCATCCCCGAGCACCACGACCGACAGCGAGCACGCCAGACCGAAGCTCGCCGCCACCGCCATCGAACGATGCGCGAAGTCCACGTTGCGAGCGCGCAGCAGGTACCACGCGCTCACCGCCAGCACGAACACCGAGCCGACCACATAGCCCGCCGCGACGGTGTGGACGAATTTCGCCTGCGCCACCGGGTTGAGCAGCACGGCGCGGAAGGACTCGAGCTCCATGCGCATGGTGTGCGGGTTGAAGCGTGCCCCGACCGGGTACTGCATCCAGGCGTTGGCGATGAGAATCCACAGTGCCGAGAGGCTCGAGCCGAGCGCCACCAGCCCGGTGACCACCAGGTGTCCGATGCGCGACAGGCGGTCCCAGCCGAAGAAGAACAGGCCCACAAAGGTGGATTCGAGGAAGAAGGCCATCAGGCCCTCGATGGCCAGCGGGGCCCCGAAGATGTCCCCCACGTAGTGCGAGTAATAGGCCCAGTTGGTGCCGAACTGGAACTCCATGGTTATGCCGGTGGCAACGCCCATGGCGAAGTTGATGCCGAACAGCACTCCCCAGAAGCGCGTCATGCTCTTCCAGATCTCCCGCCCGGTCATGACATAGGTGGCTTCCATGATCACGAGGATCATCGATAGCCCGAGCGTGAGCGGCACGAACAGGAAGTGGTAGAGCGCCGTGAGCGCGAACTGCAGGCGCGACACCTGCACCAGTCCCAGGTCGATCACGGTTTTGCTCCGGCTGCGACGCCGGCCGGCGACTCGAGCGCCAGATGGCGACTGGTAGCGGCGGCGCTGTTGTCAGGACGGTGGGCGGGCGAGAAAAACAGTGCCCACACGAGCGCCAGCGCCGCCGCCTTGCACAACAGCAGCCAGGCAATCTCGCGCCGCAGCGTCCCCCGCCAGCGATCGCTCCCGCACCGGAGACTAGCGCCTTGCGACCGCAATTCCTTCCTTTCTCGCACGCGGCGGTTCCGCGTACCCTTCGGGGGCACAGGTAGACGCTGATTCTAATCCCGCCTCATCGTCCCGTCATGACGCGCCGGGCGGACGCTGCTGCCCGCCCGGGCATTCCCGTAGGCGATGCCGTTGCGACTACAATGTCAGGGCAGCATCTTCGCAAGCCCGCGACGAGCCGCCGGAGAGAGCATTGTGAGCGCCAACCCCTCGAGCATGCGTCGTGATCCGGGTTACCTGGGTCTGACCGCACCCGTAGCGACTTTGCCGGCGCATTACTACTTTGATCCGGCTCACTATCAGCGCGAGATCCAGCAGATCTGGAACCGCAACTGGATCTACGTCTGCCGGGCCAGCACCATCGATAAGCCGCGCAGCTACACGACCCTGGCCCTCGGCAACCAGTCGGTGCTGGTTGTGCGGGGCGAGGACGGCGTTGCGCGCGCGTTTCATAACACCTGTCGGCATCGTGGCGCCGCACTGTGCCGCGACAGCGGCGGCCGCTTTGGCGCGGCCGGCATCGTGTGTCCGTACCACAGCTGGCGCTACAGCCTGCAGGGCGAGTTGCTGCAGACCACCTTGGCGCAGGCGGGCGATGGCTTCGATCGCCGCAGCTACTCGCTCTACGGCCTGCCGCTGACCGAGTGGAACGGCTTCATCTTCGTCGCCCTGAACGCGCAGCCACCCCCGTTTGAAAAGAGCTTCGACCTGCCGCTCGATCGTCTGGATGACTGGCGGCTGGGCACGCTCGCCGTCGGGCATACGCTCAAGAAAACCATCAAGTGCAACTGGAAGGTGTTCTGGGAGAACTATAACGAGTGCCTGCACTGCCCAGGGGTGCACCCGCGCCTGGCGCAGCTGGTGCCGATCTTCGGCCGCGCACTGCTGGAGCCGCGCGATGACCCGCGCTGGCAGGACCACGCCGCGGACGTGGACCCGAAATACGCCGGCGGCCTGCGCACGGGCGCCGAGTCCTGGACCATGGACGGCAAACCCGTCGGGGTTGCGTTTCCGGGCGTCAGCGACGCGGATCGGCGCGCCGGGCACCTCTACCTGACCAGCGTGCCGTCGGTGTTCATCGTCGCGCACGTGGACTACGTGCGGGTGGTGCGGCTGCTGCCGCTCGGCCCGGAGCTGACCGAGATGAGCATCGAGTTTCTCTTTCTGCCCGAGACGCTCGCGGATCCGGGGCGCGACATCGGCGGCGCCGTGCAATTCACCAACATCGTCATGAGTGAGGATGCCGAGATCTGTGAACTCAACCAGCGCGGCTTGCACGCCCTGCCCCACCAGCAAGGCGTGCTGATGCCGGAAGAGTATGCAATCCGGCAGTTCCAGGATTGGGTGAGATCCGAGCTGACGCGCACCTAGGCAGGCGGGGCGCGCGCGCCTGGGCAGCGCGCTCCGGCGCCGCGCTGCTGGCGGCGTGCCTCGCCGCCTGCGCGCGGGGCCCCGCGCCAGGTCCGGCTACCGGGCAGGCAGCGCACGGGCCCGGCGAGGAGCGGGTACTGCGCATCTACAACTGGGACGACTACATCGGCTTCCATACCATCGCCGACTTCGAGCGCGCTACCGGCATCAAGGTCGTCTACGACCTGTTCGACTCCAACGAAACCCTGGAGGCCAAGCTGCTCGTCGGCGATTCGGGCTACGACATCGTGAGCACCAGCGAGAACTACTATGGCCGGCAGATCCGCGCCGGGCTGTATGAGCCGCTCGACAAGTCACAGCTGCCCAACTGGAAGAACCTCGATCCGGAAGTTCTGACCGTACAGGCGCGCTTCGACCCGGGCAATCGCTATGCGGCGCCCTACCTGCACGCCATGAACGGCTTCGCCTACAACGTCTCGCTGGTGCGTGCCAGGCTGCCGGATGCCCCGCTGGACAGCCTGGACATGCTCTTCAAGCCGCAGGTCATGGCCAGGCTTGCCGACTGCGGCGTCAGCTTCCTCGATTCGCCCGATGATGTGATCCAGCTCGCGCTGGTCTACCTGCACCTGGATCCAAACTCACGCCGCACCGAGGACCTGCACGCGGCCGAAGCACTGATCCTGGCGGTGCGCCCCTTCATCCGCGTATTCGATTCGAACGACTACATCAACCAGCTCGCCACCAAGGAGCTGTGCGTCGCCATGGCGTGGTCGAGCGACTACTCGATCGCCGTGGCCCGCTCGCGCGCCGCCGGCTTGAATCTGGACCTGGCCTTTACCGTGCCGCGGGAGGGCTCCGATATCACCTATAACGCCCTGCTCATCCCGGCCGGCGCACCGCACCCGCGCGCCGCCCACGAGTTCATCAACTTCATCCTCCGGCCGGAGGTGATCGCCGCGATCACCAACGACATCCACTACGGCAATGACAATCTTGCCGCACAGCCCTTGGTGAACCCGCAGATCCGCAACGATCCGGCGGTGTACCCGCCGCCCGCGGTGCGCGCCAGGCTGTTTCTGCCCACCGAATTCGACGCCAAGTACCAGCGGCTGCGCACCCGGGTGTGGACCCGGATCAAGAGCGGCGTGTAAGTACGCGGGCTGCGGCGCAGCCGACGCAGCGCCCGGTGGGCCCCCAAGCTCAGGTACGCAGGCGCCGCGCGAACAACGCCTCGTACGAGGGCATGAGCTGCTCGACCAGAGCGTTGAGCTCAGGCGGCACGCGCGGCTCGACCTCGGGCGCAGCCTCGAAGCCGGTCGAGCGATAAACCTGCTCGTACCAGTACGGCGCCCATACCCCGTCACTGGAGCGCGGGCCGGCCGGCCAGTGCAACATGCGCGGGGTGAATTCGAGGCCGAGCCGCTCGCACAGCACACGCAGTTGCGCCTCCGGCGCCCGCAGGAACTCCCCCGCATCGATTACCGGTGGATCTGCCGCGCCGGCAGCGCACACGAACTCGTAGATCTCGTACTGCTGCAACAGGCCAAGGTCGGCGGCTACGACGTTGGGGCGACTCTTGATGTATGAAGCGAGCACCCGGCGCGGATCGCGTATCAGGAAGACGTGCGTCAGACGGCGCAGCCAGTCGCGCCCGATTTGCGGCAGCAGGTGATGGGTCATGTGCTTCTGGTAGGACAGTGCCGCCCCCGCTGGCAGCGGACCGGTCAGCTGCTGCGCCACCTTGCGCCAGTCGCGCTCGCCGGCCGCGATCACCTGCTCACGGCCCGGGTGGTCGAGGCCGGTCTGGTCGAGGTAGTGGGCGTACAGTGGCTCATCGATGACCCAGCAGTCGCCCCGGTTCTCCCAGGCCCGCATCATCGCGGTCGAGATGTTGCGCGGCCCGGACCAGGCCGCCACGTGCAGCGGAGCGCTCACGAGTGCGCGGCGCGCGCGACGTCGCGTTCCACCAGCGCCAGGTACAGCCGCTGCAGACGCTCCACCATCGGGCCGCGCCCCTCGGTCAGTTTGCGGCCATCCACCTCGGTAACCGGCGCGATGCCGGCAAACGTGCCGGTGACGAAGGCCTCGTCGGCGCCGTACACCTCGGTCAGGCTGAAATCCTTCTCGAACGCCGGGATGCCCGCCTCGCGGCATACCCGCAGCACGTTGGCGCGGGTGATGCCGGCGATGCAGTATTTGCCACTCGAGGTCCACACTTCGCCGTGCCGCACGATGAAGAAATGCGTGGAATTGCAGGTGGCCACGAAGCCGTGCGGATCGAGCATGAGCGCCTCGTCCGCTCCCGCCTTGGCCGCCTGGATGCAGGCCGTGATGCAGTTCAGTTTCGAGTGCGAGTTCAGCTTCGGGTCCTGCACGTCGGGGGCGCCGCGGCGTACGTGCACGGTGAACAGCCGCACGCCGCGGGTCAGGGTCTCCGGGCGCGGCAACTTGTACTCGGGGATGATTACGATGGTCGCCGGGCCGATACAGGCGCGCGGGTCCTGGTAGGGAGTGCTCTTCATGCCGCGCGTGACCATGAGGCGCACGTGCACCCCCTCGGTCATGCGGTTCTCCTGCAGGGTGCGGTACAGGGCCGCGGTCAGTGCGGCGCGGTCGAGGCCAACGTCCAGGTCGATGGCCTTTGCGGCCTCATAGAGCCGTGCCAGGTGCTGCTCGAGGAAGGCGAGTCGCCCGCGGTGCACGCGCAGACCCTCCCATACGCCATCACCGAGGATGAACCCAGAATCGAACACCGAGATCAGTGCGCGCTCGCGCGGATACAGCTCGCCGTTCACGTAGATCAGGATGTCCCGATTGCGCGGATCGTCTGCAGCGTGGTGTGTACCCTGGGTCATGGAGTCGTTACTTCCCGCGGCAGGCTCAGGTGGCCGCCGCTATCATTGCGTGACCCGTGAGCTTAAGGCTTTCCGCTGTGACTATGCACTGGCCGACCTGCGCCGCACATCAGCCGGGCACCAGCGCGGGCCGTGCCGGGCTGCCGCTGCGCTCCTGAGCCGCAGGGATGAACGGCACCACCCGCGTGCTGCTCGGTGCCCTGCTGATCAGCGCACTGTGGTTCGTATGGCAGTGGTCGGCCGTGGCGCGCACGCAGGCCCCGCCGCGCACCCCGCGGCCGGCCGATCTGCGGCTTACATCGTCAAGTCGCTGCCCATCCGGTGGCTGCGCTGGCTGGTGCTGCTGGTTGTTCTTTATGCCGCCGCCATGATGCTACGGTCGGCGCTGCCATCAACGGGCCGCACAACCCTGCAGCCTGAAGGCTGACACGCGGCGCCGCTGACGTTGCCGCGCCCGCTGGTTGCCATTGCGTTAGTCTCAACCGCGGTTTCGCGACTGCACGTCGCAGGTATTGGCGCGGCGACCGTCATGCGTTCTTGGTGCTGCGCCGTTTCCCTGCGAAGCTGCACGCGGCGAGCGCAGGAACAAGGCCACCCCCGCGGGGCATGCGGGCGCGCTAGAATGCCGCCCCGCCAGCCGCACGCCCGCAGGAGTCCAGCCATGATCAAGGTATCGGTTTTGTATCCGAACGTACCGGGCGCACGTTTCGACATGAGTTACTACGTGAGCAAGCACCTGCCGATGGTGCGCGAGCGGTGTGCCCCCGCTTGTCGGACCGTTGCGGCCGAGAGCGGGCTGGCGGGTGGCATCCCCGGCACGCCGCCGCCCTACATCGCCGCCGGTCATCTGACCTTTGATTCGGTTGCCGCCTTCCAGGCTGCCTTCACGCCGCACGTCACCGAAATCATGGGTGACATTCCCAACTACACCAACACCACGCCGGTCGTGCAGATCAGCGAAGTGACCTTGTGAAAGGGCGGGCCGGCCGGTGCGCCGGCTAGCCGGCGTCACGGAACTTGATCGCGGCGTGTGAGCCGTCGCAGAAGGGTTTGTTCTTGGATGCACCGCAGCGGCACACCGTGACGCGGTTGCGTACCTCGTAGCTGCCTCCGTCGGCACTCACTAGCGGGATCCCGCCCCGCAGCCACAGCGGGCCGCTGACGCCCTGCGCCGGATCCTCGATGAGGCCGATGGATACCGGCAGTGGGTTCTCCAGCGCCTCCCCGCCGGCGCGCTCCCATGCCACGAGGCGTCCGGACGGGCAATTGTTCACCTGCCGCAGGAAGGCGCTGCGTACCTTCGCATTATCGCTCTGCGCCACCTGGTTCCAGACCTGGCCATTCGGATCGCAGAAGCGCGCAAATGCGCACAGGGACTCGGCATCGCTCAGCGCCAGTGCCGGTCCTTCCGTGACCTCGGCCTGCGCCCGGTACGGCGCGCGACTCGCGGTCTCGGTGCCATCGAAGTGCACCTTCGTATGTGTGCCGTCGCAGAACGGCTTGTTCTTGGAGTGTCCGCAGCGACACAGCGCGTAACTTGCCTGCGCGGGATAGGGCTCACCCGACTGCCAGGACTGTGACTCGCCCTGAGCGTCGGCGATGATCGTGTGCTTGGCCAGCGGCACGCTGCCGCTCACCAGGTACGGGCCGTTCTTGGCCACCACGACCTTAACTTCGGCCTTCGCTTTCGCCATGATCGCTCTCCGCAGCGCCGCTGGCGCGGACCTCGCCGCGCTGCTAGCCTGAACCGGCGGCGGCGGTACCACAAGTGCGGTACCCGCTAGCCCTAGCGCGCACCCGGGAGCTGCCTCGATGGCCAAGAAACAAAAAGCTGCGCGCGAACCGATCCCTAAACTGACCAAGAAAGAGTATGCGCACGAGCTGCGCCACCTGCAGATCGAGCTGGTGAAGCTGCACCGTCACGTCATCAGTAACGAGCTGAAGATCCTGGTGATACTCGAGGGCCGCGACGGTGCCGGCAAGGATGGCACCATCAAGCGCATCGTCGAGCACCTCAGCCCGCGCGAGACGCGCGTCGTCGCTCCGGGTAAGCCCAGCAGCCGTGAGCAGACCGAATGGTACTTCCAGCGCTTCGTACCGCACCTCCCTGCGGCGCAGGAAATCGTGCTCTTCAACCGCAGCTGGTATAACCGTGCCGGCGTCGAGCCAGTGATGGGCTTTTGCTCGCCCGCCGAACACGAGGCGTTCCTCGAGGCGGCGCCGCGCTTTGAGCGGCTGCTGGTGCGCTCGGGCACCTTCCTGCTGAAGTACTACCTCGACATTACGCGCAAAGAACAGGCCAAGCGGCTGCGCGCGCGGCGCAAGGATCCGCTCAAGCAGTGGAAGATCAGCCCGGTCGATGAAGCCGCGCAGAAACACTGGCGTGACTACAGTCGGGCGCGGGACAGCATGCTCATGCGCACCCACACCGAGGATGCCCCCTGGATCGTGGTGCGTTCGGACGACAAGCAGCAGGCGCGGCTGAACGTCATCCGTGACATCCTCACGCGCATCCCGGCCGGCAAGCAGCGTGGCCGCGGCACGCAGCCGGACGGCCGCGTGGTGCGTGAATTCCGTGAGAATCTGCTCGGCAACGGCTGGATTGCCCCGTGAGCGCCGCACTCGAGCGCAGCCCCACCAGTCTCACCCTGGATCGGCACCTGGCGATCGCAGGGAGCGCGGCGGCGTGCTTCGCACGCCTGTGGCAGCGGCTGTGGCTGCAGCCCTACCTGAGCGCTGAGCTGCTGGAGATGTGCCGTCTGAGCCTGGCGCGGCTGCACCGAGATGCGCTGGAGTCCGCGGCGCACAATCCGCACCTGCCGGCGGCCGCCCTCAGCCCGGAGCGGCGTGCGAGCGTGCTCGCCGGTGACAGCCAGCGCAGTCCGCTGTTCTCGCCCAAGGAGAAGGCGGTGCTGCACTTCTGCGAGTGCTACGCTCTTGATGCGCAGTCCATTGCCGATGAGGTCGCGGATGAGGCCAAGGCGCACCTCGGTGAGGCAGGCCTGGTGTTCCTCATCGAGGCACTCGGTTGCCTGGATGGCCGGATACGCACCGCGCGCTGCCTGCGTGACCTGGCGCAGGCTGAAGGAGCCGCCGGTGGCGAGTAAGGCACGTGCCAGCGCACCCCCCGGCGCGCCCACCGGCAACCTTATCCGTGACAGCGCCCTTGGGCTCGTGCCGGAGACGCTCACCGAGATCGTCGCGCTGAATGGCGCGGTCTGGGAGCGCAGCCTGGTCCCGCCTGCGCTGCTCGAGGCGATCCGGCTGCGCAACGCGCGCACCGTGAACTGCGTGTATTGCAAGTCGGTGCGCTACGAGGCGGCGCGCGCGGACGGGCTCACGGAGGAGCGCGCGGCGATGATCGACGCGGACTACGCCCGCAGTGCGCTTGGCGAACGCGAGAAGCTCGCCATCGCCCTCGCGGATGCCTACCTCGGCTTCCCCGCCGGCATGGACGCGGCACTGGCGGCGCGCCGGCGGCGCGCCATTTCCGCCGAACAGCTCGCCTCCATGTTCGTGGCGCTGATGGCGTTCAACTTCACCTCGCGCACCGCCGTCAGCATCGGCGGCATGCCCGAGGAGCCCTTGCCCATTACGGTGCTGCCGATGAGCGCCACGCACGGCTAGCGCTCCCCGCACGGCCAGCGGCGCACGTAGCGCTCCACGTCGGTCTTGCGCCGCAGCCCGGCGGCATTCATGTAGCGCACCTGCCCGAACACCGGCCGCTCGGGCCAGGGACGGTCGTGCAGGCCGAACACCCAGCCGACGTTGGCGTAGGAGCTGGCATCGCGACCGTCGAGGAAGTAACTGTTATTGAGCTGCAGCAGCGTCGCGTAGCCCGCCTCGGGGGTTGCCGACCATTCCAGAACCTTCTTGCCCCAGTACATGCGCATGTAGTTGTGCATGTAGCCGGTGGTGCGCATCTCGCACATCGCGGCATTCCAGTAGGGGTCATGGGTGGCGCCCGCCGCCAGCTGCTCGTAGTCGTACAGCCGCGGGCGCGCATCGCTGCGGTGCCGCTCGAGCGTGCGGCGCGCCCAGGCCGGCAGGCACTCGTAGCTCGCATAGTGCGGCGTGGTGGCGACAAAGTTCACCGCCAGCTCGCGCCGGACGATGAGCTCCTCCAAGAAGCTGGCACGGGCCGCGCCGGCGCCGGAACCGGCGCGCGCCGCGAGCGCCACCTCGACCGGGGATATCTGCCCGAAGTGCAGATACGGGGACAGCGTGGAGGTATGCGGGTCGCCGGGCAGCGCACGCGCGTCCCGGTAATCGCGCAGGTGCTGTGCGAGAAAACGCCGCAGGCGGCGGCGCGCCTCGCCATAGCCGCCGCGGAAACTGCTCACCGGCGCGATGCGCTGATCGACGTGCAGGCGCGCCACGAGTGCCGGCACATCATCGAGCGCCACGTCGCTGGGGACCGTGAGTGAGCGCGCACTGATCAGCGGACGTCCGCGGCGCAGCGGCCGCAGGAACGAGTCGCAGCAACGCGCAAGCTTGGGCCGCAGCGTGCGCGCGCCGACCTCCGCGGTGCCGGAAGCCACCGCCACGGGCACGACGACGTCACCTTCGACCATGAGCGTGCGGCAGCCGGCCTCCCGAGCCACCTGCGCCCGCCAGCTCTGCTGGCGCCGCAGGTAGCCACGGTCGCACACCAGCAGGGCGGCACGCCGCACCAGGGGCTGTATCACCTCGGGCGCAACGCCGCGGCGGATGACGAAGCCGATGTCGCGCGCCACCAGCGCACGTGCGGTCTCGGCGAGTCCTTCGAGCATGAAGGCGAAGTGGCGCGCCTTGCCGTTGGGCAAGCTGTCATCGAGGGCAAACGCCACCAAGAGCGGCCGACGCAAGCGGTTGGCCGCGGCCAGCGCGGTTTCGAGCGCGGGGTTGCAGACGGCACGCTGCGACTGCTGCATCCAGTAGAGCACGTAGTCACCGCGCCGCTCCGGGGCATCGTTGAGCTCACTCAGGCGCTGCGCCTCGACCACGGCGTCCTCCTTCACCAGCCCCTCCAACCTCCGCAACGTTAAGAGCGCGCGGCGGCACGCGGCAAGCGTCACCGTGCGGCGCGCGGGGTGTTTTCGCCCCATCAACAGCCGGTTTCAGTACAATGTGAGCTGCCGTAGGTGAGCAAGGATAAGAAATGGGGGCCGACCTGCTGCAGCCTGGACTGCGCGTCGCCGCGCCCGCGCCACGAGCGCGTTGCGAGGTCCAACAGTGCGTGCCGCCTGCGCGGCCACCGCGGGTGGTGCCCATTTGCCGCTCGTGACTGCCGCCGCGGTGCCGGCACGGCCCATGCCGCCGGTCACCGCCCAGACGCTGTTCTTCGCCGTGGCGGCGCTAGTCATGTTGGGCAACTACTACGTCTACGACGCCATCGCGCCGGTGGCCGAGCTGCTCTCGCGCCAGCTGCATTTCAGCGACACGCAGATCGGCACTCTCAACGCCATATACAGCCTGCCGAACATCTTCCTGGTCGCGATCGGCGGCGCCCTGGTGGATCGCTTTACGGCGCGGGTCATGGTCATCGCTACGACCGCCGTGTGCCTCCTGGGGGCGGCCATCACGGCGCTCGGTGCGCTCTTCCCGGTGATGGCGCTGGGACGGCTGCTGTTCGGCATCGGCGCCGAGACGCTCAGCGTCGCGGTGCTGGTAGCGCTCAATCAATGGTTCTCGGCCGGCCGCTTCTTCGCCACGCAGCTTGCGCTGAACATCAGCCTGGCGCGGCTGGGCTCCTACCTCGCGGATCGCTCGACCTCCTTTGCCAAGCCGCTGTATGACGCGGGCTGGGAGGGGCCGATGTGGCTCGCGGTCGGGTTCGCCGTGCTCTCCTTTGTCGCCGGCGTGTGTTATTTCTTCCTCGATCGGCGCGAGGCCAGGCGCGGCACCCTGGCGCTCCCACCACCCGGGGAGCGCATCCAGTGGTCGCAGATGTTCAACTTCCCGAGGGGCTACTGGATCCTGGTGGGCACGTGCGTGGCCTTCTATTCGGTCATCTTCCCGTTCCGCAGCACGTTCGCCATCAAGTACCTGCAGGAAGCGCACGGCATGAGCAACGATCAGGCCGGGACGCTCAACAGCTACGTGTTCCTCGCGGCCGCCTTCGGCACGCCGTTGTTCGGAATGCTGCTCGATCGCACCGGGCGCAACACGTTCCTGCTCGCGCTCGGCGCCGTGCTCCTGCCGCTGAGTTTCCTGGTCCTCGCCGTCGTTCCGAGCGGGGCCGGCGCGTCCACGATACTGCTCGGCCTGAGCTTCTCGCTGCTGCCCGCGGTCCTGTGGCCGAGCGTGCCGCGCTATGCCGCCCCCGAACAGCTCGGCACCGCGTACGGCCTGATGACCACGCTGCAGAACGCGGGCCTGTTCGTGGCGAACTATGCCGCCGGCTGGATCAACGACTTCAACGGCGCGAGCGCCGCCAACCCCGGCGGCTATGCACCCATGCTGTGGTTCTTCGGGACGCTGAGTCTGATCGCATTCCTGTGCACGCTCGCCCTGTGGATCAGCGGCGGGCGGCGCGCGCAGCCCGCCCCGGCCTAGTGCCGCCTCTGCGAGCGTCCGACCGGCCCCCCGCATCGCTCCGCCCGACCTGGCGGCCCCTCGGGGCGGCGGCACCCTCAGGTGCAGTAGACTGCTCGCATGCACTGGCTGACCCCGCTATTCATCGCCGCCGTGCTCGCGGCCACGGCGCTCGAGCTGTGGTTGTCGCTGCGGCAGGAGTTCGCGGTGCGAGCGCACCGCGCAGCCGTCCCCGCCCCGTTTGCCGCCAGCGTCACGCCCGCGGAGCATGCGAAGGCTGCCGACTACACCATCGCCAAGGTGCGCCTGGGACGCGTGGCGGGCATCGTGGATGCGGCCCTGGCGCTGGCGCTCACCGTCGGCGGCGGCATCGCCGCGATCGACGCGCTGTGGCGGCACACCCATTGGCCCCAGCCCTGGCTCGGTCTGGCGGTGATTGCCAGCATCGCACTGCTCATCCAGCTGACTAATTTGCCGCTGGCGCTGTGGCGCACCTTTCGCCTGGAGGCGCGCTTCGGCTTCAACCGCATCACCGCCGCGTTGTACCTCGCCGATCTGGCCAAGGGGCTGCTGCTGGCCGTGCTGCTGGGCGGCCCCGTACTGGCGGCGACGCTGCTGCTGATGGAGCGCGCCGGTCGCTGGTGGTGGCTGTGGGCGTGGGGGCTGTGGCTGCTGGTGATGCTCGTCATGGCCTGGGCATGGCCGGCGTTTATCGCGCCCCTCTTCAACCGCTTCTCGCCGCTTGGGGACCAGTCGCTGCGCGAGCGCATCGAGGCGCTGCTCGCTCGCTGCGGCTTCGCCTCCAAGGGTGTGTTCGTGGTCGACAATTCGCGCCGCTCGAGCCACGGCAACGCCTACTTTACCGGCATCGGACGCTACAAGCGCATCGTCTTCTTCGATACCCTGCTTGAGCGGCTCGCGCATCCGGAGGTGGAAGCGGTGCTCGCGCACGAACTCGGCCACTTTCGCCTGAAGCACGTGCGCAAGCGGCTGCTGCTGTCGGTGGGCGCAGCCTTCGCCGGGCTGGCACTGCTCGGCTGGCTCGCCGGCCAGCCTGGGTTCTATCAGGCGCTGGGCGTGCCGCGACCCTCCACGCACGCCGCGCTGCTGCTGTTCACGCTCGCCCTGCCCGCCTTCATGTTCTTCATCACGCCGCTCGCCTCGCGCTGGTCGCGCAAGCACGAGTTCGAGGCCGACGAGTTCGCCTCGCGTTACGCCAGCGCCGGCGAGCTGGCCGCGGCGCTGGTGAAGCTGCACCGGGACAATGCCAGCACCCTGACGCCGGATCCGGTGTATGCCGCGTTCTACTACTCACATCCGACGCCACTGGCGCGCATCTCGCGACTGCGTGCCGCGGCGCCGGCCTGACCACGCTACGGGATGTAGTACAGGTCTATGGTGTGGCCGACGCGCATGATGGGCCGGTAGGCGCTCAGCCACGCGTAATCGCTCATGCGGCGAGTGCGCGCGAGCGCGGAAATTGCGATCCAGCCGCTGGTCGGCTGGCGGGGCTTCAGCAGCTCATAGGGCGGCAGCGGCTCCCGGCTGAGGTCCGCGGTCCCCTGGTAGGCCAGCTGCAGACTCGGAATGCGCAGCGCCGCGGCGCGCAGCTCCAGGCGCCTGAGGTCCTGACCCCAGTCGAGGTCTGAGTCCACCAGCACGTGCCAGGGTTCGCGCACCGCCTCGTTGAAGTAGGGCAAGTAATCCGGGTAGGCCCGCCACAGGGTGCTCAACTGCCACAGCAACGCAGCGAGGAGCACCCCGCCGGTCAGCGCGCGCCAGCGTGGGCGCGAGAGCGCCATGCAGGCGCGCCACAGGCGCCAGCTCAGATAGGCGCCGCCGAGGGCGAGGAAGGGATACAGGATCAGCACGTGGCGGATGCCGATGTTGATGCGGCTGAAGAGGCTCGCGAACGCCAGGATCGCCAGCACGAGCACCGGCGGGGCGAGCGCCCAGCCATCACGCTCGCGCCATCCCTTCACGGCCAGCCATGCCAGCCCGACGCTCCCGCCGGCCAGCAGCGGCAGGGGCGTCTTGACCGCGAACGCCACCAGATAGAAGTACCACCAGCCATCGAGGCTCACCTGCCCGAGCAGGTAGGCGCGGTGGCCGGCGTCGTTGTGCGCCTTTACCGCGATGACGCCGTTCACCAGGTCGGTCAGCTCGCGCGGCAGCCATGCATTTGCCAGCCACAGGCCGACGCTGCGATCGAGCCCGCCCTGGGAGACGAGGTACGTGACCGCCCAGTCAAAGCGCACCTCGACGCCGGAGACATCCGGTGAGCGCACGGCGTACACGGCCAGCAGCGGCACCAGCGCCGCCAGCCCCGCGAGCACGGCGCCGGTGGTGCGCGAGCGCAGCACCCGCCACGGATGATGCTCGTGCGTGCCGCGCGTGACGCGCCAGCTGTTCAACCCCTGCACCAGCCCCAGCGCCAGCAGCGACAGTCCGATGAAGGGAACGGCGGAGAACTTGCTCGCCACGGCGATCCCGGCGGTCACCCCGAACAGCACCGCCTCCTCCCAGCGTCCCGAGGTGAGCCAGTTCTCGAGCGTATACAGGGCCAGCAGCGCGGTCGCCGCCGCGGCAATGTCCAGGGTCGCGAGCGCGGCATGCCCGAGGATCGGCGGCACCGAGGCCAGCAACACCACCGCGAGCAGCGCGCCCGCGTCCGAACGGAACAGGCGCCGGGCCCACAGCCACGTCGCCACGAGCAGCAGCGCCAGCCACGGCAGGTTGCCAGCGCGCGCCAGCGTGAGGTAGAGCCAGTAGTGGCCGTCCGAGTAGAGAATATCCCTGCCCTCCTGCGTGCCATCCGGCGGTGGCGTGCCGAAGGAATGGGCGCCGGCCAGGAACGGCCCGATGGCGAGCAACACCCGCGCCAGCGGCGGGTGCTCGGTGTCGTACTCGTAGTGGCCCTTGTCGAGCAGCTCGATGCCGGCGGCGATGTGCTCAGGCTCGTCCCAGGTATTGGTGTAGATCCGCCAGCAGCCCGCCGCCAGCAGGCAGCTCAGGACAACGGCCAGCAGGAGCGCGAGGCGCACCGCCCAACCGGAGCGCCCGGGAAACTGCGCCTCCAGGTCAGGCTCCGAACGGGTGCCGCAGCACCACGGTCTGCTCGCGGTCCGGGCCCGTCGAGATCATGTCGATCGGCACCACCACCAGCTCAGCAAGCCGCTCGAGGTAGCGCCGCGCATTGCCAGGCAGCCCCTGGTAGTCGGTGATACCGACGGTGCTCTCGCGCCAGCCGGGAAGTTCCTCGTACACCGGCTTAACGTCGGCGTAACCCTCGACGCTCAGTGGCGGTTCGGGCGTGATGTTGCCGTTGATGCGGTAGCCGGTGCAGACGCGGATCGTGTCGAGCCCGTCGAGCACGTCGAGCTTGGTGATGCACAGCCCCGAGACCGAGGAATTTACGATTGAGCGCCGCAACGCCACCGAGTCGAACCAGCCGCAGCGCCGCCGCCGTCCGGTGACCGAGCCGAACTCGTGTCCGACGCGCGACAGGTGCTCGCCGTACTCGTCGAAGAGCTCGGTGGGAAAGGGACCCGCCCCGACGCGCGTGGTATAGGCCTTGACGATGCCGAGCACGGCATCGAATGCGCGCGGCCCGAGCCCGGTGCCGGTCGCGGCGAACCCCGCCGTGGTGTTGGAGGAAGTGACGAAGGGATAGGTGCCATGGTCGACGTCGAGCATGGCGCCCTGTGCGCCCTCGAACAGCACGTTGGCCGGCGTGGCACGCAGTTCGTGCAACGCGCGCGTCACGTCCGTCACCAGCGGGGCGATCTGGGCACTGAGGGCGAGCTGTGTGTCCAGGGTCCTCTGGAAGTCCACCGGCGCGGCGCGATAGTAGTGCTGCAGCACGAAATTGTGGAAATCGAGCACTTCGCCGAGCTTGGCGGCGAAGCGGTCGCGCTGGAACAGGTCCGCCACGCGCACCGCGCGTCGCGCCGCCTTGTCCTCGTATGCGGGGCCGATACCGCGCCCGGTAGTGCCGATGGCGTTGATGCCGCGGGCGCTCTCGCGTGCCTGGTCGAGCAGCACGTGGGAGGGCAGGATCAAGGGACAGCTGGGGGAGATGCGCAGCCGCTCGAAGACCGGCACGCCCTGCTCGAGCAGCATGCGGCTCTCGGCGAGCAGCGCCTCGAGCGACAGCACGACGCCGTTGCCGATGAAGCAGCGCACCTGCTCGCGCAGAATGCCGGAAGGTATCAGCGACAGGATCGTCTTCTTGCCGCCGATCACCAGCGTGTGGCCGGCGTTATGCCCGCCCTGGAAGCGCGCCACGGCCGCGGCACGCTCGGTGAGCAGGTCGACTACCTTGCCCTTGCCCTCATCGCCCCACTGGGTGCCGATGACGATGACGAACTTGCCCACGCTCCCGCCCCCTAGCGCACCAGGAAGAGGATGACGACACCGACGAGCATGGAGCCCAGGCCCGCGATGCGCAACTCACGGTCGCGCACTTCGATTAAACGCGCCAGCGCGCGCTTGACGCCCGCGGGATTGAGGAAGGGCATGATGCCTTCCATCACGAAAAACAGCCCGAGCGCGGCCAGCAGGTCGGTAAAATTGAGCGGCATGCGGACGGGGCGCGCTGGTTTCAGCGATGCGCCGCCGCGCCCTTCGCAGCACCCGGGTCTTTCAGGTACTTGAAGAACTCGCCGTCCGGAGTCACCACCAGCAGATCCCCGTCCCGGCCGAGCGCGCGCTCGTAGGCCTGCAGGCTGCGGTAGAAGGCGTAGAACTCGGGGTTGCGCGCGTAGGCGCGGGCGTAGATCTGCGCCGCGGCGGCATCGCCCTCGCCGCGGATGCGCAGCGCGTCACGCTCGGCGCCAGCCAGGATCACGGTGCGTTGCCTCTCGGCCGAGGCCCGGATGCCGGCACTCGCCTGCTGCCCCTCGGCGCGCAGCTGACTGGCGGTCTTGGCGAAACTCTGCTTCATGCTCTCGTAGACGCGCGCCGCCACCTCATCGGGCAGGTCGATGCGCTGCACGCGCACGTCCACCAGATCGACGCCCAGGGCGGCGGCCTTGCCGCTCGCCTGCCCGAGCATCTCGCCGGTGAGGCCGGCGCGCTCGCTGGAGACGATCTGCTGCAGCGTGCGCTGCGCCACCACGGTCTTGATGCCGTCCTTCACGATCTCGGACAGCCGGTCACCCGCGAGTGCCACGCCGCCGCCCGTGGCGGTGTAGAACAGCGCCGGATCCTTTACCTTCCACTTGATGTAGAAGTCCACTATCAGGCCGCGGCCGTCGTTGGTGAGGAAGGTCTCCCCGGTGTACGACTGCGACAGGATGCGGCTGTCGAACTTGGTCACGGTATCCCATGGCCACTTGTAGTGCAGGCCCGGACTGTAGTGGGTGCCGACGATGGCCCCGAACTCCTTGCGGATGGCGAACTGCGTGGTGCTCACGGTGAACATCGACAGCCCGGTCACGATCAGCAGCGCGGCGGCGAGCGCATAGAGCGGCAGGTGGCGCATGCTCATCAGCGCTCTCCCCGGCCGCGCGCTTCGACGGTTACCTGGTCGGGCTCCTTGGCGCCATTGGCGGCCTCGGCGGCCGGCTCTCCTTCGCGCGCGTTGCTCTTCTCCAGCAGCTTGTCGATCGGCAGGTAGATCATGTTGCTGCCGGCCTTGCCATCAATCAGCACCTTGTGGGCGTGACCGAGCACGGTCTCGATGGTGTCCATGTACAGGCGCCGTCGCGTCACTTCGGGCGCGGCCGCGTATGCGGCCTCCAGCTGCGCGAAGCGCGACGCCTGCCCTTCGGCCACCGCCATCACCTGCGCCTTGTAGGCCTCGGCGTCCTGCTGCACGCGTGCCGCCGAGCCCTGCGCCACCGGAATGATGCCGTTGGCATAGGCCTCGGATTCGAGGATGAAGCGCTCCTTGTCCGCCTGCGCCTTGTTGGCGTCGCGCTGCGAGGGAATCACCGCATCGGGGACCTGCACGTCCTCGAGGTTGACGGTGGTGACCGTGATGCCGGAGTTGTAGTAGTCGAGCGTGCGCTGGATCAGGTCCTTGGTGCGCCGCGTGATCTCCGGCCGGGTGCCGCCGACCTGCACGTCATAGAGCGTGCTGCGCCCGACGATCTCGCGAATGGCGCTCTCGCTCACCTCGCTCAGCGTCTGGCCCGGATCGCGCACGCTGAACAGCGTCTTCACCGGATCGGAGAACTGATACTGAACCGCGAAGTGCAGGTCGACCAGGTTGACGTCCGAGGTGAGCACGCGCGACTTGAAGTCGCTCGAGTTGACGCTCGCCACGTTCACCTTGGTGACGCTCTCCACCGGCCAGGGAATGCGCCAGCCCCAGCCCGGGCCACGTACCTCGACCAGCGCGCCGAAGCGCTGCACCACCGCCTTCTGCGCCTGTCCGACGGTGTAGAAGCCACTGGCCACCCACAGCACGATCACCGCAGCCACCAGGATCATGAGCAGCGAGTTGCCGCCGCCGGCCCCGCCGCCGGGGTGCAGGAAGGCCTCGAGCCGGCGCTGCAGCCCCTTGATGCGCTCGTCGAGGTCGCCGCCACCTTGGCCCGGGCGCCGCCCCCACGGGCTGTTCGGACCATTGTTCGGTTGATTCCAGGCCATAAGGAGGATGCGCGCTCAGCGCTGCTTGGAGGCGCTCGACGGGGCGGACGATTGTAGGTAGAGGTCCGGCGGGGCACAAGGCGCACCGCCCTCCTGCACCTCGAGAATCTGCACGCCGCTGGTACGGGCCAACGTCAGCAGCTCCAGGTCGGGCAGGTCGACGTCGAGCTCGATCGCGCCCTCCTCGCCTGCGGACTCGCCGCGCACCGCCTGGGCCGCATACAGGCGCGAGCGCAGCGCGCCGGCGCTGGCCGGCAGACGCAGCCGCGCGCGACGGGCATGGCGCGCCAGGCGCTCGGCGGCGGCCGAGCGCAGCAGGTCAAGCCCGCTGGCCTGCGCGGCGGAGATCCATACCGCGAGCGCGCGCCCGTCGGCGTTGCGCTCCAGGCGCGGCGCGCTCTGCAGACGATCGATCTTGTTGTAGACCAGCAGCTGCGGGATGTGCGCCGCGCCGATCTGCTCGAGTACGGTATTGACCTGTGCGATCTGCTCCTCGCGGCGCGGGTTGCTGGCGTCGACCACGTGCAGCAGCAGCGTCGCGGCGCGCGCCTCGGTGAGCGTGGACTGGAAGGCGGCAACCAGCTCGTGCGGCAACTCGCGGATGAACCCCACGGTGTCGGCCGCCACCACCGCGGTACCGCCGGGCAGCACGATGCGACGCACGGTCGGGTCGAGTGTGGCAAACAGCTGGTCGGCGACGTAGGCATCGGTCCCGGTGAGGGCACGGAACAGCGTGGACTTGCCGGCGTTGGTGTAGCCCACCAGCGCCAGCGAGGGCACGGGTATCTCGGCACGCATCTGGCGCCCGGTCTCGCGCTGCTGCCGCAGCTTCTGCAGGCGCTTGGTCAGCAGCCGCACCCGCTGACCGATGATGCGCCGGTCGGTCTCGAGCTGCGTCTCGCCCGGGCCGCGCAGGCCGATGCCGCCCTTCTGGCGCTCGAGGTGGGTCCACCCCCGCACCAGGCGGCTGGAAATGTGCTTCAGTTGCGCGAGTTCCACCTCCAGCTTGCCCTCGAAGCTGCGGGCACGCTGGGCGAAGATGTCCAGGATCAGGCCGTTGCGATCGAGCACCCGCCGTTCGGTGAGTTTCTCGAGGTTACGTTCCTGGCTCGGCGAGAGCGCGTGATCGACCAGAATCACGTCGGCCTGGCAGGCCGCGGAGAGTTCCTTGAGCTCCTCGGCCTTGCCGCTGCCGAGAAAGAAGCGCGGATCGGGACGCTCGCGGCGCCCGGTGAGCGTTGCGACCGGCAGCGCGCCGGCGGATAGTGCCAGCTGCCGGAATTCCTGCAGCTCCTCCGGGTCGACCGGGGCGCCGAGTCCCAAGCGTACGAGTACGGCGCGCTCGCCGGTCCTTGGGCGTTCGAACACTCAGCTTTCCGGCGCCAGCGACATTACTCGGCCGGCGTCTCCGTGGCGGCACCACCCTCGTCCGCGGCCAGCCGCACGTTGCGCGCCGGCACCACGGTGGAGATCGCGTGCTTGTAGACCATCTGACTCACGCTGTTCTTCAGGAGCACCACAAACTGGTCGAAGGAATCGATCTGACCCTGCAACTTGATGCCATTGACCAGATAGATCGAGACGGGCACCCGCTCCTTGCGGAGGGCATTCAGAAAAGGGTCCTGGAGGGATTGGCCTTTGGCCATCGTGTTCTCCTTATTTTTTCACTTCGAGTTGTTCGGCAGAACGACGCGCACCGCATTCGAACTGTCCGTGTTCCCGCGGTCTCGCACAAGCTTACATGCCAGCGCAAAGGGCGCCGGACCGACACTCACATATTAACATGCGCCCTCCGTCAAAGCCCAAACCGCCGCAGCCACGCGCTTATGTCTCGAATCCACGACAGCCGGGGCGTCGCATCCGGATCGATCCATTCGCCGTTGGCCGCGCCGCGCAGCCATGTCAGCTGGCGCTTGGCCAGTTGGCGCGTCGCGGCAATCGCACGGCTCACCGCGTCCGTAAGCGTCCCTTCACCTTCGAGGTAAGCCCACAGCTGCCGGTAACCCACGGCGCGCATGGCCGGGTGCCGGCCCGTGAGGTCGCCGCGGTGGTGCAGCTGGCGCACTTCCTCCAGAAGTCCGGCGGCCATCATGGCCGCGAAGCGCTCTGCGAGCTGCTGGTGCAGCCGCGCGCGGTCGCGCGGCGCCAGCACCCAACGCTGCAGCGGCCAGCCGGCCAGCGGGCTCACCGTGGCGCGCTGCAGCTCGGAGATGGGCCGGCCAGTGCTCAGGCAGACCTCGAGCGCTCGCTGGATGCGCTGGCGATCGGCGGGCTTGATGCGCGAAGCGGCCTGCGGATCGAGCCGTGCGAGCTCGGCGTGCAGGTGCGGCCAGCCCTCGCGCTGCGCGCGTGCCTCCAGTTGCGCGCGCAGCTGCGGCGCGGCTGGCGGAAGCACCGCCAGGCCGTGCTCAAGGGCACGCAGGTACAGCATCGTGCCCCCCACCAGCAGCGGTACCCGCCCGCGCGCATGAATGGCCTCGATGCTTGCCAGGGCATCGCGCAGGAACCGGCCCGCCGAGTAGGACTCGTTAGGCTCGCAGATATCGACGAGGTGATGCGGGATGCGCGCCCGCAGGGACGGGGCGGGTTTTGCGGTGCCGATATCCAGTCCACGGTACACCAGCGCCGAATCCACGCTCACGATCTCCACCGGCGCGTGCTCCGCCAGGGCGACCGCCCAATCGGTCTTGCCGGCCCCGGTTGGGCCGGTCAGCATCAGGATGGGCGCGCGCGCGGCGCCGGGAACGGGCGGCTCGGTCGTCAACTCAGCGTCCCCGCAGGAACAACTGGTCCAGCTGCTGCAGGCTCAACCGCGTCCAGGTGGGCCGACCGTGATTGCACTGATTGGCGCGTTCCGTGGCCTCCATCTGCCGCAGCAGGGCATCCATCTCCGGCAGGCTCAATCGCCGGTGCACGTGGATGGCGCTGCGGCAGGCGAGCGTGCCGAGAAAGCGGTCGGCGGCAGCTTCCAGGTGGTGCGTCGCGGTGCTCAGCGTCAGGTCAGCGAGCAGCGCCGCGACGATGCGCGGCACCTCGTGCAGCGCCAGCAGCGCGGGCACCTGCCGCAGCACCAGGCGCGTGTCCCCGAGCGCGTCCACCTCGAAGCCCGCCGCCTCCCACTGCGCCCGTTCCTCGATGATGCGGGCCAGCTCGTGTGCCTTGAGCTCCAGTACCAGCGGCTCGAGCAGCTGCTGCGAGGCGATGCCGTGGCGCGCGCGCTCGGCCTTCATGCGCTCGTACAGCACGCGCTCGTGCCCGGCGTGCATGTCCACCAGCACCAGCCCATCCGCGTTCTGCGCCAGGATGTAGGCCCCATGCAGCTGCGCCAGCGGCGTCCCCAGGGGCATGCCGCCCGCCGTGACCTGGGCCCGCGGGCCGTCAGCTTCAGCCACCATGGAAGCGATCACCCAGCCGGGCGCGGCGGCGCTCGCCAGCGGCAGGCTCATGGGTGCGGCGCCAGCCGGCGGCGGCATCGAGGTGAGGGACGGCGGCCCGCCCGAGGTGAACGCACCGGCGCCGGCGGCCGCGGCACCCTCCTGCGGGCGGGTCGCGGCCAGCACGCGCTCGAGCGCGCGAAACACGAACTCGTGGATCTGACGCGAGTCGCGGAAGCGCACTTCGAGCTTGGCCGGGTGCGCGTTCACGTCCACCAGCCGCGGCTCGAGCGTCAGGTAGAGCGCGTAGGCGGCGTGGCGCCCGTGGTAGAGCACGTCACGGTAGGCGAGCCGCACGGCATTCATCAGCAACCGGTCACGCACGCTGCGCCCGTTGACGAACCAGAACTGCTGGTCGGCCTGCGCACGTGAACGGGTCGGCAGTCCGAGCCACCCGGAGAGCATCACGGGGCCCGCCGCATGCTGCACCGGCAACGCCCCCGCCGGGAAGTCCGCCCCGAGCACCTGCGCGAGCCGGGCCGCTTCCCGCTGCGCGCTGTCGATTGCGGGCGCATCCAGCAGCGTGCGCGTACCGCTGCGCAGGCGGAATGCCACGTCGAAGCGCGACAGTGCCAGCCGCTCAAGCAGGGCGCCGATGTGGCCCAGTTCCGTGGCCTCGGTGCGCACGAACTTGCGCCGCGCCGGCACGTTGAAGAACAGATCGCGCACTTCGACCGTGGTGCCAGGCGGTTGTGCCGCCGGCCGCACCGCCGCCAGCGTGCCGCCCTCGCAGCGGATCTCCGCACCCTGCGGCGCCAGTGCCGGCCGCGAGGCGAGTCGCAGGCGCGCGACCGAGGCGATCGAGGGCAGGGCCTCGCCCCGAAAACCGAGCGTGCTCACCGCCTCCAGGTCCGCCAGTGAGCCGATCTTGCTGGTGGCATGGCGCGCCAGCGCCAGCGTCAGGTCCTCGGCGGGGATGCCGCAGCCGTCATCGCGCACGCGTATCAGGCCAATGCCACCGCGCTCCACGTCGACCTCGATGCGCGTGGCACCGGCATCGAGAGCGTTCTCGACCAGCTCCTTGACGACCGATGCCGGACGCTCGATCACCTCGCCGGCGGCGATCTGGTCGATGAGTTCGCCGGCGAGTACGCGGATGGGCATGGCGCGCCCAAGTGTACAGGCGATTGCCGCCGCGCCGGCGCCTGCCGGCCGGCGCGCGCGAGCTAGGGAGTGGCGGGCGCGCCAGCCTCGGTGGCGCTCGCCAGGGTCTCGCGGCGCTGCTGCTTGAGGCGCGTGCCGTCGGGGGGATTTTGCTGGAAGTAACTGCGCACGCCGTCGGCGATGGCCTGCGCCAGGCGTGCCTGCTGGCTGGTGTTGCGCAGGCGGCGCTCCTCCTCGGGGTTGGAGATGTAGGCGGTTTCGACCAGCATCGAGGGGATGTCCGGGGATTTCAGCACCACGAATCCGGCCTGCTGCACCTGCGCCTTGCGCAGCTCACCCACGCTCTCGAGCGCACTCACCACGCGCTCGGCGGCGGTGG
This sequence comes from Steroidobacteraceae bacterium, assembly GCA_035501795.1. Lineage (GTDB taxonomy): Bacteria > Pseudomonadota > Gammaproteobacteria > Steroidobacterales > Steroidobacteraceae > 13-2-20CM-66-19. Next base: position 43,103 of record DATJVL010000038.1, read on the forward strand.
CGCTGAGGCCGATGATCTCGCTCTGGGTGGCATCCAGCAGCACCGGGGCGAGGCTGCCCTTGTCATCGAGCCGCACCCCGCCCATGAGGTCCGCGGCGTTCTCCCGCTCGGCCAGCCAGCGCGCGGCCTCGCTGGATGCCCCGTGCACCGAGAGCACGTACACCGAGGCACCCGTGACGCTGCGGTCGGCGATCGAGTCGGCGTGCACCGATACGAACATGTCAGCGCGGGCCACGCGGGCGCGCCGGATGCGCTCCCGCAGCTCCAGAAACTCATCGCGCTCACGCGTCAGCACCGCGCGCATCCCGGCCTCGGCGTTGATGCGCTCGGCGAGCGTCCGGGCGATCGCCAGGGTGACATCCTTCTCGCGGGTTCCGCCGCGGCCGATGGCGCCGGGGTCCAGGCCGCCATGGCCGGCGTCGACGGCAATGACGACGTCGCGCCCACCCTCCTGGGGCGCGTGCGCTGGGTGTACCGGCGCTGGCTCGGGCCTGACCACGGAGGCACTGTAGTGCCCCACGCTGACGAGCAGCTGCCCGGGGCCGCCGAGGTTGTACCGGAACGGCAACGGTGCCTGGGTCTCGATCACGATCCGCAGCGTGCCGCCCGGCTGCGCGCCGAAGCGCACGGCCGTCACCGCGCCCGTGGGCGGCGGCGGGCGCAGGCCCGCGGCGCGGTGGGTGTGCTTGAGATCGATGACGATGCGGTAAGGGTGTTCGAGCGCGAACAGGTTGGGGGCCACCGCCTGGTCGAGCTCCAGGGCAAGCTGCGCGGCATCCTCCTGCGGGAGCAGCTGCACCCCGCGTAACTCGGCGCCGGAGGCTGCCGGCGCGGTGAGGAGCCAGAGTGTACCGAGGACTGTGCCGTAAAAGATCTTGTGAATCATCGGCTTCGCGGCATTACCTTGTTCCTAATCTACGGTGTTGAGATTTCCATTTCAAGGCGGGCCTGTGTCGGCACCGCTTGCGGTCAGCGCCGCGAGCCATTCCTCGCCGCGAGGCGAGCTCGCTTCGATGTCGACGGCGTGGCTGCCGGAGGCAATGCTGAGGGTCACCCTGAGATCCGGGTGCGGCAGGGCTCCGGGCCCGCGCTCCGGCCATTCGACGAGCCATACATGAGCGGGGCGCGCGAGGTCGCGCAAGCCGAGCAGCTCCAGCTCCGCGGCTCCCCGCAGCCGGTAGAGGTCGACGTGCACGGCCGTGAGCGCGCCCAAGCCGTAGAGCTCGAGCAGCGTGTAGGTCGGACTGCGTACCGCATCGCGGACCCCGAGCGCCGCCAGGAAGCCGCGGGCGAAGGTGGTCTTGCCGGCACCGAGCTCACCACAGAGGAACAGCACCGTGAGCTGATCGTCCGCCGGGCGCAGCGCAGCAAGGCGGCCCGCGAGCGCCTCGGTGTCCGCAGCGCTTGGCAGCAGCTGGCGCAGCCGCGCGGAGCTCACAGATTGACGCAGTGATGCAGCTCGCGTGTCAGGTCACCGGCGAGCACACCACGCTCGCCAGCGCGCGCCGCGGCATCCCCCGCCATGGCATGCACCAGCACGCCGACGCGGGCGGCGGCCCAGTGATCGTGGCATTGCGCCAGAACCCCGGCGATGGCCCCCGTCAGCACGTCTCCGGTACCGGCGGTGGCCATGCCCGGATTGCCGCGCTCGCACACTCCCGGCGTGCGACCACGCGCGCCGACCAGGGTACCCGCGCCCTTAAGCACCACCGTGCCGTGGAAACGCTCGAGCAGGCGCTCCAGCGCGGCCAGGCGATCCTGCTGGATGTCCTGTGCGCTCACCCCCAGCAGGCGGCCGGCCTCGCCCGGATGGGGGGTCAGGATCCAGTCCTCGCGTGCGCGGCCGCGCTCCTCGGCGAGCAGGTTCAGCGCGTCGGCATCGACGACCAGCGGCTTGCCGGAGTCGAGCACGACGGCCAGCGCGCGCCGCGCCCAGGCGGAGCGCCCCAGGCCGGGTCCCACGGCGATCACGTCCGCGCGCCCGGCCGCTTCGATGAGCAGGTTGTCCTCACTCAGCGCGACACAGATCAGTTCGGGTCGCCCGGCGGCGATCGCAGCCACGTTCTCGGGCGCGACCGCAACCGTGGTCAGCCCGGCACCCACACGCAGGCAGGCCTCCCCGGCCAGCCGCGCGGCACCAGGCATCCCCGGACCGCTGCCGACGATGAGCACGCGCCCGAAGTCGCCTTTGTTCGAGGAGCGCAGGCGGCGCGGCAACGCCTCGCCGATCTCCGCCTCGACGATGCGCGTCAGGCGCGGCGCGGGCTGCGCCGAGGGCGGGGGCGAGATCTCCAGGTCATCGCAAAAGATAGTGCCGGCAAACTCGGGTCCGTCGCCGACGAACAACCCGGTCTTAAGCCCCACGAATGTCACCGTGGCGTCGGCGCGGATCGCCTCCTCGCCCAGCACCGTGCCGGCATCGCCGTCGAGCCCGGAGGGCACGTCGAGCGCGAACACCGGGCGCCCGCTCTGGTTGATGGCGCGGATCACCGGTGCCAGGTCGGCACGCACGTCGCCGCGCAGCCCTATGCCGAGCAGCGCGTCCACGATGACTTCGCCGGCGCTGAGGTGCTCGGCGGCGAATCCCTGCACCGGTACGCCGCTGGCCCGCAGGTCGAGGTACGCCTGGCGCGCATCGCCGTGGAGCTGCTCCGGGTCGCCGGCCGCGAGCACCGTCACCGTGAGTCCCGCCGCGTGCGCGAAGCGCGCCAGCACGTAGCCGTCGCCACCGTTGTTGCCATTGCCGCAAACGATCACGATGCGATGCGCCATCGGCCAGCGCGTGCGCAGGTAGCGTAGCGCCGCCTCGCCGGCACGCTTCATCAGGGTGTAGCCGGATACACCCATGGCCTCGATGGCATGCGCATCCAGGGCACGCACCTGCGAGGTCGAATACATGGCCACGGGCAACGCCATGCACTCATTATACTGTTCGGCGTGGTCGCGCCATGACTCACCTTTCTGACACCGACCTGGCGCTGCTTAAGCGCCGCTTCCGGCAGCGCGCCCGCGAACTCGGCTTCAACGATCTCGGGGTGGCTCCGGTCGAGATCCCGGAAGACGAGCGCCACCTGCTGCGCTGGCTGGCGGATGATTTCCACGGCGGCATGCACTACATGCAGCGCCACGGCCGCAAACGCAGTCGGCCGCAGGAGCTGCAGCCCGGCACGGTGCGGGTACTGAGCGCGCGCATGGACTACTGGCCGCAGGAGGCGCGCGCCGCGGAGCAGGTGCTGAACGAGCCGCAGCGGGCCTACGTGTCGCGCTATGCGCTCGGGCGCGACTACCACAAGGTGCTGCGCCGCTCGCTCGCCCGGCTGGCACGCGAGATCCAGGCCGAGTCAGCCCCCTTCGGCTGCCGGGTGTGCGTCGATACCGCCCCGGTCCTCGAGCGCGCGCACGCGCGCGACGCCGGCCTCGGCTGGATCGGCAAGCACACCAACCTGATCGCGCGCGATGCAGGCTCCTGGTTCTTTCTCGGCGAGATACTCACCGACCTGCCGCTGCCCGTGGATGCCCCGGCGAGCGCCCACTGTGGCAGCTGCCAGGCGTGCCTGCCGGCGTGCCCGACGGGCGCCATCGTCGCCCCTTACCGCCTCGATGCGCGCCGCTGTATCTCGTACCTGACCATCGAGCACCAGGGCGCGATCGCGCCCGAGCTGCGCGCACTGCTTGGCAACCGCATCTACGGGTGCGATGACTGCCAGCTGGTATGCCCTTGGAACAAGTTCGCGCACGCGGCCGCGCATCCGGACTTCAAGGTGCGTCACGGCCTGGACGCGGCGCAGCTCACGGAGCTATTCGCCTGGAGCGCCACGGAATTTGCGCAGCGGATGCGCGGCTCGGCCATCTACCGCATCGGCTACGAGCGCTGGCTGCGCAACATCGCCGTGGCACTGGGCAATGCCCCGAGCTCGGCCGCGGTCACCGCGGCGCTGGAGCAGCGCCGCCACGACCCCTTCGAGCTGGTGCGCGAACACGTGCACTGGGCGCTGGCCCGGCACGCCGGCCACGGCGCCTGAGCCGCCTCTCTCAGGGTCGCCTGGCGCGCACGTTATCGATCAAGCGCGCCTTGCTCAGGCGCGCGGCCGCAAGCACGACCAGCTCACGCGCCTCCGCGACCGGTGCGGCCAGGTCGCACGCCTGCCGTACCGCAAAATAGTCCGGGTGCAGCCCGGCGCTCTCCAGCGCGCTGAAGCCGGCGCGCTCGATGCTGGCGTAGTCCGCCTCGCCGCTTTCCAGGCGGCGCACCGCGGCGCAGAGCTGGGCGTAGATGGCCGGGGCGAGCGCGCGCTCCGCGCTCGTGAGGTACTGGTTGCGCGAACTCATCGCCAGCCCGTCCGCGTCGCGCACCGTGGGCGCGCCGATGATCTCGATCGGCATGCACAGTTCCGCGACCATGCGCCGGATGATGGTGAGCTGCTGGAAGTCCTTCTCGCCGAACACAGCGAGCTGCGGCTCGATGATGTGGAACAGCTTCGCAACCACCGTGCTCACGCCCTCGAAGTGGCCGGGCCGAAACTCGCCCTCCAGGATGCGCGACAGGCCCGGCACCTCGACGCGTGTGGCACGCGCGGCGCCGTGGGGGTAGATCTCCTGGACGTCGGGCATGAACATCAGGTCGCAGCCCGCGGCCGCGAGCATGCGCTCGTCATCGCGCGGCGTGCGCGGATAGTGCGCGAAGTCCTCGTTCGGCCCGAACTGCATGGGGTTGACGAAGATGCTGGCCACGAAGCGCTCGCCGCGCTGGCGTGCGATCTCGATGAGGCTCACATGACCGGCATGCAGGTTGCCCATGGTGGGCACGAAGGCGACCCGATGACCGTCGCGGCGCCAGCCGCGCACGCGCTCGCGCACGGCAGCAATGGTGGTGAGGCTCTCCATAGCTACTGGAAGCAGTGCTCCGCGGCCGGATACTCGCCACTCTTCACGGCCCGTACGTAGCGTTGCAGCGCCTCGAGGTTGCTGCCGGCGCCGTCCATGAAGTTGCGCACGAAGCGCGGCTTGCGTCCGGTGGTGATGTCCAGCATGTCGTAAGTGACGAGGATCTGGCCATCGGTGTGCGGCCCCGCACCGATGCCGATAACCGGTACGCGCAGCGCCTCGGTGATCGCCCGCCCGAGATTCTCCGGGATGCACTCGAGCAGCATCAGGTCGGCACCGGCGGCCTCCAGCTGCCGCGCCTCCTCCAGCAGCCGCGCCGCGGTCTCGCGCTCGCGCCCCTGGACGCGAAAGCCGCCGGTCTTGTGCACGGACTGGGGCTTGAGCCCCACGTGCGCGCACACGGCAATGTCGTGGCCGCTGAGAAACTCGACGATCTCGGCCTGCTTGCCGCCGGACTCGAGCTTCACCATCTCGGCCCCGCCCTCCTGCATCAGGCGCACCGAGTGCTGCAGTGCCAGATCCCTGGAGGGGTAGCTCATGAAGGGCAGGTCGGCCATCAGCAATGGCCGGTGCAGCCCGCGCGCCACCGCGGCACTGTGGTACACCACGTGATCCATGGTGACCGGCACGGTCGTGTCGTGGCCCTGGATGACCATGCCGAGGGAGTCACCCACCAGCACCACGTCGACCCCGGCGGCGTCCAGCAGCGCCGCGAAGCTTGCGTCGTAGGCGGTCAGGCAGGCGATCTTCTCGCCCTCGGCCTTCATGCGCTGGAGCGTGGCGAGCGTGACCGGCGGCCGGCTTACATCCCGCTGCAGGTGCGTGTACATGGGAAAAGTGTAGCTAGATCACGCGGCTGCGCAATGGGTTGTAGTACAGCCGCCCCCGCTGCATGCGCTTGATCGCCGCCAACAGCTCATCGTAGTCGTGCTGGCTGGCGATCGGATCGATGGAGGCGGCGTTGACGATGAGCAGCGCCGCGCCCGCATACTCGTGGAAGAAGCGCGCGTACGCCTCGTTGAGGCGCTCCAGATACTGGCGGTCGATGTACTGCTCGTATTCCACGCCGCGCTTGGCGATGCGCTCGATGAGCACGTCCACCGGCGCCTGCAGGTAGACGACCAGGTCCGGCTTGGGCGCCTGCACGTCGAGCTTGGCGTACAGCTGCTCGTAGAGCGCGTACTCGGCGTCATCGAGCGTCACGCGCGCGAACAGCCGGTCCTTTTCCAGCAGGTAGTCGGCCACGCGCACTGGCGCGAACAGGTCCGCCTGCTTCAGCGCCGCCAGCTGCTGCGCGCGCTGCAGCAGAAAGTGCAGCTGCGTCGGCAGCGCCCCGGCGCGCGGGTTCTTGTAGAAGCGCTCGAGGAAGGGGTTCTGCGCCGCCTGCTCGAGTACCGCCTGGGCGCCGAGGCTCACGCACAGCCGACGTGCGAGACTGGTCTTGCCGACCCCGATCGGGCCCTCGACGACGACGTACTTGTGGGTCGACTCACTGCTCATGCGAATTCAGAGCAAACTGATGCCTTCGCGACTGACGCGATCCCTGAGCTCGGCCACGCGGCCGAGTCCGGGCACATCAAGATCGGGGGCGATATCGGCGAGAGGATACAGAACGAAGTTGCGCTCCACTATACCGGGGTGCGGCAGGGTCAGGGTCGCATCCGCACGGCGCTCGCGCCCGTAGGCCAGCAGGTCTAGATCCAGCACGCGCGGGCCCCAGCGCTCGCGCTGAGCCGGGCGGCCGGCGGCGCTCTCGAGTTGCCGCAGCTGCCCGAACAGTTCGGCGGCTGACAGCCGCGTGAGCAGCGCCACCACCGCGTTGACGAACTCCGGCTGCGCGACCGGACCGAATGGGCGCGAGCGGTACAGCGGCGAGACCAGCATGCGGCGCGTCTGCGGCAGCTGCGCGAGCCGCTCGCAGGCGCGGCGTACCTGCTGCTGCGGATCATCAAGGTTGCTGCCGACGCCGACGTAGGCGGGCTGCCAGGCCTGCTGCGCCACCCGCGCTCTTCAGCCGCTCGTCGTGCTGGGCCGGCGCCGACGACGGCGGCCACGGCGCCGCGCGCCACCGCCCGCAGGGGGTCGCGCCTCGCCACTGAGCGCATCGGCCATGCGGCCGCGCTCCTCGGCGGAAACCTCCTGCAGGCGTGTCCACCAGGCCGCCATCTCCGGGGGCGCCAGGCCGAACTGCGCCCGCAGCAGCAGCAGGTCGTAGGCTGCGCGAAAGCGTGGGTGCTCCAGCACCCGCAGCGCACGGCGGCCCCGCGGGTGCTCCAGGCGCGGCTGCAGCGCGAACATCTCGCGCACTCCGAGCGCGAAACGCTTGGGGATGGCGATGCGGGTCTGCGCTTCGCGCGTCGCCCGGTCACACGCCTCGAGGATGGTCGCCAGCTCGTGCCAGCGTTGCGGTGGAGTCGCTTCGATGATGCCGGCGATGGGTCCGTACAGGAGCAGCGCGAACAGGAACGTCGGTGTCACCGGCTTGTCGGCCAGCACGCGCGCATCGGTGTTCTTCAGGCCCTGCACCAGCAGCTGCTCGACGAGGTTGCCCGCATGCGAGCCGAAGTAGGCGTCCACGGTCGGCAGCAGCGCAGCCAGCAGCCCCCGTTGCCGCAGGACCTCGAAGCTGCGCGCCCCGTGGCCGGTGAGGAACAGCTTCAGGGTCTCATCAAACAGCCGTGCGGCGGGCACACCGGCCAGCAGCTCGCGCAGCTGCGCGAGCGGTGCCGCGGTCGCCGGGTCGATTTGGAAACCGAGCTTCGCCTCGAAGCGGGCCGCGCGCAGCATGCGCACCGGGTCCTCGCGGAAGCGCGTCTCCGGGTCGCCGATCAACCGCAGTGTGCGCGCCTCGATGTCGCGCACGCCGTTGACGTAATCCCAGATCGAGAAGTCGGCGATGTTGTAGTAGAGCGCGTTAGCGGTGAAGTCACGTCGCCACACGTCCTCGTCGATGGTGCCGTACACGTTGTCGCGCAGGATGCGGCCCGACGCATCGAACATGCGCACGGTGGCATCCTCGTGCGGCTCGGCGCCGGTGGGCTCATCGCTCGCCTCCGGCACCGGTTCATCGAGCTCGGCGGCCTCCCCGTCCTCGGGGTCTGCAGCCGGCAGCGGCTCATCGCCCTGCGCCGGCGCGCTGGTGGCGCGGAAGGTGGCCACTTCGATGATCTCGCGCCCAAAGAACACGTGCGCCAGGCGGAAGCGCCGCCCGACCAGGCGGCAGTTACGGAACAATCGCTTCACCTGTTCCGGCAGGGCGTCCGTGGCAACGTCGAAGTCCTTCGGCTCCAGGCCGAGCAGCAGATCGCGCACGCACCCGCCGACCAGGAACCCGGTGAAACCCGCATCGCGCAGCCGGTACAGGACACGCAACGCATTCGGGGAAATGTGGGAGCGCGAGACGGAGTGCTCGGATCGGGCAATGATCCGCGGGACCGTGGCAGGCGTCGCGACGGACGCTTCGGGGAAATTCAATGCACTGGCTTTCGCTTGAGCAATCGGGACGGCTCTCTATAATACCGCGCTCCAGCCCCCGGCCCCGCGCCCCGCTCCCTTCGTCTAGAGGCCCAGGACATAGCCCTCTCAAGGCTAGTACACCGGTTCGAATCCGGTAGGGAGCGCCATCTAATCAATGACTTATAGAAATAGCCCAGCAAGCCAGAATCGAGATGGGAATCTGATGGGAATGTGTCCGGGTCTGCAGGAAGACAGTCCTTGGGTAGGACCAATGGGCCTATTTGGGCACTCGCTCCCAGTTCGTCCCAAGTCGTCTCGCCCGAGCCAGTGACCTCTTGCTCTTATAGGCGCGTACGCTTCGGCGCCCCGCCCATAGAACGATGAACGCCCGGTAGAAATATAAGTTTCATGGACAGCCTTGAAAGACGCGGCGCGCCGTAATGGGACCGGGCCGTGGCGTCGTCGTTCTTGACGGTAACGAATATGTCGATTGTGAAATGGTGGGCGCCGTTCTTGTCTTTTCGGGCGGAGAAATCCCGAAAATCAGTGGCTGTCGAATCGAAGGTTGCGAATGGAGATTCGATGGACCAGCGCAGCAAACCATGTTTCTGAGTAGCCGTTATCCGGAAGATAGGCCGACGGTCGAGACGCTTATCGATATCATTCGTGGCAATCCGGCTGCGATTCCCAAGCCGCCCCGGAAGGTCAGCTAGCTGTGATTTCTAAGGACATTGTTTACACCTTCTGACGCTGGGAGGCTGATCGGGTTGGGCCCGATCTGCTACCAGCGGGGAAGGGATGAAGGCGCACAAGAACGCCCGGACGACGCGCTACAGCCGTCAGATCCTGGTAGAACGCATTGCACAGGGACACTCGGCGCGCCAAGTCGCCCAGGAGCTGGGTGTCAGTC
>DATJVL010000039.1:0-30973 GCA_035501795.1 Steroidobacteraceae bacterium
CCATTCACGCGATCAATCAGCTTCTGGTTGGTCGGTCCATACTGCGAACCGTTGGAATTCGCAGCGTCATAACCATTGCCCGCCGCGGACGGCCTGGAATGGAAGTATGCCGCTCCGGAAAAGCCCTGGCCAAGAATCGAGGATCCGACCAGCTTTCCGTCCCTCTGGATCAGTTGTCCGTTGGCCTGGCGCGGAAATATGAGTTGTGCCAAAACCGTCACGAACAGGGGATACATAATTCCGAGCAAAATCGTCGTCGCAATTGTCATCAGTATGGCAGTGATCAGATTTTTCTTCATGCTGGCTCCCCTACGCGAGTCTCATCGCGGTGATGACCATGTCAATCAGCTTGATCCCGATAAACGGCACAATGATTCCGCCGGCCCCATAGATCCACAGGTTATTGCGCAGCAGGGCCGCGGCAGCCATGGCCCGGTATTTCACGCCGCGCAACGCCAGCGGAATGAGAACGACGATGATCAATGCATTGAAAATCACGGCCGACAAGATGGCCGACTCCGGCGTCTTCAGGTGCATGATGTTCAATGCATTCAGCACCGGAAACGTTCCCGCAAACATCGCCGGAATAATCGCGAAATATTTGGCGACATCGTTGGCGATGGAGAACGTCGTCAAGGCTCCGCGCGTCATCAGCAATTGTTTGCCGATTTCGACAATTTCAATGAGCTTGGTCGGATTGGAATCGAGATCCACCATATTCCCGGCTTCCTTCGCCGCTTGCGTGCCCGTGTTCATGGCGACGCCTACATCCGCCTGCGCGAGCGCCGGCGCATCGTTGGTGCCATCGCCGGTCATGGCGACCAGCTTGCCTTCCGCCTGATGCTCACGGATCAGCTTGAGCTTGGCCTCCGGGGTCGCCTCGGCCAGAAAATCATCCACCCCCGCCTCGGCGGCGATCGCCGCCGCCGTGAGCTTGTTGTCACCGGTGATCATCACGGTCTTGATGCCCATGCGGCGCAGCTCGAGGAAGCGTTCCTTGATGCCACCCTTGACGATGTCCTTGAGCTCAATGATGCCGAGCACGCGCGCCCCGTCGCTCACCAGCAGCGGCGTGCTGCCGCGGCGCGAGATTTCGTCGACGTTGTTCAGCACGCCGCGCGGTACCGCCTGACCGAGCGCCTCGACGTGCCTGCGGATGGCATCGGGCGCGCCTTTGCGGATCTGGCGCTCGCCGAGGTTGACGCCGCTCATGCGCGTGTACGCCGAAAAGCCGACGAAGGTGGCATTTAGGGACTGCAGGTCGCGCTCACGCAGCTGGAAGCGCTGCTTGGCGAGCACGACGATGCTGCGTCCTTCCGGGGTCTCATCGGCCAGCGAGGCGAGCTGGGCGGTGTCCGCCAGTTCCTGTTCGGTGACGCCCGGGGCGGGGATGAAGGCCGCCGCCTGGCGGTTACCGAGGGTGATGGTGCCGGTCTTATCCAGCAACAGCACGTCTACATCGCCCGCCGCCTCGACCGCACGACCGGAGGTCGCGATGACATTCGCCTGCATCATGCGGCTCATCCCCGCCACGCCGATCGCCGACAGCAGCCCGCCGATAGTGGTCGGAATCAGGCACACGAGCAGCGCGATCAGGGCCGTAATGGTCACCGGGGTGCCGAGCTTGGTGACCATGACGCTGTAGAGCGAATACGGCAGCAGGGTCGCGGTGGCGAAGAGAAAGACCAGCGTGAGCGCAACCAGCAGGATGGTGAGCGCGATCTCGTTGGGAGTCTTCTGGCGCTTGGCGCTCTCCACCATGGCGATCATGCGATCGATGAAGGTCTCACCCGGATTGACCGTCACCCGGGCGATGATCCAGTCGGACAGCACTCGCGTGCCACCGGTGACGGCCGAGAAATCACCGCCCGATTCGCGGATGACGGGCGCCGACTCGCCCGTGATGGCGCTTTCATCCACCGAGGCGGCTCCCTCGATCACCTCAGCGTCCGCCGGAATGTAATCGCCCGCCTCGATGAGCACGATGTCCCCGCAGCGCAGCTGATCAGCACGCGCGCGGGTTTGACGCGAGCGATCACGGGCATCGTCGAGCTTCTTCGCCCACACCGTCTGCTTGAGTCCACGCAGCGAGGCCGCTTGGGCCTTGCTGCGTCCCTCGGCCAGGGCTTCGGCGAAGTTGGCGAACAGCACCGTGAACCACAGCCAGATCGCGACGTTCACGATGAACCAGCCGGGCGCCTCGCCGCGACCGACCAGCGCCTGCAGCCACAGAACCGTGGTGAGGATGCTGCCGATGTAGACGACGAACATCACCGGATTGCGCCACTGCACCCGCGGATCGAGCTTGCGGAAGGCATCGGCGATGGCCGGGCCCATGAGGCTGCGGTCGAACATCGAGAGCCGGCGGCGCGCGTGCGCGGCCTTGGCGGTCGCCTGGTCGCGTGCCGTGCTCGCCTCGGACGCTGCCGCGGAAACGGGCGCGGTCATCGCTGCGGATCCTTTGACCGACTGAACCATATCACTTACCCCAGAGCATCACGTGCTCGACTACCGGGCCAAGAGCCAGCGCCGGCACGAAAGTCAGCGCACCCACCAGCAGCACCGTGCCGATGAGCAGGATCACGAACGTCGGTCCGTAGGTGACCATCGTTCCGGCACTCACCGGCACACGCTTCTTGGCCGCCAGGGAGCCGGCGATCGCCAGCACGGCCACGATCGGCCAGTAACGGCCCAGCCACATCGCCAGCCCTAATGCGGTGTTGTAGAAGGGGGTGTTGGCGGAGATGCCCATGAAGGCGCTGCCGTTGTTGTTGCTCGCGGACGTAAAAGCATAGAGGATCTCGGCGAACCCATGAGCGCCCGGGTTGGCAACCCCAGCCTGTCCTGCCGTCATGCTCACGGCAACCGCCGTGCCCGACAACACGAGAAATGGCATCACCAGGATCGCGATCGAGCTCATCTTCATCTCGAAGGCCTCGATCTTCTTACCCAGATACTCGGGCGTGCGTCCGATCATGAGCCCGGCGATGAACACCCCGACGATCGCGAAGATCAGCATCGAGTAGAGCCCGGTACCCACGCCGCCGAAGACGACCTCACCCAGCATCATATTGAAGAGCGGCACGAAGCCACCGAGCGGCGTATACGAGTCGTGCGATGAGTTGACCGCACCGCAGGAGGTGCCGGTGGTAATGGTGGCGAAGAGTGCGGAAGCTGCGATGCCGAAGCGTGCTTCCTTGCCCTCCATGTTGCCGCCCGGCTGCAGCGCGCTGACCGCCTGATCCACGCCCAGCTGCGCAACGTGCGGATTGCCGCCGTGTTCGTTCGAGACGGCCACCGCAAATTCACTGAGGAACAATATCGTCATCGCCGCGAGCACCGCCCAGCCCTGGCGCGTATCGCCCACCATGCGACCGAAGGTGTACGTGAGGGCCGCCGGGATCAGGATGATCGCCAGCATCTCGAGGAGGTTGCTAAGCGCAGTGGGGTTCTCATACGGGTGGGCCGAGTTCGCGTTGACGAAGCCGCCGCCGTTGGTGCCGAGCTCCTTGATGATCTCCTGCGAGGCCATCGGACCCATCGGCAGGGACTGCGTGCGCGTCGAGGTCTCCTCCATCACCGGGTTGCCGGCCTGATCCTTCACCGGATCGCCCGCGGCATCAGTCTTCGGCTGCTGGTACGTGACGGTCTCAAGCATCGTCACGTCCTTGAAGGCGCTGAAGTTCTGTGGCACGCCCTGCCACACCAGCAACAGGGCCCCGACGACCGAGATGGGCAGCAGCACGTAGAGCGTCGAGCGGGTCATGTCGACCCAGAAGTTGCCGATCGCCCGCGCGTCGCGTCGGGCAAAGCCGCGAATGAGCGCGATCGCGACCACGATGCCGGTCGCGGCCGAGAGGAAATTCTGCACCGCGAGCCCGGCCATCTGCGTGAGATAGCCCATCGTGGACTCACCCGAATACCCCTGCCAGTTGGTATTGGTGACGAAGCTCACCGCCGTGTTGAACGAGGAGTCGGGAGTGACGTTCGCGAAGTGCTGCGGATTGAGGGGCAACCACAGCTGCAGGCGCTGCAGGCCGTAGACGAACACGGCCCCGAGCGCGTTGAAGACGATCAACGCGATCGCATAGCGCTGCCAGCTCATCTCCGCGGTCGGATCGACGCCGCACAGCCGGTAGATGCCTCGCTCGAGCGGCGCACCGATGCGCAGCGCCCAGATGGGCCGCCCCTCCATGACGTTCGCCATGTAGAGTCCGAGCGGCTTCACCAGCAGCAGCGTGATGCCGAGATAGACAGCAACAAGGGCAAGCGTAGCCGCCGTCATCAGAATCGCTCCGGTTTGAACAGCGCGTACAGCAGGTACACGAACAGACCCAGCGTCAGCAGTCCGCTCAGGACGTAGATGAGATTCATTCCCCACCTCCCAGGCGGGACACCGCCCTGACCAGCCAGTGCGTCGCCGCATACAGGATCACGATGATCACGAGGTAGAGCGCATCCATCTTTGGGTCTCCCGGGGCGCCGCAGGCGCGGCCACTCTAGCGCTTCCGGTGTGAGTTTCCTGTGAGTAGAAGTCTCTAGGCGGTGCGAGTCTTCCGCACTGCAACAATGCCTGTCGCTACCCGCACGTACTGGCACCGACGCTGCATCTAGGTGCCGAACTTGTACACGCCCTGCAACGCGATCTGGCTCAGGTTGTCCGAGAGCTCCGGGCTGGGAAAGCTCGGATCGCTGTGGTAGAGAAAGGCCTGCTGTGCCTTGTCGTAGCGACCCTCGAGGCGCAGCTCGAAGCTCTTCACCGGGGCGTAGCCGAGCGTCACAGTCCCTTCCTTGACAGTCTGCCCGCCGCCACCGAAGTTGAAGCCGTCCTTGTCATCGAGATACTCGGCGCGCACGGAAACCCGCCACGCATCGCTGAGCGCGTAGTTCACGTACAGTGCCGCGCCGTTCCAGCTCGCACTCGGGCCGGTCGGAAACTGCTGCTGGTCCCAGTCGACGTTCAGCACCAGGGTCAGTGCCGACGTGGCGTTGTAGGTCGCGACCACGTCGATCAGCACGCGCTCGCCGTCGTATTGCTGCATCTTGCCCAGGTACGCCTGCGTGGTGAACGAGAAGGCTTTATTGGGCGTCCAGGCGAAGCCCACTTCGCCGGTCTTGGAGCCGTAGGATGTGGACACGACGTTCCAGCCGTTGTTGATTCCGCCGATGACAGTCAAGCTGTCACTGAGCGCCCAGGTCGCGCGCACCCCGGTATGCGTGAGCGGCTCGCACCACGTGAAGAGCAGCGAGCGCGAGAAGTTAGTATTCTGAGTCGGATTGATGTATTCCGCGCCGGCCAGCGTTACGTACTTGCCACCGATGATGGTCAGCGGGCCGGCTGCGTACTGGAGGAAGGCTTGCCGGACGTCAAAGACGCTCTGGTCATTCGCGCCGCTCTCGGCCTCGTTGAGAATCCGCGCATCCTCCCCGGCAAAGACATCCACGAGGGCGCCGAAGCCCGACTTCGGCTGATAGGCCACGAGCAAGCCCGCTTGATCCAGCTGAAACGTGTTGTGCTGGATGTCGAACTGGTGGATGTTCGATGGATAGCCGTTGGAGGCGTAGTAGGAGCTCGCCACGTAGCCGTTGACCGTCAGTCCCCACGCATTGAGCATGTCCACCAGGCTCGGCACGACCGGTGCCGCCGCTGGTGCAGCAGACTCGGCTGCGCACAGCACGCCCGGCAGCACCGCTGCCACGACGCACAAGCTTCGAATTGCCGGGGTCTTCATAATTCTCTCCGAAGTACTCTTGGGGAGCGAGCGACCACCCGCGAGCAAACCTCGCGGCAGGGGCGGCAACCACGGGCTCCGTTAGCCGGACGATCCCTCTGCCGTAATTCATCCCGCGCAGACTCTCAGCCCTGGGAATGCCAGAGCGCGACTGCGGCATAGAGCACATAGAGCAGCGCCAGGATGGCGAGGGCTTTATCCACGCTGGTCATAGTCCTCTCGGGACGGATAAGGCTTCCTTAGCGATCGGCGCATGCTATGGCGAGGCAGCGTTAGCGTGCTGTGAGTAATTGCGTTGCGCGCCGCGCTTACCGTGCGCGAGAAAGATCGCTCGCGAGTGGCAGCGCAATGCAACTCGTGGCACCAGGCTGGAACGTGTCGATCGTACAAGACCCGGAAGCTGGCCGCGGTCCAGGTGTACGGATGGACACCGTTGGTAATGGCGCGCACCCGATAGCCCGGGAAGAGCTTGGCTGAGACCTCGGCCTACCGCTGGGCCACGCCGTCGACAAAGTCGCTGAGCGAGAGCGCCAGCTGCGTCATGTTCAGGTGCTCGAGTCCGCCGAGTCGGCGCAGCGCCTCCATGTCGATCACCGCGTTCTCGCTGTCGGGTCGGTCGCCCAAGAACAGGCGGCGCACGAGCTCGTACGCTAAACGGTCGTGCCCGGCCTCGACCGGTGTATGGGTCGTGAAGCCTCACAGCTGGCGCACCCGCGGCAGATCGTACGGCGACTCGCCGGGGCGCAGGTCGGTTATCTCGCTGCGCAGGGCGATTTCCATCAAAAAATAGGCCACCCGCGGCGCGCTCAGGAATTCACTCGGCAACGTACCTCCCTTTGACGGACACCGCCGCGGCCGAGCCGGGACTCGAGGATGCTGCGCGCCAAATCGAGCAGCATGAACGCCACGAGCGCGGCGGCGATCTCGGCGGCCCCCAACCCGAGCGGAGCGCGCAACACCACTAGCGGCACCACTGCTTCCGGAACCGAGTCGACGAGGGGGGAACCCGTTCCTGGTGCGACACCCAGACGGCGCTTGAGGCTGCTGGTGACCGCGTCGGCGAGCATCGAGAGGGCGCCGAACTCCATGCCCAGTTGCCAGGAAAAGCCCAGCACAGCCGCCGTGAGCGCGCAACCCAGGATACCCGTAAGGAAACCACGGATGGTCTTGTGCTGCCCCAACAGCCGGGCGCCGTCAGGCAGCGCCACTCCGAAATCCAGCGGCCAGCTCAACCGGGCACCCAGGATGCGGCCGGCGAGCCACGGCAATGCGTTCGCTGCTCCCAACAGCAACAGCGCCCGCGCCACCGTGCCCATGTCTGGCATTCGCGAATCCCCTGGTGAGCCAAGCCGGCGCCGCGCTGGCGCGCCATCGACCGGGAAATCAGCCGTCCCTGTTGAGCCTGATCGTACGCCGCGCCGATTTCATCTGCTGCAGCCAGCTTGCCGGGCTGCGCCGCATCAGCAACCGGTATCGTTGTGCTCCCCGCCAGGCGGCGGCTAGCACCCGCCAGGCCGGGGGCTGCTGCGCAGCGGTGCCCGTCGGTGCCTGAAACCAGCGCAGTGCCACGCGCGGGGACCCCCACGTCGGGGCGACCTTCTGCCACAACGAGCTTGACGGGGCTGCGGAAGAGCGTTCGCGACCGGCGTTCACGCCTCATTCTCAATCCTGAGCCGCCTGTGCCTCAATAAGGACTAACCGCATGCCGGCCGGCCGGCCAGGGCATCGTCATCAATGCGTATGGCGGCATCGCGAGGGCTGTGGTCAGACTTGCAAGTATCCTTTGGTGAGGAGCCAGCACAATGACGGCGAAGCAAGTCCTGTTCCGCGCGACTGCGCGCGAGAAGATCCTGCGCGGTGCCTCCCAGCTCGCCGATGCCGTTCGCATCACCCTCGGCCCGAAGTCCAAATCAGTGCTCATTCAGAAGAAATGGGGCGCGCCGATCGTCTGCAACGATGGCGTGACGATCGCCAAGGAGATGGAGCTCGAGGATCCAGAGGAGAACCTCGGCGCACAGATGTTGCGCCAGGCGGCGGAGCGGACCGGTGACGTGGTCGGTGACGGCACGAGCACCTCGACCATTCTGGCGCAGGCGATCTATGCGGATGGCGCACGCAACGTCGCCGCCGGCGCAAGTGCCATCGATCTGAAACGCGGCCTGGATCGGGCCCTGCGCGCCGCAGTCAAGGCGCTGCAGCAGATGGCCAAGCCGGTGGGGAGCCGCAAGGAGAAGGCCCAGGTCGCGACGGTGTCCGCCCATAACGATGAGGCGATCGGGGAGCTGGTCGCAGATGCCATGGAGAAGGTCGGCGGCGACGGTGTCATCTCGGTGGAGGAGTCGAAGACCACGGAGACGACGCTCGAGACAGTCGAGGGCATGCAGTTCGACCGCGGTTACCTCTCGCCCTACTTCGTCACGGACAACAACGCAATGGAAGCGGTGCTCGAGGAGCCCTTCGTGCTGGTGTGCGACCGCAAGCTCACCATCATCAAGGACATCATTCCGCTGCTCGAGCAGGTCGCCAAGGCGGGAAGGCCGATCCTGCTGATCGCCGAGGACATCGAGAGCGAGGCGCTCGCGACCCTCATCGTGAATCAGATTCGCGGAGTTCTGAAGAGTACCGCGGTCAAGGCCCCCGGCTTCGGAGATCGCCGCAAGGCCATGCTGCAGGACATCGCCACGCTGACCGGCGGGCAGGTCATTTCCGAGGAACTGGGCCTGAAGCTTGAGGACGTCGAACTCGCGCAGCTCGGACGCGCCAAGCGCGTGGTGGTGGACAAGGACAACACCACCATCATCGGCGGCAGTGGCAACAAGGCGGATATCCAGGCCCGGATTCAGACGATCCGCAAGGAGATCGAGAAAAAGACGGCGAGTGACTACGACCGCGAGAAGCTCGAAGAGCGCCTCGCCAAGCTCTCCGGCGGCGTTGCCGTCATCAGGGTCGGCGCTCCCTCGGAGTCGGAGATGAAAGCCAAGAAGGAGGCGCTCGACGATGCCATCAGTTCGACCAAGGCCGCGGTGGCTGAAGGTATCGTGCCGGGCGGCGGCTTGGCACTGCTGCGCGCCGCGACCACCGTCATGGCTGAGGAAGCCAACTGCACCGGCGACGAACGTACCGGAGTACAGATCCTGCGACGTGCGCTGGAAGCCCCGGCGCGTCAGATCGCGGAGAACTCGGCTGCCGACGGTGGCGTGGTGGTCGACCGGATGCTGCACGGCGCCGGCAACCTCGGCTTCGATGCCGCCCGCAAGGAGTTCGTCGACCTCATGGAGGCGGGCATCGTCGATCCCGCCAAGGTGGTGCGGATCGCCCTGGAGAACGCCGTGTCGGTCGCCAGCGTCTTGCTCCTGAGCGAGGCCACCATGACCGAGCGGCCCGAGAGGCACAAGGAACCGCGCGCGCCCGAACCGGACATGTAGCCGCCGCTACGATGCCTACCGGCTGGTTGCGGCGCTCAGAAAGGACAGACGGGAGGTGTAGTCAGCCAGCGCCAGCTGCTCCTGGGGCGAGAGCCTCCCCAGAGGGTGGGAATGCTCCTGGTGCGCCGCAACGACGGAGCCGGTGGCCGCGACGAGGTAACCGAGTTGCTGCCCGCCAATGGCCGGCACCGCAGGTTCGGTCGACCCTCGGGTAGCTGAGCAGGTCCCGCGTGGCCTGAGCCCGGTTGACGTCGGGAGAGTGCATGCTCTCACGCATCGCCTGCGCATGCAGGTCCGAACCGGTTACGTCGCGAACTCGCGAGCTGCTGGAAAAGGCAGTCCTCGCCTTGCGCCGCCAGGGTCGGGATGCCTCTGGCTACCGTCGCCCTTAGGCGTGTCGCCCGTGACAAAATGCACTTCAGGTAGAGCATCATGCCGTGCTTGCGGATCCGGCGCTTCTGCGGCGCTCGGGGCCGTCGGTCACGGCGAGGGCAAGAGCCAGCGCTCCCATCGCTGCCGTCAGCACGGTCTGCCCGCGCCAGCGCCGAGCCCGAGCGCGCCCGGGAAAGGCAGTCAATCGCGGGCGCCCGGCCCTTTGGCCGGATACCGCTCCGGGTAGAGATACCAGTCTACGCAGCCGAACTCTTCAGGCTCATCGAACATCTTGTCCTCGGGTTGGCGAGGATGTGCAAGTTCCCGCTTCTTGACCCGTACGCGCTGCGCCTCGACGGCAGCAGACGCCATGTCGAACGGGTTCAGTCCTGCGATGCGAGCCGCTGTCTGCTGAACAATGCGTGCGTCCATGAGTCTGTTCCCCCTTTCCCGTGAGCATTGTTCGGAACAATGGCGCGCGGCGCGATACGTGAAAGCGCCTATCGGGAACCGCAGGACTGAAACATGTCAATGAGATCATGGTGGCGGCGTGCGGACTGCACGACGCCCTACGCACAGTCCACTATCCCCAGGCAGTGGAGCGCAGCCTAAAGTGCAGCTTCAGCCGGGAGCACACCCATGAGTACGCGGATGCGACGCATTCTGGTAGCCGTCGGCGATCTTCGGCACCCTCCCATGAGCGAGCTGCGCAAGGCGGTAGTGCTCGCACGATCTTCGGGCGCAGGCATCGAGCTCTTCCATGCGATCATGGAAGCGGACCCCGGCCGCAGTTATCCGGAGACGGCCACGGCGCGCGCGGTCGCGCGACAGCGCGCGACGATCGCCGGGCGCTGCCAGCAGCGCCTGCAGCAGTTCGCGCGGCGTGCTGGCTTCCGCGGTGTCGCGACGAGCTGCACGGCCAGCTGGGATTATCCGCCGCACGAAGCCATCGTGCGGCGCGCGCGGGCCATCAAGGCAGACCTAGTGGTCGCGGCGACGCAGCGCCATCGTCTGGGCGGGCGATTGATCCTGGCGAACACCGACTGGGAGCTGATCCGGCAATGTCCGGTGCCCGTGCTGCTGGTTAAGTCGCCCCGCCCCTACAGGCGCCCGGTGGTAATCGTAGCCGTCGATCCCTTCCACGCGCACGCCCGGCCCGCGGATCTGGATGCCCGCCTGATCGATAGCGGCGCGACCGTGGCAAAGTCGCTGCGCGGCACGATGCAGGTCTTTCACGCCTACATGCCGCTCTGGAGCGTAGAGGCGGTTCCTGGCGCCCCCCCGATGATCATGCCGCCCGAGGCCGAAGCGGCCCACGAGGAGCTCGTCATCCGCGAGGTGCAGGCGCTCGCCGCCGCGGCGGGCGTGCCGGCGAAGTCCTGCCACGTGCTGATGGGAGGGGTGGCCGAGGAGCTGGACAAGGCAGCACGGCGTACCCGTGCCGGGCTGATCGTGATGGGCGCAGTGTCCCGATCAGCGCTCGCGCGCTTGTTCATCGGCAATGCGGCGGAACGCGTCCTCGACCGAGTACGCTGCGACGTGCTGGTGGTGAAGCCGCGCGGCTTCAGGCCGAAGATTGCAAGGGTGCGCGCCGTGGCCGTTACCTTCGCGAGTGCTGCCGGGCGCATGCCTCATGGGCGGGCCAAGCCCAGGCGCGCCGGGCGAGCTGCGGCGCCACCGCGATAGGCGGCGACCAGACGTCTCCAGTGTTCACAGATACGCGCCCTCACGGCTTCATCGTGCGCTGTGACTTCCTGGTCGCCTTGAGCATGCCGTAGGCGGATTTCGCCGCGCTGAGGAGCGCTGCATCGCGGAAGTGCTCATGCTCGGTGCGCGGAGATCCTGCGTCGATGCCGCATTCCTCGAGCGCCCTGATCAGCGCCTCAACCTGCTGCACGGTGAATGAAAGCCGATATTCACGGGCCATGAGCGCCTCCTCGCAACGCCGCCTGGAACAGCGCCGCGGCTGCACCGCTGCGCCGCGCCGCCTGCCTCAGCCGCGGCCCGCAGGTGCACAACCTTCGCGCGACTCACGCGGGCACGCCCCGCGGTGCGCTACCATCCAAGATGCTGCAACCTGAAGCGACGCCGCACAGGCTACTCCCATGGCCTCCCGCGATACACCGTGGCCGGAACTGCGCTACGAGAGCTGGCGCGATACGCTGCAGACGCTGCACTTGTGGACGCAGATCGTCGGCAAGGTGCAGCTCACCCTTACGCCGTGGGTGAACCACGGCTGGCACGTCGCACTGCACGTGAATGCCGGCGGGCTCGGCACCGGACCGATCCCGTTCGGCGGCGATACCTTCATGCTGGAGTTTGATTTCGCATCCCACCGCCTGGTGCTGCGCACCAGCCGCGGCGCCGCGCAGGCCCTGGCGCTCGAACCGCAGACGGTGGCGGATTTCTACCAGCGGCTGATGCGGCTGCTCGCCGACATGGGGATCTCCGTCAGGATCAAGGAGCTGCCCAACGAGGTGCCCGATCCCATCCGCTTCTCCGAGGATCGACGCCACCATTCCTATGATGCCGCTGCCGCGCAGTCATTCTGGCAAGCACTGGTGCAGGTCGATCGCGTCATGCGGCGCTTTCGCAGCGGCTTCCTCGGCAAGGTCAGCCCGGTGCACTTCTTCTGGGGCAGCTTCGATCTGGCCGTGACGCGCTTCTCCGGCCGGCCCGCCCCGAGGCATCCTGGCGGCGTGCCGGGTCTGCCGGATGCGGTGACGCGCGAGGCGTACTCGGACGAGGTGAGCAGCGCCGGCTTCTGGCCCGGCAACGTTGCCTATCCGCAGGCCGCGTTTTACTCCTATGCCTACCCGGAGCCCGCGGGCTTTCGCAGCTGGCCGGTGCCGAGCGGCGCCGCTTTCGAAGCGAAGCTCGGTGAGTTCATCCTGCCCTACGAGACGGTCCGGGCCGCAGCCGACCCCGACTCTGTGCTGCTTGATTTTCTGTCCAGCACCTACACCGCCGCGGCCGAGAAGGGCGGCTGGGATCGCTCCAGGCTCGAGTGCGCACTCGGCGTGCCGTGCCGCGTACGATCACTGCCGGAATAAGTCGCGTGCGAGGGACTCAGCTGCGCAGCAATGCAGGCAGTTGCGTGCGCGTCCAGGGCGCGGCCTGCTCGTAGGCGTGAGCGAGCTGCAGCACCGCCAGGTCCGCGTGCTGGGCCCCGATGAGCTGCATGCCCATCGGCACTCCCGCCGGCCCGAAGCCGACCGGGACGCTCATGGCGGGAAGCCCGGCGAGCGAGGGCCCGATGACGACCTCCATCCAGCGGTGGTAGGTGTCCATGTTCCGCCCCTGGATCTCGCGCGGCCAGTGCACCCTTGCATCGAACGGGAATACCTGCGCTGAGGGCAGCAGCAGGAAATCAAAACGCGTGAAAAGCTTCTCGACGGCCCGGTACCACTCCGAACGGTCGGTGGAGGCCTGCGCCAGCTGCAGCGCCGAGAGCTTGAGCCCGCCTGCGACCTCCCATTGAATCTCCGGCTTGAGCCTGGAGCGTTTGGCCGGGTCCCGATAGAACTCCGCCAGCCCGCTGGCACTGAGTGCATGTCGTAGCGTGAGCCAGCTCGACCACAGCCGCTCCGGGGAGAATTCGGGCTGGGCGCTCTCGATCTGACACCCGAGCGCCTCGAAGGCGGCGAATGACTGCTGACACAGTTCGAGAACCCCCGCCTGCATGGGCAGATGGCCGCCGAGGTCCCCCAGCCAGGCGAGGCGCGTGCCGCGGAACGTGCGTTCCAGGTTGCCTGCGAACATCTCCCCCGGCTGCTCGATCGCCAAGGGCACGCGCGCATCGGGCCCTGCCATGACCGAGAGCAGCATGGCGACATCGCGTACCGAGCGCCCCATCGGGCCGTCGCAGCTCAGCGTGTGCAGGAACAGCTCGCCGTCTCCGGAAGGCACGCGACCCCACGAGGGACGAAAGCCGAAGACGTTGTTGAAGGCGGCCGGGTTGCGCAGCGAGCCCATCATGTCGCTGCCGTCTGCCACTGGCACCATGCGCAACGCCAGCGCCACGGCAGCACCGCCGCTGCTGCCACCGGCGCACCTGCTCTGATCGTAGGCGTTGAGCGTCGTGCCGAAGACGGGGTTGTACGACTGCGAGCCGAAACCCATCTCGGGCGCATTGGTCTTGCCGATCAGGATCGCGCCGTTGCGACGCAGGCGCTCGACGAAAATCGCATCGTAGTTTGGGATGCCATCGAGCAGCGGCGACCCGTAGGAGGTGCGGATGCCCCGGGTCGGCGCCAGGTCCTTCACGGCGTGCGGAAAGCCGTGCATCCAGCCGAGGTACTCACCGCGTGCGAGCTGTGCGTCGCGCTCCCGCGCCGCGGTGAGCAGCGCATCCCCATCCTGCAGCGACACGATGGCATTCACGTTGGGGTTGTAGCGCTCGATCTGGCGCAGGTGCGCCGTCATGACCTCCGCGCATGACACCTGCTTGGCGCGAATCCGCTGCGACAGCTCGAACGCCGAGAGCCCGCACAGCTCCGCGCAGGATGCCGCGCCACCGGCAGTCGCCTCGGCCGTTTGCGTGCCGGTGCCCGCGCCTGCATTAGCGGCCGGCACCGCGCACAGGGCCCCGGCCAGCAGCAGTTCGCGTCGTGTCACCTGGGACATCTGCAGGCTGGCCTACTGTGGCAGCGGCTCCGAGTCGTTGCTGACGCGCTGGATTGCCGGCGGCGACCAGCGCCCGTCCAGCGCCGGCATGCGCGGTGCGTACAGGCGCATGGTCAGCCCGAGCGTGCCACTGGCCGGGGATGGCAGCCAGTTCGCTTCCTTATCCGTCCCGGGGTTTTGGTGCTGGATATAGATATCGAGTGAGCCGTCGGCGTTGAACTTCAGGGCATCGCGGTCTCCGATCGCGAAGCGATTGAGCGCGTTGGCGATCTGGAAGCCCTCCTGGTCGTACATGGTCAGTGACCAGAACGCATCCGCCGGCGGCAGCGCAGCCTTGTCGAAGTGCAGAACATAGTTGGCACCACCCTTGAAGGGCTGGCCCGCGGCGTCGGTCACGCCAATCGGGTAGACCGCATCCTCGGGCTGATTGGCCCCGAGCCCCATCATCGCGACGATGGCGCGCTTCAGGTAGTAATTGCCGTAGACACCCATCGTGTCGGTATTCATCTGCCAGCCGTTGGCCACGCGCGCCATCGTCGGCGCCTTTGCATACATGGCCTTCAGGGCATCGGTGGCCGCACGCGTTAGGGCCTCCTGCACGGCCGGGTCCTGCTGCTCCCACACGAAGCTCTTGGCCGAACCGATGCCGATGCGCTTGAGACGCTCCAGCGTGGACCAGTCCGTGGCGTGCGGCGGATTCACCTTGAGCAGTTCGGCCGCGTAGGCGAAGTACTGGGCGGCGGGCATGTGATTGACTTGCTGCAGCGGCGGCGTCTTCATGTCGACCGTGGGATCGGCCACGAAGGGCGCCGCGGCCGCTGGCTTACCCCAGCCCGACAACGGCGTGGCGCGGATACCATCCTGGATTTGGTGCACTGCCTCGTAGTCCTGCGCTCCGTTGGTCTGGGTGCGCCCGATGATCCACACATAGGGTGTCGGCGCCTGGATCTTGGTGACGCCCTGCGGCAGGCGGCCGTGCCAGCCGGGGGCGACCAGCGCGTAGGACGCAGCGGCGGTGCCACTGGTGCGCTTGCCCGGAGCGGCGAACACGTCGGTCCACATGTCGAGCATCGGCAGCAGGTAGTAACGCCCGGCCGTGTCCGGCACCGATACGATCACCGGCTGCTGCCGCAGGTCGAGCCACGCGGAGGAGTACAGGGTATCGAAGTTCGGCCGCACAACTTCCCGGAAATCGGCGGTCGGATATGCGCGGATGTGGGTGAACGTATTCATCGGTCCCCGCCCGGTCATCTTGCCGGCCTCGATGTTGGTCAGCTGCCGCCGCGAGACATCCATCGTCACCAGGGGATAGAGGTAGACGTAGGCTTCCATGCCGATCTCGTATGCTTCCTCGGCGGGAGTGCGCGCCGGCACGGGCGCGCAGACGAGCAGCGCGAGCGCGAAGGACAGCCACAGGCCAAGGATCCTTCTCATGAGAGGGGCTCCGGGGAGGGGTTTGCGGTCGCCGCGGGCGGCCGCGCTTGTTCTGGAGGCGCTAGTATAGACAAGGTCGAAGACGTGCTGGGACTCTCAATCCGATGAACACGCGTGCGACGATGCCCACGACCGTGGTCCTGCTGGTCGCACTCGCCATCACGCTCAACTACGTCGACCGCGGCAACCTTGCGACCGCGGCTCCCGTGCTGCATGAGGAACTGCAGCTCTCGAATGCAGCGATCGGAGTGCTGCTGTCGTCGTTCTTCTGGGCCTACGCGCCGGCGCAGCTGGTGGCCGGATGGCTCGTGCATCGCTTCGACCTGCGCATCGTGCTCGCCTGCGGGGTCGCGCTGTGGGCGGCAGCCACCACGCTGACCGCGGTGGCGTACGGCTTCACGGCGCTGCTGCTGCTGCGACTGCTGCTCGGGCTCGGGGAGAGCGTCACCTTTCCAAGCTGGCAACTGCTGCTCGCGCGCCACTCCGTCGAGGCTGACCGGGGTCGCGCCGCAGGACTGGTGGGCGCCGGTCAAGGTGTCGGTCCGATGTTGGGGACCCTGTGTGGCGGACTGATCATGGCGCGCTTCGGCTGGCGGGCCATGTTCGTTGCCCTCGGGATCCTCACGTTCCTTTGGGTGCTGCCCTGGCTGCGGCTGACGCGGCGCTTGCTCAGTTCCGCCCCGGTGCACTCCGGGACGCCCGTCGGCTACGGTGCGATCCTGCGCCAGCGCGACTTCTGGGGTGCAGCGCTCGGACACTTCTTCGCGAACTATCCGTTCTACTTCGTGATCACCTGGATGCCGACGTTCCTCGTCAAGGCCGGCGGCTTCACGCTGGCGCGCATGGCGGTCATCGGCGCTGCGGTCTATGGCATCTATGCCGTCGCCACCGCACTCTCGGGCGCACTTTCCGATCGCTTGTTGCGCCGGGGTGCGAACGTCACGCGCGTGCGCAAGGCCTTTGCCCTGAGCGGCGTCTGCGGCATTGCCCTCACTCTGGGGAGCAGCGCCTTCGTCGAGCCGCGTGCGGGCGTGTGGCTGCTCGGGATTGCGGCGGTGTTCCTCGGCATCACGACGCCGATGATCTTCTCGATCGGAGCCACGCTCGCCGGACCGCGGGCAGCGGGCCGCTGGGCGGCAGCGCAGAACTTCACCGGACAGCTCGCCGGTATCCCGGCGCCGCTGTTCACCGGCTACCTCATCGACCGCACCGGAGGATATGCCTGGGCCTTTGGCGCGGCCGCGGCGAGCGCGCTGCTGGCCATGGCGGCCTGGGGCCTGATAGTCCGGCGCATTGCGCCGGTGGCCTGGCAGGATGAGCTGTCGTCCCACGCTGCCACCGCCATCCCGCTGACCGAAGCAGTCTAAAGGGCCTCACGAGCAGGGAGGGATTCATATGCCCGTCTCCGACTATTTCGGTCGCGATTACGATGCCGCGCGCGCGCGCTTCCGGGCCGCGGCGGCGGCGCAGGCCACGCTCTCCTCCTGGGAACTTCCGCAGCGCAAGGGCCCGAAGGATGAGCCGCTCACGATGGACGTGGCGTGCATCGGCGCGCCGGATGCCGACCGTGCGCTGCTGATCCTGTCGGGGACGCACGGCGTCGAGGGCTTCTGCGGCTCGGGCTGCCAGGTGGGCTTCTTCATCGATCGCCTCTATGAGGCGCTGCCCGCCTCCTCCTGCGCACTGCTCATTCACGCCCTGAATCCCTTCGGCTTCGCCTGGTTGCGGCGGGTCAACGAGGATGGCGTCGACCTGAACCGCAACTTCGTCGATTTCGACCGGGCACTGCCCTCCTCCGCCGCCTACGAGCCGCTGCACGAGTGCCTGGTGCCGCCCGCCTGGGAGGGTCCGGAACGTGCCCGCGCCGACGCCGCGCTGCAGGCCGTGATACAGCAGCGCGGCATGCGGGCCGTCCAGAGCGCACTCACCGGCGGGCAGTACACGCGACCGAGCGGGCTCTTCTACGGCGGACGCCGCCCGACATGGTCCGCACAGCGCCTCGCGGAGATACTGCGCACGCAGCTGCCGCCCACCGTGCGCCACCTGGCGGTGCTCGACCTGCACACCGGACTCGGACCCCCGGGCTACGGGGAGCCAGCGGTGTTCAGCGGAAACGCGAGCGAGGTCGAACGCTGCCGGCGCTGGTACGGCGCCGAGATCCGCGACCTAGCGGCGGACGAGTCGATTTCCGCACCGATCGTCGGCTCGGTAGCGGCCGGTATGCGCATGGCCTTACCGGACCGGCAGTTCACTTACGTCGGGCTGGAGTTTGGCACGCGACCGCTGCTCGAGGTGTTGAGCGCGCTGCGCCGCGATCATTGCGTCGCGGCCCGCGCGGACGCCGGTGCCGATGAACAGCGCGCGGCCCAGCAACAGATGCGGGATGCATTCTACTGTGAGAACCCTGCTTGGCAGGCCGCCGTCTATGGCCGCTTCGCCGATTTCGCCTATCGCGCCGCGCGCGGGCTGGCCGAGGAACCGCACTGAGGCGCCCTGCCTTTCACGCCCAGGCTGTGCCCTTGCCGAGCAGACCATGGCCCAGGTAGTCAGTGCGGGCGTGCTGCTCTATCGCCGACACGGGGAGGTGTTGCAGGTGTTTCTCGTCCATCCGGGCGGGCCTTACTGGAGCCGGAAGGATGCGGGAGCTTGGAGCGTGCCCAAGGGCATCGTCGGCAGCGACGAGGACGAACTGGCCTGTGCGCGGCGCGAATTCGCCGAGGAGACGGGCTTCGTACTGGACGAGGCGGCGCCGCTGCACGATCTGGGCTCATTCCGCCAGCCAAGCGGCAAGCGCCTGCACGTATGGGCGGTCGCCGGCGATGCCGACCCGGAGGCGCTCCGGAGCAACTCGTTCGAGCTCGAGTGGCCGCCGCACTCCGGGCGGCGTGCGAGCTTCCCCGAGGCGGATCGCGGCGCCTGGTTCGATGAGGCCGCGGCCCTGCGCAAGATCCTCAAGGGCCAGGCGCCGATTATCAAAGAGTTCTACGCGCTGTTAGCGCGCGGGGCGCCATAAAAGACAGCGCGCGACGCTCTGTCGCGCGCTGTGTCAGGGTCGGCGGGGAAAGCGACTAGTGGTTCGGGCTCTCCGAGTCGGACTGCTTGCAGTTTGCCGAGTTGTCAGAGTTCGGGACGCAGTGTCTCTTCTGCGACTGCTGTTCCTGTGCGCCGCGCGAGGTGTCGGTCGAGGACGACGACGGCGCGCTCGAAGGCGACTGGGACTGCATCGATCGATCCGTGGTGTCCGAGGGCATGCTGCTCGGGGCACTCGGGGTCGTGCTCGGAGTCGCGGTTGTGGTCGAGCTGCTCGGGGACGCGGGCGTCGTGGACGGGGCCGTCTGCGCCGCGGCGACACCGCTGAGCGCCAAGCCTGCCACGGCGAGTGCTATTAACTGGCGTTTCATATGTCCTCCTTGCCAAACGTGCAATGAGCTTAGGCGTCGGCGGCCGCGTAATGAGTCCGCGCATGACTGCATCCGCGGTCGGCTGCGACTGACCGGTGCGCCGCGCGTGCGTCGCTGATTTGGAACACTTTTACGTGCCTAGCGCGTTCCGACACCCCCGGCGGGCGGATGCACTCGCTCAAGCTGCTCCAGCAGCGCCTGCGGACTCACGGCACGCCCGAGAAAGGCGCGCAGCAGCTCGCTCGTCGGGTAGCGCTCACCGCTACCGAG
The DNA here is from genome assembly GCA_035501795.1 of Steroidobacteraceae bacterium. GTDB lineage: Bacteria > Pseudomonadota > Gammaproteobacteria > Steroidobacterales > Steroidobacteraceae > 13-2-20CM-66-19. Next base: position 19,261 of record DATJVL010000039.1, read on the forward strand.
CAGCTGCTGCTGCAGCCAGCCGAACCAGCGCGCGTTGCCGGCATCAAAGGATCCGATCTGCTGCGCGATGCGTTGGCGGATATCCGCGGTGATGATGGCGCCGAGACCGTAATTCACCATGTAGCCGGGTGCATCGACCAGCTGTACGCGCATGGCCCACCAGGCAAGTTCCGGGTGCGGCCTGATGTGCAGGTAGCGCTGCGTGATCTCGGTCCATATTCGATTAGGGTCGGGATCCCTTTGGCGCAGCATGCGGCAGTCGAACAGAGCCCAGGCAACATCGAGCATCACCGCCGCATAATGCGCACGCAGCGAGGCATCCTCAGGCGCCGAGTGGCCGAGGTAGCGCTGCTGCCACCGCGGTTCATACACACTCCAGGCCGGAACGTCCGCGAAGGCCTCGTAGAAGACCGCGTCCCCCAGGTCCATGAAAGCCGGCCGCGTGCGCAGCGCCAGCATGTGGGCTGCATGGCCGTCCTCGTGCACCAGCTCCTCCAGTGCGCCGAGGCCGCCCGCGCCGTAGCTCGCCGACACACGCACCAGCGTCGGTTGCCATGCACCGCCGGCACGCACGCGCCCGCGGCGCACGTAATCGGTGTAGGCGAGCGGCGCCTTGTCGGCGCGTGGATCCAGATCGAAGAGCACCTGCGCGGCCGCCAGATCCAGTCCGAGGTCACGGTAATAACGCGCACTGACCGACTCGAGTGCGCCCCGGGGGATGGCCGGCGCCAGCTGCCGCTCGGCGGCGCCAGCCTCATACCGATAGTCCCAGGGCTCCACTGGCGCGCCTTCGTTGACCGCGCTCCACCTCTGCAGCACGCGCTGCAGCCATTCCTCGAGCTCGCTCACCGGCGCGCCGATGGTCCTGGCCGCGGCATCCACGGCCGAACCGTGCGCGCGCGCCTCGAGGGCGGCCCGGCCGATCATGCGCCGGTACGGGCTGGCCGCCTCGTTTGCCGCGTTTACTGCCTGCCAGAGTGGCACGAACGCCATGAAGAGGGCGCGGCGCCGCTGCGCCTCGGGGATGCGCGCCAGCTGCTCGAAGGCTGCCACCCGCGTGAGCGTCTCGCCCTCGAACTGCAGGTGATTGCCCAGCTCGCTGAAGCAGGCATAGAGCGCGCGCTGCAGCTCACGCTGCGGCTGCCCGGTGCGCGCCGCGTCTGCGCAGTGCGCATTCGGCGCCAGCGACTGCGGGCTCTCGGTACTGTCGGCGAGCGCGGCGCGCATCACCTCGAGCGCGCGCCGGTCCTCGGCGGAGCTCGCCGTGACGGCGCGCAAGCCTGCCAGCAGGCGTGCCCGGCCCTGCTCGTACTGCTGTTGCCACTGCGCGCGCGTGCGCCCTGCATATGCAGGCCAGCGCCGCGGGTCGGAATCGATGAGCGACACGGCCCCCTGGGCATCGTTGAAGTCGGCGTACTGCTGCTCGAGGCTTGCAAGCGAGGCCGGCTGTGCCGGCGCAGCCGCCGGGCAGGCGAGCATCAGCAGCACCGCAAACGCTGCGGGGGGTCTTACGCCGGTGATGCGGCGGCACCTTGAAGCAGGAGCCGGCCCTGGCTGCTGTGCGCGGCAAGCGTGGCCGACTTCATCTGTTTTGAGCTGGCGAATGACAGGCATCGGGCATGCGGGTCGCTGCCCCAGTGTACCCGCCCGGCCGCGGCGGCGCGCCATGCCGCGGAGCGGCGGCGTTGACGGAAGCCGCGTGCGCGGCTTCCGTCAACCGTTGCTCCTGCTGATCATAGGCGACACGTTAGACTATCCCTGCGGGGCGAACACACTGACGGCCTCGGCCTCGTAGCGGGCTACGTGCTGCTGGGCGTCGTGGTCGAGCACCAGGTATTCGGCGGCGGTCAGCAGGGTGGCGGCCAGCAGGGCGGCAAGTTTGATGGCATTCATGACACGGCTCCTTTGAGTGAGTGATTTCCGTGGCATGCAGTCTCGATCCGCACCCCCTAAGCAGCAAACGCGATGTCTGAACGACGGTTAAGAAAAACTGAACCAAAGGGAAGCTACCACCGGCTGCCCCTGAACGCGCTGCGCGTGTTCGAGGCGGTCGCCACGCACCTGAGCTTCTCGGAGGCTGCCGAGGCGCTGCACGTGACGCCGGCTGCGGTGAGCATGCAGGTGCGCACGCTGGAGCAGTACCTGCGCGTGCCGCTGTTTCGCCGCAGCGGCCGCAGCATCGCGCTGAGCGCCGAAGGCGCGCTGCTGCTGCCGGGCGTGCGGCGTGGCCTCGGCGAGCTGCAGCAGGCCATGCAGCAGCTGCGCCAGGACCGCAGCGGCGGCGTGCTCAACATCAGCACTATCGCCTCATTCCTGCAGAAATGGCTGCTGCCGCGCCTGCCGCAGTTCTACGAGCGCTTCCCGCACATCGAGCTCAGCATCCACACCTCGCCCACGCCTGTGGATTTCGGCCAGGGCGACTTTCACGCCGCGCTGCGCATGAGCCTGGGCCCCACGCCGGGGCTGTACAACGAGAAGCTGCTCGATGAGTGGTTCGTGCCGGTATGCACGCCGGAGCTCTTGGCACGCTACGGCCCGGTGCGCACCGCGGCGGACCTGCGCCGCTATCCGCTGCTGCGCTCCGCGGATGAATCCTGGAGCATGTGGCGTCATCCGGGGGTTGAAGCGGACTGGCGCGAACGCGGTGCGGCCTTCGATGACTCGCTGACGGTGCTCGCGGCCGCCGAGCAGGGCCAGGGACTGGCCCTCACACGCTGGGCGATCGCGGCGCGCGACATCGAGGGCGGTCGCCTCGTGCGCGCGAGCGAGCAGTTGTTGCCGTGCCCGCGCTCCTATTATTTCGTGTGCCCGGAGAGCTACCTCGCACTGCCGAAGCTGCAGGAGCTGCTCGGGTGGTTGCGGCAGGCCGCCGCGGCCTTTGCGGCCCCCAGGGGTAGACTGCTGGCCGAGGAACGCGCACCGCCGCCCCGCGTCACCCCGCGGGCCCGCCGTGTTCGCCCGGCCAGCCCGGGGCGGCGTTAGCTCAGGCCGCCGAGCGACCCGCGCGCAGGCGTTTCACCGCCGGCAGCAGCGGCCGCACCGACTCCGCGTACGCGGACCAGGCACGCGAGCGCGCCAGATGCGCAGCCGCGGTGCGCATCGAAAAGCGCTGCGGATCAAGGCCGCCCAGCACCTCCTCCCAGTTAAGCGGCATCGATACCGGCGCTCCGTCGCGGGCCCGCGGCGAGAGCGGCGCGACGGCCGTCGCGGTGCGGTCATTGCGCAGATAGTCGAGAAAGATCCGTCCCGTGCGATCCTTCTTGCTCATCGTGGTCAGGTAGTTGCGTGGACTATCGGCAGCCATCTGCGCACACAGCTCCTTCGCAATGGCCTTCGCCTCGGGCCAGTCGACCCGGCTGCGCGGTGGCAGTGAGAACGGCGCCACGACGTGCAGGCCCTTGCCGCCGGTGGTCTTGCAGAACGCCACGAGCCCGATGCTTTCCAGCCGTTCCTTGAGCTCGATGGCCGCCGCGATCACGCGCGCGAAGTTGAGCTCCGGCGCCGGATCCAGGTCGAACACGAAGCGGCCGGGGAGCAACGGTGCGCCCTCGGCACAGTTCCACGGGTGCAGCTCGAGGGCCGCGACCTGCGCCGCCGCGATCAGCCCCTCGACACGATCGATCTGCAGGTACGGCTTCGCATCGCCGGATACCTTGACCAGCGTCAGCAGCCGCGAGGTGCCCGGCATCGCGTGGCGCTGGAAGAAGCGCTGGCCACCGATGCCATCGGGCGCGCGGATGATGGAGCAGGGACGACCGCGCACATGCTCGATCATCCATGGGCCCATCGTTTCGAAGTAGCGCGCCAGATCGAGCTTAGTCACGGGCTTTGAATCGCTGGCATCGGCCGGCCACAGCGCCTTGTCGGCATTGGAGATGGCAACGCCCATCACTGTCGCCGGTCCGGCGCGCGGCGCACGCGCGCCCGGTGCAGCGGCCGGCTGCTCCCGCGGCAGCTTGCGGCCCGCCACCGGGGGCTGTGCCGCAGGCTTGAGCGCCACGGGGGCCTCGGCCACCACTTCCTTGGCGGGCTTGTCCTCGCGCAGACCCTTGAAGGCGGCCTGACGGACCATGCCATCCTCGGTCCACCCGGCAAACTCCACCTCCGCGACCAGTCGCGGCTGCAGCCAGTGCACTTCCGTCCCGCCGCGCGGCGCGTTGGCGCCCTGGAAGGGGTTGGCGCGGGCTGCGAAGCGCTTCAACTGCGGACGCAGCTCCTTGAGCGCCGCGGCGCCGAAGCCGGTGCCGACCCGGCCCACGTAGATCAGGCGCCCGGCGCGGTACACGCCCACCAGCAGCGAGCGGAAGCGCCCCTGCGTCGCACTCCAGCCGCCGATGACGAGCTCGTGACCGGCGCGACACTTGGCCTTGATCCAGCCGTCGCCGCGCCCGGAACGGTAGGGGGCATCCGCGCGTTTGGACACAATGCCTTCCAGGCCCATGCGACAGGCCGTGCGCAGTACGGCCTCGCCCGCCGCCGTGACGTGCTCAACGTAGCGGATCGCGGTGCTCTGCGGCAGCTGCGCCGCGAGCAGCTGCTGCAGGCGCGCCTTGCGCTCGCTCAGCGGTAGCGCGCGCAGGTCCTCGCCGCCGGCGTACAGCAGGTCGAAGGCAAAGAAGACCACGTGCTCGGTCGCATTCTCCGCGAGCGCCGCCTGCAGCGCGGCGAAGTTAGGCTGGTCGCGGTGATCGAGCGCGACGACCTCGCCATCGATGAGGCAATCAGGCAGCACGCGCGCCGCGCGCACCAGGGCGGTGAACTTTGCCGTCCAGTCCAGGCCCTTGCGCGTGCGCAGGCTCACCTTCCCCGAGGCGACCCGCAGCTGCAGACGGTAGCCGTCGAACTTGATCTCGTGCACCCAGTCCGGCTCGTTCGGCGCGCGGTCCACGAGGCGGCACAGCTGCGGCTCGACGAAGCTCGGGAGGCCGCGCGCCGGCCGTGCACGCCCCCCCGCGGCTGCCGGTGGCCTTTCGGGCGGCGGGGCAGCCGTCTCCTTGCTGTTCCAGACCGCATCGCGTTCGAACCTGCCGCGCGGCTGCATGAAGGGTCTGGGCTTGCGGCCACGGCCGGCGGTGATCTCGGCCATGGTGCGCCCGGAGGCCACCGAGCGCTGCTCCTCAGGGTCTGCGCTGCCCGCGCCGGTGGCGAACGGGTCGCGGTGTTTGATCAGGAGCCAGTTGTTGCGCTTGCTGCCGCTGCGGTCGGTGCGCATGCGCACCAGCACCCAGCTGCCCTTGAGGCGCTCCCCCTGCAGGCGGAACTTGAGGCTCCCGGCCGCGAGCATCGCCGCGGCCGGCTGCGTGCCCTCGGGCTCCCAGTAGCCGCGGTCCCACAGCTGTACCGTGCCACCGCCGTACTGGCCGCGCGGTATGGTGCCCTCGAAGTCCCCATAGTCGAGCGGATGATCCTCGACCTCCACGGCCAGGCGCTTGACGGCCGGATCGAGCGAAGGCCCGCGGGTAACGGCCCAGGACTTGAAGACGCCGTCGAGCTCGAGCCGCAAGTCATAGTGCAGCCGGCGCGCCGCATGCTTCTGCACCACGAAGCGCAGGCGCGCACCGGAGGCCACCGGCTCGCGCCCGCTCGGCTCGCGGGTCTTGGCGAAATCCCGCTTGGCGCGGTAGCGGGCCAGGGCGCGGCGCAGCCGCCGCGCCGGCGGTTTTGCTGCCCTACGTGCGCGCGCGCGCTTACCTTTGGCCGCCATGCTGCATGTCCCGGATGATCATTGTGCACCACACGCGACCGCGGTCCGGCCGCGATCCGCACCCTCTGCTCACTCTAGGGCTGCGGCCTCGCGGCCCACTGACAGTCTTCTCCGCCAGCGCCTGTCGGATGGTACCCGCAGCAACGCACGGCCGCGCTGAGGATCGCGGCGGCGTGCTACGCTGCGCCGCCGTCCCGGCCGGAGGGAGCTTGTTGAGACAGTCCGCACCGCGCCTGAGCCAGCGGGAACTGAGGCGCACGCTCGGTCAGGTCCTGCAGGCGCTCAGGGCCAGCGATGCCGTCGTGCTCCGGCACCTGCACCGCGCGAAGATCTCCCACAAAAGCGATGGCAGCGAGGTCACGGTGGCCGACCGTGGCGCCGAGCGGCTGCTGCGCAGACGCCTGCGGACGCTGTGGCCCAAGGATGCGCTGCTCGGGGAGGAGTACGGCGGGGAGCTCACGCGCACCGGCCGCTGCTGGCTTCTCGACCCGATCGACGGTACGGCCTCCTACGTGCTCGGCCTGCCCATGTTCGGCACGCTGGTGTCGCTGCTCATCGACGGCGAACCGGTGTTCGGCTGCATCCGTCTGTCCGCGTTGCACGAGACGACCTACGCCGCGCGCGGCTTCGGCTGCCACCTGCTGCGCGATGGCGCCCGGGCGCGCCGGGTGCGCGTCGCCCCACCGAAGGCCCTCGCTGCCGCGCAGGTGGGCTTGACGAGTTACAAGGAAAGCAACCTCACTGCGCGCGGGGGTCCGTGGCACCTCGCCGAGCTGGCACGCGCGGCGGGCCGCATGCGCCTGGTCGGGGATTGTGTGCAGTACGCGCTGCTGTGCCGCGGGGTGCTGGATGCGGCGGTCGATCCTGCCATGAAGCCCTGGGACATCGGAGCGCTTGCGATCTGCGTGCAGGAGGCCGGCGGCGCGGTGAGCGACCTCACCGGGGCACAGGCTGCGCTGGTTGAGCGGCGTTCATTGGTCGCCGCCAGCTGCGAGCCGCTGCGGGACGCCATCTGCCAGGTCGTCAGCCCGGCCATGACTGCCGGGTGAAGCGGTGGTCGTGCACCTGGTCGACGGCACTTACGAGCTGTTCCGTCACTTCTATGGACGGCGCCGGGCGCGCGGCGAGGACGATCAGCCGCTGGGTGCGGTCGCCGGCGTGCTGCACACGCTGCTGGCGATGATCGAGGAAGGCGCGCGCCACCTCGGCGTCGCCACGGACCACGTCATCGAGTCCTTCCGTAACGAGCTGTGGCCGGGCTACAAGACCGGCGAGGGGGTCGAGCCGGCGCTACTGGCGCAGTTCGGGCCGCTGGAGCAGGCGCTGCAGGCACTCGGCATCGCGGTGTGGCCGATGATCGAGCTCGAGGCGGATGATGCGCTGGCATCCGCCGCCGCGCGCGCCGCGGCGGATGCCAACACGCGCCAGGTATGCATCTGGACACCGGACAAGGACCTGGCGCAGTGCGTGCGCACGACGCGCATCGTGCAGGTCGACCGGCGCAGCGGCGCCGTTCGCGACGCGGCTGGGGTGCGCGCCAAGTTCGGCGTGGCGCCGCAGCTCATCCCGGACCTGCTGGCGCTCATGGGCGACAGCGCCGACGGCTACCCCGGCATCCGCGGCATCGGTCCGGTGCGTGCGGCCGCCCTCATCAACCGCTACGGCGCGCTTGAGCAGTTCCCGCCGCAGCTGCTCGGCGAGCAGCAGTCACTCGCGCTGCTGTTCAAGCGTCTCGCCACGCTGCGCAGCGACGCGCCGCTTTTCGGCTCGCCCGAGGAGCTGCGCTGGCTCGGCCCGGGCCCGGACTTCGCTGCCGCCGCCGCGCAGCTGGGCGATGCGCGCCTCGTGGCGCGCGCGCGCCAGGCCGCCGCGGCGCTCACCCCCTGAGGCGCCGCGCAAAGCCCGCGGGTGAGCGCGGTATCATGATGTGCAGGAGCACCCGTTAGATCGTGGATGCGGATGTCATCGTAGTCGGCGCCGGTGTGGCGGGCCTGGCCGCGGCCGCCGAGCTCGCGCGCGCCGGCCGCACCGTGCTGCTCCTGGAGGCGCGCGGCCGCATTGGCGGACGCGTGTGCACGCGCCACGAGCCCGGTGTGGCGGTGCCGCTGGAGCTCGGCGCCGAATTCATCCACGGCGACGCGCAGCTGACCCGCGAGCTTCTCGGACAGCGCGGCATCGCGGTCGCTGACGTGCACGGCTCGCGCTGGCGCGCGCACGCCGGGCGCCTCGAGCCCGCGGCGGACTGGCTCGAGCAGGTCACGGCAGCCATGCAGCAGGCGCCGATTCTCAGGAGCCGGGACGTTTCCTTCGACGTGCTGCTCGATCAGCACCTGCCCGGCATCGACGCCGAGGCCAAGCAGGCGGCACGCCGCATGGCTGAGGGGTTCGATGCCGCCGACACCGCGCGCGCCAGCGCGCGCGCGCTGGTGGCCGAGTGGAGTGGTGACACGCTGGGCGGGGCACCGCAGTCACGTCCTTCGGGAGGCTATGGGGCGCTGCTGACAGCGCTGCTGCAGGGACTGACGCCGCCGGCGCTGCAGCTGCGCCTGCACTGCCCGGTGCGCGCGCTGCGCTGGTCGGCCGGCGAGGTCGAGGTCAGCGGCGAGTGGCTCGGCATGCCCTTCGCGGCGCGCGCGCCGCGCGCACTCGTCACGCTACCGCTCGGGGTGTTGCAGCAGCAGGGCGCGGTGCGTTTCACGCCGCAGCTCGATAGCAAGCAGGCCGCGCTCGCGCTACTCGCCTCCGGCTCGATCGTGAAGCTGCTGCTGCGCTTTTCCCGGCCCTTCTGGGCGCAGTGTGCGGGGCAACGCTACGCGGACGCGAGCTTCTTCCACGCGCCGGAGGCGCAGTTCCCGACCTTCTGGACCGCACGGCCGGAAGCGGCCCCGCTCCTGGTCGCCTGGCTGGGTGGCCCGCCCGCCGCGCAGCTCGCCACCCGCGGCAGCGCCTTCCTTGTGCGCAGCGCGCTCGCGACGCTCGCCTCCCTGTTCCGCCTCGCGCCCGAGCCGCTGCTGGAGGGCTACTACCTGCATGAGTGGGACGCCGACCCCTTCGCGCGCGGCGCCTACAGCTACGTGCTGGTGGGCGGCGAAAGCGCCCGCGGCCAGCTGGCCGCCCCGCTTGCCGACACGCTGTTCTTCGCCGGCGAAGCCACCGATGCCGAGGAGGCCGGCACGGTCAACGGCGCACTGCGCACGGGCGTGCGGGCGGCGCGTGAGATGCTCGCGCTGCCCTGAGTGCCGGTGCGCTCACAAGAGCAGCGGCTGGCGCCGACGCAGTTGCGCTTCGAAGTTGAGCAGCGGTTGCTCGCCGGCCAGGCACTCGCAGATGCGTGTCCGCTCGGTGAGACGCGCCAGCTCGGGCGCCACCCAGGCGCATACGATCATCACCGGCAGCCGGCCGTCGTCCTCGAACAACGCGCGCATCCAGTCGTACAGGGGGCGCAGGCGCGGCGAGCGCACCCACCAGGGCCGCTCATGGGGCAGCCACAGGCGCGCCGTGCGGATGTGCTGCAGCAGCCGGCGCCGCGGCGCGAGGGTCTGGCCGACGTAGCGGACCGTACGCAGCTCGCGCGGGTCGGCGAGCGTGTAGATGGCCACCCCGCCGGGGACGGCGCCGGACTCATCATAAAGAAGCGCAGCGAGCTCGCGGCGCACGCGCCGCGCGAGCTGTGCCTGCGATGGCGCCGGCTCAGGGGACCGGGCGAGCGGCGCGGATGTCGACACTGCTGGTCGCCGGGTCGAACCAGATCTGCGCCGTGCCGGCCTCGAGCTGCGCGGCCACGTGGGCCACCTTCTGCTCGAGCGAGAACTCCCGCGTGCCGTAGTCGGTGCCCTCGCGTAGCACGTACGCCTCGATCAGGCCGCGCAGCGCGGCCGCAGACAGCTCCCGGTGCGGTATGGGGAGTGGCGCCGTCGGCAGCGGCTGCTCCTCGAGCTCGGCGTGCGATGCGCTCAAGGGCGTCGCGTCCGGAAGGTGATGGAGTAGCGCAGCTCCTTGGTCGGTGAGATCGCATGCTGCCAGGCCCAGCGCGCCGGACCGCGCAGCGTGTAGACCGAGCGCGGCGCCAGCTCGACCACGTGCGCGGCGCGTTGCCGTGGCCGCGGCGGCCACGGGCGCAGCCGCATGCGCGCGCAGCCGGCCAGGGAGACTCCGGCGATGTCCTCGAACTCGCCGACGTCGCGATGCCAGCCGAGCGGTGCCCCCGGCGCGTATTCCGCCACCATGGCGTGCGCGATGTGCGTATCAGACAGCCCGGCCCACTCCGCCACGGCCGCGCGCAGCGGCAGCAGGAATGGCGGGATCGGCGCTGCCGCCTGCAGCTCGCGCAGCGTGAAATCGTAACGGCCGCCGAAGCTCACGATGCGCCGGCGCGCCCGCCACTGCCGGTAGGGCGCGGCCTCAAACGGCAGCGCTTGCAGCTCCTGCAGCAACGCCGCTTCTTCCGCGGCGCTGAGAAAGTTCGCGGCATACACAAACCCTTCGGGCAGAGCGGCGCCGCGCGCAAAAAAGTCGCTTTGCTTCACACGCACCAGTATGCCGCGTGCGCGGCGCACCGCGACCCGGAATTTTTTTATCCAGTTCCCGTGCGCCGGCACCGCTGTATGAGCGGCGCACCAGCGCGCCGCAAGCTACTGCGCCTTCTCCAGCTCGCGGTTGCCTTCGATGAACTTCAGATGGAACCTGAGGGTGGCTATGCGCCACAGGGCATCGTGGCGGGTGAGATCCAGGTCATAGCTGCCGACGAACATGCGGGTCTTGCGCGCGTCCGCGATGCCGGCGCGATGGTGGAAGGCAATGCCAGAGCAGTGCACGTGCGCGCGCTCACCCGCAACCCGGGTCTGGAAGTTGCCGACCTGATGATGCACGTGCGTGAGCGGCTCGAAGGCGCGTGCCCACGCCGCGCTCACCTGCGCCGGCGTCGTGGCCGATGCCGGCCCGGCACCAAGCGAACTCATGTCGAGCATGAACGGGTCGGTGAAGCAGGACTCGACCCGCGGCCAGTCGCGCGCGTCGGTCGCCACGAACAGCCGAATGACGGTATCCTCCACCCGCAAGCGCGCCGTCGCATCCATGGGTTCCTCGGCCATGCAACCTCCGTTGCGTGCTGACGCGCGAGCTGCCACGCGCGCCGCCGCTTGAGTATCGACCCCGCAGATGACAACAGCAATGAAGAAGTTCCTGCCCCTGTGTGCATTGAGTACCCTCGGCTGCGCCGCGGCGCTGGCCGCCGATGCACCCTTCACCCTCACCAGCCCCGACCTGCCAGCGGGCCGCCCGATACCCGAGCGCTACACGGCGGACACCTTCGGCTGCCATGGTCCGAACGAGTCGCCGCACCTGATTTGGAGTCACCCGCCCGAGGGCACCAAGAGCTTCGCGGTGACCATGTTTGATCCGCACCGGCCGCCGTTGTCGGGCTGGTGGCACTGGATCGTGTACGACCTGCCGCCTGATACGCGGGAGCTGGCGCGCAAGGCCGGCGACCCGGGCAGTGCCGACCTGCCGGCAGGCGCCCGGCAAGCGCCCCCGGACGGGGCAGCGCCGCAACCGCATTACTACGGGCCGTGCCCGGATGAGCGCGACCCGCCGCACCAGTACCTGATCACGGTGTACGCCTTGAGCGTCGCGCACCTGAACGTGCCCGCGACGGCGACGGCGGCCAACATCGACTACGAGATCTCGACCAAGATGCTGGCCAAGGCCACGATCGTGCGCGCGTACGCGCGCGCGCACGCAGCCCGCTAGGCGCGCATCCTCACTCGCCGCGCACCAGGATCTGCACACGATCGCCCCCCACCCAGAACCCGTGCGGGATGCCGAACTCCGAGCGCCTGAGGCTCGCACGCCCGAGGAAGCGGCAGCCCCCCGGCACCACCTGTGGACAGTCGAGGTCGCTGATGAGCAGCGTCAGCGGCCGCGTCACCCCGTGCAGCGTGAGCTCGCCCTGCACGGTGGCCTGCGAACCGGGCTCGAAGCGGATGGCCGTGGAGCGGAACACCATCTCCG
>DATJVL010000040.1:0-17137 GCA_035501795.1 Steroidobacteraceae bacterium
GCTCGAGCAGTGGTCGGCGGGCCGCATCCGCGCGACCGAGCACCGTGTGCTCGGCACGGGGCTCGAGCGTTACTCGATTCCATTCTTTTATGAGGCCCGAGCCGACGCCACCATCGCGCCACTGCCGATCGACGTGCCGGAGCGGTTTGCGCCATTTCAGTATGGCGACTTTCTGTGGAAGCGCATCACATCGTTCGTCGAGTTCCGGGGCATGGAACACGCGCGTGCAATCGGCAGTCGTGAATCGGGCGAACAGCAATGACGGCGCCACGGTCCGGTATGCAGGACGCGGACCGGTGCTTGGCTTCAGATTCCCGGCCGGGCTGCACCCGGCCACTTGAACACAACGCCGCCGCGCATGACGAAAACGACCCGCCGCACCGCGGTCAGATCCTTCAGCGGAACGCCGTCAAGTGCCACGCGGTGACGGGCGCCTGATCGGGCGCCAGAACGAACGACCCTGCAGGGCTGATTGAGGCACACTGCGCGTCGCAGACACGCGTGTGCGGCCTTGAAGGGGGAAACCGTGGTCTCAGGCTCGAAGTCCGCAATTCCGCGGATTGCATTGCTGGTGTCGATGATATGGGCGGTGGCGACGCCGGCACTGGAGTACACCAAGCCCAAGGTGCGTACCGTTACGGCATTTGTCCAGCTCGACCGTGCCGGCAACCAGCAGGAGCTCTCCGAGGCGCTCACGGTCCTGCGCAGCGCGAAGAGCGAATTCGAGCGCCAGGGCTACGAGGTACAGACGCTGCGCGTCGTGACGCAGCCGCTGGGCGCGCTGGTGGCCGGATACCCGGAAGGCGAGGCGCTCGCGCTGCTCAAGAGTCTGGATGAGCGTTCGGGCAAGGAAGGCTTTATCGCCAATGTCGGCCCGGCCATGCTTAAAGACAGCGACGATCCGCGCACCATGCGCCTGCTCGCCCGGTCCCTGATCACACTGCCCAACCTGATGGGTAATGCGATCATCGCGGGCGAGGACGGCATTCACTGGAAGGTGATCCGCGAGACCGCAGCGCTGGTACGGGAACTGGCGGATCACAGTCCGCGCAGCCAGGCCAACTTCCGCTTCACCGCGACCGCGATGCTCAAGCCCTACGCTCCGTTCTATCCCGGCGCATACCACACCGGGCCGGGGAAGCGTCTTTCGATCGGCCTGCAGGGCGCGAATGTGGTGCAGGAAGTCTTTGCTCGCACCCATGGTGATTTCCACGCTTCGGTGACGGAGCTGACCCGGCAACTGACGGTACACGCGCAGGTCGCCGAGAGGATCGGCCGGCACGTCGCGGAGCTGCACGGCTGGACCTTCATGGGGGTGGACCCGACGCCGGCGCCGCTCGGCGATGTCTCCATCGGGGCGGCGATGGAGTCCTACTCCGGCGCACGGTTCGGCGCCAGCGGCACTATGACGGCGGCCCTGATCATTACCACCGCCGTGAAGGCGGTGCCGGTCGAGCAGATCGGTTTCTCCGGTCTCATGGTGCCCGTGCTGGAGGACAAGGTGCTGTCGCGGCGCTGGGCCGAGGGCACCTATAGCATCGATGCGCTGCTAGCCTACTCGGCTGTATGTGCGACGGGACTGGATACGGTGCCGCTACCCGGCGACATCAGCGAAGAACAGCTGGCGCGCATCCTGGGGGATGTCGCCGCACTGGCCACGAAGTGGAACAAGCCGCTCTCGGCCCGCTTGTTGCCGGTCGCCGGGCGGGCGGCGGGTGCGCGCACCGAGTTCGACGATCCGCGGCTGTTCAACACCACCATACACGCCTTGCCCTAGCATGTCGCCAGCTCTAACCGGGCGCAACCGCGCTACGCAGTGAGGCTGCTAGACTGGCCGGGGCTCCGCGAAAGGCGCGTGACTGATGCGATTGCCGCAGCGATTCTACCGGCTGCCGGTGCGATTTGACGTCGCCCGCCTGCGTGCGGAGGTGGCGGCGCTGCCAGCATCGGCGTGGACGCCGCACCCGACGGGTGAGCCGGGCAACTCCGCGGTACGCCTCATCACGGTGGACGGCGCGGACAGCGATCGACTGAACGGGGCGATGCGCATGACGGCGGCCCTCGAGGGTTCGCCCTACATGCGCCAGGTTCTGGCGAGCTTCGGGGTGGTATGGAGCCGCTCTCGCCTGCTGCGGCTGGCGCCCGGCGCGGTTGTGTCGCCGCATTCTGACATCCACTACCACTGGTTCTTCCGCGTGCGCATGCACGTGCCGATCCTCACTTCGCCCGAGGTGCGTTTCACCTGCGAGGGGGAGACGGTGCACATGGGGGCCGGCGAGACCTGGATCTTCGATAACTGGCGCACGCACGGCGTGCAGAACCCGACGGCCCAGGAGCGCATCCACCTGGTGGCCGATACCACCGGCAGTTCCGCATTCTGGGAACTGGCCGGGCGCGGCCAGGACCCGCATGCGCCGGTCGAGAATCGCCCCTACGTGCCGGAGCGAGCAGACACGCCGCTCACCGAGCAGGTTCCGCCCCGACCGGTGATGCCGCCTTCGGAGATGGAGTTGCTGCTGCTGGACATGCGCGCCGAGCTGGTGAGCGAGACGGATGGCCCGGAGCAGCGCGCGCGCCTCGCCCACTACCAGGCGCTGCTGCTGGGGCTGGCGCGCGACTGGCGGCAGCTGTACCAGCTCTATGGGGAGAGCCCCGCGGGACTGACGGCCTACGTGAAGCTGCGCGACGCGGTGCGGGAGCGATCGCAATCGCTCACGGCGGGGCTCGTGATGCGCAGCAATCGCTCGGTGGCGCACAAGCTGCTCGAGGCTCGGATCCTGCAGTCTTGCCTGCTCGGTGGCGGAACCCGTTAAGAAAACCGACAGCGCGCGCGGCGTTCTGCCTGCAGGCTTACCTGCAGGTAGGCCTCACGTGACCGCAACCCAGCAACTGCACCGGGTGCTGGGCCTCGGCTTCAGCCTGTGTTTCGGCTTCGGCAACATGATCGGCGTCGGCATCCTGCGCCTGCCGGGTCTGGTGGCTGCGGCCGCCGGCACTCCGACGCTCATCCTGATCTGCTGGTGTGTCGGCGGCCTGTACACACTCATGGGCGCGGTGTCCTTGTCGGAGCTCGCCGCCATGTACCCGGAGGCCGGAGGTTTCCGCGTGTACGTGCGCCGCGCCTTCGGTGAACGTGCGGGCTTCGTGGTGGGCTGGGTCGACTGGTTGGCCTGTGCCGCCACGATCTCGTACGCGGCGGTGACGGCTGTTGAGTTTGCCGGCACCCTGTGGCCACCGGTGCTCGAGCACGAACGCAGCGCGGCGATCGGGGTGCTGGTTGTTTTTGCGGCTGTGCATTCGGTGGGATTGCGTGCCGGCAGCTCGCTGACTGCCAGCTGCAGCGTCGCCATCGGCATCTCGCTGCTGCTGGTCGTGGGCGCATGCCTGCTCGCGGCACCGCCTGTGCCGCCGAGGGCGGCGGTTGCCGCGGTTGCCCCAGCCGTAGTGGCGAGCGGGTCGCTGCTGATGCTCGCGCCCGCGGTACGCGCCATAGTCACGGCTTACGACGGCTGGTACGCCCCGATCTATACCGCGGAGGAAACCACCAACGCCGGCAAGCTGCTGCCGCGCGCCCTGATCGGTGCGGCGCTGATGACCACGGTCCTGTATCTGCTCGTCAACATCGCGCTGCTGCGCGTGCTGCCGGTGCCGGTTCTGGCTGCCTCGGAGCTGCCGGTGGCGGTCGCGGCAGATCTGGTCCTGCCGCACGGCAGTGCCGCGCCCATCACGGTCCTGTCCATCCTCATCGTGCTCGGCCTCATCAATGCCAACTCCCTTATGGCCCCGCGCGTGCTGTTCTCTATGGCGCGCGAGGGTTGGGTACCGTCTGCGGCCATGCGCCTGAGCCCGGGCGGGACGCCATGGGTCGGGCTCGTCGCCACGATGGCGGTGGCTGCAGCGATGATCCTCAGCGGCACCTTCAATCGCCTCATCTCGCTGTTTGCGGTGCTGATCCTGCTTTATTACATCGCCGCCTTCATGGCGGTGTTCGCGTTACGACGCCGCTTGCCAAATGCGCCGCGTCCCTACCGGGCGTTCGGCTATCCAATCTCGACCGCGGTCGTGCTGCTTGGCTCCGTCGGCTTCCTGCTGGCCGCCATCTTCGATGACTGGGGTGCGGCCGTTACGGCGCTGGTGTTCCTGTCGCTTTGCGTACCGGCCTACGCGCTCGCGGCACGATCGCGGCGCACGACTGCGCCGGCGGCGGCCGGCATCCCGCGCGCCGGCTAGCCCTCAGGCGCTGACCTTCAGCTCGGTGGAGCGCGCCTCGGGGCCCACTCCCGTCACCAGGATCAGAGCCGCAGCCACGACCGCGATCGTCCAGGACATGACGGTGGCGTAGTTGCCCCCGTGCGCCTTGGCCATGCCCGCCTGGAACGGGCCCATGTATGCCATCGCCAGGTTACCGAGCTGATAGGCAAATCCCGGCAGGATGGCCCGCACCGGCGGGGGTGACAGCTCGTTCAGGTGCGCCGGCACGATACCCCAGGCCCCCTGCACCATGAACTGCATCAGGAAGCCTCCGATCGCAAGCAGCAGCGCGGTCTGCGAGTGGGCCCAGATGGGAATCATGGGCACGGCGAGCGCGGCCGCCAGCATGATCGCCCGCTTGCGCCCGAGACGCTCCGAGAGCGCGCCGAAGCAGATACCGCCAGCGAGCGCGCCGAGGTTCATGACGGTGGTGAGAGTCGCAGTGAGGCCCGTGGCATAGCCGTGCTGCTCCTGCAGGAAGGTCGGGTACATGTCCTGCGAGCCGTGCGAGAAGGCGTTGAAGCACGCCATGAGCAGCACCAGGTAGCACAGCGTCGGAAAGTAACTCCGGACGGCGCGCCAGACTGCCGCTGGGGAGGCACGCTGCGGCGCGCTGCCCGCGAGCCAGGCCGGCGACTCCTCGACGTGGACACGGATATAAAGCACCAGCAGCGCCGAGGCGGAGCTGATGATGAACATGCCGCGCCAGCCAACGTGGTCGAACAGCGCGCCGAAGAGCAGTGCGGCCAGCAGGTAGCCGAGGACATAACCTTCCTGCAACAGGCCGGAGAAGAAACCGCGGCCGCGCGCCGGCAGCGTCTCCAGCGCCAGCGCCGCACCGACGCCCCATTCCCCGCCCATGGCGAAGCCAAATAGCGCGCGCAGCGCCAGCAGGACCGTGAGGCTGGGGGCGAAGGCCGTCAGCAGCTGCACCAATGAGTAACTCGCGACGTTGAGCATGAGAATCGGGCGTCGTCCGTACTTCTCCGCCAGCCAGCCAAACACCAACGCGCCGAACGGGCGCGCCGCGAGCGTGAAGAAGATTCCGGCGGCGGCGGCCTTGATCTCGGTGTGGAACTCACCGCTGATCGCACGCAGGCAGAAGACGAAGATGAAGAAGTCGAAGGCATCGAGCGCCCAGCCGCCGAGCGCGGCGAAATAGGTGCGTCGCTGCGTGGGCGTGAGCATGCGGAAGGCTCCGAGCACGATCAACTCCGTCAGGTTGCGCAGCTGCGCGCGCAGACTACCACGCTGCGCTCGGGCGCATGACGGGCCTGCGCGCCTGAGGCGCCGGATCACGCGCGCGCCGCAGCCTCGTGTCACAATGCCAGCGCTTGCCCGCACAGAAGAGTGAGGAGCCAACCCATGAAAGGCCGCGTGGCGCTGGTAACCGGTGGTGGTCGCGGCATCGGTCGCGAGGCGGCGCTATTGCTGACGGCGGCGGGCGCACGCGTGATGATCACTGCCCGCACCGCCACGGAACTTACCGCGGTCGGGCTGGACTACGTGGTCGCGGATCTGGGCACCACCGCAGGTTGCGCGCACGCGGTCGGCGAAACGCAGAGCCGGCTTGGACCCATTGACCTCCTGGTCGTCAACCACGGCATCGGCTCCGCCCACGAGCGGCTGGTGTGGGAGCAGGATCCCGAGGTGTGGCGCGAAACGATGCGCGTGAACCTTGATGGTCCGTTCGAACTGGCGCGGCTCACGGTCGGTGCTATGTGCCGGCGCGGCTTCGGCCGCCTGGTGTTCACCAGCTCCACCGCGGGTGAGAAGGCCGAGCGCTCCGGCAGTGCCTACACCGCCTCCAAGCACGGCGTGATCGGCCTGGCGCGTGCGATCGCACAGGATGCCGGCCCGTTCGGCGTCACCTCCAATGCGGTGCTGCCCGGCTGGGTGCGCACGGCAATGGCAGAGCGCTCAGCCAGCTCGGAGGCCGCGCGCCGCGGCGTCACCGTCGAGCAGATCTGGCGTGAGCGCGCGGCCATCTACCCCCAGAACCGCGTGCTGGAGCCCGTCGAGGTGGCGCAGGTGATCGCATTCCTGTGCAGCGAGGCAGCCGGTGGAGTGAACGGTGAGGCCATCACCGTGGCGCTCGGCGGGATCTGGTAGCGCCGCCCGTCTCCTGCGCGCCCGCTCCGCGACTCGCGGCAGGGCCGGAGGTCTCCGGCAGCAACCGCAGGCCCGCAGCGAAGGTCACCGCGGCTATGATCACCGGGTACCACAGGCCCGAGTAGATATCACCGGTGACGGCCACCAGCGCAAAGGCGATCGCCGGCAGGAAGCCGCCGAACCAGCCCGCGCCAATGTGGTAGGCGACCGACATCGAGGTGTAGCGAACCTGGGGTGGAAACATCTCCACCAGCCAAGCGGCCATCGGGCCGGTGACCGCGGTTGCGTACGCCATCAGGATCAGCAAACACAGCACCAGCATCGGCTGATCGATACGCGCCGGGTCGGCGCCGGCGGGATAGCCATGCGCGGCGAGCGCTATCTGCAGACGCTGCGCGAAGGCGACCTGCTCGGCCTTGAAGCGGGGCATCGCAAGCCCCGTCCCCTCGAACGCGGTCAGCGCGATGGTCGTGCCGCCGCTGCCGCCGATGCGGATCGTCGCCACGCCGGATCCGGCGGCCATGGTGTACGGGATACCAGCCCGGGTGAGCGCATCCTTCGCGATATCGCAGGAGCGCACAAAACGCCTCGTGCCCAGCGGATCGAACTGGAGGCTGCAGCCTTCGGGCGCGGCCAGCAGCGTCACGGGGGCACGCCGCGTCGCCTCCGCGATCGCCGGGTTGGCGAAGTGAGTAAGTCCGCGATAGACGGGGAAGAACGTCAGCGCCGCCAGCAGCATTCCCGTCAGCACGACGCGCTTGCGGCCGATCCGATCGGACAGCCGCCCGAAGAACAGGAACAGGGGAGTCCCCAGCAGGAGGGCCGCGGCCAGCAGCAGGTTGGCGTGTTGTGGCTCGACCTTGAGGGTCTGGGTGAGGAAGAACAGGGCGTAGAGCTGACTGCCGTACCAAACGACGTTCATGCCCGCGGCGGCGAGCACGCCGGCCACGATGCGCCGGCGGTTGGCGCAGTCACCGAAGGCGTCCCGCAGCGGAGCACGGGAGCAGGAGCCTTCGGCGAGCATTTGCTGGAACACCGGCGACTCCGCCAGCCGCAGTCGGATGTACACCGAGACCGCAAGCAGCAGGCTCGAGAGGAGGAAGGGAATTCTCCAGCCCCAGGTCTCAAACGCCTCGCCCAGCCAGGCACGGCAGAGGAAGATCACGAGCAGGCTCAGCAGGAGGGCGAGGGTTGCGGTGGTCTGAATCCAGCTCGTGTAGCGACCCCGCGCCTCGGGGGGTGCGTGCTCGGCGACGTAGATCGCCGCTCCGCCATACTCGCCGCCGATGGCAAGTCCCTGCAGCAGGCGCAGCGCGATTAGACTGATCGGGGCGGCAATGCCAACCGTCTGGTAGGTCGGTAGCCCCCCCACCAGGACGGTCGCGGTTCCCATCAGGACGATGGTGGCCAGAAAGGTCTTCTTGCGTCCGAGGAGATCGCCGAGCCGGCCGAAAAACAGCGCCCCGAAGGGCCGCACGGCGAACCCGACGGCGAACGTGAGCAGCGCGAAGATGAAGGCGGTCGTCTCGTTGACACCGGCGAAGAACTGCCGGGAGATGACGGCGGCGAGCGAGCCGTAGAGGAAAAAATCGTACCACTCGAACGCCGTGCCGAGGGCGGCTCCCAGGATCACGCGAGCGGGGCGAGTGTCGAGCGGCAAGGCGGCCATCGGCGAGCTCGCGCTGGACATCTGCCGGGGAGAACCCTTGATGCTGCCCTGTGGTCATTCTAGCAAGCGCGGCGCGCTTGAGAGGCCGCGGCGAGCAGGTACACTGCGCCCGCGTCGCGCTGATCAGCCGGGTTAGCGCCCGGGGCGGGCGCACCGTATCTTAGGCACCTCTGGTCCGGGACGGTCCCGGCGAAAGTGAGAATTGGTATGCGTGCGAGACGACTGCGATGGCTGGCGGGTATCGGCGGCCTCATCGGTGCCGCCGCTCACGGGGGCGATGTAGCGAGTGAGGCCAACGCGGCCTACCCGAAGGCATACGCACTGTACGTCCAACTGCATCAGCATCCCGAGCTCTCGGGTCAGGAGACGCAGACCGCGGCCCGGATCGCCACCGAGCTGCGCGCCCTGGGGTACACGGTCAGCGAGCACGTGGGCGGCACCGGCGTGGTGGCGGTCCTCAAGAACGGGCCGGGCAGGACCGTGATGCTGCGCACCGAGCTCGATGCGCTGCCGGTGGAGGAGAAGACCGGCCTGGCGTTTGCGAGCAAGGCGCGCGCCAAGGATCCCGCCGGCCACGACGTCGCTGTCGGGCACATGTGCGGCCACGACCTGCACATGAGTGCGCTGGTGGCCACCGCCGGGATCATGGCGCGTACTCGGGACAGCTGGCACGGCACGCTGGTGCTCATCGGCCAGCCGGCGGAGGAGACGATCGACGGGGCGGCGGGCATGGTGCGCGACGGTCTGCTCACCCGCTTTCCCCGCCCGGACGTCGTGCTGGCCCTGCACGTGGGCAACGAGCTACCGGCCGGCACGGTCGGCGTGGTTGAGGGCATCTACGATACCAACGCCGATTCGGTGCGCCTCACCATCCACGGCCGGGGCGGCCACGGCTCGGCACCCCATACCACCATCGATCCGGTCGTCATCGCCGCGCGCACCGTGCTGGCGCTGCAGACGATCGTCGCACGCGAGGTGAAGCCCGGCGAATTTGCGGTAGTGACCGTGGGCTACCTCACTGCCGGCACCAAGAACAACATCATTCCCGATCAGGCGGAACTCGGAATCACGGTGCGCACGCGCAACGCGGACGTGCGCAAGCAGGTGCTGGCGGCCATCACGCGCATCGCCAATGGGGAAGCCGACGCGGCCGGAGCCGCGCGTCCGACGGTCGAGGTCTACGAGGCGACCGACGCGGTCTACAACGATCCGGCCGTGACGCGCCGCGTGCGCGCCGGCCTGGAGAGTGCCCTCGGCCAGGAGCGCGTCGTGATGACCGAGCCGATCACCGCTTCCGAGGACTTCTCGGTGTACGTCGCACAGGGGATCCCGGGCTTCTACCTGTCACTCGGGGGCGCCGACCCGCAAAGCTATACGCAGGCCCGATCGGGAGGGCCGCCGCTGCCCTCCAATCACTCCTCGCGCTTCGCGCCCGATGTGGATCCGGCGCTGCACACGGCAATAGAGGCGGAAGTCGCCATGCTGCGCGAGGAATTCCGCGCGAGCGCTGCGGGCGGCTAGCCCTTGGGCAGGGCGATGGGGCGGTCGCGCAGCAGCAGCACCCAGTCGCCGTTTTCCATGAGGGCCTCGCGCCCGAGCTCGCCGAGCAGCGCACGCTCGCTTTGCAGGCGGGCGGGGACCTCGGGGCTGGCTTCGAGGCGGCCGATGGCGCTCTCAGCGCGCGCGAATATGGCGGCGAAGCGGCCGTACTGGTGCGCCTGAGTGCGCATGCCGAAGCGCTCCCCGTAGGCCTCCCAGAGCGCTGCGGCGACCGGTGCGAAGCCCATGAGCAGCACGAGCCAGTGGCGTGCGTGGCCCCCGGGTGCGAGGCGATGCCAGAAGACCACCAGCGCGGTGGTCGCCAGCAGTCCGATCCCGAGAAAGACGGCCGACGTCAGCTCCACACGGTGGATGCGCTCCATGAGCGAAGTCGCACGGCGCCGGTAGTACTCCGCCTGGCCATGCACCCAGTGACGCTGCACCAGGTCGGGTCGCGGGTCGCGCGGCGGCGGCAGGGCGTTGGCGCCACGCAGCGCATCGCGGATCCAGCGCAGCTCATCCAGCTGCTTGCGCAGATAACAGGCCGCGGCGCTGTCGCTCAGTCCGGCCAGGCGCCAGTAGAACTGCACGCGCAGGGCTTCCGCCAGCGCACGATAGTCGAGGTAGCGTCCCTGGGCATCGAGGCGCCGTTGCCACAGGTACAGCAGCACGATCGCGGAAAAGATCAGCAGGTAGATCACCGGCAACGCGCGGCGCGTCATGATTTCCGCGTAGATCTCGAAGGTGAGCGCCAGTGCCAGCGCGAGGCCGATGATCAGGCGCAGCACCGCGTGCGTCAGGCGCTGATAGCCGCGCGCGAGCGTGTCGGCGCTGGCGAAGGCGGCGGCGAGGCGGCGGTCGGCTGCCGGGCGCGTCTCAAGTTGTGGCAGCAGCCCGGCTGCATCGGTCAGCAGCGCCGCGGGGACCGGCACGCGCAGCGCGTCGCGGTTGAAGCGATCGATACGCCGGCATACCGTGCGCAGCAGCTCCGTGCTCGCACCATCGGGAAACACCCACTGCGAGGGTACGTCGGCGTTGCCGCCGCTGCCGGCGCGCGGGGCATGAATGCGATACACCGGCCCGCAGTCGTCGACGTCGAGTGCGCGGTCGTCGGAGTGAATCTGTCCCTCGAGCTTGAAGCGCACGACCTCGGCGGTGCCCGCGACGGCGTTGTTGCGTACGCCGTCCCACAGCGCCACCAGCAGGTGACACTGGCCGCCGATGAATATCCCGACCTCGCGGTAACAGGCGTCACGCTGCTCCTGCGCCGTAGCGCCCGGGGCGGCGGCAGGCGCCGGCAGGGCGAACACGTTCTCCGCCGGTACGCGCGCCAGCAGCCCGCGGAACTCGGCCACGCTTTGGGGGAAGTCAAGCTCGTACTCCGGCTGCGCCATCGGCAGCGGCACCAGCAGCTCCCAGCCCTGCTCCAGCGCCACCGCCGCGGCGATGCGATCGGCACCCTCGGCGAGCGAGGACAGCACCCGCAGTGGCGTGGCCGGGTAGCGGGCGCGCAGATACTCGAACAGCTCACGGATGCGCGCCTCGTACAAGGGGCGGTGCGCGGGCTCGAGGTGGCGGTGGCCAACGATGCCGATGACCAGTGGCAGGGGGCCGGCCGCCTCGCCCGGCTGCCTGGCGCCGCGCTTCAAGGTGCGGGCCGCGGTAACGTGCGGCAGGCGCTGACGAACTGCGCCCGCGCCACGGGCGAGTCGATTTCGGCCGCGAGGCTGCTGATCAGCGCTTCCCAGTCCGGTGCGCGCGTCGCGGCGCGCTTGACGAGGTGCTGCGCGAGCGGGCCGATGTGCTGCGCCAGCTGCTTCTCGAGTGACTGCAGCAGCTGGGCGCTCACGGCCAGCGTCGCGGCCACGCGGCCGGGCGGCGCGCTTGCAGCCGGCGCGCCGGCCGGCTCCTGGAGGCGCGCCAGCACGTGCGCGCAGAGGCGCTCGTAATGCGGCGCGCGCGGCGCCGGGAAGCCGTCGAGCCAGTGCTGCGAGCTCAGGAAGTATTCCAGGCTCTTGGAGGGCACGACGTCCTCGAGACGGAACGGCAGCACGGGCAGCTGGCGGTGCACGGCGCGCTCGACTTCGCGGCGCACCTGCGGCGAGCTGTTGCTGTGCGCGGAGAACACCAGCACCATGAGCCGCGCGGCGGCGATGGCATCGATGATCTGCTCGGCCCATTCTGCCGCCGGCGCCACGTCACGCGGCGCGATCCACGCGCTCAGTCCGCGCGCCTCCAGGCGCGTGACCAGCTCGAAGGCGCACTCCCGGTCCGGCACCGAGTAGCTGACGAACACCTCTGCCATCTAGTCGCCCAGCATCCGCAGCGCCTTCACCAGGCTGGTGCGCATGCGGTTGAAGGAGCGCGCCAGATCGAGCAGCTCGCTGCTGCCGCGCGCCGGAAACTCGCCGACCGCGAAGTTGCCGAGACTGACTTCATCGGCGATCCGCGCCATGCGGCGCACCGGACGTACCACGGCGTAGTAGAGCACGAGGTTCACCACCCCCAGCGCGGCGGCGAGGATGGCGGTGATCGAGAGCATCACGCCGCGGAAGATGCGCGCGGCGCTCGCGGTGGCGGCGGCCAGCGGTACGGAGACGATCTGCGCGCCGACGACCTCGTGCGGCTGCCAGCCGAAGCCATTGTTGCCGCCGTAGCGCGCCAGCAGCGTCGCGGGTGCCTCGGTGGGCAGGCTGTGGCATGGCAGGCACTGTGACTCGGCGCGTATCGGGCGCGCGAGGTAGAGCGCGCGCCCGAGCGGGGTGTCGCGCTCGCCGACGATCTCGGACTGATGCGGCTCGTTGCGGAACTGCTGCACCAGGTCCGCTTCCCAGTCGGCGGCGCGGTCGCGCAGGTTGGTCGGGTTCAGCGTGGCCTCGCGGTAAGCGTACTGCGGGTGGTGCTCGCGCAGCTTGAGAAAGTTCTGAGTGGCGGCGTAGGAGGGCACGCTCTGCGGCAGGAACTCGTGTGCCATCTGCCCGTTCAGCAACGGCACGATTTCCTCCGAGGTGTAGGCGCGCATCGACAGCGCGCTGTCCATCATGAGCCCTGCCTCGCGCAGTGCCTCGCGCTTCGCATTGGCCTGCAGCACGGCGTAGCAGGTGGCGCCGACGCCTGCGGCCGCGAGCGCGAAGGCCGCGGTCAGGGCCAGGTTGATGCGGACCAGCAGGTTCATTGATTTTCGAGCGGGTCCGCCACGCTGCGGGCAGTGTGCCAGAGTCCGCGCGCGGCCCGCAATTGCGCGGCCGACCTCAGAGCGCGCCGAAGACCTTCTTGATCAGCGAGCTCGCCTGGCCCATCGGGTCCTTGCGGATCAGATGCTCTTCCTCGGCGATGCGGCTGTAGAGTCCGTCGAGCGCCTTGGCGGTGACGTAGTCGTTGAGGTTCGCATCCTGAGTGCTCACGAGGCCGAACTGTGCGGCCTTGCCCGCGTACTCGTCGTACATCGAGGTCACGCCCAGTTTGGCAGTCTCCTGTGCCACCACGGGCTTGAATTTGGCCGTGAGCTCGGCGCTCGTGGACTTGCGGAAGTACGCCGTCGCTGCGCCATCGCCGCCGGTCAGGATGCCCTTGGCATCGCTCACCGACATCTGCTGCAGGGCGTGCTTGAAGATCGGGGTCGCCTGCGCGACGGCCTGCTCGGCGGCGTGATTCATGGTCGCCTTGAGCTGGTCTGCCTCGCCGCCCATGCCGATCATGCGCAGGGTGCTCTCGGCCTTGTCGAGCGGGTGGGGCAGCGGGATCGCCACCTTCGGGTCATTGAGGAAGCCATTCTTCGCGCCGAGCTGCGCCACCGCGGTATCGATGCCCTGCGAGAGCGCGGCGCGCAGGCCGCCGGCGGCGTCCTTGCTGCTGAGTGACTCGAGCCCGCTTGCCGCCAGGGCCAGTGGCGCGAGCAGCAGGGTGCACGGGAGCAGGCAGCGCAGCTGGGTCAGCATGTGATCAATCCCTCGATGATAGGGGAGGTGGACAGCCGCGGATCCGCAGCCTATTAGTACGCCCCCGGGATGGCGGAGCGGGTACATGGCTGGCGACGCAGGCTTCGAGCACATCATAGAGCGCGAGCGCGGGCTGCGACAGCGGTTGAGCGCGGCGCGCATATCGATGATTGCCATCGGCGGCGCCATCGGCACGGGCTTGTTCCTGGGTAGCGGCGTCGCGATCAGCCTGGCCGGCCCGGCGGTGCTCGTGAGCTACGGCATCGGGGCGCTCATCGCCCTGCTGCTCATGGGCTGCCTGGCCGAGATGAGCATTGCCCACCCAACCAGCGGCTCTTTTGGCGCCTACGCGGAGTATTACCTCGGACCGCTCGCCGGCTTCCTGGTGCGCTATGCCTACTGGACCGGCGTCGTGCTCGCGGTCGGGACCGAGGTGACCGCGGTAGCCCTCTATATGCGCTACTGGTTTCCGACCCTCCCGGGGTGGATCTGGATCAGCAGCTTCTCCGCGGTCCTCATCGCGATCAACGCGCGCAGCGTCAGCCTGTTCGGTGCCGTCGAGTACTGGTTCTCGGCCACCAAGGTGGTGGCGATCGTGGTGTTCATCGCGCTTGCCTCGTTTCTGGTGCTGCATGGCAGGCAACCCCGGTTCGACAACTACACCGCGCACGGCGGCTTCCTGCCGCACGGCTGGTGGGGCGCTTGGGTCGCGGTGATCGTGGCGGTGTTCAGCTACCTGAGCATCGAGATGATCGCGGTGGCGGCCGGCGAGGCGCAGGATCCCAGGCGCGCGATTCGCAGTGCCTTTCGCTCGACAGTGCTGCGCCTGATTCTCTTCTATCTGCTGACCCTGGCCCTCATCCTCGCGCTCGTTCCCTGGAGCGCCGCGGGGATCGAGGAGAGCCCGTTCGTGAAGGTCATGCGCGCGTTCAACGTGCCGGCCGCCGCGGCGCTCGTCAATCTCGTCATCCTCATCGCGGCGCTGTCGGCGATGAACAGCCAGCTCTACATCACCACGCGCATGATGTTCAGCCTGGCGCGCGCTGGTGATGCACCGGCCCGCTTCGGCAGGCTCAACGCGCGCGGCGTGCCGCTGCAGGCACTGCTGCTGTCGAGCCTCGGTATCAGTGCGGCCACCGTGCTCAGCGTCGTCTCGCCCGAGCGCGCCTATCTGCTCATGGTGTCCATATCGGCCTTCGGCGCGATGTTCACGTGGCTCATGATCTTCGTCACGCACTATTTCTTTCGCCGCGTGCGTTCCGTTCAGAAGGACACCTTCCGCATGGTCGGTTATCCCGCCACCACCATCCTCGGCGGCGCGCTGATGTGCGCCGTGCTCTTGACCACGGCTTTCACCGGGACGTTCCGGCTCACGCTGGTGTTCGGCTTACCCTACCTCGCTCTGCTGTGCCTGTTGTATCGCTGGCGCAGGCAGCGCCGCACATCCAGTGCTCCAGCGCAGGCGGTACTGGATGACTCGCAAGAGCCGGCACGCGCGCTTACGAGCGCGCACGGCGCGGAGTAAGCTCGCTCGATCACACGCGAGGAGACCCCCATGGCCGTGAAGCCGGTTCCGGATGGCTACCACACCGTCACTCCCTATCTGATCGTCAATGGCGCCGCGCAGGCGATCGAGTTCTACTGCAGGGCCTTTGGCGCCACCGAGCTCATGCGCATGCCCGCCGCGCAGGGCAGGATCGGTCACGCCGAAATCCGTGTTGGCGATTCGGTCATCATGCTGGCGGACGAGCATCCGGAGATGGGTTATCGCGGTCCACGCGCGCTTGGCGGCACGAGCGTGAGCGTGCTGCTGTACTTGCCGGACGTGGACCGCGTGTTCGCGCAGGCATTGAGCTGCGGCGCCAGGTCGCTGCGCGCGGTGGCCGACCAGTTCTATGGCGATCGCATGGGTACTCTGGAGGACCCCTTCGGCCATGTCTGGACGCTCGGCACTCACATCGAGGATGTCCCGCCCGAGGAGATGAAGCGGCGCATGGCTGCCGCCGGGCACGCCTGAGAGGTGCCTCCCGGGGAGCGCCAGCGTCCCACCCGCGTGCCTGGGGCGCGGCTTGCGGCAGCGGTGCGCTCAGGAGGGATGCTTGTTCCAGCCGCGCGGCTTGCGATTGAAGCCGAGCTCCACCCGCACCGACTTTTTCCCGCAGCGGCAGCGCAGGCGGCTCACGATGGTGGCAAGGGGCTCATCCCAGCCGCGGCGACACCGTGCCAGGAGCTGCTGGGGCGACAGTTCCTGCTGATGGCCACAGGCGCGGCAGGTGAGCACGAGTACGTAGTCACCGAAGTGATCGCGCAGGCGCTCGATGGCGTTCCAGGGCAGCACGCCGCAAGTGTCGCTACACAGCGGAGGGCCGTCCACACAGTGCTAGAGTCCGTCAGGCACTGTCTGTGGCGTTGATGCAATGTGCGGCAAGTACATCCTGGCGCAGGCCGCTAAGGCCGAGCGTGCGCTCGCCATCCAGCGCGGTCACTGGGACTACCCGTTGAGCTACCGCGTGCTGCCGACCGAGTCCGTGCCGGTGGTGGTGGCCGAGGCGCAGCTGCGCGCCGCCGCCATGATGCGCTGGGGGCTGATTCCCTGGTGGGCGCACGGAGTGCCGCTCAAGGCTTCCACCATCAACGCGACCGCCGAGCGGCTCGAGTCCGCGCCCGCGTATCGCGATCCCTGGCGGCGCGCGCAACGCTGTATCTTTGCAATGGCGGGCTTCTATGAGCCACACCTCAATGCGGACGGCTCGCGCGTGCCGTACTTCCTGCGTCTCACCGAGCGCGAGGTGTTCGGGGTCGCTGGCCTCTGGGAGCGCTCGCGCCGCGCCGACGGCACCATGGTGCACAGCTGTACGCTCATTACGGTGCCCGCCAATGAGCTACTGGCCGAGGTCCACAACGGCAAGCCGCGCATGCCGGCGATACTCGCGGCAGCCGACGAGGAGGCGTGGCTTCAGGGCAGCGTGAGCAGCGCACGCGCAGCGCTGAAGCCCTACGTCAGCGGGCACATGACGGCGCACCGCGTCAGCGCACGCGTGAACAATCCGCGCCTGCCGAACGATGCCACGCTGATCCAGCCCGCCTGAAAAAGCGCGCACCGCGTCACAGTTCCCCACATGCGGCGGGCGCGTGGCATGCGCGGCCCGGTGCACCTTGGCATAGTGCCGGCGGTGTGGACTGTGAGGAGAAATCATGCGCACAGGGAAAATTGCGCTCGGTATGGCGCTTGGCCTGCTGTTCGCCTCGGGCGCGCAGGCGCAGAACATCAGCTTCAATGCGACGATTACCGGCCAGGTCGTGCCCGGGGTGTACGGGCAGGTCGTGCTGGGCAACGGGCCGCCGCCGCCGGTGGTGTACGCGCAGCCCGTGCTCGTGGCGCCGGCACCGGTGGTGGTCGGCGTACCGGCGCCGCAGCCGATCTACCTGCACGTGCCGCCGGGGCATGCGAAGCACTGGAGCAAGCACTGCCATGAGTACCATGCCTGCGACCGTCCGGTGTACTTCGTGAAGTCGGCAGAGTACGACCCCGGCTATCACGCGCACGACGATCACGGCCATCACGATGACCATGGCCATCATCACGGCGATGGCTGAGACCTAGCCCGCCGGCGGCCTGGCGCGCCAG
>DATJVL010000041.1:0-140149 GCA_035501795.1 Steroidobacteraceae bacterium
GGGCTGCTCGAGAACCGCGCGCGGGTCTTCTACACCATGGGCGTGTACGCGGACTTCGACCAGCGCGTCGTCGGCTGGGTGAACGGTCTGCGGACCCAGGCGCGCAACGGCCGCCACCCGCCCCAGGAGTTCGTCGCGCTCGACCACGTGCTGCACGACATGCGCCTGTACAAGTCCCCGCGCGAGCTCGAGCTGATGCGCACCTCGGCGCACATCGCCGCGCGCGCCCACCAGCGCGCCATGCGCTTCTGCCGCCCGGGACTCACCGAGTACCAGGTGATGGCCGAGCTGCTGCACGAGTTCCGCCGCCACAACGCCGACACCGCCTACCCGCCGATCGTCGGCGGCGGCGCCAACAGCTGCATCCTGCACTATCGCGAGAATGACCAGCCGCTCGTAAGCGGCGAGCTGCTGCTGGTGGATGCCGGGTGCGAGTACCAGTCCTACGCCTCCGACATCACGCGCACCTACCCGGTCAACGGGCGCTTCACCCCCGAGCAGCGGGCGGTGTACGAGGTAGTGCTCGAAGCCAACCGCGCCGCGATCGCCAAGGTGCGGCCCGGCAACCACTGGAACGAGCCGCACGAGGCGGCGGTGCGCGTCATCACCCAGGGCCTGGTGAAGCTCGGCCTGCTCAAGGGCCGGCTACCCGCGCTCCTGCGCGCCGGCGCCTACCGGCGGTTCTTCATGCATCGCACCGGCCACTGGCTCGGGCTGGACGTGCACGACGTCGGCGACTACAAGATCGGCGACGAATGGCGCGTGCTCGAGCCGGGGATGGCGATGACGGTCGAGCCCGGCATCTACCTGCCGGCCGGCCGCGGCGTGCCCCGGCGCTTCCGCAACATCGGCATCCGCATCGAGGACGACGTGGTGGTGACGCGCAGCGGCGCCGAGGTGCTCACGGCGCGCGCGCCCAAGGACGCCGAGCAGATCGAGGCGCTGATGGGGCGCGGCTAGCGCCGCCAGGTCCATGAGCGCCGCCGCCGACTGTGCCCCGCGCGAGCTCGACGTCGCCATCGTCGGCGGCGGGCTGGTGGGCGCGAGCCTGGCACTCGCCCTGGGGGATGCCGGGGTGCGCACGCTGCTGGTGGAGAGCGTGCCCTTCGGCAGCCGCGCCCAGCCGAGCTTCGATGAGCGCACCACCGCGCTCGGCAATGCCAGCCGCCGCATCTTCGGCGCCCTCGGCGTGTGGGAGACGATGGCCGCCGAGGCGGGCGTCATCCGCTCCATCCATGTCTCCGACGCCGGTCGCTTCGGCTTCGCGCGCCTCGAGGCCGCCGAGCACGGCATCGAGGCCTTCGGCTACGTGGTGCCGAACCGCACCCTCGGCGCGGCGCTGTGGGGCCGGCTCGGCGCGCTGAACCACCTGACGCTGCGCGTCCCGGCCACGGTGAGCGCCCTGGAGATCGAGCCGCTGCGCGTGCGGCTCAGCGTGCAGGCCGACGGCGCGGCGCCGGAGTTGTTCCAGGCGCGCTTGCTGGTGGGGGCCGATGGCGCGCACTCGCAGGTGCGCGCCGCCGCCGGTCTCGCCGCGCAGATCGAGGACTACCACCAGAGTGCGCTCGTCGCCAACGTCGCCTGCGATGCCGCCCCGCCCGGGCGCGCCTTCGAGCGCTTCACCGGCGCCGGTCCGCTCGCGCTCCTGCCACTCGCGAGCGGTGACCGCGCGGTCATCTGGGCGTGTACCCCGGAGCACGCGCGGCGGCTGCTCGCGCTCGATGAGCGTTGCTACCTCGCCGAGCTGCAGCGCACCTTCGGCTGGCGCGCGGGGCGCTTCCTGCGCGCCGGCAGCCGCAGTGCCTACCCGCTGCAGCTGACCCGCGCCGGCACTGCCATCGCCACGCGCACGGTGCTCATCGGCAACGCGGCGCAGGCGCTGCACCCGGTGGCCGGGCAGGGCTTCAACCTCGGGCTGCGCGATGCCGCGCTGCTCGCCGAGTTGGTGGCCGCCGACCCGCTCGCCGCGGGCACGGCGCAGCAGCTGCAGCGCTTCGCCAGCGCCCGCGCCGCCGACCGCGCCGGGGTGGTGCGCTTCACGGACAGCCTGGTGCGCCTGTTCGCCGATGGTCGCCCGGGCGTCGCGCTGCTGCGCGATCTGGGCCTGCTGGCCTTTGATCTCGCCCCGCCGGCCAAGCGCGCGCTGGCGCGCATCAGCGCCGGCTTCGCCGGCCCGAGCCCGCGCCTGGCGCGCGGACTGAGCGTGCGCCGTGACTGAGATCGCGATCGTCGGCGGCGGCCCGGTGGGCGCCTGTGCCGCCGCGCTGCTGCAGCAGCGCGGCGTGAGCGTCGCCCTGCTCGAGCCGCAGCCGCCCGAGCCGCTCGCGCCGGCGTCGCCGCTTCAGGCCCGGGTGGTCGCGCTCTCGCGCGCCAGCGAGCGCATCCTGCGGGCGACGGGCGCCTGGCCGCTCATTCCTGCCGCGCGCGTGTGCGCTTACGAGCGCATGCGTATCTGGCACGAAGGCGTCGCGCCGCAGGGCGCCGGCTCGCTGCTGTTCGATGCCGCCGACGTCGGCGAGCCGAACCTCGGCTACATCCTCGAGAACCGCGCCTTGCAGGTGGCGCTGCTGGGCGCCTTCACCGCCGCCGGCGGCACCCTGACGCGCGCCACCCTGCAGGGGCTCGAGATCGCCGACACGCAGGTGCGGCTGGCCACATCCGCGGGCGAACTGCGCGCGCGCCTGGTGGTAGGGGCCGATGGCGCGCAGTCGCTGGTGCGCACCGCCGCCGGGCTCCATGCGCAGGCCTCCGATTACGGCCAGCTCGCCCTCACCGCCAACGTCGCCACCGAGCACCCGCACGAGGCCACCGCCTGGCAGCGCTTCATGCGTGACGGTACGCTCGCCCTGCTGCCGCTCGCCGACGGGGCGAGCTCGATCGTCTGGTCGGTGGATGCCGCGCGCGCGCCCGCGCTACTCGCCGCTGCGGGGGCTGAGTTTACCGCCGAGCTCGATCGCGCCAGCGCTCTCGCCCTCGGCGCCACGCGGCTGCTGACGCCGCTGCGCGCCTTCCCGCTGAAGCGCCTGGCGGCGCCGCGCTACGTCGCGGCGCGCGTGGCGCTGCTCGGGGATGCCGCGCACGTCGTGCACCCGCTGGCCGGGCAGGGGGTCAACCTCGGGCTGCTCGATGCCGCGGCGCTGGCGCAGCTGCTCGGGGCGGCGCTGGCACAGCGCGAGGATCCCGGCGCGCTCGGCGTGCTGCGCGCCTTCGAGCGCTGGCGCAAGAGCGAGGTGGTGCTCATGGCCGGCGCGATCGAGTTCTTCGACCGCTTCCTCGCCCACGGCCGCGGCCCGATCGCGCGCGTCGCGCAGCACGGCCTCGGCCTGGTGAACCGCAGTGAGGAGCTGCGACGCCTCTTCATCCGGCGCGCCCTCGGGGTCACGGGCGAGCTGCCACAGCTGGCGCGCTGAGCGCTGCCGCCGCCCGGGCCCGCGCGGCGCGTTGCCGCTGCGCTGGCGGGAGGGCCGGCGCTACATCCGCTGCTGACCTGCCGCAGCCGCTGCCCCGGGGCCGCCGCCTTTGTGGAGATCCGGATTTGTACGGATACCCGCGCGCAGTAGCGTGCACTAGCGTCGCTACCGGTCTGTTGCCGCTGCTTGACTGAGGCCATCAGGTCGAGGTGGGCGTATCGATGGACATCCAGGATCCTCACTTCTGGCGCGCCGGCGCCGTCAGCACCACCGCAGTCATGTTGGTGGTGCTCACGTTCCTGACCATCGATAGCCTCGCCGTCACGCGTGCCGGCAGCAAACGCGTGCCGGATTACGACGTCATCAACCGCCAGATCGGCTACGTCTACGACTGGTCACGCGGTTTCGATGTGCCGGTGATCGGTGCGGACGAGCCGCTGTTCGACCGGCTCTACACCCCCGCGCAGGCGAGCGCGCTCGTCAGCCGCGGCAAGCTGGTCATCCAGAGTCGCGCCTGCATGGACTGCCACACCTTCTTCGGCAACGGCGCCTATTACGCCCCGGACCTCACGAAATCGTGGCTCGACCCGGCCTGGAGCCAGATCTGGATGCCGATGACCGGCTCGACCACACGGGCCGAGGCGATGGTCGAGTTCCTCATGCACCCGGACCGCTACCCCACCTGGAGCCGGCGCATGCCCGACCTGCAACTGACGCGCACCGAGGCCGAGGCGGCGGTCGCCTACCTCAAGTGGATGTGCGCGGTGGACACCAACGGGTTCCCGGCGCACTTCGGGCGCAGCGCGATTGCGGAGTAGGAGATGGTGATGTATCGCTCCCAGAAGCTCGCGCTGCGCTATTTCGCCGCGGCCATCACGCTGTTCGGGGTCATGACCGCCGCGGGGCTGCTGTCGGCGCTTTACTACCTCGAACCGACGCTCCTTTACAACGTGTTCGACTTCCAGATGGCGAAGATCCTGCACATCAACACGCTGGTCATCTGGCTGCTGATGGGCTTCATCGGCGCGGTCTACTGGTTCCTGCCGAAGGAGCTGGGCCGCGAGGTCGAAGGCATCGCGCTCGCCGAGGTGCTGTTCTGGGTGTTCTGCGCGGCGGTCGCCGTGGTGGCGGCCGTATTTGTCTTCGTGCAGTACGGCGGCAGCAACCAGTTCAGCATGTGGTTCATCAACCAGGGCCGCAAGTACGTCGAGGCGCCGCGCTGGGCGGCGCTCGGCATCGTCGTGGTCGTGCTCACCTTCGTCTACAACGTGACGATGACCGCCTGGCGGGCGCGCCGGATGACCGGGATCCTGTGGGTGCTGATCCTCGACCTCATCCCGCTCACGGTGCTGTACCTCGACGCGTTTCCGCAGATCACCAACATGTCGCAGGACCTGTACTGGTGGTGGTGGCTGGTGCACATGTGGGTCGAGGCCACCTGGGAGGTGCTGATCGGCTGCCTGATGGCCTGGTCGCTCATGGAGCTGATGGGCACCTCGCGGCGCATCGTCGAGGCCTGGCTGTACATCGAGGTGATGCTGGTGCTGGGTACCGGCATCCTCGGCCTCGGGCACCACTACTTCTGGATCGGCACGCCGTCTTACTGGCTCGGTATCGGCGGCTTCTTCTCGGCGCTCGAGCCGCTGCCCCTGCTCGGCATGGTGGTGCACGCGGTCTACGACGCGGGTACGCATCGCATGCAGACCAGCAACCGTCCGGCGTTCTACTGGGTGCTGGCGGAGGCCTTCGGCAACTTCATCGGCGCCGGTATCTGGGGCTTCATGATGACGCTGCCGCAGATAAACCTGTATTCCCACGGCACGCAGTGGACCGTCTCGCACGGGCACTTCGCCTTCTGGGGGGCGTACGGCTGCGGCGTGATCGCCATCGTGTACCTGGTGCTGCAACAGACGCGCGGCGCGACGGCCTTCGACAGCCGCGCCTGGAAGTGGAGCTTCGCGCTGCTCAACCTGGGGATCCTCGGCATGGTCGGCGGCCTGCTCGTGTCCGGCATCACTCAGGCCTTCTACGGGGTCGCGCAGGGCGGCGCGACGCTGCAGGCGTTCGTGGTCGCGAGCGAGAACCACTGGTTCCAGTCGGGCATGTATGCGCGCTTCGCCTTCGGGGTGCTGTTCGCGCTCGGCTACCTGGCGCTGGCCTACGACCTGCTGTCGATCGGCCGCCGTGCCCGCGTAGCGGCGCCGGCGCAGGTGAGTGCCGCGTGATGCACGCCGATTTGTTCGCCACCGCGCTGCTGCTCGGGTTGTTCGTGGCCGCCGGCGGTGCCTACGGCATCCTCTTCGCGGCAGCCATGCTGCGCGGCAGCGCCGCCCTGCGGCGCGGCGCCAGCGCCTGCTATGCGCTGCAGCTGCTGCTCGCGTTCACGGTCTGCGCCGCCTCGCCGCTCGCGCTGCCGTGGAAGCTGTTCCTCGCGGCAAGCGCCGCCGCCTACGGTTGCATCCCGCCCATGATCTGGCGCCTGCTCGAAGCCATGCACGGCCATGGCGGCGCCGGCAAGCACACGAGGCCCTCATGATCGCGAATCTGGTGAACGTGGTGCTCGGTCTGGCGCTGGTGTACGTGGCGGTGCTCGCGCCCGCGCTGACCGCGCCGCGGCCCGGGCGCGTGCTGGTGGTGGCGCTGATCATGCTGGTGCTTGCCTGGGTGGCACGCCGCAGCGATCACGATCCGTGGCAGAACAACACCAACATGGCGCTCGCCGCGCTGCTCGCCGTGATGGCGGTGCTGCACCTTGAGCACTTCCCGTTGGCGGTCTTCTGGACCCAGTTCTCGTTCGGGACGCTGATCGCGGTGCTGGCGCTGTGGGCGGCGCTGTATCACCCGGCGCCTCGCCAAGCTGACGGAGCACACCCATGAGCAGACCCCTGGCGATGGTTCTCGGTGCGGCGCTCGTGGCCTGGTCGTGCGCGGCCGGGGCTGCCGATCCGGCCAACGGCAAGAAGGTGGCCGACGGCAGTTGTGCCGCCTGCCACGGCCGCAACGGCATCGGCATCGTCGCGCTGTACCCGAATCTCGCCGGCCAGAAGATGGAGTACCTGGCCGCGCAGCTGCGTGCCTTCCGCGACGGCACGCGCAAGAACCCCATCATGAGCCCGATGGCCGCGCACCTGACCGACACGGACATCGAGGACGTCTCAGCCTATCTCTCGCTGCTGCGCTGAGGGCCTCGGGTCCGGGGCGGCGCTGTGCTAGCGCGGCAGCCGGTCGATCTTGGCCGCGCAGACGAAGTCGTTCTCCGACAGTCCCTTGACGGCGTGCGTGCTGTAGCGCACGCGGCAGTAGTTGTAGCCGACCTCGAGGTCCGGGTGGTGGTCCTCGACGTTGGCGAGGTGCGCCAGCGCGTTGACGAAGCTCATGGTGCG
This sequence comes from Steroidobacteraceae bacterium, assembly GCA_035501795.1. Classification (GTDB taxonomy): domain Bacteria; phylum Pseudomonadota; class Gammaproteobacteria; order Steroidobacterales; family Steroidobacteraceae; genus 13-2-20CM-66-19. The sequence goes on from DATJVL010000041.1 coordinate 6,794, forward strand.
GTAGAAGTCGCGGAAGCTGAAGGCGCGGCGCAGGGCGCGCGCCTCGGCATCCAGCTGCCAGGCGCCATCCAGCTGCCCCATGAACGCCTCGGCCTGCGCGCGCGTCAGCGCCGGCATGCCGCCCTCGCAGGGCCTGCAGCTGCGCTCGGAAAGCTCGCTCATGCGGCGCCCGCGCGCGCGTAGTGGCGCGCGATGTAGGCCTCGACCAGCGCCTGGAACTCCTCGGCGATGTGCTCCCCCTTGAGCGTCACGGTCTTCGCGCCGTCCTCGTACACCGGCGCCACCGCGCGCTCGCCAGTGCCCGGCAGGCTGATGCCGATGTTGGCGTGCTTGCTCTCGCCCGGGCCGTTGACGACGCAGCCCATGACCGCGACCGTCATCGCCTCGACCCCGGCGTACTCGCGCCGCCACTCCGGCATGCGGGCGCGGATGTGGCCCTGGATGCGCTGCGCCAGCTCCTGGAACACCGTGCTCGTGGTGCGCCCGCAGCCGGGGCAGGCGATCACCAGCGGCGTGAAGGCGCGCAGGCCCATGGTCTGCAGGATCTCCTGCGCGACCACGACTTCCTGGGTCCGGTCGCCGTCGGGCTCGGGGGTGAGGGAGACGCGGATGGTGTCGCCGATGCCCTGCGCCAGCAGCACCGCCATGCCGGCGGTGGAGGCGACGATGCCCTTGGAGCCCATGCCGGCCTCGGTGAGCCCGAGGTGCAGCGGGTAGTCGCAGCGGCGCGCCAGCTCGCGGTAGATGGCGATCAGGTCCTGCACGCCCGAGACCTTGGCGGAGAGGATGATGCGCTGGTGCGGCAGCCCGAGCTGCTCGGCGCGCGCGGCGCTCGAGAGCGCCGAGGCGACCACCGCCTCGCGCATTACCTGCTGCGCCGGCAGCGGCTGGGCGCGCTGCGAGTTCTCGTCCATGAGGCGCGTGAGCAGCTCCTGGTCAAGGCTGCCCCAGTTGACGCCGATGCGCACCGGCTTGCCGAAGCGGCAGGCGGTCTCGATCATCTCGGCGAACTGCGGGTCGCGCTTGCTGCCGCGGCCGACGTTGCCGGGATTGATGCGGTACTTGTCGAGCGCGGCGGCGCAGGCGGGATGCTCGCGCAGCAGCTTGTGGCCGTTGAAATGGAAGTCGCCGATCAGCGGCACGCGCACGCCGAGGGAGTCGAGGCGCTCGCGGATCGCCGGCACCGCGGCGGCCGCCTCCGCGGTATTGACCGTCACGCGCACCAGCTCCGAGCCGGTGCGCGCCAGCGCCTGCACCTGGCGCGTGGTGGCGGTGACGTCCGCGGTGTCGGTATTGGTCATCGACTGCACGATGATCGGCGCGTCGCCGCCGACCTGCACGGCACCGACCGTCACCGCGACGCTGCGGCGGCGCGACTCGAGCGCCCGGGTAGACTCGGTTTCCACGCGCGGATTCTACCCTCGCCCCCGCGCGCGCGGCACGCAGCAAAGGGATGCTATGATCGCCGCCGCCCGCAACGGTCTGTCCGGAGAGCGTCCGGCCCACACGCGGCCGTGACCGCCGAAGGCGCAATTTCCGCCCGGAAACGCTCAGGCTCACGAACGGCAGACGGCGGTGCCATGCGCACCGCGGGGCTTCTGGAGAGCGGTGGAGCGCACACGCTCCACCCACCGAAGGGGAACGGCGCTGCGCTGGGGCGCCGGAAATCTCTCAGGTCCACAGGACAGAAGGGCGGCAGGCGCCTCGTCGAGGCGGGATGCGCGCGCCTGCTGTCGCTTTTTTGGCCGTGGCTCACCCGCTGGGAGTGTGTGCTCGTGGGAAGAAGGACCCCGCTCTACAGGCTGCACCAGGAGCTCAACGCCCGCATGGTCGACTTCGGCGGCTGGGACATGCCGGTGCAGTACAGCTCGCAGATCGGCGAGCACCACGCCGTGCGCCGCGGCGCGGGCGTGTTCGACGTCTCGCACATGTGCGTCATCGACCTCGCCGGCGAGCGCACGCGCGAGTTCCTGCGCCGCCTGCTCGCCAACGACGTGGCCAAGCTCGCCGCGCCCGGCAAGGCGCTCTACAGCTGCCTGCTGGCCGAGTCCGGCGGCATCCTCGATGATCTCATCGCCTACCACCTCGATGCGCGCAACTACCGCCTGGTGGTGAACGCCGGCACGCGCGACAAGGACCTGGCCTGGATCCGCGCGCAGGCGGCGCCCTTTGCGGTGACGGTCACCGAGCGCTCCGACCTCGCCATGCTCGCGGTGCAGGGGCCGGAGGCGCGCGCCAAGGCCGCGCAGCTGCTGCCGGCGGCCGCCGCCGCGGCGGCGCTGGCCCTGGAGCCCTTCAGCGGCGCCGCGCTCGGCGCCTGGTTCGTGGCGCGCACCGGCTACACCGGCGAGGACGGCTTCGAGATCATGCTGCCCTCGGCCGAGGCCGTGTCCGCCTGGCGCAGCCTCAATTCCCTCGGCGTCGCCTCCTGCGGTCTCGGTGCGCGCGATACGCTGCGCCTGGAGGCCGGCATGAACCTCTACGGCAGCGACATGGACGAGAGCACGCATCCGTACGAGTCCGCCCTCGGCTGGACGGTGGCCTGGGAGCCCGCGGCGCGCGAGTTCATCGGCCGCGCCGCGCTCGCACGCGTGCGCGGCGCCACGGCGCGCAAGCTGGTCGGGCTGCTGCTCGAGGACCGCGGCGTGCTGCGCGCGCACCAGCGGGTGCTCGTCGCTGGGGGCGCGGAGGGTGAGATCACCAGCGGCACCTTCGCCCCGACGCTCGAGCGCTCGATCGCGCTGGCGCGCGTGCCGAGTGAGGCCGGCGGCACGGTGCAGGTCGACATCCGCGGCAAGCTTCTCAGCGCCCGCATCGTCAAGCCGCCATTCGTGCGCTGCGGGCGCTCCCTGATCACTTGAGCGAAGGACCAAGAGCACATGAGCAACGTCCCGGCTGATCTGAAGTACACCAAGTCCCACGAGTGGCTGCGCGTGCTGCCCGATGGCAGTCTCGAGATCGGCATCACCGATCACGCCCAGCACGCTCTCGGGGACCTGGTGTTCGTCGAGGTACCCGAGGCCGGCCGCACGCTGAGCGCCGGCGAGGCGTGCGCGGTGGTCGAGTCGGTCAAGGCCGCCTCCGACGTGTATGCGCCGCTCGCCGGTCAGGTGAGCGCCGGCAACCCGCAGCTCACCGCCGAGCCGCAGCTGGTGAACACCGATCCCTACGGGGCCGGCTGGCTGATGCGCCTCAAGCCCGCCGCCGGCGCGCTCGCGGGGGCCGAGCTCCTCAGCCCTGCCGCCTACCAGGAGTTCGTGCTCGCGGAGGGCGGCTGATGGCCTTCATCCCCCACACCGCGGCGGACGTCGAGGCGATGCTCGGTGCGATCGGCGTCGGCAGCATCGAGGAGCTCTTCGATGAGATCCCCGAGAAGCTGCGCATCGGCTCCCTCGCCGGCGTGCCGCCGGCGCTCAACGAGCAGCAGGTCGGGCGGCTGATGAGCGAGCGGGCGCGCGCCGACGGCACGCTGCTCAACTTCATCGGCGCCGGCGCCTACGAGCACCACATTCCCGCGGCGGTGTGGGCCATCACCACGCGCGGGGAGTTCTACAGCGCCTACACCCCCTACCAGGCCGAGGCCAGCCAGGGGACGCTGCAGCTGATCTACGAGTTCCAGAGCATGATGGCGCGCCTCACCGGCATGCACGTGGCCAACGCCTCGCTCTATGACGGCGCCTCGGCCACCGCCGAGGCCTGCCTGATGGCGGTGCGCGCCAACCGCAAGTCGCGGGCGGCGCGCATCCTCGTGCCGAGCACGCTGCACCCGCATTACCGCCGCGTGGCGCTCAACACCACCCACAACCAGGGGCTGCAGTTCGAGGAGCTGCCCTACGAGGCTGCGGGCGGGGTGCTCTCGGTGGCGCGCCTGGCGCGCTATGCCGGCACGGACGTGACCGCGCTCGTAATCGCGCAGCCGAACTTCTTCGGCTGCCTGGAGGATGTGGACGCGCTCACCGATTTCGCGCACGCGCACAACATGCTGGTCATCGCCGTGGTCAATCCCACCACGCTCGCGCTGCTGAAGCCCCCCGGGGAGTGGGGCCAGCGCGGCGCGGACATCGCCGTCGGCGAGGGCCAGCCGCTCGGGGTGCCGCTGTCCTCCGGCGGCCCGTACTTCGGCTTCATGACGGCGCGCCAGGAGCACGTGCGGCAGATGCCCGGGCGCATCGTCGGGCGCACGCTGGACGTGGCCGGCAAGAGCGGCTTCACGCTCACGCTGCAGGCGCGCGAGCAGCACATCCGGCGCGCCAAGGCGACCTCGAACATCTGCACCAACCAGGGGCTGCTCGTGACCGCGGCCACGATCTACATGGCGCTCATGGGACCGCAGGGGCTCGCGCGCGTGGCCGCCGCCGCGCATGCGCGCACGCGCGAGCTCGTCAGCGCCCTGACGCGCCTGCCGGGCGTGCGCAGCGCCTTCGCCGGGCCGCACTTCCACGAGGCGGTGCTGCTGCTCGACCGCCCCGTGGCACCGGTGCTGCAGGGGCTGGCCGCGCGCGGCATCGCCGGCGGGCTGGACCTCGCGGCCTTCTACCCCGAGCTCGGGCCGGCGCTGCTGGTGTGCGCGACCGAGACCAAGACGCAGGACGACCTCGAGCGCTACCGCACCTGCCTGGGCGAGCTCATGCAGGCGGCGCGCGCCGCCTAGGATAAGGAGCCGCACCGATGACGCACGAACCGGTGATCTTCGAGTACTCCGCCAGCGGCCGCGGCGCGCAGGACCAGTGGCCGGCGGCCGAGGAGCCGGCGGTGCTGGAGGACCTGCCGCGCGAGCTGCGGCGCGCGCAGCCGCCGGCGCTGCCGGAAGTATCCGAGCTCGAGACGGTGCGTCACTTCACGCGCCTGTCGCAGCTGAACTTCTCCATCGACACGCACTTCTATCCGCTCGGCTCGTGCACGATGAAGTACAACCCCAAGGCGTGCAACCAGTACGCGATGCTGCCGCAGTTCCTGGCGCGCCACCCGCTCGCCCCGGAGTCGCACGGCCAGGGCGTGCTCGGCTGCCTGTTCGAGCTGCAGGAGATGCTCAAGGAGGTGACCGGCATGCAGGGCGTGGCGCTCTCGCCCATGGCCGGCGCCCACGGGGAATTCGCCGGCGTCGCCATGATCCGCGCCTACCACCGCGCGCGCGGCGACCTCGAGCGCAACGAGATCATCGTGCCGGAGGCCGCGCACGGCACCAACCCGGCCACGGCCACCATGTGCGGCTGCGTGGTGCGCGAGATCCCGGTGGATGCGCAGGGCGACGTCGACCTCGAGGCGCTGCGCGCCGCGGTGGGCGCGCAGACCGCGGGCATCATGCTCACCAACCCCTCCACGCTCGGGGTGTTCGAGCGCCGCATCGAGAGCGTGGCGCGCATCGTGCACGAGGCCGGCGGGCTCCTCTATTACGATGGCGCGAACCTGAACGCGATCCTCGGCAAGGTGCGTCCCGGGGACATGGGCTTCGACGTCATCCACATGAACCTGCACAAGACCTTCTCCACCCCGCACGGCGGCGGCGGCCCGGGCGCAGGCGCGGTGGGGGTCGGCACGCGCCTGCTGCCGTTCCTGCCGGTGCCGCTGGTGGGGCGCGAGGGCGAGCGCTACCGCTGGCTCACCGAGAGCGACCTGCCGCACTCGATCGGGCGGCTGTCGGCCTTCATGGGCAATACCGGGGTGCTGTTGCGCGCCTACATCTACATGCGGCTGCTCGGGCGCGAGGGCATGCAGCGGGTGGGGGAGTTCGCCACGCTCAACGCCAACTACCTGCTGCGCCGGCTGCAGCATGCCGGCTTCGATGCCGCCTACCCGCAGCGGCGTGCCAGCCACGAGTTCATCGTGACCCTCAAGCGCCAGGCGCGCGAGCTCAACGTGACCGCGATGGATTTCGCCAAGCGGCTGCTGGATTACGGCTTCCACGCCCCGACCACCTATTTCCCGCTGCTGGTGCCGGAGTGCCTGCTGATCGAGCCCACCGAGACCGAGACCCGCGAGGTTCTGGATGCATTTGTGACAGCCATGTCACAGATTCAGCAGGAAGCCGAGCAAGAACCCGGGCGCGTCACGAGCGCACCGCATACCATGCCGGTGCGCCGCCTGGATGACGTGCGGGCGGCTCGACAACTGGACCTTACATGGAAGCCGAAGGCGCCGCCGTAGACCGCTACAAGCCGCGCGGGGTGACCCGCATCGTGCGGGCCTGTTCCTCGAGCTGGCATGGGCTCAAGGGGGCCTACCGCGAGGAGGCCGCCTTCCGCCAGGAACTTGCCGCGGCGCTGCTCGTCATACCGCTGGGATTGTGGCTGGGGCATTCGGGCACCGAGCGGGCACTGCTGGTCGCACCGGTGTTTCTGGTCCTGATCGTGGAATTGCTCAACAGCGCCATCGAGGCGACCCTCGACCGCATCGGTTTCGAGCGGCACGCGCTCGCCGGGCTCGCCAAGGACATCGGCTCGGCGGCGGTACTGATGTCCTTCGTGCTGCTCGCGGTGGTTTGGCTGCTCGTGCTCCTTGGCCGCTAGGAGTGGATCCCTGATGCGACGCTTATGCCCCCTCGGGCTGTGCTGCCTCTTGCTGTCATCCGGCGCCGCGCTGGCGCAGACCGACAACCCCGCCGGCGCCGCCTCCCCGGCGCGCACCGGGCGCTCGAGCGCGGCGACCTCCGCCGCGCCGGCCGCGCCCACCATGCCGCAGCCGGCCCCGCCCACCAGCAGCAAGCCCGGGGCGCCGCCCAACGTCGCGCCGGCGCCGCCGCCCCCCGGCGGGGAGACCGGACAGGAACCAAACCCGGCGCAGGCCGCGGTGGCCGTCGAGGAGAACCCCGACTGGGCGGTGACGCTCGAGCGCATCGCCCCGAGCGTGGTGTCCATTAACGTCGACCTCACGCGCGCCTTCGACACCGAGTGGAACACCACCGCGCAGGCGACCGGTTTCATCGTCGACGCCGAGCGCGGCCTGATCCTCACCAACCGCCACGTGGTCACGCCCGGGCCGGTCACCTCGGAGGCCACCTTCCTCAATCGCGAGGAGCTGCAGCTGTATCCGGTGTACCGCGACCCGGTGCACGACTTCGGCATCTACCGCTACGACCCGAAGAAGCTGCGCTTCATCAAGCCCAAGGCGCTGCCGCTGTACCCGGAAGGGGCCCAGGTGGGGCGCGAGATCCGCGTGGTGGGCAACAACGCCGGCGAGCAGCTCTCGATCCTCGCCGGCACGCTGGCACGGCTCGACCGCGACGCCCCCGAGTACGGGATCACCAAGTACAACGACTTCAACACCTTCTATCTGCAGGCGGCCTCGGGGACCTCCGGCGGCTCCTCCGGCTCCCCGGTGCTGGACATCCGCGGCCGCGTCGTGGCGCTCAATGCCGGCGGGGCGAGCGGGGCGGCCTCGAGCTTCTACCTGCCGCTCGGGCGGGTGAAGCGCGCGCTCGAACTGATCCAGGCCGGCAAGCCGGTGCCGCGCGGCACGCTGTACACGGTCTTCAACTACACCCCCTACGATGAGCTCGAGCGGCTCGGCCTCAACGGCCCCACCGAGGCCGCGGTGCGCAAGGACTTCCCGCGCAACACCGGCATGCTGGTGGTCACCGAGGTGCTGCCCGGCAGTCCCAGCGAGGGCGTGCTGCAGCCCGGGGACATCCTGGTGAAGCTCAACGGGCACTTCATCGGGCAGTTCGAGCCGCTGGAAGAGGTGCTCGACGGCTCCGTCGGCGCCCAGGTCGAGGTGGAGCTGGAGCGCGGTGGTAAGGCACTCTCGGCCAAGCTGCCGGTCGGGGACCTGCACGCCATCACCCCGCACGCCTATGCGGAGTTCGGCGATGCGGTGGTGCACACGCTCTCCTACCAGCAGGCGCGCCACTTCAACGTGCCGACGCGCGGGGTGTACGTCGCCAATCCGGGTTACGTGTTCTCCTCGGCCGGCGTGCCGCGCGGGGCCGTGATCGTCGCCCTCAACGGCCGCCGCACCGATGCGCTCACGGACCTGGAGTCAGGCATCGCGCAGCTCGGGGATGGCGACCGCGCCGCGGTGCGCTTCCTCACGATCGATGCCTCCAACAGCACCGAGCTGCACACCATCCGCATGGACCGGCTGTGGTTCCCGGCACATCACTGCGAGCGCGACGACAGTGCGGGGCTGTGGGACTGCAAGGCACTGGCGCCGGGCCCGGAGCCCAGGCCCACCCCGGTGAGCGTCACGCAGTACCCCCGCTACGGCGAGGCGCGCATGAACGCGCTCGCGCCCTCGCTGGTCATGGTGACCTTCGACATGCCCTATTCGGTCTCCGGCATCACCGAGCGCAACTACCACGGCACCGGGCTCGTGGTCGATGCGCAGCGCGGCCTGGTGGTCGTCGACCGCAACACCGTGCCGGTGGCGGTCGGGGACGTGACCATCACCTTCGCCGGCACGGTGCAGGTGCCCGGGCGGGTGGTGTACGTACACCCGCTGCACAACTTCGCGGTCGTGGCCTACGACCCGAAGCTCATCGGCGCGACCCCGGTGCGCGCGGCGCGCCTCGCCACGCACGAGCTCGCCGCGGGCGAGCGCGTGTGGGTGGTGGGCCTGACGCCCGACAACGAGCTGCGCGCGCGCGCCACCGAGATCGCCAGCATCGACCCGCTCGAGCTGCCGCTCTCGCGCACCATGCGCTTCCGCGACAGCAACATCGAGACCGCGCAGTTGGTGAATCCGCCGGGCGAGTACGACGGGGTGCTGGCCGACTCCGGCGGCAGCGTGCTCGGCACCTGGTCGAGCTTCGCCTACGAGAACGGGCGCGAGATCGCCCAGGACACGCGCGGCGTGCCGATCGGCGTGGTCGCGGACATGATCGAGCGCGTGCGCAGCGGCGCGGTGCTGCATTCGCTCGAGGCGGAGCTCGCCGGCATGCCGCTCGCGCAGGCGCACGAGCTCGGGCTGCCGCAGAGCTGGACGCAGCGCCTGGCGCAGCACACCCCGAGCCGCCGCCAGGTGCTGACCGTGACGCGCCTCGTCGGCGGCTCGGATGCCGCGCGGCAGCTGCTGCCCGGGGATCTGCTGCTCGCCATCGACGAGCACGTGGTGACGCGCTTCCGCGAGGTGGAGAAAGCCGCCGCCGATCGCGAGCGCGTGCGCGTCACGGTGTGGCGCAACCAGGAGGAGCAGACCCTCGAGGTCGCCACCGCCGCACTCCCGGGGGCCGACGTGGAGCGCCTGGTGCAGTGGGCCGGGGCGACGCTGCAGGCACCGCACCGCGCGATGAGCGCGCAGCGCGGCATCGAGCCGAGCGGGGTCTACGTGGCGTATTTCGCCTACGGATCGCCGGCGACGCGCCACGGGCTCTATCCGGGACGACGCATCGTCGAGGTGGACGGCGCGCCGACGCCGGACCTGGATGCCTTCCTTAAGGTGGTGCTCGGGCGGCCCGATCGCTCCTCGGTGCGCCTGAAGACCATCACCTGGAACAACGCCCCGGAAGTGATCACCCTCAAGCTCGACAAGCACTACTGGCCGGCCTACGAGCTGGTGCACGGCGAGGGTGGCTGGGCGCGCCATACGCTCGAGTAGCGCGCCGGCTTAAGTAAAGGCGCACCGCCGGCGGCGCGTGCTTCCCGCCTTAAGGCGCAGGGCGCACGCAGCTGATGCGTGCACACAACACGCGTCCAGCGGACACCGACGGCTTGCTAGAATCGACCCGAACTATGGTGCGAATCGTCAGAGCCACACAGGTTGAAATCGAGTCGGCGGTCCAGGCGCTGCGCGACGGCGAGCTGGTCGCCTTCCCGACCGAGACCGTGTACGGCCTCGGCGCCAACGCCCAGAACCCGGCGGCGGTGCGCAAGATCTTCGAGCTCAAGGGCCGCCCCGCGCAGCACCCGGTGATCGTGCACCTGGACAGCCCGCGCTACCTGCACCGCTGGGTGAGCGCGGTGCCCGAGCTCGCCAACCGCCTCGCCGAGAGCTTCTGGCCCGGCCCGCTCACCATGGTGATGCCCAAGGCGGCGCACGTGCACGAGGTGATCACCGGCGGCCAGGACACCATCGCCATCCGCGTGCCCGCGCACCCGATGGCGCAGCAGCTGCTCACCGCCTTCGGCGGCGGCATCGCCGCGCCCTCGGCCAACCGCTACGGCCGCCTCTCCCCGACGCGCGCCGAGCACGTGCGCGAGGAGTTCGGCGAAAGCCTGCGCCTGATCCTTGATGGCGGCGAGTGCCAGATCGGGCTCGAGTCGACCATCGTCTCCTTCGAGGGCGAGCAGGTGCGCCTGCTGCGTCCCGGCAGCGTCACCGCCGCGCAGCTGCGCGCGGTGGTGGGCGAGCTCAGTGTCGGCCCCGCCGGGACCTCGCCGCGCGTGCCTGGCGCCGCCCCGACGCACTACGCGCCGGCGACGCCGCTCACCATCGTGCCCGCGGGTGAAATCGATGCGCAGGCGGACGCAGCTTCCGCCGGCGGCCGGCGCGTCGCCGTGCTGGCACAGCGCCTGCCGCTGCGCTCGCACAAGTACGTCACCTGGATCAACGCCGGGCGCCGCGCGGATGTGTACGCGCGCGACCTCTACACCAACCTGCGCACCCTCGATAAGGCCGGCTGTCAGCAGATCCTGGTGCAGAGCGTGCCCGACGGCGAGGCGTGGGCCGCGGTGCGTGACCGCCTGCTGCGCGCCGCCACCAACATCGCCGAGAGCGACGACGGCACTGGCACGATGGCCGTGCTGCCGTAGCCGCCTCGCGCGAAGTGCCCCGCCCGCGGTTCATCGACCCGTTCCAGCCCGCGCACGTGCGCCGCCTGGTGCAGCAGTTCGGCTCGCCGCTGCTGATCCTCGACTGCGAGCGGGTGCGCGTGCAGTACCGCAAGCTCAAGCGCGCGCTGCCGCAGGTGGCGCTGCACTACGCGCTCAAGCCGCTGCCGCACCCGGCCGCGGCGCAGACCATCCTCGAGGAGGGCGGCGGGCTCGACCTCGCCAGCACCGGCGAGGTGCAGCTGGCGCAGCGCCTCGGCGCCAGTCCCGAGCGCTGCATCCACACCCACCCGATCAAGCGGCCCGCGGACATCGAGAACGCGCTCGCCTTCGGCGTGCGCACCTTCGTGGCCGACAATCCCGATGAGGTGCGCAAGTTCGCGCGCCACGGCGCGCACGCCGAGCTGCTGCTGCGCGTCTCCTTCCGCGCGCCGGGCGCGGTGGTCGACCTGTCGCGCAAGTTCGGCTGCGACCCGGAGGAGGCGCTGCCGCTGGCGCGCCTCACGGCCGGGCTCGGCCTGCGCGTGCGCGGCCTGTCCTTCCACGTCGGCTCGCAGGCCGCGGATGCGATGAAGCACGTCGAGGCGGTGCGCGAGTGCGCGCGGCTGCTCGCGGCGGCCCGGCGCGAGCGCCTCGGCCCCTGCGACGTGCTCGACATCGGCGGCGGCTTCCCCATCGACTACGGCACGCCGGCGCCGGATATCGGCAGCTTCTGCGCGCCGCTGCGCGCGGCGCTGGCGCGGCTGCCGCGGCGGGTGCGCGTGCTGGCCGAGCCGGGGCGCTACCTGGTCGGGCCGGCGGCGCTCGCGGTCGCCTCCGTCATGGGACGCGCGCAGCGCGAGGGCCACTGGTGGTATTACCTGGATGACGGCCTGTACGGCAGCTACAGCGGCCAGCTGTTCGATCATGCCCGCTACCCGGTCGAGCCGCTGCGCGCTGCGCCCGAGCGGCTGCCCTCGGTGCTGGCCGGCCCGACCTGCGACAGCATCGACGTGATCGCCGAGAACCTCATGCTGCCGCGCCTGCGGGCGGGCGACCTGGTGGTGGGCCGCGCCATGGGCGCCTACACCGTGGCGAGCGCCACGGACTTCAACTTCTTCGCGCGCGCCGCGGTGGTGGCCGTCAACCAGCGCCCCGGGGACCTGGGCAGCGTATGCAGCTAGGGCAGCGCGCCCGGCCGCGGCCGCTGGCATGAGCGCTGCCAATGGCATCGCCGCGGTGGTGTTCGACATCGGCTGGGTGCTGCTGCACCTGAACTACCAGCCGCTGCTTAAGCTGCTGGCCGCGCGCGGCGCGCCGCTGAGTGAGCGCGATGCGGTCATGGAGCGCATCGCGCTCGCCGAGCACGAGTGCGGGCGCATGTGCGGGGACGAGCTGCTCGAGCGGCTCGCCGCCCTCACGCGCGAGCCGGTGTCGCTCGCCGAGGTGCGTGCCAACTGGCTCGACATGTTCGTCATCGATGCGCCGATGGTCGAGCTGGCGCACCGCCTGAGCGAGCGCTACCGCGTCTACCTGCTCTCCAACATCGGCGACCTGCACTGGGCGCACCTGGCGCGCGAGTACCGCCTGCACAGCCTCGGGCACGGGGCGCTGCCGTCCTACCTCGCCGGGGTGATGAAGCCGCACGCCGACATCTACGCCGAGGCCGAGCGGCGCTTCGCGCTCACGCCGGCGCGCACGGTGTTCATCGACGACCGGGCCGACAACATCGCGGCCGCGCGCGCGCGCGGCTGGCATGGCATCGTGCACGAGGACTACCCGCGCACGCGCGCCGCCCTGGGTGCGCTCGGGGTAGAGTGCTAGCGCGCCGCCCGTGCCCTCAGGAGCCGCCATGACCCCGTTCGTCTCCGCCACGCTGGCCGCGACGCTGCTGCTGATCGGCTCGAACCTCTTCATGACCTTCGCCTGGTACGCGCACCTGAAGAACTTCGCCGACCGTCCGTGGTACCTGGCGGCGCTGGTGAGCTGGGGGATCGCCTTCTTCGAGTACCTGCTGCAGGTGCCCGGCAACCGCATCGGCTACACGCAGCTGTCGCTGCCGCAGCTGAAGATCCTGCAGGAGGTGATCACGCTCACGGTGTTCGTGCCGTTTGCCGTCTTCTACATGGGCAAGGGCTTCAAACTCGACTACCTGTGGGCGGCACTGTGCCTGCTCGGTGCGGTATATTTCGTGTTCCGCACGCCGGTACATCCATGAAGAACGAACCCGCGGAAGAGCAGCCGCAGACCGCGATCCACGCCATGGTGGAGGCGGCGCGCGAGGGGCGCGACCCGAAGGTGATCGCGCGCCTCTTCAGCGGCTGGGCGGTGTTCGGCGAGCGCCAGTTCGTGCGCGGCTACGCGCTGCTGCTGCCCGACCCGGTGGTGCCGACGCTGAACGCGCTCGGCGCGCGCGAGCGCATCGCCTTCCTCTCGGACATGTCGCGCCTCGGGGATGCGCTGCTGAAGGTCACCGGCGCGCTGCGCATCAACTACGCCATCCTCGGCAACCAGGAGCCGGCGCTGCACGCGCACGTCATCCCGCGCTACGCGGATGAGCCGGCGGCGCTGCGCGCCCAGCACCCCTTCGCCTACGACTGGAGCGCCGCGCCGCCGTTCGAGCGCGGCGCGCACCAGGAGCTGGCCGCCTCCCTGCTGCACGAGCTCACGCGTCTCGGCGTCACCAAGCCCATGCGCTTCAGCCCCGGAGCGAACGCCGGGGCCTGAAGCGGTTGCCTTACTTGCTCGGTGCCGGTGCCGGTGCCGGTGCCGCCGGCTTCGCCGGCGCGGGCGGCTTGGCGCTCAACAGCTCCACCTCGAAGATCAGCAGCGAGCCCTGCGGGATGCCCGGCGGGGAGCGCATGTCGTAGGCCAGCTGCGGCGGGATCCAGAACTGGTACTTGGCGCCCGGCTTCATCAGGCCCACGCCCTCGCTCCATCCCGGGATCACCTTGTTGAGCGGGAAGTGCGCCGGCTCGTTGCGCTTGTAGCTGCTGTCGAACTCGGTGCCGTTCAGGAGCGTGCCGCGGTAGTTCACGGTCACCTCGTCGGTCGGGTTGGGCGCATTGCCGCTGCCGGGTGTGAGCACCTTGTACTGCAGGCCGCTCACGGTCGTGACGACGCCGGGTTTCTTGCCGTTCTCGGCCAGGAACTTGGCGGCCACCTGGTGGTTGGCCTCGCCGGCGGCGCTGGCGAGCTTGGTGATGTTCTCGCGGTCGGCATCCCCGAGCTCGGCCTTGCCGGCGAGCGCATCCTTCATGCCCTGCGCCACCTGGGCGGTGTTGATCTGCTCGGCGGTCAGGGAGTTGTTCTTCAGCTGCGCGCCGAACATGACGCCGAGGCTGTAGCTGGCGGTGCGCGCGGCCGCCGGCGCCTTGGCGGCGGGCTTGGCGCCCGGGGCCGCCGCTGCCGGCGCGCCACCCTCCTGGGCCTGCGCCAGGGCGCTGCCGAGCAGGGCCGCCAGGGCGGCGAAGCGCAGGGTCCGGCCGGTGCGGCCTGACATTGGCAATCTCATGGGGAACCTTTCGTGAGCGTTGGTGAGCGGGCAGCTGCGCGAAGTCGCACGCAGCCTTTAAGGGAGCGTCAGGGCTGCGCAGTGTCGCCGATCGGCTCGTCCCGTGCCAGCCGCCGGGCGGCCTCAGCGCTCGGGCACGCCCGGGTCGGCGGAGAGCGACAGCTCGGCCAGCTCCGCCTCGCTGAACTCGCGCGCGGCGAGCAGGGCGCGGGCGCGCGCCTCGTCGGCGGCCTCGACGTACAGGCGGGTGGGCGCGGCGAGCCCGAGCACGGCCGCATCGGACCGGACGCGCACCCCGACCCCGCAGGCGCGCAGCACATCGACCAGCACCTGCGCCGAGGGCAGGTCCGGCAGGGTCGTCAGCACGCGCCATGCGTCCGCGGCCATGTCCGCCACAGTGCCAAAGCGCGGAACTTTCTACAATGCATCCCAGGCGAGCGCGAGGAGGGAAGGCGTGCTGGCGATCCGGCAACTGCGCAAGAGCTTTCACGAGGGTGCCCGCGTGCAGGCGGTGCTCGAGGGCGCCGAGGCCAGCATCGCGCGCGGCGAGATCGTCGCCATCACCGGGCGCAGCGGCTCGGGCAAGTCGACGCTGCTCAACCTGGTGAGCGGCATCGACACCCCCGATGCCGGCACGATCGCCCTCGACGGCACCGAGCTCACCGCGCTCGGCGAGCCCGCGCGCACCCGCTGGCGGCGCGCGCACGTCGGCTTCGTCTACCAGTTCTTCAACCTGATCCCCACGCTCGATGCCCTCGAGAACGTGCGCCTGGTGCTCGAGTTGAACGGCGTGCGCGGCGCGCCGGCGCGCACGCGCAGCGCCGCGGCGCTCGCGCAGGTCGGCCTTTGTGCGCGCGCGCACGCGGCCGTCGAGCAGCTCTCCGGCGGCGAGCAGCAGCGCGTCGCCATCGCCCGTGCGCTGGTGCACCGGCCGCGGCTGCTGCTGGCGGATGAGCCCACGGGCAACCTCGATGAGGTGAGCGCGCGCGAGGTGGTGCCGCTGTTGCTTGGCCACGCCCGCACAGGCGGCGCGACCCTCCTCATGGTCACCCATGACCACGCGCTCGCCGCGCAGGCCGACCGGGTGCTCGAGCTGCGGGGTGGCACGCTGCACCCCGCCGGCAGCGCGGCATGAAGCTGCTGTGGCGCGCGAGCCTGCGGCACCTGCGCCGCCACCCGGCGCAACTGCTGCTCGCGCTGGCGGGCATGACGCTCGGGGTGGGCACGATCGTCGCGGTCGACATCGCCGCCGCGAGCTCGCGGCGCGCCTTCGAGCTCTCGGTGCAGGCGGTCAACGGACCGGCGACGCACCTGCTGAGCGCGAACCCCGGCGTCCTCGATGAGTCGCTGTACGTGCGCCTGGTCACGCGCGCGCTCGTGCCCGGGGTGGCGCAGGCACGCTATGCGCCGCGCCTGAGCGGCTACGCCCGCATCGGCACGCGCCTGCTGGAACTGCAGGGCATCGATCCGCTCGCGAGCGCGGCGCTCGCGGACGGCCCCGCCGGCCTCGGGCCCGCCCTGGGCGGCGGCCTGGAGGAGGCGCGCGCGTGGTTCCTCGAGCCGGGCGCGGTGCTGCTCGGAGCGCGCACGGCGGCCGATCTCCAGCTGCGCCCGGGGGCGCACTTCCTGGTGGAGGTGGCCGGCGCCACGCGGGCGGCGGTCCTCATCGGCACGCTGCCGGATGCGGGCGGCTACGATTCCCTGCTGCTCACCGACCTCGCGCAGGCACAGGAGTGGCTCGGTGCGCGCGGCCGGCTCTCCGCCATCGACGTGCGGCTGCCGCAGGGGCCGGCGGGCCGCAGGCTCGAGGCGGCACTGCGCGCGGAGCTGCCGCCGGGGGTGACGCTCAGCCCCACGCGCGCGCGCTCGCAGGAGACCTTTGCCATGACGGATGCCTTCACCACCAACCTGCGCGCGCTCAGCCTGCTCGCGCTCTTGGTCGGCACCTTCCTCATCTACAGCGCGCTCAGCTTCGCGGTGCTGCAGCGGCGCGCGATCCTCGGCGTGCTGCGCGCGCTCGGGGCGACGCGGGCGGAAGTGCTCGGCGTGCTGCTCGGCGAGGCGGCCGTGCTCGGCCTCATCGGCGCTGCGCTCGGCACGCTCCTGGGTGTGGCGATCGGGCGCACGCTGGTCGGGCTCGTGGCGCGCACCATCAACGATCTGTACTTCGTGGTGAGCGTCACCACGCTCGCGCTGCCGGCGGCGACCCTGGCGAAGGCGCTGCTGGCGGGCGTGGGCACCGCGCTCGTGGCGGCGCTCGTGCCCGCGCTCGAGGTGGCCGCCAGCGCCCCGCAGCTGGCCCTGGCGCGCACGGTGCTCGAGTCCCGCGTACGTCGCCTGGCGCGTGTGCTGGTGGTGTGCGCCACGCTCCTCGGCGCGCTCTCGCTCGCCTGCGTGCTCATCTTCACGCGCAGCCTGCTGGCGGGGTTCGTGGCGCTGTTCCTGCTGCTGCTCGCGGTGGCGGCACTGACGCCCGCGCTGCTGGAAGCGCTGGCGCGCGGCGCGGCTCGCTGGAGTCGCGCGCGCAGCCCGCTCGCGCGCCTCGCGCTCGAGGACGTGGCCGCCTCCCTGAGCCGCACCGCCGTGGCGGTGGCGGCGCTGGCGATGGCACTCACCGCCATGATCGGCGTGGCGGTGATGGTGGCCAGCTTCCGCGGCTCCCTCTCCGCCTGGCTGCGCACCACGCTGCGGGCCGACGTGTACGTGAGTGCGCCGGCGCCGGGCAGCGGGGCAGGGCTGCCAAGCGCGCTGGTGCAGCAGCTGGCCGGCCTGCCCGGGGTGCGCGCGCACAGCGAGGCGCGCCGCTCGCAGGTCGAGTCCGATCACGGCGCGCTCGAGGTCGCCGCGGTGCGCCTCGGGCCCTACGGCGGGGATGCCTATCACCTCGTGGCCGGTACGGCACCGGCGGTGTGGGCGGCGTTCGCACGCGGCGCGCTGCTGATCTCCGAGCCGCTCGCCTGGCGGCTCAGGCTCGCCCCCGGGGAGCGCCTCACCCTGGTGAGCGCGTCGGGGCCGCGCGCGCTGCCGATCGCCGGCGTCTACCGCGAGTACGGCAACGAGCGCGGCGAGGTGCTGATGGCGCTCTCGACCTACCGGGGGCTGTGGCCCGATGCGAGCCTGAGCGGGCTCGGGCTCTACCTCGCGCCCGGGACGCCGGTGGATGCGCTGATCGGGCAGGTGCGCGCGCGCGCCAGTGCGGCGGGCACGGCGGTGCTGGTGCGCTCGAACGCCGCCATCCGCGCGCTCTCACTCGGCATCTTCGAGCGTACCTTCCTCATCACGCGCGTGCTCTACTGGCTGGCGGCGGGTGTGGCGGCCCTGGGGCTGGTGAGCGCACTGCTCGCCTGGCAGCTGGCGCGCGCGCGCGAGCTGGCGCTGCTGCGCTCGCTCGGCCTCACCCCGGGGGCCAGCGCGCTCGTCATCCTGCTGCAGACGCTGTTCATGGGCGCGGTGGCGCTGCTCGCCGCGGTGCCGGCCGGCGTGCTGACCGCGCTCATGCTCACCGAGGTCATCAACCGCCGTGCCTTCGGCTGGCACATCGACCTGTACCTGGCGCCGCCGCAGTTCATGAACGCCGTGCTGCTGGCGCTGCTCGCGGCGGCGGGTGCGGCGCTTTATCCGGCCTGGCGCAGCGCGCGCGCGCCGCTGGCCGCCGGGCTGCGCGCCGAATGAGCCCGAGCCTGCGGCTCGGCGCGCTGCTGGCGCTGGCGTGTGCCGCCGCGACGCCCGCCGCGCCGCCCCCGCAGAGCGCGGGTGGACTGCTGCGCGGGGCGCCCGCTGCGGGTTTCGCGCAGGCCGGCGGCGCGCGCACCTTCAGCTTCCCGGCCGACCACGGCCCGCACCAGCAATACCGCCAGGAGTGGTGGTACACGAGCGGCAACCTCGAGGGCGCGGATCAGCAGCGCTTCGGCTTCGAGCTGACCTTCTTCCGCTTCGCGCTCGCGCCGCCCGCAGCTGCGGCACCTCAGGCTTCCGCCTGGCGCGCACGCGAGATCTACATGGCGCACTTCGCCATTACCGATGCGGCGCGCGCGCGCTTCCGCTTCGCGCAGAAGCTCGCGCGCGGGGCGCTCGGGCTCGCCGGCGCCGAGGGCAACCCACTGCACGTGTGGCTCGAGGACTGCTCGCTCGCGGCCGATCCCGAGGATCAGCAGCGCTGGCACCTCGCCGCCCGCGGTGCGGGCTATGAGCTCGAGCTCACCCTGCGGCTCGCCGCCCCGCCGGTGCTGAACGGTGCGAACGGCCTGTCGGTGAAGTCATCCGCGCCCGGGGATGCCAGCTACTACTACTCACTGCCGCGCGTCAGCGCGAGCGGCACGCTGACGCGCGATGCCGGGCCGCCGCAGCCGGTGAGCGGGCTCGTCTGGGTCGACCGCGAGTGGGGCAGCGGGGCGCTCGGGGCCGGCCAGGTCGGCTGGGACTGGTTCGCGCTGCAGCTGGATGATGGCAGCGCACTCATGTTCTACGCCCTGCGCGATGCGCACGGCGGCCGCGATGCGCACAGCGGCGGCACCTTCACCGATGCCGCCGGTGGCGCGCACGCGCTCGGCCACGATGCGCTCGCGATCGAGGTCACCCGCAGCTGGGTGAGCCCGCGCGGGGATCGCTATCCGGGCGGCTGGCACCTGCGCGCCGCTGCGCTGCAGCTGGACCTGACGCTCGCGCCGCTGCTGCCCGACCAGGAACTGAGCGGCCCGCCGCGCTACTGGGAGGGCGCGGTCGCGGTGCGCGGACAGCGCGCGGGGCGCGCGCTCAATGGCCGTGGCTACGTCGAGCTGGTCGGCTACGGCAAGGAACGCCAGGAGGGGCGCGCTACTGGCGCGCCAAGCGGTGTTGGCCGATGATGCGGGGCGCGTCCTTCGAACAACAACGGAGACACCCCATGCGAGGTTCGTTCGTCCTGGCCGCGGCGGCGGCGTTGCTTGCGCTGCCGGTCGGCGCGGCACTTCCCGATGGCGCCAGCGCGCCGGACTTCAGCACCGACGCCTCGCTGGCCGGCAAGACCTTCAAGTTCTCCCTCGCCGAGGCGCTGAAGAAGGGCCCGGTGGTGCTGTACTTCTACCCGGCCGCCTTCACCCCCGGCTGCACGGTCGAGGCGCACAAGTTCGCCGAGGCCACCGAGAAGTTCACCGCGCTCGGCGCCACCGTGATCGGGGTCTCGCACGACCCGATCGACAAGCTCAACAAGTTCTCGGTGAGTGAGTGCCGCAACAAGTTCGCGGTCGCCTCCGATGCCGACGGCAGCATCATGAAGGCGTATGACTCGGTGCTGCCCGGGCACCCGGAGTACGCCAACCGCACCTCCTACGTGATCGTCCCGGGCGGCAAGGTGCTCTACTCCTACACCGCCATGGACCCGGAGAAGCACGTCGACAACACCATGGATGCGGTGCGCCGCTACCAGGAGTCGCACGGCAAGAGCTGAAGCGCGGCGCGCGCCGCTCAGGCCAGCTCGGCCAGCACCGGCGGTACGTGCCGTCGCAGCAGCAGGTTCTGCGCCTCCCAGCGCGCGGCCGGCTCGAGCTCGCTGAGGAAGGCCACCTCGCCGGCGGCATAGACGGCGATGGGCACCCCATCCCGGTAGAGCAGGCGGTTGCCGCTGAGTGCCGGCAGGCGCGCTCCCGGGGTGAGGATGCCGACCAGGTTGAGCGGGTCGGCGCCGCTGCAGGCGAACATCTCGCCCGCGAGCGGACGGCGGCGCGCCGCGCGCAGCAGCGCGATCGCCTCGGGCACCGCGTACTGCTCGCCGGTGACGCCGGCCACGAAGCGTCCGCCCCGCAGCTCGCCGCGCGCCTCGAGGCGGCGGCAGCACATGAGCAGGTCGCGCCACGGCGGCAGCCAGTCCGCCTCGCGCGCGAGCAGGCGCCAGAAGAGCACGCCCCAGCGCCGCAGCAGCGTGCGCACCACGTGCTCGACCACCTCGGGGTCCGCGGCGCGCGCCGGCGCGAGGGCCGCGTCGGCGCGCGCGATGCGCGACCAGCGCCCGGCCGCATCCATCCCGAACAGCGCCAGGCGGCGGCGCCGGCGGCCGGCGGCGGCGCCGCGCCGCCGGTCCGAGGGCACGAGCAGCGCGCGCAGTCCGGCGAAGCTGTCGGCGTTCACGAGCCCGAGCGCCACCAGCTCCGCCAGCGCCTCCTCCGCTTGCGTGGGCAGCAGTGCGCTGCCGGCGGCGATCTCATCGAAGAAGGAGGCGCCGTGCGTGTCGAGGAAGCTGGCCACGCGCAGCGCGCTCGCGGACAGGTGTCCCGGGTCGGTGGCGGTGGCGAGCACCGACCAGAGCCTGAGGTTGCGCCGCGCGAGCAGCACGATCGGCGTGGCGCGCACCGGGGCGGCGCCGCGCTCCGGGTCGGCGCGGCGCGCGGCGAGCCGCGTCCACACGAAGCGCCCGGCAAGGCACTGCTCATCGAGCCACACCGGCTCGTATTCGGCAATGCGCGCGGGCAGCAGCTCCGTCTCCCAGGCGCTGGCGGGCGCCTCGAAGCCCTCCAGCTGCGTGAGCACCGCCGCGACCGCATCCGGGCCCTCCATGCGCGCCTCGGCGGTGACGCGCTGCCAGGCGAACAGGAAGCGCAGGAAGTCGCGCGCCTCGATCGGCTCGATCTCCGCGCGCAGCCGCTTGACCGTGTAGCGGTGGATGCGCGCCAGCAGGCGCCGCTCGCACCACTCGCTCGCCGGCGCCGCCCCCGGGCTGAAGGCGCCGCGCATCGCGAAGCCTTCCGCCTGCAACAGCGCGAGTGCCGCATCGAGGGGCGCCACCGCGAGGTTCAGGTCTGCCGCCAGGGATGACACGCTCAGCGGGCCGCATCCCTCGAGCCGCCCGCGCACGATCTCCACCAGCGCCTGCGCGGCGGTGCGCTCGTGCGCGTGCGCCGGCGGCGTCGTGACGGCGGGCGTGCACGTGAGCTGCGGGTCGAGGGCGCGAAAGAGCGGCAGCCGCTCGGCGGTGCACCAGAGGTTTGTGCCGCGGAAGCCGAGCCGCGTGCTGCGGGCCTGCGCGGCGAGCTCCTGCAGCAGCGCCTCCCAGCCCGGCTGGGCGGCCACTTCCGCCTCGGTCAGATAAGTGAGCCACAGCAGCGCGTCGTGCAGCTCGTCGGCGCTTGCGGCATCGGGCCAGGCCTCCGCGCGCACGCGCGCCACCGCCTGCGGATCCAGCTGCCCGATGTCGGCGGCGCTCTGTGGGTCGAGCCAGCGGCGGCTCATCACCGCCTGGGTGCGCCGCTCCTCGAGCGGGGCGTCATCCAGGTAGGCGTAGGGCCGCGCGCTCAGCACCTCGGCGGCGAGCGGGGAGGGCTCGGTGAGGTCGCGCGCCAGCACCTGGATCGAGCCGGCCTCGAGCGCGCGCAGCAAGCCTTCGAAGCCCTCGATGTCCATCGCCTCCTCGAGGCAGTCGCGGAGCGCCTGGCGCACCAGCGGGTGATCCGGGATCTCCAGCTCGCCGGGCAGGTTCTCGGCACAGGCCACCTGGTCGGGAAACACCGCGGTCAGCAGGTCCTCGGCGGCCATGCGCGCCAGCGGCGCCGGCACCTTCTTGCCGCCGCGCATGCGCGGCAGTGCCAGCGCGATGGTGGCGCTCCAGCGCCAGCGCACCGGGAACATCGGGGCCGCGCACAGCGCCTGCACCAGCAGCGGCCGCACGCTGTTGGCATGCAGGTAGCGCGCCACCTCGGCCAGCTCGAAGCTGTGCGCGGTGGTGAGCGAGAGCACGATCGTGTCCTCGGTCGCCGCGGCCTGCAGCTCGAAGTTGAACGCGCGGCAGAAGCGCTTGCGCAGCGCCAGGCCCCAGGCGCGGTTGATGCGGCTGCCGAAGGGCGAGTGGATGACGAGCTGCATGCCGCCCGCCTCATCGAAGAAGCGCTCGAAGATGATGGTGCGCTGCGTCGGCAGCGCGCCGAGGGTGAGGCGCGCGGCTCCCAGGTAGTGCGTGAGCTGCAGTGCCGCCGCCTCGCTCACCCCGGTGCTCGCGCACAGCCAGTGCTGCGCGGCCTCGAGGCCCTGCTCGAGCAGCGGCTCGAGCTCGGTGCGCAGCCGCGCCACGCTCGCGGAGAGCTCATCGCTCCTGCCCGGCGCCTCGCCCAGCCAGAACGGGATCGAGGGCGGCTCGCCGCGCGCATCCTCGACGCGGATGCGGCCCTGCTCGACCCGCAGGATGCGGTAGGAGACGTTGCCGAGCTGGAACACGTCACCCTGCAGGCTCTCGACCGCGAAGTCCTCGTTCACCGTGCCCACGAACTGCGCCTGCGGCTCGAGGATCACCTGGTAGTCGGCCGTGTCCGGAATGGTGCCGCCGGAGGTGAGGGCGGTGAGCCGCGCGCCGCGCCGGCCCTTCACCAGCTGGTTGACGCCGTCGTGGTAGATGAGTGCGCCGTGGCGCCCGCGCCGGGTGGTGTAGCCCTCGGCGAGCATGCGTAGCACCTCGTCGAACTCCGCGCGCGTGAGCTCGCGGTAGCTCCAGGCACCGCGCATCAGCTGCCACAGCGCCTCCTCGGGCCACTCGCGCGCGGCCACCTCGGCCACCAGCTGCTGCGCCAGCACGTCGAGCGGCTGGCGCGGCAGCTCGAGGCGGTCGAGCTCGCCGCGGCGTACGGCCGCCAGGAGCGCCGCGCACTCCACCAGGTCATCGCGCGACAGCGGGAACAGCCGTCCCTTGGGCGTGCCGCCGACCGAGTGCCCGGAGCGGCCGACCCGCTGCAGCAGGGCGGCGATCGAGCGCGGCGAGCTGATCTGGCACACCAGGTCCGCCTCGCCGATGTCGATGCCGAGCTCGAGTGATGCGGTGGCGACCAGCGCGCGCAGCTCGCCGCGCTTCAGGCGCTGCTCGGCCGCCAGGCGCGCTTCCCGGGCAAGGCTGCCGTGGTGCGCGGCGACGTGCTCTTCGCCGAGGCGTTCGGAGAGGTGGCGCGCCAGGCGCTCGGCCTGGCGGCGCGTGTTGACGAACACGAGCGTGGTGCGGTGCGCGCGGATCAGCTCGGCGAGCCGATCGTAGAGCTGCGCCCACACTTCCCCGGACATCACTGCCTCGAGCGGCGAGGGCGGCAGCTCCAGCTGCAGGTCGCGCGCGCGCACGTGGCCGGCGTCGATGATGGCGCAGTCGGCGCGGCCCTCGGCATCGACGTGGCGGGTGCCCACGAGGAAGCGCGCCACCGCCTCGATCGGCTTCTGCGTGGCCGACAGGCCGATGCGCCGCAGCGCGCGCCCGGTGAGGCTCTCGAGCCGCTCGAGCGTGAGCGCCAGGTGCGCGCCGCGCTTGCTGGCGGCCATGGCGTGGATCTCATCCACGATCACCGTGCGGGTGCTCGCGAGCAGCGTGCGTCCGGACTGCGAGCCCATGAGGATGTAGAGCGACTCCGGGGTGGTCACCACGATGTGCGGCGGCTGGCGGCGCATCGCGGCGCGCTCATGCGCGGGCGTGTCCCCGGTGCGCACGAAGGTGCGCACCGCAAGCTCGGGCAGCCCGAGCGCGGCGAGCTCGGCGCGGATGCCCGCGAGCGGCGCCTCGAGGTTCTTGTGGATGTCGTTGGAGAGCGCCTTGAGCGGGGAGACGTACACGATGGTGGTCTCGTCGGCGAGCGCGCCGGCCTCGAGCCCGGCGCGCACCAGCTCATCGATCACCGCCAGGAATGCCGCGAGCGTCTTGCCCGAGCCGGTGGGCGCGGCGATCAGCACGTGGCGGCCGGCGGCGATCTGCGGCCACGCGGCCGCCTGCGCCGGGGTCGCGCTGCCGAAGGTGCGCGTGAACCAGCGCGCGACGGCCGGGTGGAAGGCAGGGGAGGACATGAGTGTGGAGATTGAAGCACACCTCGGCGAGCCTGCGGAGCTTGGCTTTGTGCATACAGTCGGCTGCGGGCGCGCGGGCTGTATGCGCGCCGCGGCGGCAGTAAGATGCGCTGGTGCCCGGCTACGCTCCCGCTGCGGCGGCGCTGGCGGCGGGGGAGTAAAGTGGGGTTCCGGCGGAGGCAGCGAGGAAGCTAACGATGTGGGAAGCGGATCTGGAGGCCGCGGCGCGCCGCAGGCTGGCCTGGCTCATCGGGGCCGTGGCGGCGGTGTTGGCGCTCATCGGCGGCTGGTACTGGTACAGCACCCGCGGCAGCGCGCCCGAGCCGGCGCCGACGCCGGTGGCGAGCGCCCCCGCGCCCGCGGAGCCGGCCATCCAGCATCCGCTGCCAGCGGGCAGCGAGGCCGCCGCGCTGCCCGCGCTCAACGACAGCGACGCCCTGGTGCACGACTCGCTGGCCGGCGTCCTCGGGCGCGAATCGGTCGAGCAGCTGCTGGTGCCGCAGAACCTGGTGCGCCACATCGTGGTGACGGTCGACAACCTGCCGCGCAAGAAGGTGGCGGTGGAGCTGCGCCCGCTGAAGGCGACCGCCGGCCAGACCCAGGTGGCCGCACAGGGCGACATCGTCACGCTCAGCCCCGATAACTTCGCGCGCTACGCGCCCCTGATGCGGGTGCTGGAGAAGACCGACGTCAAGGCGCTCGCGCTGGTGTACGAGCGGCTCTACCCGCTGTTCCAGCAGGCGTACGAGGACCTCGGCTACCCCGGCAAGTACTTCAACGATCGCCTGGTGGAGGTCATCGACCACCTGCTGCAGACACCCGAGCCGGCCGGTCCGCTGCAGCTGACGCAGCCGAAGGTCTTCTACGAGTACGCGGATGCCGACCTCGAGAGCCGCTCGGCCGGCCAGAAGCTGCTGCTGCGGATGGGCCCGGCGAACGAGCGCATCATCAAGACCAAGCTGCGCGAGCTGCGCGCCGAGATCCTCACCAAGCGCTGATGCGCCTTCACCCGCATGCCCGTTGAGCTGATTACCGCCGACGCCGACCTGGCGCGCCCGCTCGCGCAGCTGCAGTCGGTGCTGATCGCCGGCGAGAGCGTGGAGGCGTTCGCCATCGAGCGGCGGCTGTTCGCGCTCACCCACCGTCGCCTGCTGCTCGCCGCCACGAGCGGCCGCCTCATCGTGCTGCGGCGCAAACTGCTCGGCGGCTTCGACGTCGCCACCATCCGCTGGCAGGACCTGGAGGAGGTGACCCTGCGGGTCGGGGTGCTGAGCGCGGAGCTGGCGCTGCGCGCCGGCAAGGCCACCGACCTCGCCTCGCTCGCCGCGCCCGGCGCACAGCGCGCCGAGTTCAGCGGGCTGCGCAAGGAGCAGGCGCAGGCGCTCTACCGCATCTGCCAGAGCCAGGATCAGGCGTGGCGCGAGAAGCGCCGCGTGCGCGAGCTCGAGGAGCTGCGGGCCCGCTCCGGCGGCATCCAGGTGAGCACCGCCCCCGCGGCCGGCACCGGACCGGCCGGTGCGGATGCCGTGCAGCGCCTGCAGGAGGCACGGCAGCTGCTCGAGGCGCACCTCATCACGGACGCCGAGTACGAGGCCATCAAGGCCAAGATCGTCTCCTGACGAATCACACCCTCTGCACAGCTAATCCACAAGCGATCCACAGCCCCCCTGCGCTAGGCTTCAGCGATGGCGATACGTTTCCGGCGCCGCCCGGCTCCCCCGAACGAGGTGCTCGGCGTCTACAGCTTCCCCAGCCGCACGGTCCGGGTCCTGCGCACCCACGACGACAGAATCCAGTGGACGTGCGACTGCGACCGCTTCCGCCGCCAGGAGGGCCAGCGCGAGCCGCTGTGGTGCAAGCACATCGCCAAGGCCGCCGCGCGGCGCGCACTCGAGCGCATGACCCGCCGCGTCGCCAGCGCGCGCGGCCTCGAGCCGTAACACTCCTTCAGGCCTCGATCAGCCCGTGGCGGATGGCGAGCAGCGTCAGCTCGGACTGGTTGGCGACGTTGAGCTTCTGCTTGATGTTGTACAGATGCGTCCCGATCGTCGAGGCCGACAGCTTCAGGTCCTCGGCGATCTTCTGCACCGTGTGCCCGCGCGCCAGGCGTACGAATACCTCGAACTCGCGCTCCGATAGCCGCTCCACCGGCGAGCGCGCCTGGTCCGCGGCGCCGCCGGGCGCGAGCTTGCGCTCGAGGTCGGCATCCAGGTAGCGCCGCCCGGCGGCCACCGTGGTGATCGCCTGCAGCAGCGCCTCGGGTGCGCTGCGCTTGGAGAGAAAGCCGCACGCGCCCTCATTCAGCGCGCGCTGCGCGTGCAGCGGATCATCGTGCGCGGAGAGCGCCAGCACCCGTGCGCCGGGATGGTGGGCACGGATGCGCCGCAGCGCTTCCAGGCCGCCCATGCCTGGCATCGCCAGGTCCATGACCACGACGTCGGGGGAGAGCTCGAGGAAGCGCCGGTAGGCGCTCTCGCCGCTGTCGGCCTCGCCCACCACCGTGGTGCCCGGCTGCGCCTGCAGCAGCAGCCGGAAGCCGGTGCGCACGACGGCGTGATCATCGGCGAGCAGCACGCGGATCATGCGACCCCCAGCGGGATCTCGGCGCGCACCGTGACCCCGTGCGGCTCGCGGTTGCCGACGCTGAAGGCGCCGCCGAGGCGCTCGACGCGCTCGGCCAGGCCGCGCAGCCCGAAGTGTCCGGGACGCGCCCAGTCGTCGGGCAGCCCCTTGCCATCGTCGGTGACCTCGACCGTGAGCCGCTCGGCACCGGCCTGCACCGCGATGTGCACCGTGTGCGCCTGCGCGTGCCGCACGGCGTTGACGAGGGCCTCCTGCACGACACGATAGGCGGCGAGCGTGACGCTGGCGCCGAGGGAGGCGGGCAGCTCGTGCCTGAGCGCTACGCGCGGCTGCGGATGGCGCTGCTGCCACTCGCGCACCAGCCGCTCCAGGGCCTCGGCGAGTCCGGTGGCGTCGAAGGACAGCGGCGCGAGCCGCGGTATGAGGCCATGCATCGCATCGTAGAGCCGCGCGGCCTCCTCGGAGATCAGCCGCGCGGCCTCGCGCAGCGGCGCTTCCGTGGTCTGCGCGCTGATCGCGAGCGCGAGGCTGCGGATCGCGGTGACCGACTGCCCGAACTCATCGTGCAGCTCGTGCGCGATCTGGCGGCGCTCCTCCTCGAGCGACTGCTCGACGAGTGTCGCCAGCTCGCGCCGCTCCTCGAGCCGCGTGCGCGCCTCGCGCGCCTCGCGCTCGGCGCGCACGTTGTCCTGCACGCTCTGCGCCATGCGGTTGAAGGCCGCGCCGATGGCGTGCGCCTCGGCGCCCTTGAGCGGGGGCAGCCGGTGCGCGAGCTCGCCGTGCTCGAGCCGCTCGAGGCCGCGTACGATCACCGGGAAGGGCGAGAGCGCCCGCTCCACCAGCGCGAAGGCGAGCGCACTCACCGCCAGCCACAGCACCAGCGCGACCGCGAGCAGCCGCGTGAGATCGTCCCAGGCATCGAGGATCGCGCGCGAGGGCTCGGCGTCGATGGCGAGCTGTGCGCCGTCGGGGAGGGCGAATAGCTGCCGTGCCGGGTGCGGCGCCAGCAGGCGGCCGAACCACCGCGGGGCGCTGCGGCCGGCCTTGTAGGTGGCGACGGGCGCGCGGTAGATGAGCTGCCCGTCGGGCCCGCGCAGCGTGATGTCGTTGGCGCGCACGTGGCCGAGCTGCCCGAGCAGGTGCGCGACCGCGGGGGTGCCGCCGCTGTCCGCGTAGCTGAGCGCGAGCCGCCCGAGCAGCTGCGCCGCCACGCGGTTGGCCGCCTCGATCTCCTCGCGGATCGAGGCGCGCGTGGAGCGGATCTCGTCCAGCACCAGCACCAGCACGAACACCGCGGTGAGTCCGGTCAGGACCAGATTGAGGCGAGTCCGTAGCTTCATCAAGGACTTAGGCGTGTTCTGGCGGTCGCCCAGCGCGGGCTCATGAAAATCATGAAAGTGGCCGGGACGGCATCCCGTGGCCTGCGGCGCAGGATACACTGGCGGGGTCGAGGTTGAGACAATTGCGCCACCAGGAGTAGTCACCATGCGTTGGGAAATGCCACAGGCGGTTGATTTCCGTTTCGGTATGGAAATCACGATGTACATCGCCAATCGGTAGAGACTGAAGTAACCGGGCGGGAGCCTGTCTGATGCAGGCTCCGTAAGCCCCTTGAGGGCGCGCGGCCCGGGTCGCGCCCGATCCGCAAGTGAGAATTCGGGTGCTGGGGTCGGCCGCCGGCGGTGGCTTCCCCCAGTGGAATTGCAACTGCCGCAACTGTTCGGGCGTACGCAACGGCACCCTGCGTGCGTACGCACGCACCCAATCTTCGATCGCCGTCTGCGGCAGCGACCCGCAGGCCTGGGTGCTCGTCAATGCGTCCCCCGACATCCTGCAGCAGCTGCAAGCCAACCCCGTGCTGCAGCCGGCACGTGCGGCGCGCGATAGCGCGCTGTGCGCGGTGCTGCTCGCGGATGGCCAGATCGATCACACCACCGGCCTTTTCATGCTGCGCGAGTCGACGCGACCGCTGCCGGTGTGGTGCACGGCGCAGGCGCACGCGGACCTCACGCGCGGCAACCCGATCTTCGGGGTGCTGGGCCACTACTGCGGCATCGAGCACCACGTGCTCGAGCCCGACGGCAGCGCCTTCGAGGTGCCGGGCGTTGCGGGCATCGAGTGGCGCGCACTTGCGGTGGCCTCCAAGCCCGCGCCCTATTCGCCGCACCGCGAGGCGCCGCAGCCCGGGGACAACGTGGCGCTGCTGCTGAAGGACCGCGTGAGCGGCGGCACGCTGCTGTACGCGCCGGGGCTGGGTGCGATGGAGGAGCACGTCTGGGCCGCCATGCAGGGCGCCGACTGCGTCATGGTGGATGGCACTTTCTGGAGCGACGAGGAGATGATCCGGCTCGGGCTGTCAAAGAAGCGCGCGCGTGACATCGGGCACCTGCCGCAGAGCGGGGCCGAGGGCATGCTCAGCTGGCTCGAGAAGCTGCCGCGCGGCACGCGCCGCGTCCTCATCCACATCAACAATACCAACCCGATTCTCGATGAGGACTCCGCCGAGCGCGCCGAGCTCGCCGCGCGCGGCATCGAGGTGGCCCGCGACGGCCTGGAGGTGCGGTTGTGAGCGATACGCCCTGGACGAGCGCCGAGTTCGAGCGCCAGCTGCGCGAGCGCGGACGCGCCTACCACATCCACCACCCCTTCAACGTCATGCTCAACGGCGGCAAGGCCACCCCGGTGCAGATCCGCGGCTGGGTGGCCAACCGCTACTACTACCAGATCAACATCCCGGTGAAGGATGCGGCGATCCTCGCTAACTGCGACGAGCGCGCGGTGCGGCGCAACTGGGTGCAGCGCATCCTCGATCACGACGGCTACGGCGATGACCCGGGCGGTATCGACTCCTGGCTGCGTCTGGCGCAGGCGGTCGGGCTGCAGCGCGCCGAGGTCGAGAGCCTCGATGCGGTGCTGCCGGGCGTGCGTTTCGCGGTCGACGCCTACGTGAACTTTGCGCGCCGCGCGCCCTGGCCGGAAGCGGTGTGCGCCTCGCTCACGGAGCTGTTCGCCCCCGAGATTCACAAGCAGCGCCTGGCCACCTGGCCGGAGCACTACCCGTGGATCGAGCCCGCGGGCCTGAAGTACTTCCAGAGCCGGGTGAGCCTGGCGCGGCGCGACGTGGAGTTCGGCCTGGCGGTGACGCTCGAGCGCTTCCGCACGCGCGAGGCGCAGGAGCGCGCCCTCGAGGTGCTGCAGTTCAAGCTCGACGTGCTGTGGCAGATGAACGATGCCATGGCGCTCGCCTACGGGGTGCAGACGTGAGCGAGCTCGCCGGCAGCGTGCGCCTGGCGATTCCGCACGGCATGCGCGTGCAGTACGAGCCGGCGCAGAAGGGCCACGTGCTGGTGTACCCGGAGGGCATGGTGCAGCTGAACGCTCCGGCCGCGGCCATCCTCGAGCGCTGCGACGGGGCGCGCACCCTGGATGAGATCGTGGCCGACCTCGAGCGCACTTTCGGCGCCAGCAACCTCGCGCCCGACGTGCATGCGTTCGTGCGCTACGCGCTCGGCAACAGCTGGCTCACGGGCGCCGACGTGGCGCCCGCCGTGCCGCTGCGCGGCAGCGGACCGCCGCGCTCCCTCGGCCTGCCGCTGTGGCTGCTGCTCGAGCTCACTTACCGCTGCCCGCTGCACTGCGTGTTCTGCTACAACCCGACCGACTTCGCCCGCACCGGGCCTGAGCTCGCGACCGAGCAGTGGCGGACGGTGCTGGCGCAGGCGCGCGCGCTGGGTGCGGTGCAGCTCGGACTCTCCGGCGGGGAGCCGCTGGCGCGCGAGGACCTGGAGGAGCTGGTGGCGTACGCGCACCAGCTCGGCTACTACTCCAACCTGGTCACCTCCGGCATCGGCCTCACCGAGGCGCGCATCAAGGCGCTCAAGGCGGGCGGCCTCGATCACATCCAGCTGTCCTTCCAGGACAGCACGCGCGAGCTCAACGACTTTTTGAGCAGCACCCGCACCTTCGAGCTCAAGGCGCGCGTGGCGGAGCTGATCCGCGCCTACGACTACCCGATGGTGCTCAACGTGGTGCTGCACCGGCACAACATCGATCACGTCGGCGAGATCCTGGCGATGGCCGAGCGGCTCGGCGCGCAGTACGTCGAGCTCGCCAACACCCAGTACTACGGCTGGGCCTGGCTGAACCGCGAGGAGCTGCTGCCGAGCCGCGCGCAGCTGGCACGCGCCGAGGCGGTGACGCAGGAGTTCCGCGCCCGCGTCGGCAACCGCATCAAGGTGTACTTCGTGGTGCCGGACTACTTCGAGAAGCGCCCCAAGCCGTGCATGAACGGGCTCGGCTCGGTGTTCCTCGCCGTGACCCCGGATGGCACGGCGTTGCCCTGCCACGCGGCGCGCATGCTGCCCGGGCTCGAGCTGCCCAACGTCACCCGCATGAGCATGCGCGAGATCTGGTACGAATCGCAGGCCTTCAACCGCTTCCGCGGCCAGGGCTGGATGAAGGAGCCGTGCGTCTCCTGCCCGGAGCGGACCAAGGACTTCGGCGGCTGCCGCTGCCAGGCCTACCTGCTCACCGGAGACCCCGACAATGCCGACCCGGTGTGCGAGCTGTCCCCGTACCACCACCTGGTCACCGAGGCGGTCGCGCGCGCCGAGGCCGCGGTCGGCGCGCCGCGGCCGCCGCGTGAGCACGTGCTGCGGTTCCGCGACCACCGCACCTCCATCCCGGTGCGCGTGGGCCAGCCGCAGGAGACGCCCGGCTCGTGATGCCGGCGGAGGCACGCTGATGGCGGTCCGAGCGGTGCTGAAGATGGGCGAGCCGCTGCTGCGCGCGGTGGCGGCTCCCGTGGTGCGCTTCGATGCCGAGCTCGCCCGGCTGATCGCCGACATGGACGAGACCATGCGCGCGCTGCACGGCGCCGGCATCGCCGCGCCGCAGATCGGCGTGAGCGCACGGGTGGTGCTCTTCGAGCTCGCCGAGAACCCGCGCTACCCGCACATCCGCTCCGTGCCCTACACCGTGCTCGTCAACCCCGTGCTGACGCCGCTCACCGCGGAGCAGGAGGAGGGCTGGGAGGGGTGCCTGTCGGTCCCGGGCCTGCGCGGACTGGTGCCGCGCTTCACCCGCCTGCGCTACCAGGGCTTCGATGCCTCCGGGAATCCCATCGACCGCAGCGTCGATGGCTTTCATGCCCGGGTGGTGCAGCACGAGGTCGATCACCTGGAGGGCATCCTGTTTCCGCAGCGGGTGCGGGATCTGCGAAACTTCGGTTTCGAAGACGTGCTCGCCGGGCAGCTGCCGGCGATGCCCGACTAGCGTCCCGCCGCTTTTCGCAGGAGCCGCCCATGAGCCAGCGCGCCACCGGATCCTTCGACGTGAAGGTAACGCCCCAGAAGCCGGACACGCAGATCGCGCGTGCCGCGAACCTGAACCGCCTGACGATCGACAAGCGCTTCCACGGCGACCTGGAGGGCATCAGCAAGGGCGAGATGCTGGCGCTGCAGAGCGACGTGCAGGGTTCGGCCGGCTACGTGGCGCTCGAGCGCGTCACCGCCAAGCTCAAGGGGCGCTCCGGCAGCTTCGTGCTGCAGCACAGCGCCAGCATGAAGCGCGGCACCGCGCAGGCGCACATCAGCGTGGTGCCGGACTCGGCCACCGGCGAGCTGCGCGGACTGTCGGGCAGCATGAGCATCACGGTCGGCGCGGACGGCTCGCACGCCTACGCCTTCGACTTCCAGATCGCCCCCGAGGGATAAGGGCGTCAGTCCTCGGCCGCTGCCCGGCGCGCCCCGGGGGTGGCACGCCGCACGCGCACGTCGCGCCGCAGCCGCAGCGCCGCCTCCACCCCCTGGTAGTAACCGGGGATCTCGCCGCACTCCTGGTAGCCGAGCGCGCCGTAGAAGGCGCGCGCGCCGGCGTTGCCGGCGCGCAGCTCGAGGCTCACGGTGAAGGTGCCGGCGGTGAGCGCGCTGTCCTCCAGCCAGGTGAGCAGCGCCCGTCCCAGGCCACGGCGGCGGTGCGCGGGCTCGACGGCCAGCAGGTTCAGGTGCGCGCGCTCATCGCCGAAGCGCATGATGGCGAAGCCGGCCGGCGCGCTCGCGGTGCGCGCCGTCAGCACCACGCTGTCGGCGTCGCGGATGTGCCAGAGGATGCGCACCGCGGTCCAGGCCGCTCGCAGCCCGTGCTCCACGTAGCGCGCGGACATGTGCGCGAGCGCGGTGGCATCCGCGCGGCGGGCGAGCTCGAGGCGATAGGCACTCACGGCGCGCCCAGCATAGCGCGCGGGCGCCTCAGGCGAGGGTGTGGAACACTTTCTGCACGTCCTCGTCCTGCTCGAGCCGGTCGATGAGCGTCAGCACCTCGGTGGCCTGCTGCTCGGGCAGCTCGGTCGGCACCGTGCAGATGTACTCGTGCTCGGCTGACAGCGGCGTGAGCTTGCGTGCCTCGAGCGCCTCCTGCAGGCGGCCGAAGTCCGGGAACGCGCCGCGGATCACCAGCTGCGGCTCACCCTTCTCGCCCGAGCTCTCGCCCATCTCCTCGAGGCCATGGTCGATCAGGTAAAGCTCGAGGTCGTCCTGGTCGATGCCGGCCGGGTCGAGGCGGAACACCCCCATCTTGCGGAACAGGAAGCTGACGCTGCCGCTGCTGGCGAGGTTGCCGCCGCCCTTGGTGATGAGGTTGCGCACCGAGGCCACGGTGCGCGTCGGGTTGTCGGTGGCGGTCTCCACCAGCAGCGCCACGCCGTGCGGCGCATAACCCTCGTACAGCACCTGCTGGTAGCTGGCGGCATCGCGCCCGGCGGCGCGCTTGATGGCGGCCTCGATCTTGTCCTTGGGCATGTTGACCGCGCGCGCATTCTGGATGGTCCGGCGCAGCATCGGGTTGGAGGCCGGGTCCGTGCCGCCGGCCTTGACGGCCATGGTGATGTCCTTGGCGATGCGCGCGAACTGCTTCGCCATGCGGTTCCAGCGCGCGAACATCGTGTGCTTGCGGACTTCGAAGATGCGGCCCATGCGCGCGGATTGTAGCAAGGCGCGGCGTGCGCCCGCGGGCGCGGCGCCGCCGCAGGGTACGGGCGGGGCGTGCCGGAGTTAGGTCAGTTGCGCCTGCAGCAGGCGCAGCCGCCGGTGCTGCAGGCTCAGCCGTCGCTCGATGTCGCGCAGCTTGCTCTGCAGGTCGACCTGCTCCCACTGCTCGACCACGGCGCGCTTCTTCTCGTTGAGCCACTCTTCCTTGACACGCGCCCAGTCGGCGATGGCGCCGAGGAAGTGCTCGTACTCGTGCGCCAGCTTCGTGCGCAGGGTCTCAAGGTAGGGATGGCTGCCGTCGGGCAGGTGCGCCAGGCGCTTGCGGGCGCGGCTGAACTGCATGCCGAGCAGCGCCTTCTGGATCTGGAACACCGGCGTGCGCTTCAGCCGCCGCGTCAGTCCCAGGAGGCTCAGCGCGCCGATCAGCCACTTGGTCGGGTCCCACTGCCACCAGCGCACCCCGTTGCGATAGTCGTGCGCGAACAAGTGGTGGAAGTTGTGGTAGCCCTCGCCGTAGGTGATCACCGCCAGCACCGGGTTGTCGCGCGCCGTGTTGTCCTCGGTGTAGGGCTGCTTGCCCCACATGTGCGCCAGCGAGTTGATGAAGAAGGTGACGTGGTGACTCCACACCAGGCGCATGAACCCGGCCAGGATCAGCATGCCCCACACGTCCCCGAGCAGCACCCCGGCGAGGACCGGCAGCCCCACGTTCAGCGCCAGCGCCAGCGGCAGGTAGTGGCGGTGCTGGAAGGCGAGCAGGGGGTCGCGCTTGAGGTCGGGGATGTTGCTGAAGTCTTCCTTGCCGCTCCTGTACTCGCGCAGCATCCAGCCCAGGTGCGAGAACCAGAAGCCGCGCCGCGCCGAGTAGGGGTCGAGGTCGACGTCATCGACGTGCAGGTGGTGGGTGCGGTGCCCGCTCGCCCAGGCCCACACGCTGTTCTGCAGCGCCATGGTGCCAAACAGCAGCAGCCCCGCGCGCACGCTCCAGTGGGCCTCGTAGGTGCGGTGCGCCCACAGGCGGTGGTAGCCGGCGGTGATGGCCATGCCGTTGGCGACCGTGAACAGGAGAGACGTGCACCAGGTGGCGGTGGTGAAGCCGTGCGCGAGCCCGTACCAGGGCACCGCGATCGCCGCCACCACGGAGGTGAAGACGAACATGAAGAGGTTGGCCCGGATGAGGGGCGGCTTGCCCGCGAGAGGGTGATCCTGGTTCATGCGCGCTCGAAGTCGCCTGAAGGAACGGCGCCGTAACTTAACACGGGGCGCCCCGGCAGGGGGGACTTGCGTCGGCTTTGGACTCGGTCGCGCCGCGGCCCGCTGCGGGGCCGGAAATGGGGGGTCAGGGCCGCGCTTGGGGTGAGGTTCCGTGATGGGGCGCACGTCGCGCACCGCCCGGCCGGGCCTTGCCCGCGGGGGCGCCCGCTGACAGGCCCCCGTGCTACCTTTTGCGCCCCTGAGGCGCCCCACGCGCCAAGCCTGAAGGAGCCCCACGTGCTGCCACCGCGCCTCATCTGCCGCACCGCGATTTTCTCCGTGGCGCTCACCCTGAGCGCCCTGGCCGCGGCACGGGCCGAGCCCGCCGCCAGCGCCGCCGTGCCGGCGCCGCTGGAGAAGGCGGCGCACGCGGCCATCACGCAGGCCGCGCTTGCGGCCCCGATCCGCTTCCTGGCCTCGGACCTGCTCGAGGGACGCGGACCCGGCACGCGTGGCGATGAGCTCGCGCGGCTGTACCTGCAGACGCAGCTGGAGGGACTGGGCTTTCAGCCGGCTTTCGCCGAGGGCGCCTGGCAGCAGCCCTTCGACATCGTCGGGATCACGGCGAGCTTTCCCAAGAGCTGGACCTTCAGCAGCGCCAGCGGCGGCAAGCTCGAGCTCGCCTGGCGCACCGACTACATCGCCGAGAGCGGCCTGCAGCAGGAGCAGGTGAGCGTCGACAACGCCGAGCTGGTGTTCGTCGGCTACGGCATCCAGGCGCCGGAGTTCCAGTGGGACGATTACAAGGGCGCCAAGCTCAACGGCAAGATCCTGGTCATGATGAACAACGACCCGGACTGGGATCCGCAGCTGTTCGCGGGCAAGCGCCGCCTGTACTACGGGCGCTGGGACTACAAGTACGAGAGCGCCGCGCGCCAGGGCGCCGCCGGCGCCATCATCATCCACACGACCCCCTCGGCCGGCTACCCCTGGCAGGTGGTGCAGAGCTCCTGGGGCGGGGAGCAGTTCGAGCTGCCGGCCGGCAGCGAGAAGCGCATGCGGGTGAAGGCCTGGGCCACCGAGGAGGCGGTGCGGCGGCTGATGAAGGCTTCCGGCAAGGACCTCGATGAGCTGCTCAAGGCGGCGCGCTCGCGCGACTTCAAGCCGGTGCCGCTCGGCCTCACCACCTCGATCGCCTTCACCACCAAGCTCGCGCGCGTCAAGACCGCCAACGTCGGCGGCGTGCTGCCCGGCAACGATCCCAAGCTCGCCCCGCAGCTGCTGATCTACAGCGCACACCACGATCACTTCGGCATCGGCGAGGCGGACAAGAGCGGCGACCGCATCTACCACGGTGCCGTCGACAACGCCTCCGGCTGTGCGCAGGTGCTGGCCATCGCGCGCGCCTACACCCTGCTGCAGGCGCGGCCGCGGCGCTCCATCATGGCGCTGTTCGTGGCGGGCGAGGAGCGCGGGCTGCTCGGGTCGGCCTACTACGCGCAGCACCCCTCGGTGGCGCCGGGCCTGATCGCCGCCAACATCAACATCGATGGCGGCAACATCTTCGGCCGCACGCGCGATGCCACGCTGGTGAGCATGGGCAAGTCCTCGCTCGATGAGATCGCGAAGCGCCTGGCCCAGGCCCAGGGACGCACGCTGCTCGGCGACCAGTACCCGGACCGCGGCTACTACTATCGCTCCGACCAGTTCTCGTTCGCGAAGATCGGCGTGCCGGCGCTGTTCTTCAACGAGGGCACGGACGTGATCGGCAAGCCCGCCGGCTGGGGCAAGCAGAAGCACGA
Source organism: Steroidobacteraceae bacterium (assembly GCA_035501795.1). Taxonomy (GTDB): domain Bacteria; phylum Pseudomonadota; class Gammaproteobacteria; order Steroidobacterales; family Steroidobacteraceae; genus 13-2-20CM-66-19. Next base: position 43,329 of record DATJVL010000041.1, read on the forward strand.
CGAGTGGGAACTCAAGCAGTATCACCAGCCGAGCGACAAGCTCGATGGCAGCTGGAACTTCGATGGCATGATCGAGGATGCACAGCTGGACTTCTACGCCGGCTGGCTCGTGGCGCAGGCCGATGCGCTGCCCGCCTGGAACCCCGGCGATGAGTTCGAGGCCGCGCGCAAGCGCGCGCTCGCCGCGCTGCCGGCCAAACACTGAACGCTTCGGAGGCGCCGCCACCGCCATGTTCGAACAGCTCGAGCTGATCACCGCCGATACGATCCTCGGCCTCATGGCGGCCTTCCGCGCCGACCCGGACCCGCGCAAGGTGGACCTGGGGGTCGGCGTGTACCGCGACGCCCGCGGCGAGACGCCGATCCTCAAGGCGGTGCACACCGCCGAGGGCGCACTGCTCAACGAGGAGACCACCAAGACCTACGTCGGGCCGGCCGGCAACCTCGGCTTCAACGCCGCGCTCGAGCAGCAGGTGTTCGGCGCGGGCCACCCGGTGCTCGCGGCCAAGCGCGTGCGCACCGTGCAGACTCCCGGCGGCTGCGGCGCGCTGCGCCTCGGTGCCGATCTCATCCGGCTCGCGGCCCCGGATGCGGTGGTGCACGTGAGCACGCCCACCTGGGCCAACCACGTGCCGCTGCTGGGCGGCGCCGGCTTGCGCCTGGAGCGCTACCCGTACTTCGACGCCAGCACCGGCGGGGTGCAGTTCGCCGCCATGCTCGGCGCGCTCGAGCAGCTGCCGCCGCGCGCCGTGGTGCTGCTGCACGCCTCCTGCCACAACCCGACCGGTGCGGACCTGGCGCGCGATGAGTGGCGCGCGCTGCTCGAGCTCGTGAAGCGCCGCCGCCTGCTGCCCTTCCTCGACATGGCCTACCAGGGACTCGGGCAGGGGCTGGACGAGGACGCCGCCGCGGTGCGCGAGTTCGCGGCCGAGCTGCCCGAGCTGCTGTGCGCGGTGTCGTGCTCGAAGAACTTCGGCCTGTACCGCGAGCGCGTCGGCGCGCTGCACGTGCTCAGCGCCACCCCGGCCGCGGCGGACGCGCTCATGAGCCAGCTGGTGAAGCTGTCGCGCGGGCTGTGGTCGATGCCGCCCGATCACGGCGCGGAGCTGGTGCGGCGCATCCTGAGCACGCCGGCGCTGCGCGAGGCATGGCTCGCCGAGCTCGGCGAGATGCGCCAGCGCGTGCAGGGACTGCGCCAGGCAGCCGTGGCGCAGCTGCGCGCGCACTGCCCGCAGCGCGACTTCAGCTTCATCGCGCGCCAGCGCGGCATGTTCTCCTTCCTCGGCATCAGCACCGCGCAGGTGCGCGCGCTGCGCGACGAGCACCACGTCTACATGACCGACGACAGCCGCATCAACATCGCCGGGCTGCGCCAGGAGAATCTCGAGTACTTCGCGCGCGCCACCGCGCAGGTGCTCGCCCGCTAGCCACCCTCGCTCACGATGAGGCGGTGGGTCGACTTCACCTCCTCCATGACGAAGTAGGTGTGCGTCTGCTGCACCCCGCGCACGGATGCGATGCGGTCCCCGAGGAAGCGCCGGTAGCTCTCCATGTCCGGCACCCGCACCTTCAGCAGGTAGTCGAAGCCCCCGGCCACCATGTGGCACTCCATCACCTCATCGTGCGCCAGCATGACCTGCTTGAAGCGCTCGAAGGCATCGGGCGTGGTGCGATCGAGGGAGACCTCGACGTAGGCCAGCAGCCCGAGCCCGAGCCGCGCCGGGCTCAGCCGCGCGAAATACCCCTCGATGTAGCCGGCGGCTTCCAGGCGCCGCACCCGCTCGAGGGTCGGGGTCACGGTGAGGTGCACCTCGCGGGCCAGCTGCGCGATGGGGGTGCGGCCGTCCTGCTGCAGCCGCGCCAGCAGCAGGCGGTCGATGCGGTCGAGATCGCGGGATTGCGGGGGGTCTCGAGGGGCCATGGCAGTCGATTAAACTCTTAAAGCCGCTATAAAGGATAAATACTCTCTAGGTCAGAGGCTATCATAAGATCAATTAACTACCCTTGAGCCGGAACCCCCATGAGCACAACCCCGAGCGCCGCCGTGCATGCCGGCGAGCTCGCCGCGCTGCGTGAGCGGCTGCGCGCCGCCGCGCTGCGCACCGAGAGCGAGGCCGCCGACGAGATTCGCGCGCAGCTGAAGCCGCGCGCGCCGCTGCTGCGCAGCGCGCAGGAGCGCGCCGCCGCCTGGGTGCAGAGCGCACGCGCGGACGAGCGCTCGCGGCCGCTCGTCGAGCAGATGCTCGAGCAGTTCCCGCTCGACAGCGCCCAGGGCAAGGCGCTGATGGGACTCGCCGAGGCGCTGCTGCGCACGCCGGACCCGAAGCGCGCCGACCAGCTGATCGCCGAGCGCCTGGCGACCGTGCGCGCCTCGGGCGTCCCGGGCAACACCGCGCTGCTGCTGCGCACCGGGTTCGTGCTGCTCGGCGCGGCCGGGCGGCTGCTGCCGGATGTGGGTGCGCAGCTCGCCGGGCAGTTCAGCGCGGCGCAGCTGTCGGCGCCGCTCGTGGCCCCGATCGTGCGCGCGGCGATGCGCCAGTCGATGCAGCTGCTCGGGCATGCCTTCATCGTCGGGGACTCGATCGAGGCGGCGCTGGCGCGCACGCGCTCCGAGCCCGAGCTCGCGCTGTGCTCGTTCGACATGCTGGGGGAGGGGGCGCGCACCGCGGCCGATGCCGAGCGCTACTTCAACGCCTACGCGCACGCCATCGAGGTGCTGGCCACGCAGCCGCCCGGGGCCACGCACGCGCGCTCGGGCATCTCGGTGAAGCTCTCGGCGCTCGAGCCGCGCTACTCGCTGCTGCAGAGCGCGCGCGTGCACGCCGAGCTCGCGCCGCGCATGCAGGAGCTGGCGCGCCGCGCCGCGCTCGCCGGCATCGGCTTCACCATCGATGCCGAGGAGGCCGACCGGCTCGACGTCTCGCTCGACATCGTCGAGGCGCTGGCGCGCGATCCGGCCACGCGCAGCTGGGACGGGCTCGGGCTGGCGGTGCAGGCCTACGGCCGGCGCGCGCCGCGCCTGATCGAATGGGTGGCAACACTCGCCCGCGACAGCGGGCGGCGCATGAGCGTGCGCCTGGTGAAGGGCGCCTACTGGGACAGCGAGATCAAGCGCGCCCAGGAGCGCGGGCTCGCCAGCTTCCCGGTGTACACCTCCAAGGATGCGACCGATGCCAGCTACCTGCAGTGCGTGACCGTGCTGTTCGGCGCGCACGAGCAGCTCTACCCGCAGTTCGCCACCCACAACGCCTACACCGTGGCGGCGGTGCTGGCGCTGGCCCCGCCCGGCGCCGCCTACGAATTCCAGCGCCTGCACGGCATGGGCGAGGCGCTGTACGCGGCGGCGCGCGCCGAGCTCGCGGCGCTGCCGCCGGTGCGCGTGTACGCGCCGGTCGGCTCGCACGCGGAGCTCTTGCCGTACCTGGTGCGGCGGCTGCTGGAGAACGGCGCCAACAGCTCCTTCGTGCACCAGTTCCTGAATCCCGAGCTGCCGGTGGAGGTGGTGGTGCGCGATCCGCTGCAGGCACTCGCCGCCGGCCGCAGCGACGGCGCGCGCATCCGCGAGCCCGCCGCACTCTTCGGCGCCGAGCGGCGCAACTCCGCCGGCGAGGACTTCGGCGACCCGGCGGCGGTGGCGAGCCTCGACTCGCAGGTGAAGAGCCACGCGGCGGCTGCCTACGCGGGCGGCCCGCTGCTGGATGGCCGCGGCGTGCGCGACGCCAGCACGCCGGTCGTCTCGCCGGCGGACACCCGCCGCATCGTCGGCTACAGCCGCGACGCCTCGGCGGCGGAGATCGAGGCGGCGATGAGCGCCGCGGCCGCGGCGCAGCCGGCCTGGGAGGGCACGCCGGCTGACGAGCGCGCCGCCTGCCTCGAGCGTGCCGCCGATGCGCTGCAGGGGCGGCGCGGCGAGTTCATCAGCCTGCTGGTGCGCGAGGCCGGCAAGACGCTGCCGGACGCGGTGGCCGAGATCCGCGAGGCGATCGACTTCTGCCGCTACTACGCCGCGCGCGGCCGCGAGCTGTTCGGCGCCCCGCTGCTGCTGCCGGGCCCGACCGGCGAGCGCAACACGCTCTCGCTGCACGGCCGCGGCGTGTTCGTGTGCATCAGCCCGTGGAACTTCCCGCTGGCGATCTTCACCGGGCAGGTGAGCGCGGCGCTCATGGCGGGCAACGCGGTGATCGCCAAGCCGGCGCCGGCTACGCCGCTCGTCGCACACGCCATGACGCGCGTGCTGCACGAGGCCGGCGTGCCGGGCGCCGTGCTGCAGCTCACCCCGGCCGACGGCCCGCCCTTCGGCGCGGTCGCGTTCCGGCACCCGGCGCTCGCCGGGGTGGCCTTCACCGGCTCGACCGCAACCGCCACCGCCATCAACCGCGCGCTGGCGCAGCGCGATGGCGCCATCGTGCCGCTGATCGCCGAGACCGGCGGGGTGAACGCGATGGTGGTGGACGCCACGGCGCTGCCGGAGCAGGTGGTGGACGATGCGGTGACCTCCGCCTTCACCAGCGCCGGGCAGCGCTGCTCGGCGTTGCGCGTGCTGTACCTGCAGGAGGAGATCGCCGCGCGCACCATCGAGATGCTGATCGGGGCGATGCGCTGCCTGGTGATCGGCGACCCGGGCAACGTCGCGACCGACGTCGGGCCGGTGATCGCGGCCGGCGCGCGTGAGCGGCTCGAGCGCCACGCCGAGCGCATGCGCCGGGAGGCGCGGCTGTTGTACGAATGCGAGCTGCCCGAGGGCCTCGAGCACGGCTATTTCTTTGCCCCGCGGCTGTTCGAGCTGACGCGGCTCGATCAGCTGCAGAGCGAGGAGTTCGGGCCCGTGCTGCACGTGGCGCGCTACGCAAGTGCCGCGTTGCCGCAGGTGCTGGCGGCGATCCGGCGCACCGGCTACGGGCTGACCCTCGGGGTGCACAGCCGCCTGGAGAGCGTCGCCGAGCACCTGTTCCGCTCGCTGCCGGTGGGCAACACCTACGTGAACCGCAACATGATCGGCGCGGTGGTCGGCGTGCAGCCCTTCGGCGGCCAGGGCCTCTCCGGCACCGGGCCGAAGGCCGGCGGCCCGCACTACCTGCTGCGCTTCGCCACCGAGCGCACCCTCACCGTCAACACGGCCGCGATCGGCGGCAACGTCGAATTGCTCGCCTGAGGGCCGAGCTCGCCGGCCGCGCTTGCGGGCGCGGCCGCGCCGCGGCGCATAATGCCGCCATGCAGGAGAACTGCGAGGAGTGCGACGTCGCGGTGATCGGCGGCGGCCCGGGCGGCAGCACGGCGGCCGCGCTGCTGGCGCGTCGTGGCCACCGCGTGGTGCTGCTGGAGAAGGCGCACCATCCGCGCTTTCACATCGGCGAGTCGCTGCTGCCGATGAACCTGCCGATCTTCGAGCGCCTCGGCGTGCACGAGCAGGTGCGGGCGCTCGGGGTGTACAAGCGCGGCGCGGACTTCGAGTCCGACGAGCCGTGTGGTTACAACACCTTCGACTTCGCGCGCGCGCTGCGCGGCAGCCCGCCGCACGCCTACCAGGTGTGGCGCCAGGATTTCGACCGCATGCTGTTCGAGCACGCGCGGGTCGAGGGCGTGGACGCGCGCGAGGGTCACGAAGCGGTCGCCTTCGAGCAGCGCGACGCGCGCGACACCTGCCTCGAGGTGCGCACCGACCGCGGCCACTGCTACCGGCTGCGCACGCGCTACCTGGTCGACGCCAGCGGGCGCGACACCTTCCTCGCCGCGCGCAAACACCTGCGCCGCAAGAATCCCGCGCACCAGAGCGCCGCGATCTTCGGCCACTTCCGTGGCGCCAGCGCCCGTCAGGGCGAGGATGCCGGCAACATCAGTATGTACCGCTTTGCCCACGGCTGGATGTGGATGATCCCGCTGCCGGACGGGGTCATGAGCGTCGGTGCCGTGTGCTGGCCGGACTACCTGAAGCGGCGCAAGGGCCGCACGGTGGAGTTCCTGCTCGAGACGCTCAGGCAGAGCCCGGCGCTGTGGCGGCGGCTCGAGGGCGCACAGCTGATCGGCGATGAGGTGCGCGTCACCGGCAACTACTCCTACGACGCGCGCGCCATGGGCGGCCCGGGCTGGATCATGGTGGGCGATGCCTTCGCGTTCCTCGATCCGGTGTTCTCCACCGGCGTGTACCTGGCGATGAACGGCGCCGAGCAGGCCGCGCACCTGGTGCACGAGGCGCTGCAGAACCCGGCGCGCGAGGCGCCGCTGCTGCGCCGCCTGGAACAGCGCCAGCGCCTGGCGATGCGGCGCTTCTCGTTCTTCATCTACCGCTTCAACGGTCCGATCATCGGCGCGCTGTTCCGCAACCCGCGCGACTTCTTACAGGTGGAGCGCGGCGTGATCTCGATGCTGGCGGGCGATGTCTTCGATGCGCCGCAGGTGGTGTGGCGGCTGCGGCTGTTCCGGGTGCTGTACGCGTGCGCGAGCCTGGCTCGCTTTGGCGCCTGGCGCGCCGCGCACCGGCTGCGCATGCGCGAGGCGCACGCGCACTTCACCGGCGGAACCACCCCGCTTGACCGCGAGTGAGCCGACTTGGGCTGCAGCGTTGCCGTACAACGTTCATGGCGGCCGCGCGCCAACGTGCGAGATGGGCGCGCCGCCGGATGCGCACGGGAGTGCCGCATCGATCGGCGCGCTTCCAGCGATCGCCCGGCAGCGGCTATGCTGTCGGGCGTCTCACAGGGGAGCGACACGGTGAAAACAGCAATACTGTCCATGTTGGCTGGCGCGGTGGCCCTGGTGCAGGGCGCCTGGGCGGCGGCACCTACGGAGCTCAAGGTGGTCGAGTCGGTGGAGATCAAGGCGCCGGCCGCGAAGGTGTGGGACACGATCAAGGACTTCGACGGACTCAACAAGTGGCATCCCGGCTTCTCGGCCGACACGCTGGTCTCGGGTGCCAACGGCAAGACCGGTACGGTGCGCAAGCTCACCATCAAGGACGGCCCTTCGTTCACCGAAGAGCTGCTGGCCTACGATGAGGCCGGGCACTCCTACCGCTACAAGATCGTCGAATCCCCGCTGCCGATCACCGGCTATGCCAGCAAGGTCACGGTGCGCTCCGTGGGTGGCGGCATGACCAAGGTGATCTGGAGCGGGCATTTCAAGCGCAAGAACACGACCGACAACCCGCCTGAGGCGGAGAGCGATGCCGGCGTGACCAAGCTCGTGCAGGGCGTATACCGGGGTGGGCTCGATAATCTGAAGAAGATGCTGGAGGGCGGCGGCTAAGCCGCCCTCACGGCGCGCGGCCCAGCTCGCTCAGCAGCTGCGCCAGGGAGGCGACGGGTGACGCGCATACGCTGCCGCGGCACACGTAGCCGAGCACCTGGTCGGTGGCGCCCTTGGCCGCAAGTGCCGGCGGCAGGTCCTGCGCGTCGGCCGCAATCGCCAGCACCAGGCGCCGCGGGGCATATCGCTGCGCCAGCTGGCGCTGCCACTGCTGCAGCTGCGGCGGCGGACCGCGCAGGATGACGAGCTGCGTCGGCTGCAACAGCTCCTCGAGCGCCACCAGCAGGCTGATGTGTGTCTGCGGGTGCTGCGCCAGCGGCATCCAGAACGCGCGCAGCGTCCGCTCCGCGGCCGCCAGGTAGCGCTCCTCCCCCAGGAGGTAGCCGAAGCGCAGCAGCGTGAGCGCGGCGATGCCGTTGCCGGAGGGGGTGGCGTCATCTCCGAAGGTCTTGGAGCGGTGGATCAGGCTCTCGTGGTCGTCGGCGGTGAAGTAGAAGCCGCCGTGCTCGCGATCGGCGAAGTGCCCGAGGAGCACCTCGAGCAGCTCGCGTGCGAACTCGAGCTCCGCGGCGCGGAAGCGCACCTGCTGCAGCTCGAGGATGGCATCGGCGAGGAAGGCGTAATCATCGAGGTAGGCCGCCAGGTGCGCGTGCCCGTCGCGTGAGGTGGCGAGCAGGCGCCCGTCGCGCCAGTGCGTGGCGCGCAGGAAATTGAGCGCGCGCGTCGCGGACTCGGCCAGCTCGGGACGCTGCAGCGCGCGCGCGGCGATCGCCATGCCGCGGATCATGAGCGCGTTCCAGCCGGTGAGCACCTTGTCGTCGCGCGGCGGCGGGGTGCGGTGCGCGCGCGCCGCCAGCAGCTTGGCGCGCGCGCTGGCGAGCAGCTCGCTCACCGTCGCCTCGGGCTGCTGCGCCGCTGCCGCCACCTCCGCGAGCGGCCGCGCCACGTACAGGTGCCACTGGCCCTCGAAGTTGGCGGGCCGGTCCAGGCCGTAGCGCGGCGCGAACACCGCCAGCTCCGCGGCGCTCAGCACCGCTTCGACTTCGGCCCGCTGCCACACGTAGAACTTGCCCTCGTGGCCCTCGGAGTCCGCATCCAGGCTCGAGTAGTAGCCGCCCGCGTCCGCCTGCATCTCGCGCAGCGTCCAGGCGGCGATGGCCTCGGCCACGGCGCCGTACTCGGCATCGCCGGTGGCGAGCGCCGCCTGCGCATAGGCGCCGAGCAGCTCGCCGTTGTCGTACAGCATCTTCTCGAAGTGCGGGATCATCCACGACTCGTCCACGGCGTAGCGGCAGAACCCGCCGCCGAGCTGGTCGTTGATGCCGCCGTCGGCCATGCGGCGCAGCGTGAGCGTCGCCATGTAGAGCGCCTGCAGGTCCGGCTCCGGGGCTGCGCTGCTCGCGTGCCAGTGGCGCAGCAGCCAGGTGACCATCGGCGGGCGCGGGAACTTGGGGGCGCCGCCGAAGCCGCCGTGCTGCGCATCGAACATGCGCGCGAGCTGCGCGCGGCACGCACCGAGCGGCGTCGCATCCAGCTGCACCGCGCCCGGGGCGGCCGGCGGGTCGAGGCCCTCGAGGGCGCGCATCAGCGCCTCGTTCTGCTTGCGCAGCTCGCCGGCATGCGCGGCGTAGTACTCCGAGACGCGCAGCAGCACGTCGCGGAAGGCGGGCAGACCGTAGCGCGACTCCCTGGGGAAGTACGTGCCGCCGAAGAAGGGCTTCTGGTCATCGTGCGTGAGGAACATCGACAGCGGCCAGCCGCCGCTGCGCTGCGTGAGCAGCTGCTGCGCGATCTGGTAGATGCGGTCGATGTCCGGGCGCTCCTCGCGGTCGACCTTGATGCTGATGAAGCGCTCGTTGAGCAGGCGCGCGATCTCCTCGTCCTCGAAGCTCTCCTCGAGCTGCACGTGGCACCAGTGACAGGCGTGATAGCCGACGCTGAGGAACACCGGCTTGTTCTCGGCGCGCGCGCGTGCGAGCGCTTCCGCGCCCCACGGGTACCAGTCGACCGGGTTGTGCGCGTGCAGCCGCAGGTAGGGACTGGTCTCGCGCGCCAGGCGGTTGCTGTACTTGGGGGTGCCGTCGCTGTTGCGGTGCGCGCTGTGCATGCGGCGATTGTATACTTCGCCGCCGCCTCCTCCGCCGGAAATCCCCCGCCGTGACAGTGTCCGCTGCCGCCATGCCCGCCCCGGGATTGCCCGTCCTGCGCCTGCGGCGTGGCGAGGAGCGGCGCCTCGGCGGCGGACACCTGTGGGTGTTCAGCAACGAGATCGACACCGAGCGCACGCCACTCAGCGCCTTCACGCCGGGCGCGCTGGCGCAGCTGCGCACCTTCAAGGACGCGTTCGCCGGCTTCGTCTGCGTCAATCCGCACGCGCTCATCTGTGCGCGCATCCTGTCGCGCGATGCGGCGCAGCCGGTGACCGAGGCGCTGCTTGAGCAGCGGCTGCGCGCGGCGCTGGCGCTGCGCACGCGGCACTGCCCGGGTGACTACTACCGCTGGGTGTTCGGCGAGGCGGACCTGCTGCCCGGCCTGGTGCTCGATCGCTACGGGGAGTTCATCGTGGGCCAGATCGCCACCGCGGGCATGGAGGCGCTGCGCGCGCCGCTGGCGGCCGCGGTGCGCAGCGTCCTCGATCCGGCCGGGCTGCTGTGGAAGAACGACTCCGCGGCGCGTGAGCTCGAGCAGCTGCCGCGCACGCTCGAGATGGCCTTCGGCGACATGCCCGCGGAGCTCACCGTGGAGGAGCTCGGGCTCAGCTACCGCGTGCCGCTCGCCGCCGCGCAGAAGAGCGGCTGGTTCTTCGATCAGACCGGCAACCGCGCGCGCCTGCCGCGTTATGTTGCCGGCGGCGCGCGCGTGCTCGATGTGTGTTGCTACGCCGGCGCCTGGTCACTCGCGGCGCTGCGCTGCGGGGCCGGCAGTGCGCTCGCCGTCGATTCCTCGGCGGCGGCGCTCGCGGCGGCGCTCGCCAACGCACAGCGCAACGCACTCACGCTGGCGACGCTGCGCGCCGATGCCTTCGAGGCGCTGCGCCAGCTCGCCGGGCAGGGCGCGCGCTTCGACCTCGTGATCCTCGATCCGCCGGCCTTCATCAAGCGCAAGAAGGACATCGCCCAGGGGCAGGCGGCCTATCGCAAGCTCAATCAGCTCGCGCTCGCGCTGTTGGCGGATGAGGGCGTGCTGGTGTCCTGCTCCTGCTCCTATCACCTCGCGCCCGAGGCACTGCTGAGTGCCATCCAGGGCGCGGCGCGCCACAGCGGGCGTCTCGTGCAGGTGCTCGAGTCCGGCGGACAGTCACCCGATCATCCCCTGCATCCGGCGATCCCCGAAACGAGGTACCTGAAGGCCTTCTTCTGCCGCGTGACGCGTGCGGTCGGCTAAACTGCGCGCCTCATGCTGACCTACCCCGGCTTCAATCCCATCGCCTTCGAGATCGGTCCGGTCAAGGTCCACTGGTACGGCATCATGTACCTGTTGGGCTTTGCCGGCGCCTGGTGGCTGGCGCGCCGGCGCGCGGCGCGTCCCGGCTCCACCTGGAAGACCGAGGACGTCGATGACCTCATCTTCTTTGCCATGCTCGGGGTGATCCTGGGCGGACGCATCGGCTATGTACTCTTCTATGGTCTGAAGTTCTGGGGCGCCGATGCGTGGTATCCGCTGAAGATCTGGGAGGGCGGCATGTCCTTCCACGGCGGCCTGCTCGGGGTGGTGGTGGCGCTGTCCCTGTTCGCCTGGCGGCGCGGGCGCGCCGCCGGCGACGTCTATGACTTCACCGCGCCGCTGCCGGCGCTCGGGCTGTTCTTCGGCCGCATCGGCAACTTCATCAACAGCGAGCTGTGGGGCAAGGTCACGACCGTGCCGTGGGGCTTCAAGGTGAACGGCGAGGTGCGCCATCCCTCGCAACTGTACGAGGCGGGACTCGAGGGGCTGCTGCTGTTCGTGGTCATGTGGTGGTTCACCGCCACGCCGCGGCCGCGGCTGGCGCCCTCGGGGCTGTTCCTGCTGCTGTACGGCCTGGCGCGCTCGCTGGTCGAGTTCGTGCGCGTGCCGGATGAGCACATCGGCTACCTGGCCGGCGGCTGGTTCACCGAGGGGCAGCTGCTGTCGCTGCCGATGATCCTCAGCGGCGCGGCGCTGCTCGCCTGGGCGTATCGCGAGCGCATCCCCTCGGGCAACTACGCGAGCGCGCCGTGAGGTCGTACCTGGAGCTGCTGCGGCTGATCCGTACCAGCGGGGTGCGCAAGAGCGATCGCACCGGCACCGGCACACTGTCGGTGTTCGCGCCGCAGCTGCGCTTTGACTTGGCGCAGGGCTTCCCGCTGGTCACCACCAAGCGCATCCACCTGCGCTCGGTGATCTACGAGCTGTTGTGGTTCCTGCGCGGCGACACCAACGTCGCCTGGCTGCGCGAGCACGGCGTCAGCATCTGGGACGAGTGGGCCGATGCGCAGGGCGAGCTCGGCCCGGTGTACGGGCGGCAGTGGCGCGCCTGGCGCAGCGCCGACGGGCGCAGCATCGACCAGATCGCCAATGCCGTGGCGCTGCTGAAGAACAACCCCGACTCGCGGCGCATCCTGGTGAGTGCCTGGAACGTCGGCGAGCTCGAGCACATGCGCCTGATGCCCTGCCACGCGTTCTTCCAGCTGTATGTCGCGGCCGGGCGGCTGTCCTGCCAGCTCTACCAGCGCAGTGCCGACGTGTTCCTCGGCGTGCCCTTCAACCTCGCCAGCTACGCGCTGCTCACCCACATGTTCGCGCAGCAGTGCGACCTGGAGCCCGGGGAGTTCGTCTGGAGCGGCGGCGACTGCCACCTCTACCTCAATCACCTGCCGCAGGCGGACCTGCAGCTCAGCCGCACGCCCTATCCGCCGCCGCAGCTGCGCATCCTGCGCCGCCCGCCGAGCATGTTCGACTACCGCTTCGAGGACTTCGAGTTCGTCGGCTATCGTCATCACGAGGCCATCGCCGCGGCGGTGGCGGTATGAGCCGTGCGCGCCGCGCAGCGCCGGCGCTCGAGGTGCGCCCCTCCGGGCTGCACGGCCTCGGGGTGTTTGCGCTCGCTCCCATCCGCCGCGGCACGCGCGTCCTCGAGTACCTGGGCGAGCGCGTCTCGCACCAGGAGGCCGACCGGCGCTACGACGACAAGGAGCAGAACGACAACCATACCTTCCTCTTCATCGTCGACGAGGACACGGTGATCGACGCCGGGGTCAACGGCAACGAGGCGCGCTTCGTCAACCACGGCTGTGATCCGAACTGCGAGTCGGTGATCGAGGGCGGGCGCGTCTTCATCGAGGCGATCCGCGCCATCGCCCCGGGCGAGGAGCTCACCTACGACTACCAGATCCAGCGCGAGCCGGGCGACCCGCCCGACATCGACACCATCTTCGCCTGCCGCTGCGGCGCAGAAAAATGCCGCGGCAGCATGCTGTGGCCGCCGCCGCAGCCGGCACGCTCCGCTCCGGCGCGGCGCCGCTGAGCGCGCGCTGCCTCCCGAGCCAGCATGCAGCCCGCTCGCCGCCTGAGCAGCTCCGCCGTGGTCGCGGCCACGGGCATCGTCTACGGCGACATCGGCACGAGCCCGCTCTACACGCTCGACGCCGCGCTCAGCGCCGCCGGCGGCTTCAACCGCGAAGCGGTGCTCGGGGTGCTGTCGCTGATCTTCTGGGCGCTCGCCATCTCGGTGACGCTCAAGTACCTGGTCGTCATGATGCGCGCCGACAACGAGGGCGAGGGCGGCATCCTCGCGCTGTTCGCGCTGGCGCAGCGGCGCCTCATCATCGGCAGCCGCTGGACCAAGGTCGCGGTCGCGCTGGCGCTGATCGGCACGGCGTTCTTCTTCTGCGACGCGCTCATCACGCCGGCGATCTCGGTGCTGGGGGCGGTCGAGGGGCTGGGTGTGCTCAGTCCGGACTTCAAGCGCTACGTCATCCCGGTCACCGTCGGCGTGATCATCGTGCTGTTCGCGGCGCAGCGGCGCGGCACGGCGCGCGTCGCGCGGCTGTTCGGCCCCGTCATGGTCCTGTGGTTCGTGGTGATCGGGGTGCTCGGGGCCATCCCGCTCGCGCGCCACCCGCACGTGCTGGCCGCGCTCAACCCGGCCGCCGGGCTGGTGCTGCTGTTCCACCGCCCGGAGGCGGCGCTCGCCATCATCGGCGCGGTGTTCCTCGCCATCACCGGCGGGGAGGCGCTGTACGCGGACATGGGCCACTTCGGCAAGCGGCCGGTGCGCGCCGCCTGGTTCGCGCTGGTGGCCCCGGCACTGGTGCTCAACTACTTCGGCCAGGGCGCGCTGCTGCTCGAGCTCGGGCAGCCGGTGGCGCACCCGCTCTACCACCTGGTGTCGCCGGCGCTGCTGCTGCCCATGGTGGCGCTCGCCACCGCCGCGGCGGTGATCGCCTCGCAGGCGACCATCTCCGGGGCCTTCTCCATGGCGCGCCAGGCGGTGCACCTCGACCTGCTGCCGCGGCTGCGGGTGCTGCAGACCTCGGCGCAGGAGATGGGCCAGATCTACGTGCCGATCGTCAACTGGCTGGTGTTCCCCGCGGTGGTGCTGTTCGTGCTCGGGTTCGGCTCCTCGGACGCGCTCGGCGGCGCCTATGGCGCCGCCGTGGTGGGCACGATGCTGGTCACCACCATCCTCGGCGCGTTCGTGGCGGCGACCCAGTGGAGCTGGCCGAAGTGGCAGGTCGGCGCACTGTTCGGGCTGATGCTGGTGGTCGACTGTGCGTTCCTCGCCGGCAACCTCACCAAGGTGCCCAACGGCGGCTGGATCCCGCTCACGCTCGGCGCCGCGCTGTGCCTGGTGTTCATGACCTGGCGCAACGGGCGGCTCGAGCTGCGCGCCGCGCTGGCGAAGCTCGCGGTGCCGCGCAGCGAGCTCGGCCGCCTGGTGGCCGGCGTGCACCGCGTGCCGGGCACCGGGGTGTTCCTCGCCAGCAACGCCAACCTCGTGCCCTCGGCGCTGATCCGCAACATCGAGCACAACTGCGTCGTGCACCAGCGCGTCATCATCCTCAACGTCGAGATCGGCGATACGCCGCGCCAGGACCCGGTGCGCCGCCTGCGCATCGAGGAGCCGGTGCCGAGCGTGCATTTCATCACGGCGCGCTTTGGCTTCATGGAGACCCCGGACGTGGCCGAGGCGCTCAAGGCGTGCCGCGCCCGTGGCCTGCGCGTGTTCACCGAGGACAGCTCCTTCTTCGTCGGCCGGCACGTGGTGCGCGCCCGGCCGCTGCCGGGACTGCGCGGCCTGCAGCGGCGGCTGTTCGCGCGCATGCAGCAGTACAGCACGCAGGCGGCGGAGTTCTTCCGCATGCCGTTCCGCGACGTGGTGATCCTCAACACCGCCGTGGAGATCTGAGCTCCCCGTGCCCACGCCGCTGGTGTCGCTGATCGTCGCGCTCGCCGACAACGGCGTGATCGGGCGCGACAATGCGCTGCCGTGGCGGCTGCCGGAGGACCTGCGGCGTTTCAAGGCCACCACGCTCGGCAAGCCCATTCTCATGGGGCGCAGGACCTTCGAGTCCATCGGCCACGCGCTGCCCGGGCGCGCCAACCTGGTGCTGACGCGCGCGCCGCACTGGAGCGCTCCCGGGGTGCTGGTGGTGCATTCGGTGGCCGAGGCACTCGCGGCGGCGCCCGGCGCCGCCGAGCTCGTCGTGATCGGAGGCGCGCAGGTCTACCAGGCGTTCATGCCGCTGGCGCAGCGCATCTACCTGACGCAGGTGCACGCCGCGCTCGCCGGCGACACCTACTTCGCGGACCTTGACCCGGCGCAATGGGTGGAGGTGGCGCACGAGGAGCGCGCCGCCGACGAACGCCACGCCCATCCGCTCACCTTCAGGACACTCGAGCGCCGCGCCAGCGCGCACTGAGGCGCCGCGCCCTCAGCCAAGGCGTGCGCGGATCAGCTCGGCGGCGCGCGCCAGGTCCGGGGCCGCCGCCGTGCCCGCGTCGAGCTCCGCCAGGATGCGCTCCTGGATGGCGCCGCGGCGCAACGCCTCGGCGTACGGGATCTCCGGGTGGAACATGACCATCGCGTAGCGCGGGATGAAGCGCTCCGGGAAGTGCCGCTCGAGCGTCATGGCCAGCGCCTTGCGCCGCACGAAGGTGGCGTCGCGCACGCTGTCGCGCATCTCGGTGTAGTTCTCGAGCGCCATCTGCGCGATGGCCTCGGTGTGGGGGCGCCGCTCCGCCTCGCAGCGCGCGAACAGGCTTGCCCACTGCGGCCGCGGCGGCAGCAGGCCGGCAAGGTGCGTGCAGTCCTCGAACGCGGCGTTCATCCCCTGGCCGTGGAAGGGCACGATGGCGTGCGCTGCATCCCCGAGCAGCAGCACCTGCCCGCCGACGTGCCAGGGCAGCGTGTGCACGGTGCCGAGCTGTCCCTGCGGGTGCTGCGCGAACTCGGCCAGCAGCTGCGGCATGAGCGCGTGGGCATCCGGGAACTGGCTGCGGAAGAAACGCTCCACCGCCTCCGGAGCCGCCAGCGCGGCGAAGCTCACCGCCCCCGTGCGCGGCAGGAACAGCGTGGCGGTGAAGCTGCCATCGGTGTTCGGCAGCGCGATCAGCATGAAGCCGCCGCGCGGCCAGATGTGCAGCGCGTGCCGCTCGAGTGCGTGCCCGCCGCCGGGCCGCGCCGGGATGGTGAGTTCCTTGTAGTCGTGGTCGAGCCACTCCTCGCGCACCTGCAGCGCGCCGGCGGCGGCGAGGCTGGCGCGCACCGCGGACCCGGCGCCGTCGGTGGCGATCGTTGGCGTCAGCGGCAGCGTGAGCTCGCCGCCGCGCGCGGCGTCGCGCACCCGCAGCCGGTCCTGGGCCAGCTCGGCGCCGAGGCACACGCGGTTGAAGTGCACGCGCACGTCGGCGTGCGCGGCGGCCGTCTCGATCAGCACGCGGTTCAGCTCCGCGCGGCTGACCGAGTAGATGACCTCGTGCGCGCGCTGGCCATAGGGCTGCAGTGCGCTCGCCCCGTCGAGCTCGTGCACCATGCGCCCCCGCATCGGGATCAGCAGCGGCTGCACCGCCTCGAGCACCCCGGCCTGCTCCAGCGCCTGCAAGCCGCGCGCGGCGAGCGCCAGGTTGATCGAGCGGCCGCGCTCGGGGCGGCTCTGGCGCGGATCGGCGCGCCGCTCGTGCAGCGTCACCGCCAGGCCACGCCGGGTGAGCAGCAGCGCGAGCAGGGCGCCGGAGAGGCCGGCGCCCACAATGTTGAGCGGTTGGGCGCCCGCGCTCACGCGCGCAGCGCCGCGGCGAGCGTGTCGGCGAACTGCCAGGCATCCTCGAAGCGGTTGTAGAGCGGCACGGGGGCGACGCGGATGATGTCCGGGGCGCGCCAGTCGACCACGCTGCCGCGCGCCATCAGGGCCTCGAACACGGCGCGCCCGCGCGCGGCACCGCCGGCGATGCGCAGCGACAGCTGGCAGCCACGCCGCGCCGGCTCGGGCGGGGTGATGATGCGCACCGTGGGCGCAAGCGCTGCCAGCGCCTCCGCGAGGAAGCCGGTGAGCTCGAGCGACTTGGCCCGCAGCGCAGGCAGGCCGGCCTCGCCGAACAGGGCGAGCGAGGCGAGCAGCGGGGCGGCGGCGAGCACCGGCGGATTGCTCACCGCCCAGGCGGCCGCGCCGCGCGCCGCGGCGAACTGCGGCTCCATGAGGAAGCGCGTCGCCTCCTCGTGGCCCCACCAGCCGGCGAGGCGCGTACCGGGCAGGGCGCCGGTGTGCCGGGTGCGCGGCTGCGCGCGCCAGTGCCGCTCGTGCACGAAGCAGCCGCCGATCGCCCCGGGCCCGGCGTTGAGGTACTTGTAGCTGCACCAGACCGCGAAGTCGGCCTGCGCCTCGTGCAGCGCGAGCGGCAGGTTGCCGATCGAGTGCGCCAGGTCGAAGCCCGCCACGCAGCCGTGCGCGTGCGCCGCGCGCGCGATGCGCGCCAGGTCGAACGCCTGGCCGGTGCGGAACTGCACGCCCGGCCACAGCACCAGGGCGATCTCCTCGCCGTGCCGCCGCAGGCACTCCTCGATGTGCTCCTCGGACAGCAGCTCGTCGCCGCCGGCAGGGGCGAGCTCGAGCAGCGTCGCCTCCGGGTCCAGGCCGTGCCAGGCGATCTGCGAGGCGACCGCGTGGCGATCGGAGGAGAACGCGCCGGCCTCGATGAGGATGCGCCGCCGCGCCCCCTGCGGGCGGTAGAAGCTGGCGAGCATCAGGTGCAGGTTGACGGTGAGCGAGTTCATCGCTACCACCTCATCCACGCCGGCGCCCGCGAGCGCCGCCAGCCCGGGCGCGAGATTCTCATGGTAGGGCACCCACGGACGGCGCCCGTGCTCGTGGCCCTCGACCGCCAGGCGCGCCCACGAGTCGAGCTCCTCGCCGATGAGCGTGCGCGCTCCAAGGGGCTGCAGGCCGAGCGAGTGGCCGCACAGGTAGGTGCGCGCCACGCCGTCGGCCCCCTGCGGCAGCGCGAAGCGCTGGCGCAGCGGCGCGAGCGCATCGGCGCCATCGAGCTCCCGGGCGCGCGCGGCGAGTGCGCCGCTCATGCGCCGCTGCCGAGCGCGTACAGCAGCGGCCGGCTCGGCACGGCATCGCCGGCGAGCGCCGGCACCTGCAGCGCCAGCAGGTAGGCGCCGTCGGCGAGCTCATCGGGGATGAAGGCGAGCTCGGTGATCGTGGCATCCGGGCGCGCCGCGCCGGCCAGCTCGTGCGAGCCGGGCGGCAGGCCGAAGAACACGCGGTGCGCGGTGAGGCGGCCCGCGTCGTGGGCGCGATCGATGGAGGGCAGGTCGATGATCAGGTGCAGGATGCCGCGCTCCACCAGCAGCTGCGCGGCCTCGCGCGACAGGTACGGCGGGGTCTCGTCGCTGTAATCATGGCCGCGCTTGCCGGCATCGTTGGGCAGGGTGCGCACGATGAGCGCGCGCGGCTCGTAGGGGGTGCGCTGCCAGGCCTGCTCCAGGGCATGGCGGGTGATCAGAGCGTCCGCGGCGCGCGGGGCCGGATCGCTCCCCTCGCGGCAGCGGCTCGCCGCCTGTGCCGCGACCGTCACCAGCAGCCCGGGCACCAGCCCCGGGGGCGCGACGCGGAAGGCGTCGACGCGCTCGCGCGTCAGGTGCCCGACGCACTCGGTGTGCGTGCCGTTGCAGTGCGGCGTGAGGGTGATCACCTCGCAGTTGCAGCTGGCGCCGAGCGCGACCGCGCCCTCGAAGTCCCCGAGCCGCAGCGGCTGGGCCGAGGCGGGCGGGGCGCCGAAGTGCCGCGGCTGCGCGCCGTGGAAGTCCAGCGGCAGCGCCAGGTCCACCCCGTGCGCGAGGTCGATGCGCACCTCGCGCCCGCCGAGCACGATGCGCGCGTGCACCCTAGGCGCGCTCCATGACGGTACCGCAGCGCGCACAGGTGCGCTTCTGCAGGTTGCTGAAGAAGCGCTCGAACACCGGCGGGAACTGCTTCTCGATGTCGGTGAGCGGGAAGAATTCCTCGTACAGGCGGTGCCCGCAGCGCTCGCAGTACCACTGGAAGCCGTCCAGCTCCCCGGCACGGCGCGCGCGCTCGATCACCAGCCCCACGGTGCTGGCGGGCCGCTGCGGCGAATGCGGCAGCCCGGGCGGGATCAGCAGCACCTCGCCGGCGCGGATCGGCAGGTCCACCTGGCGCCCGTCCTGGATCGTCTTGAGCACCATGTCGCCCTCGAGCTGGTAGAAGAACTCCTGGCCCGGGTCGACGTGGTAGTCCTTGCGCGCGTTGGGGCCGCCGACCACCATGATGATGAAGTCGCCGTCGTGGAACACGCGCTTGTTGCCCACCGGCGGCTTCAGCAGCGCGCGGTTGGCATCGATCCATTGCCGGAAGTTGAAAGCGTGCAGGGATTCCATGTGTCCTCCGTGCGGTTCGCGTATGGTACGCGCAGCCGCGCTGGAGCGGTCGGGGAGGGTGCGGATGCAGTCACGGTCGAGCGTGGGTCGCGCGCGGCGCGCCCTGGTCCTGGCGCTGGCGGGGGTCCTGCTTACGGCCTGCTCGCACCTGCACTGGCCCTGGCACAAGAGTCCGCCGCCGCCCCCGGTGCCGGTGCACGAAGTCGACCTCGCCGGCGCAGGCCTGGAGCGGGCGCCGCAGTACTGGAAGCGCAATACCCTGCTCATCGATCTGTCCGCGGCTGCCGGCAGCGGCACGCTCACGGTGAAGCCGGTGGCCGGCACCACCTGGCCGGTGCGGCTGGCGTTCCGCGTGACGCCGGCCATGGGGGTGCTCGAGGTCGAGGGCGCACAGCGCCTGCGGCTGCCGATCACGCAGAGCGCCGGGCCGCCGCTGGACCTGGAGCTGCCGCCGGGGATCTACAACGCCAAGACCGAAGCGCTCACGGTGCGCTTCGGCACGCCGCCGCCGTAAGCGCTCAGGCGCTGATCTGCTGGTAGGCGGCGCACGGCACGCGGAACGGCGGCCGCGCCTGATCCAGGTCGTAGGCGCTCAGGGCGCCGCCCCACACGCAGCCGCTGTCCAGGCCGACCACCCCGGCGCGCTCGATGAAGCCAAGCGCCGACCAGTGCCCGAAGAGCACGCGCACGTCGCGACTGCGCCGCGTGCGGTGCTCGAACCACGGGCGCAGCGCGCCCGGGCCGCGCGTCGGGGCGCCCTTGAAGGCCACGTCGATGTGGCCGTCGGCGCTGCACAGGCGCATGCGCGTCAGCACGTTGATGATGAAGCGCAGCCGCTCGTAGCCGCTGAGTTCCTCACGCCAGCGGTCCGGCTCATCGCCGTACATGCTTCTGAACAGTCCCTCAGGGTCGCGCTGCAGCGCGTGCGCGACCTCCTGCGCTAGCTGCAGCGTCTCATGTGCGCTCCACTGCGGCACCACCCCGGCGTGCACCATGAGGTCACCGTCGGCTTCGAAGGCGAGCGGACAGCCGCTGAGCCACTCGAGCAGCGCGCCGCGGTCCGGGGCCGCGAGCAACTCATCGAGGGTGTCGGACTTGCGGCGCCGGTCGGCGCCGTAGCTCAGCGCCAGCAGGTGCAGGTCGTGGTTGCCGAGCACCACCACGGCGTTGTCGCGCAGCGCGTGCACCAGGCGCAGCGTCTCGAGCGAGCGCGGCCCGCGGTTCACCAGGTCGCCGACGAACCACAGCCGGTCGCGGTCGGCGCGGAAGTCGATGCTCTTCAGCAGTGCCCGCAGCTCGCGCTCACAGCCCTGTACGTCGCCGATCGCATAGCGCGTCACTGCAGGATCCCGGGCATCGCCAGGCGGAATGGCTCGATGGGCGCTTCGAAGCGCGCGCCGTCATCGGCGAGCATCTGGTAGCTGCCCTGCATGGAGCCCACCGGGGTCTCGATGACCGTGCCGCTCGAGTAGCGGAATCCCTGGCCGGGCTTCAAGTAGGGCTGCTCGCCCACCACGCCGTCACCACGCACCTCCTCGACCTTGCCGTTGGCATCGGTGATCAGCCAGTGCCGCGTCAGCAGCCGCGCCGGCACCTGCCCCTCGTTGCGGATGGTGATGGTGTAGGCGAACACGTAGCGGCCCTCGCGCGGGTCGGACTGCTCGTCCAGGTAGCTGGTCTCGACGTCGACGCGGATCTTGTGCTCGCTCGCACCCATGCGCGCATTCTACCGAAGCGCGCGCTTCAGCCGCGGGTGGCGCGCATCGCCAGCACGTCGCAGGGCGCGGCGTGCAGCACGGTGTCCTCCGTCAGGTTCACCAGGATCGACAGGCCGTGGCGCTCGCGGCTGCCGAGGACGATCAGGTCGCTCTTGCGCTCGCGCGCCACGCGTACGATCTCGCTCTTGACGTTGCCGCTCTCGACGCGGCACACGGCCTGCGGCAGGCCGAGCTCGCCCGCCAGGGCGCGCAGGCGCTGCGCGGAGCGCTCGATGAGCTCGTCCTCCATCTGCACCGAGGGCATCAGCGTCTCGCCCATGGGCTCGACCGGCACGAACTCGACCACGTGCAGCAGCTCGAGCTCGGCGCCGAGTGCCTGCGCGAGCGCCGTCGCCTTGCGGCCGATCGCCAGGCTGTCATCGGTCAGGTCGACGACCAGCAGGATGTGGCGGTACAGCGCCATCAGGGCTCTCCGGGTGAGCGGTTATAGGGAAAGACTAGCGTTCCGGCCGCGTCCGGTCGAGGGTCTGGGCGAGGGTGTTGAAAGCCTCGGGAGCGAGGGTCTCGGGGCGCGCGCCGGGGTCGATGCCGCAGGCCTCGATCTGGGCGCGTGTCAGAAAGCCGCCGAGGGCGTTGCGCAGCGTCTTGCGCCGCGCGGCGAAGGCCGCCGCCACGAGGGGCGCGAAGTGCGGGCTGACGGCAAAGCGCGGCGTCGGGCGCACCCGCAGGCGCACCACCGCTGACCACACCCGGGGCGGTGGCTGGAAGGCTCCCGGGCCGACCTCGAACAGGCGGCTCACCTCGAAGCCGGCGCTGAGCATGATGCCGAGCCGCCCGTAGTCGGACTCGCCGGGGGCCGCGCTCAGGCGCGCGGCCACTTCACGCTGCAGCATGACGGTCAGGTCGCTGAGCGCGTCGGCCTGCTCGAGCAGGCGGAACAGCAGCGGCGTCGAGATGTTGTAGGGCAGGTTGCCGATCAGGCGCAGCCGGCCGCCGCGCGCGCGCGCGAGCGCGCGGAAGTCGAACTCGAGCACGTCGGCGCTGTGCAGCTGCTGGCGCGGTGCATCGCGGAATTCCGCGCGCAGCCGCGCGCTCAGGTCGCGGTCGATCTCGATGGCATCGAAGCTGACATCCGGCAGGGCCAGCAGCTGCCGCGTGAGCGCACCCCGTCCCGGGCCGATCTCCACCAGGTGCTCGCCCGCACGGGCGTCGAGCGCACCCAGGATGCGCTCGATGATGGCGGGGTCGTGCAGGAAGTGCTGGCCGAAGCGCCGCCGGCGCGGCGGGTGCGCAGCAGCGGCACGCATCCTCAGGCGCGCCGCGCGGCCAGCTGGCTCGCGAGCCGCACCGCCTCGGTGAGGCTGCCGGGGTCGGCGCGGCCGCTGCCGGCGAGGTCGAGCGCCGTGCCGTGATCGGGCGAGGTGCGCAGCAGCGGCAGCCCGAGCGTCACGTTGACGGCGCGCTCGAAGCCGGCGTGCTTCACCACCGGCAGCCCCTGGTCGTGGTACATGGCGAGCACGGCATCGAAGTTGGCGAGGATGTGCGGCACGAACACCGTGTCGGCCGGCAGCGGGCCGCGCACCGTGAGGCCCTGCGCGCGCAGCCGCTCGATGGCCGGGCCGATGATGCGCTGCTCCTCATCGCCGAGGTGGCCACCTTCGCCGGCGTGCGGGTTGAGGCCGCACACGGCAATGCGCGGCGCAGCGATGCCCCACCAGTCCCGCAGCGCCTGCGCCAGCGTGAGCGCGCTGTGGGTCAGACCGCCCACGCTCAGCGTCTCGCTCACCCGGGCGAGCGGCACGTGCGTGGTCGCGAGCGCCACGCGCAGCGTGCCGGCCGCGAGCAGCATGACCGGCGGGCCGCCGCCGGCACGGCGCGCCAGGTACTCGGTGTGCCCGCTGAAGCCGACGCCGGCCTGGTTGATGAGGCTCTTCTGCACCGGCGCGGTCACGAGGGCGGCGAATTCCCCGGTGAGGGCGCCATCGATGGCGAGGTCGAGCAACGCCAGCACGTAGCGGGCGTTGCGCACATCGGGCTGGCCCGCCGTGCTGGGCACGGCGAGCGGCTGGTGCGCGACGATCAGGGTGCCGGGGGTGTGGGGGCGCGGCGGCTGCGCCGGCTCGTAGTCGCGCAGCGCGACCTCGAGGTGCAGCGCACGCGCGCGGGCCGCCAAGAGCGTGCGGTCAGCGAGGCAGATCAGCTCGCAGGGCAGCTCGCGCCGGGCGAGCGCCAGGCACAGCTCCGGGCCGACGCCGGCCGGCTCGCCCGAGGTGAGCGCGATGCGCGGCGTGTTAGGACTTGTACTCGACGTAGGCTTCGTCCCGCATGTGACGCAGCCACAGCTCGGTCTCCTCGTCGGCCTTGCTGGCGCGGATCGCCTCCATGGCCTGACGGCGCCGCATCTCGTCGGTGTTGTCGAAGCGGCGGTGGCCGAGCACCTGAGCGATGTGCCAGCCATACTGCGTCTTGAAGGGCTCGCTGATCTCGTTGTCCTTCAGCGACTGGATCACCTGCTCGAACTCGGGGGTGAAGGTGCGCGGCCCGGCCCAGCCGAGATCGCCACCGTCGACGGCCGAGCCCGGATCCTCGGACACCGTCTGGGCCACGCCGGAGAAGTCCTCGCCGCCGAGGATGCGGTTGCGGATCGCGGTCAGCTTCTGCTTCACGGTCGCATCATCCGCGAGCTCGTTGGTCTTCATGAGAATGTGGCGCACGTGGATCTGGTCCTCGACCGTGGTCTGCGCGCCGGCACCGCGGACCTCGTTCAGGCGCACGATGTGAAAGCCGGTCGGCGTGCGCAGCGGCTCGCTCACCTCCCCGGGCTTGAGCCTCGCCACCACGTCGGTGAGGAAGGTCGGCAGTTCGCTGCCCTTGCGCCAGCCGAGCGCGCCGCCGTCGAAGGCGGTTTGGCTGTTGGAATAGGCCACCGCCAGCTTGGCGAAATCCTCGCCGCCCTTGGCGCGCTCGTACACCTCCTGGGCGCGCCGCGAGGCCGAGTCCACCTGCATGGGGCTGGCCTCCTGGCCGACGGCGATCAGGATGTGCGAGACGTTGTACTCGCTGCGCTCGGAGGGCGCGTGCGACTGCTTCTCGAGGAACTTGTCGATCTCGCGCGGCGTGATGCTGATGTGCTGCAGCACGTCGCGCTGGCGCAGCATCTGCAGCATGATCTCGCGGCGGATCTCGTCGCGGTAGCTGGCGTAGTCCACGCCCTGCTGCGCCATCGCATCGGGCAGCTGCGAGAGCGCCATGTTGTTGCGCTTGGCCACGTCCTCGAGCGCGGCGTTGACGTTCTCGTCGGAGACCTTGATGCCGGCCTTGTTGGCGCGCTGCACCTGCAGCTCCTGCAGCACCAGCCGCTCGAGCACCTGCTGGCGCAGCACGTTCTGCGGCGGCAGCTCGAGCTTCTGCGCCCGCAGCCGCTCACTCACCGCCGCCAGCTCGGCGTCCAGGTCGCTGTTGAGCACCACGCCGTCATTGACGATGGCGACCACCCGGTCGAGCAGCTCCCCCTGGGTGGCGAGCTCGCGCGTCTGCGCGCGCAGGGAGGCGCCGTTCAGGGCGCACAGCGCGAGCGCCGTGCCGCCGGCGAGAAGGACCAATAGCCGCCGCATGATGCTGAAGTTCCCTTACCAGATGCTCTTTAGGGGTCCTTGGACCCGGGGTACCGCCGCCTCCGGGGGCCGGTAGCCGCGGACCTCCTGGGTGAGGAAGGTGTCCGACGCCGATCCGACACTCGCCAGGCCCGCAAGTTCCAGCTGCAGCCATACGCCGGTGTCCTGGCTGCCGTCGCGGTTGTTCACGAAACGCCGCGCCCCCAGCCGGACCCGCCAGCAGCAGGAGCGGTATTGTATGCCGAAGAAGCGCTCCAGTTCTCCGCTGGTTTCCTCGAGCGGGCCGGGCGCACTCGGGGTGCCCCCGGCATGGGTGTAGTCGCGCAGCGCGTACACGTCGCGCACGAACAGCTCCCAGTTCTTGTGGATCGGCCAGGCGCCGGAGAGCTCGATCTGGTCGAAGCCCTGCCAGTAGGAGGTCTCGCCGGGCTGCTGCGCCTGGATGTAGCGGAAGCGCTGGTAACGATAGGCGAGGTTGATGACCGAGTCATCCGCGGGCTTGTACTGCAGGTTGAGCAGCGTGCGCTCGCTCGACTGGTTCTGCGGGTCCCACTGCACGCCCACGTCCGCGCCCCAGTCCTGGAAGGCGGTGAGCGCGACCTGGGCCACCAGGTCGGAGCGGTTGCCGCTCGCGGGCGCCTCGAAGGGCAGCGTCACGCGCGGGGTCTGGAAGTAGTAGGCCTGGCCGAAGGTGGCGGCGAGGAACTGCCGCCCGGCCTGCGCATCGAGCAGCCGCGTGGTCACCCCGAGCGCCACCTGGTTGGCATCGCTCATGCGGTCGGCGCCGACGTAGCGGTTGGTGCGGAACAGCTGCACCGGGTTCAGGTCCGGCACCGCGGTGTCGAACACCGGCAGCTGCTCCTGGTTGCGGTACGGCACGTACAGGTACATGAGGCGCGGCTCGAGCGTCAGCTTGCGCTGCGCGCGTGAGCCGGTGTACTTCTCGAAGGTCAGCCCGGTGTCGAAGCTTGCGATCGGCAGCGTGCGCGAGGGCGCATGCTCGTACTGCCCGAGGGCGAGCGAGTCGAGCTCGTACTGGGTGACGCGGTAGGCGAGCGTTGGGCGTACGAAGTAGCCCGGACCGCTGGCCTCCAGCGCCAGGTGCGGGGTGAGATCCGCGCGCCAGCCGTCGTTGTCGGGCCCCTCGATATCGCGGTGGAAGTCGACCACCTCCGAGTCGAAGCCGTAGCTGAGGATGAGCGCGGAGCCGATGCTGTAGTTGGCGTCGACGCGCATGCGCGGCAGGCGCGCGTAGGGGCGCTGCGAAGCGGCCAGGTTGACGGTGTCGAGCGTCTGGTACTGCTGCACCTCGCCCTCGACGCGCCAGTGCTCGTCGCGGTAGCTGAGCGCGGCGCTGCGGTTCAGGAACGCGGTGCTCGCGCCTTCCGGGCCCTGCGAGAAGTCCTCGAAGTACTGGTTGTCGCTCACGTTGGCGGCGCTCACCGTGAGGCGCAGGTCCGCCGGCAGGTCGGCGATGTCGTTGAAGCGCACGCGGCTGCGGCTGGCGCCGAACACGCTGTCGTACGGCAGGTAGTTCCAGTCGAGCTCCGCCTGCTGGCGCTCGCTCAGGTAGCGCGTCTCACCGCCCAGGTCCGCACCGCGGCGCGTGTACAGCGTCGGCAGGAAGGTGAAGTCGGCGTTGGGGCGGATGTTCCAGTAGTACGGCAGCGTCAGCTGTGCGCCGCCGGTGGTGGTGTTGGCGATGGTCGGGAACAGGAAGCCGCTCTTGCGGTCGCTGCTCAGGGGGAAGGACACCCACGGCAGGTACAAGAGCGGCACCCCGAGGATGTCGACGTGCGCGTTGCGCCCGGTGCCGATGTTGGTGCGCGTGTCGAGGGTGATGTCCTTGGCATTCAGCGCCCAGGAGTTGTCGTCCACCGGGCAGGTGGTGAAGCTCACGCCCTTGAGCTCGAGCACGCCCTGTGGCGTGAGCGTCATGTCCCGGGCGGTGCCGCGGGCACTGCGCTGCGCCAGGCTGAAGTGCGCGTCGCGGAACGCGCCGCCGCTCGCGGCCGAGTAGCTGCCGGCCGCGCCGGTCACGTGCACCAGCGGGTCCTGGTAGTCGATGTGCTGGTCGGTGCGCACCGTGCCCTGGTTGCGGTCGTACTCCATCTCCTCGGCGCTGATCTGCCGATCCCCCTGGTGCACCTGGACGTTGCCGCGCAGTGAGCCCTTGCCGTCGACCCCGACGGTCGCGGAGTCGCTGGTGATGTCGACCGGTCCGCTCGTGGCACTGCGCGGCGTGCTCGGCGCCGGCGGCGCACCCGCGGCCGTGGCCGCACTCAGATCCAGCTGGGTCGGGCAGGGGGGCTCGGCAGCCCAGACCGCGGGCAGCATGCCCGCGCACGTGAGCACGGCGGGGAGTAATGGGCTCGGACGCGGCATGAAGGGCGGCATTATAATGGCGCGCCACAGCAACGCGGACCGAAAAACCTCGCCGCTTCACATGCTTGCAGCCGACGCGCGCCACGCGCTCATTGCCGACTGGTTGACGGGTGCGCTCGGTCTAGCGGTGCGCAGCCTCGAGCCCGCCTCGAGCGATGCCAGTTTCCGTCGCTACTTGCGCGCCGCGGTCCCGGGGACGACCTACATCGTGATGGATGCGCCGGCGGACAAGGAGGACGTGCGCCCCTACCTCAAGGTGTCGGCGCTGCTCGCCGACACGGGCGTGCACGTGCCGCGCGTGTACGCGCGCGATGAGGCCCGCGGGCTGTTGCTGCTGGAGGATCTCGGCGCCACCTCCTACCTGGCGCGGCTGCAGGCCGGCGCGGACCCCGAGCCGCTGTACGCCGACGCGCTCGGCGCGCTGGTGAAGATCCAGGTCGCCGGCGCGTGCGCGACGCTCGCCCCCTACAACCATGCCGAGCTGCTGCGTGAGCTGTCACTCATGCCGCAGTGGTTCCTCGCACGCCACCTCGGGGTTGCCGTGAGCGCGGCCGAGCAGGCCCTGCTCGCGGCGACGTTCGAGTTCCTGATCGCCGAGGCGCTGGCGCAGCCGACCGTGTTCGTGCACCGCGACTACCACGCACGCAACCTCATGGTGGTGCCGCAGGCCAACCCCGGCATCATCGACTTCCAGGACGCCCTCGCCGGGCCGGTGGGCTATGACCTGGTATCGCTCCTGAAGGACTGCTACATCGACTGGCCGCGCGCGCGCGTCGAGGGCTGGGTGCAGGACTACCGCGCCCGCCTTGGGCGGGCAGGCGGCCCGGTGGGCGCGGATGACATGCAGTTCCTGCGCTGGTTCGACCTCATCGGGGTACAGCGCCACCTCAAGGTGCTCGGCATCTTCTGCCGCCTCTGGTACCGCGACGGCAAGGCCGGTTATCTGGCCGACCTGCCGCGCACGCTCGCCTACGTGAGCGAGTGCTGCCGGCTGTATGCACCGCTGGCGAGCTTCGGTGAGTTCCTCGACGCGCGCGTGCGGCGGCAGCTTGCCCTCGCCAACGAGCGCGCGCTCGCGCGCGGGACCGACGCATGAAGGCGATGGTGCTCGCCGCCGGCCGCGGGGCGCGGCTGCGCCCGCTGACCGACACGCTGCCCAAGCCCCTCATGCGGGTCGGCGGGCGCCCGCTCATCAGCTGGCACCTGAGCGCGCTCGCGCGCGCCGGCGTGCGCGAGGTGGTCATCAACCTGTCCTGGCTCGGCGAGCAGCTGCGCGCCGCGCTCGGCGATGGCGGCGCGTTCGGCGTGCGCATCCACTACAGCGAGGAGGGCCCGGTGCCGCTCGAGACCGGCGGCGGCATCCTCCAGGCGCTGCCGCTGCTCGGCCCGCAGCCCTTCCTCGTGGTGAGCGGGGATGTCTGGACCGACATCGATTTCGCCGGTGTGCACCTCGAGCCGGGCGCGCTCGCGCACCTGGTGCTGATTGCGAACCCGCCGCACCATCCGCGCGGCGACTTCGGTCTGGCCGGTGATCTGGTCGTGCAGGCCGAGCACGAGCGCTTCACCTACGCCAACGTCGGCCTCTATCACCCTGGGTTCTTTGCCGGCTGCGCGCCCGGGCGCTTTCCGCTCATCGAGCCGCTCAACCGCGCCATCGCCGCGCAGCGCGTGCGCGGGCACCTGCACCACGGCGCCTGGTGCGACGTCGGCACGGCCGAGCGGCTGGCCGCGCTGAACGCGCAACTGGCTCAGGTAGAATGACGCCCCATGCCCAGCCTCAAGGACATCCCGGTCGTCGCGGAGGCCAGCCGGGCGCGCAGCGGTGAGAAATACCTGACGTCTCAGGGGTTTACCGCCGTCCGCGACGGCATCAAGGCGCGCGCCGCCGAGCCGCTTCCCCCGCAGCGAAAACCCGCCTGGCTCAAGGCACGCGCTCCCACGGGCGAGGGCTTCCGCGCGGTGCGTGCGCTGGTGCACGAGCACCGCCTGGCGACGGTGTGCGAGGAGGCCAAGTGCCCCAACATCGGTGAGTGCTGGAACGCCGGCACCGCGACGCTGATGCTGATGGGGGCCGTGTGCACGCGCGCCTGCCGCTTCTGCTCGGTGGATACCGGCAACCCGCACGGCTGGCTGGACGCGGACGAGCCCGAGCATGCGGCGCGCACGGTCGAGCTCATGGGCCTCAGGTACGTGGTGCTGACCTCGGTCGACCGCGACGATCTGCCCGACGGCGGCGCGGCCCACTACGCCGCCTGCGTGCGCGCCATCAAGGCGCGCAACCCCGCCACCGCGGTGGAGGCGCTGACCCCGGACTTCCGCGGCGTACTCGCGGACGTGGCCACGGTGGTGGATTCGGGCATCGAGGTGTTTGCGCAGAACATCGAGACGGTCGCGCGGCTCACGCACCCGGTGCGCGACCCGCGCGCCGGCTACGCCCAGACGCTCGCCGTGCTGCGCGGCGCCAAGCAGCACCGTACGGGACTGCTGACCAAGAGCAGCCTCATGCTCGGCCTCGGCGAGACGGACGCCGAAGTGCTCGCCACGCTCGCCGACTTGCGCGCCGCCGGCGTGGACCTCGTCACCCTCGGCCAGTACCTGCGCCCGACGCCGCATCACCTGGCGGTGGAGCGCTTCGTCACGCCGCGCGAGTTCGATGCCTACCGCGCGCAGGCGCTCGCGCTCGGCTTCCTCGAGTGCGTGGCCGGGCCGCTGGTGCGCTCGAGCTACCGCGCCGAGCAGGCGCTGAACCGCAACAACGCCGGACTCGACAACGCGGCGCTGGCGCAGCCGTGAATGCCCCGCTGCCAGCGCTCGCCGGCGCGGCCGCGCCACGCGCTGCCGTGCCGCCGCCGCTGCTGCGCGAGCTGGGGCGCACCGACTATGAGCCGGTGTGGCGCGCGATGCAGAGCTTCACCGCGGCGCGCACCGCGACGAGCCGCGATGAGATCTGGTTTCTCGAGCACAACCCGGTGTTCACGCTCGGTGCCAACGCGAGCCGCGCGCACCTGCTCGCCCCCGGGGACATCCCGGTAGTGCAGATCGACCGCGGTGGCCAGGTGACCTACCACGGCCCGGGTCAGCTGGTGGTCTATCCGCTCCTCGACCTGCAGCGTCTCAGGCTCGGCGTGCGCGACTACGTGCGGGCGCTGGAGGGTGCGGTCATCGCGCTCGCCGCCGCGCACGGCATCGAGGCGCGCTGCCAGCGTGGGGCGCCCGGTGTCTACGTGGGCGCCGCGAAACTGGCGAGCGTGGGGGTGCGGGTGCGTCGCCAGGGCTGCTACCACGGCCTGGCGCTCAACGTCGCCATGGACATAAGTCCATTCGCGCGCATCAACCCCTGCGGCTACGCCGGGCTCGCCATGACGCAGCTGGCCGCGCTCGGCGGCCCTGACAGCGTCGCGGCGGCCGCGCGTGCGCTCGAGCCGCACCTGCTCGCGGCGCTCGGCTACCCGCCGTAACCGCGGCGTAACCGGCGCGCGACTGACAGGCAGCTTAAGCGCAGCTTACGATGGCTCCATGAACAACATCCGCCCGGCGCACCGCGCCATTCTCGCCGCGACCCTCCTCACCCTCGCTGCCGTGCTCTGCAGCGCCTGCAAGCCGCAGGCGGGCAGCGCCAAGGAGGTGATCCTCCTCAACGTCTCGTACGACCCGACCCGCGAGCTCTACGTGGACTACAACGCCGCGTTCGCCAAGTACTGGAAGGCGACGCACGGCCAGGAGGTGCGCATCGAGCAGTCGCACGGCGGCTCGGGCAAGCAGGCGCGCTCGGTCATCGACGGCCTGCAGGCGGACGTCGTGACGCTGGCGCTGGCCGCCGACATCGAGGCCATCGCCGACAAGGCGAAGCTGCTGCCGCTGAACTGGCAGAGCCTGTTGCCGGACAACAGCTCCCCCTACACCTCGACCATCGTCTTCCTGGTGCGCAAGGGCAACCCGAAGAACATCCACGACTGGGGTGACCTGGTGCGTGCCGACGTGCAGGTGATCACGCCCAACCCGAAGACCTCCGGCGGCGCGCGCTGGAACTACCTGGCGGCCTGGGCCTGGGCCCGCGCGCAGCCGGGTGGCAGCGATGACACGGCGCGCGAGTTCGTGCGCCGCCTGTACCAGCACGTGCCGGTGCTCGACACCGGTGCGCGCGGCTCCTCGACGACCTTCGCGCAGCGTGGCCTCGGCGACGTGCTGATCGCCTGGGAGAACGAGGCGCTGCTCGCGCTCAAGCAGCTCGGCCCCGAGCGCTTCGAGCTGGTGACACCCACGGTGAGCATCCTCGCCGAACCGCCGGTGGCGGTGGTGGATGCGGTGGCGCTGCGGCACAACACGCGCGAGGTGGCGCAGGCCTACCTCAACTACCTCTACAGCAGCGAGGGCCAGGAGATCGTCGCCCGCAACTTCTACCGCCCGCGCGATGCGCAGGTCGCGGCGCGCTACGCCGACAAGTTCCCGCAGATCAGGATGGCGACCATCGCCGACTTCGGCGGCTGGGGCGTCGCGCAGCGCACCCACTTCAGCGACGGCGGCGTCTTCGACCAGATCACGGCCGCGCACTGAAGCGCGCGCGGCGCCGCGCTCACTCCACCACCAGCTTGTAGCCGGCGGCCGCGGTCAGCAGCAGGGTAGGGGCGGCGGGATCGGCCTCGATCTTCTGCCGCAGCCGGTGCACCAGCTGCTTCAGCAGCTGGCGATCGCCGCCGCTGCGGTGGCCCCAGACCTGCTGCAGCAGGCGATCGGAATTGACCGCGCGCCCCGCATTCGCCAGCAGCATCTGCAGGAGGCGCAGCTCGAGCTTGGTGAGGCGCACGGGCGCGGCACCGCCGATGCTGGCGGTGTACTCCTCGAGGTCGAGGGCGATGCGACCGACGGCGAGCGGCGCGCTCGATTCCATGCCGGCGCGGCGCAGCAGGGCCTTGATGCGCGCCAGCAGCGTGCGCGGGCTGAAGGGCTTGTTCAGGTAGTCGTCGGCGCCGAGCCCGAGCGCGCGCACCAGGTCCTCCTCCTCGCCGCGCACCGTCAGCATCATCACCGGCACGCGGGCGCGGCGCCGGATCGCCTCGCACACCTGAAAGCCGGTCAGCCCCGGCATGTTGATGTCCAGCACCACCAGGTCCGGGGCTTCCTCCTCGAAGCGCTTGAGAGCTGAGGGGCCGTCGGCGGCCTTGATCACCAGGTAGCCGGCCTGGGTGAGCGTGAAGGCGATCAGCTCGCGCAGGTCCGCGTCATCATCGGCGATCAGGATCCTCATGGCGGACTCTCCACGGGCAGCGTGACGGTGAAGCGGGTGCGGCCGGCGCCGGTGCGCGCGAAGGCGACGCTGCCGCCGTGGCGCTCGATGATCGAGGACACCAGCCACAGTCCCAGACCAAGCCCGGCGGGCTCCGGTTCCGTGGCGCCGCGGCGGAAGCGGGCGAAGAGCGCGGCACCCTCGGCCGCCGGCCCGGGGCCTTCATCCTCGACCCAGCACTCGAGCGCCCCGGGACGCAGCGCGGCGCCGATGCGCACGGTGCTGCCCTCGGGGGCGAACTTGTTGGCGTTGGCGAGCAGGTTGACGAACACCTGCGTGAGCCGGGTCTTGTCAGCGTTCAGCAGTGGCAGCTCGGCGGGCAGGTCGAGCTCGAGGCGCTGGCCGCGCTGCGCCAGCAGCGAGCCGACCAGCGCCTGCGCATCCTCGACCACCTCGCGCAGGTCGACGCGCTGCGTGCGGATCGCGAGCTGCCCGGACTCGATGCGCACGCTCTCGAGCAGGTTGTCGATCAGCTGCGTGAGGCGCAGCGTGCCGCGCTCGAGGGAGTTCACCAGCTCGCGCTGGCGCGCCGGCTCCATGTGCTCCAGCCCCGCCGACAACAGCTCGATCGAGGCCAGCTGCGCGGCGAGTGGGGTGCGGAACTCGTGGCTGATGTTGGCGAGCACCGAGTCGCGCGCGCGCCGCACCGCCTCGAGCTCGGTCTCGTCCCGGATCACCTGCACCTGCAACCCTTCCACCTGCGCGGCGCTGGTGATGACCGTGTTGCGCAGGGCGTTGCCGGCCCCGGCGAGCTGCTCGGCCGCGCGCGCGCTGCCGCTGGAGCGCGCCGCCACGATCGGGCAGCGGAACTCGCACGGCCGGCGGCCGTCCTCGGGGGTGGGGTTGAGCACGTCGCCGCAGAAGCGGCCGACCGCCTCGGCGGCGCTGACGCCGAGCAGCTTCTGCGCCTGCGGGTTCAGGTAGCGGATGATGCGCGACTTGTCGACCGCGTACACGCCCTCGACCACACCGGAGAGCACCGCCTGGGCCTCGGCCTCGCGGCGGCGCAGGGTGCTGGTGAGCTCGATCAGGTTGCGGCGCATGTCTTCCATGGTGCGCGCCAGGGTCGCGATCTCCGCGGGGCCGCCCGGGGGGATCGAGGCGGAAAAGTCGCCGGCGGCGAGCCGCGTGGCCGCGGTAGTCAGCTCCTGCACCGGCTTGGCCACGAACTCCCCGAGCACGATGCCGGCGGCGACCGCGAGGGCGCCGAGCAGCAGCGCGGCCACCAGGAGCTTGCGCGCCAGGTGCGCGGCCGGGGCGTCCACCTCACTCACCGGCAGCAGCGCGGCGATCAGCGCCACCGCCTCGCCGCTGGAGGCGAACACCGGCACGCTCGCCGCGTACACGCCCTGGCCCTCGATGCGCTGCACGGCCGAGCGGCCGTCGGCCAGCGCCGCGGAGTAGAGCGCGGTGAACGGGTTGACCGGCGCGCTGGTGTAGTTGCGGTAGTCGATCAGGCGCACCTGCGCCCCGACCTGTGCCCCGAGGGTGCTCGCCAGGTGTTCATCCAGGCGGCGTACCACGTAGACGCTGAGCGGGCTGTTGGGGAGCGTGGCGCGCGCCCCGAGCAGCGGCACGCGCCCGGTGGCGGGCAGGGCGAGGAAGGTCCCACCCTGCTCGGCCGCGGCCACCACCACCTGCTGCCAGTCGAGCGCCGGGCCGGACACCGCGACCACCGTGCGCTCGGAGAGCACCGCGCAGGCATCGCCGCTGCCGGCCTCGCACCAGTGCTTCAGGAACGGCGGCAGCGCCTCACTCTGGCCCTCCGCCAGCAGCCGCTGCAGGGTCGGGCGGTCGGCGAGCGCGCGCGCCGTGGCGAGCGCGTCCTCGCCCATGCGGCGCAGGGCCTCGCGCGCCGTGGTCGCCGCGAGCTGCACGCGCGCCTTGCCCTGCTCGTCGGCCAGGTCGTGCAGCATGCCGCGCGCGTACCAGGCCAGCCCGCCCCCGACCAGCACCACGATGGCCAGCTGGATCACGATCAGCCAGCGCCCGATGCCCGTGCGGGCCGGGTCCGGCAGATGCGCCCGCAGCCATTGCAGCACCGGCTGGTACATCGCCGCTTCAGTGCCGCCGGTAGCCGGTGCGCTCGATGAGCGTCTTCACCACCAGGGTGACCGCCGCCAGCAGCGTGAGGAGCGAGGCGACCGCAAACGCCCCGAGGAAGTTGTACTCGTTGTAGAGGATCTCGATGTGCAGCGGCATGGTGTTGGTGAGGCCCCGGACGTGTCCGGAGACTACCGAGACCGCGCCGAATTCGCCCATGGCGCGCGAGTTGCACAGCACCATGCCGTACACCAGGCCCCAGCGCACCTTCGGCAGCGTGACGCGGAAGAAGGTGAGCCAGCCGCCGGCCCCGAGGGTGATGGCGGCCTCCTCCTCGTCGTTGCCGAGCTGCTCCATGAGCGGGATCAGCTCGCGTGCCACGTAGGGGAAGGTCACGAACATGGTCGCCAGCATAATGCCTGGCAGTGCGAACACGATGCTGATGTCGTGCTGCTGCAGCCACAGCCCGAACCAGCCCTGCAGGCCGAACAGCAGCACGAACAGCAGGCCGGCGATCACCGGTGAGACCGCCAGCGGCAGGTCGATCAGGGTGATGAGCATGCTCTTGCCGCGGAATTCGAACTTGGCGATCGCCCAGGAGGCCGCCAGCCCGAATACGGTATTGATCGGCACCACCACCGCGGCGGTCAGCAGCGTCAGGCGGATCGCGGCCAGCGTGTAGGGGTCGCGGAAGTTGTCGAGGTAGGCGCTGATGCCGCGCCCCAGTGCCATGACGAACACCGTGGCCAGCGGCGCCAGCAGCACCGCCGCGAGGAAGCCCAGCGAGGTCGTGATGAACAGCCAGCGCACGATGGCGTGCAGCCAGGTGCGCTGCCCCGGGCGGCTGGCGAGGTCGGCGAACGCGCTTGTGGGCAGGACGGCCATCTAGCGGGTCGCGCGCACCTGGTCGCGCCTGCCCCAGGCCTGCAACAGGTTGATCGTGAGCAGCATGACGAAGGAGATCACCAGCATCACCAGCCCGAGCGCGGCGGCGCCCTGGTAGTCGAACTGCTCGAGGTGGATGACGATGAGCAGCGGGGTGATCTCGGTCTTCATCGGCAGGTTGCCGGAGATGAAGATCACCGAGCCGTACTCGCCCACGGCGCGCGCGAAGGCCAGCGTGAAGCCGGTGAGCAGCGCCGGCACGATGGTCGGCAGGATGATGCGGCGGAAGGTGTAGAGCCGTCCGGCGCCCAGGGTCTCCGCGGCGTCCTCCAGGTCGCGCTGCACCTCGATGAGCGCGGGCTGCACCGCGCGCACGGCGAAGGGCATGCTGATCAGGGTGAGCGCGAGGGTGACGCCCAGCCAGGTGTAGGCCACCTTGATGCCGAAGGGCTCCAGGTACTGACCGATCCAGCCGTTCTGCGCGAACACGCTGGTGAGGGCGATGCCCGAGACCGCGGTCGGCAGCGCGAACGGCATGTCGATCAGGGCATCGATCAGCTTGCGCCCCGGGAACTCGTAGCGCACCAGCGTCCAGGCGATGATGAAGCCGAACACCAGGTTGATGCTGGCGGCCAGCAGCGAGGCGCCGAAGGACAGCCGGTAGGAGCCGAGCGCGCGCGCACTGAGCACCGTGCTCCAGAAGTCGCCCCAGTGCATCGAGGTCGCGCGCAGCACCAGCGCGGCGAGCGGCAGCAGCACGATGATGCTGAGGAACAGCGTGGTGAAGCCGAAGGTGAGCCCGAAGCCCGGCAGGACGCTCGGCTGGCGCAGGCTCATGCCGCGGCCTCACGGTGCACGATCAGCACCGGCCAGCGGCCGCCCTCGAGCAGCGCGCGGAAGCGCTCGTTGAAGCCCTCCAGCCGCGCCACCCCGAGGATCAGCATCTGCGCCGGGCTCTCCGCCATGCGCCGGGCGAGCTGCTGCTCGGCATCCCCGAAGTGCAGCTCGGTGCGCATCTCCAGCCCATGTGCCGCCTGCGCCTCCGAGCGCGCATCCAGCAGCTCGCGCATGCCCTGCGGGTGCGCGCCGCCCTCGCTGCCGGGGAACACTCCGACGTAGACCGCTTCCGCCGGCACGTGGCGCAGCACACTCGCGGAGACCGCGAGCGTGGCGCTGCGCGCACTGTCGCCGAGCCAGTGGATCAGGACGCGCTGCGGTGCGCGGGCGCTCTCCGGCAGCACCAGCAGGTCCCGCGCGCCGCGGCGCAGCAGCCACTCGGCGCGCGTGGCGCTGTCGCCCTCGGCGGCGATCACCGTCGTGCCGACGAAGCCGTCGTTCGCGGTGGCGGTCGCCGCCTGCCCGAGTTGCGGCTCGATGCGCGTGGTGATGCGCGTCTTCATGCGCGCGGCGAGCTCGGCCAGCAGCGGCTGGCGGCTCAGCGCCTCGGCGGCGGCCGCCGCGGGCGCGCAGGCGGTGAAGCTCGACAGCGGCGTCGGCAGCACGTGCACGCGGCGCACGCCGATGGCCACGCTCTGGCCGCGGCGCACCTCGAACACGCGCTGCTCGGGCTGGGTGCGCGTCACCTGCAGCGGCACGTTGCCGCCGTTGGCCTCGCCGAGCATCAGCAGCGCCGGCTTGGCCTGCTCGTCGACGTGCAGCTGCAGCCGCTCGAGCGCGCCGGTGAACACCACGTTGCCGACCACGCCGTGCGCGAGGAAGCCGCAGCGCAGCGCCTCGCGGCTCGCGGCCACCTCGATCTCCTCGGGGCGCACCACCGCCACCACCTCATCCTCGCGCCCGTCGGCGGCGCGCTCGGCCGGGGCCACGGTGGTCGCACCCACCTGGATGCCGTCGGCGGTGCGGCGCGCCAGCAGCAGGTTGGCGGCCCCGAGGAAGGTGGCGACGAAGCGCGTCGCCGGGCGCGAATACAGCTCGTGGGGTGCGCCCATCTCCAGCAGCCGTCCGAGGTTCATGACGCCGATCCGGTCGGCCATGGCGAAGGCCTCCTCCTGGTCGTGCGTGACGAGCACCGTGGTGATGCCGAGCTCGCGCTGCACCTGCCGGATCGTGCGGCGCAGCTCCTCGCGGATCTTGGCATCGAGTGCGCCGAAGGGCTCATCCAGCAGCAGCACTTCGGGCTTGTGCGCCAGCGCCCGCGCCACCGCGACGCGCTGCTGCTGGCCGCCGGAGAGCTGCGCGGGCAGGCGGTTGTCCATGCCCTCGAGCGCCACCAGGCGCAGCAGCTCCTGGCGCCGCGCGCGGCGTGCGCGCGCGCGCACGCGGCGCACGCGCAGCGCGAACTCGATGTTCTCCGCCACGGTCATGTGGCGGAACAGGGCGTAGTTCTGGAACACCAGCCCCACGCCGCGCTTGCGCGCGGCCACGTGGGTGACGTCGCGGCCGTGCAGCGCGATGCGCCCGTGATCGATGCCGGAGAGCCCGGCGATGGCGCGCAGCAGCGTGCTCTTGCCGCTGCCGCTCGGTCCGAGCAGCACGAAGAACTCCCCGTCGCCGATGTCGAGCGAGACATCGTTGACCACCGGGAGGCCGCCGTAGAGCTTGGTGACCTGGTCGAGATTGATGGACATGACTGCGATGCTACCGGGGCGGCGGCGGCAGCGTCACGGAACTGGCGCCCGGCGGGTAACAAAGCGGTTACACGCCGCGCAAGATGTCAAAGCAACATCAACACGCCCTCGCAGCGGCGCAGGTCCGCGACCAGGGCCTCGACCTGCGCGCGGCTCTCGGCGTGCAGCAGATAGGAGATGGCGAGGAAGTTGCCGTTGGCACTGAGGCGCTCGCTGACGCGCTCGGGCCCGAGCGCGGGTGCGTGGCGCAGCACCAGCGCGTGCACGCGCGCGCGCAAGCCCTCCTCGGCGCGCCCCACGACCTTGAGCGGGTAGTCGGTGGGGAAGCTGAGCGCGTCGGCGCCGCTCACCAGGGCGTGCCCGCGAGCTCCTGCTTGTAGCGCTGCAGCTCGGCGTAGGCGCGCCGCCACAGTGGCCCGGGGCGGCCGCTGCCGACCGCGTGGCCGTCGATCGCGGTGACCGCCTGCAGCTCGCGCGTCGCGGCGCTCAGCCACACCTCCTCGGCGGCGCGCAGCTGCGTCTCGCTCACCGGCACGGTGCGACAGGCAATGGCGGCCCGCGTGCACACCTCCTCGACCGCCGAACGCGTGGTGCCGGGCAGGATGCGGCGTGACTGTGGCGGCACCAGCACCTCGCCCCCGAGCACGACGAAGACCGAGGCAGAGGAGGCCTCGGTGAGCTCGCCGTCGCGCAGCAGGATGGTCTCCTGGGCGGCGGCCTCGACCGCCAGCTGTCGCAGCAGCACGTTGGCGAGCAGCGCGGTCGACTTGATGTCGCAGCGCGCCCAGCGCGTATCGATGGCGGTGATGCAGCTGACGCCCTGCTCCAGCACGGTGGCGGAATTGGCGCTGAGCGGGGCGGCGAAGGCGAACACGGTGCGCTCCAGGCGCGGCAGCGGCGCGTGGTTGCGGCCGTACTCGGTGCCGCGCGTCACCTGCCAGTAGAGGTAGCAGTCGCCGGCGGCGTTCTTCTCGAGCAATGTGCCGAGCAGTGCGCGCCACTGCGCCGGCGTGTGCGGATCCTCCATGGCGAGCCCGGCGAGGCTGCGGCCGAGGCGCTCCAGGTGCGCCGCGAAGCGGAACGGCCGGCCGCCATACACCGGCATCACCTCGTAGACGCCGTCGCCGTAGAGGAAGCCGCGGTCGAGCGGGGAGATGCGCGCCTCGCGCAGCGGCAGGAAGCTGCCGTTCAGATAACACACTGGCAGGGGCTCGGCCATGGCCTGACTCTCAGTGGAACCAGAGCGCGATGCCATCGAGCATGCGCGTCCACAGTCCGCCGAGCGGCACGTCACTGAGCGCCACGAGCGGCGCGCGCGTCACCACGCTGCCGGCGGCATCGCTGACGGTGAATTCGCCCACGCCCTGCCCGGCCTTGAGCGGCGCGATGAGCGGCTCGGTGTTCAGGTGCGTACTGGTCTTGAGCGTCGCGCCCTGGCCGCGGCCGACGGTGGCATAGACGTCGGTGCCGACGCCGAGCGCGCCGTACTCGGCGGCCGACTTGTACACGCGCGGCTTGAGGATCAGCTCGCGTGCCGTCTTGACGCGCACGGTCTCGAAGAACGTGTAGCCGTAGCTGAGCAGCGCCGCGCTCGCCTCCTCACGCGCCTTGATGCTCGGCGCCCCCATCACCACCGAGATCAGCCGCATGCCGTTGCGGTTGGCGGAAGTGGCCAGGCAGTAGCCGGCCGCATCGGTGTGCCCGGTCTTCAGGCCGTCGACCGTCGGGTCCTTGCCGAGCAGGCCGTTGCGATTGTCCTGGCGGATGTTGTTCCACAGGAACTGCTTGAGGCTGAAGAGCGGGTAGTACTGCGGAAACTCGCGGATCAGGGCCGCCGAGAGCGTGGCCACGTCGTGCGCGCTGACGTAGTGATTGGGCGCCGGCAGTCCGTCGGCGTTCTCGAAGTTGCTGCCGTGCAGGCCGAGGCGCCGGGCGTACTCGTTCATCATCTGCGCGAAGGCCGCCTCGGTGCCGCCGACGCGCTCGGCGAGCGCGATCGTGGCATCGTTGCCCGACTGCACGATCATGCCCTTGACCAGGATGTCGACCGGCACCTGCGTCCCCACCTGCACGAAGGTGCGCGAGCCCTCGGCGCGCCAGGCGTGCTCGCTGATGGTCACCATGTCGGTGGGCTTCAGGCGGTTCTCGGACAGCGCCTTGAAGATGACGTAGGCGCTCATGAGCTTGGTGAGACTGGCGGGCTCGGCGCGCTCCTCCATGTGCGACTGCGCCAGCACCCGCCCGCTCTGGTAGTCGATGAGCACGTAGGCGCGCGCATCCACCGCCGGTGGCGTCGGGATGGGCGCCGCGGTGGCGGCGGCCGCGGCCGGTGCCGGCGGCGCGCTCGGCGGCGGCGAGGGTGGTGCGGCGAGTGCGGGGACGGCGAGCAGCAGCAGGCAGACGCTAAGGAGTGGACGCGGCACGGGTTCGGGCTTCCTTGTGGACGGTGGCGGTGCGAAAAGACCGGGATCTTACCTAAGGCACGTGCACACGGTCGGCTGTTCAGTCGTTGGCGAGACGTGCGTCCGGAATGCCGAGCTTTGCCAGACGCGCGGCGAGCTGATCGTAATCGGCGACACTGGTCACCGGGCCGAGGCGCACCCGGTAGAGCGCGGAGCGGCCGCTCACCGGCGAGAGCACGAAGGCGCTGCCGAGGCCCGCGCCCTGCAGCCGCGTGAGCAGGCGCTGCGCGTTGCCCGGGTCGGAGAAGGCGCCCGCCTGCACGTAGAGCGCCGGGGGTGGTGAGGCAGCGGCGCGGCCCAGCTCATCGGCGACGCCGGGGGTGAGGGCATGCACCTCCACCAGCGTCGTGCCTTCGCGCAGCATGTCGAGCCGGGCGGCGGCGGTGTAGGACAAGTCGATCAGGCGGTTGGCCACGAAGGGCCCACGGTCGTTGATGCGCACCACCACGCTCTTGCCGTTGCGCAGGTTGGTGACGCGCGCATAGGTGGGCAGCGGCAGCGTCTTGTGGGCGGCGGTCATGCCGTACATGTCGTAGGCCTCGCCGCTGGAGGTGCTGCCGCCGTGGAAAGTCGGGCCGTAC
This sequence comes from Steroidobacteraceae bacterium, assembly GCA_035501795.1. GTDB lineage: Bacteria > Pseudomonadota > Gammaproteobacteria > Steroidobacterales > Steroidobacteraceae > 13-2-20CM-66-19. The sequence goes on from DATJVL010000041.1 coordinate 83,994, forward strand.
CAGGAGGCCACGCCGCGCTCACTGTAGCCCTCGGCGCCGGCGAGCACGAAGTAACGGCGTCCCTGCACGTCGTAGAACGGCGGGTTGCCGTGCGCGCTGCGCGGCTCGGCGCGCGGTACGGCATCGGGCACGGTGCCGAGGTCCGCCGGCGCTGCCGGCACGCTCGCCGTCGGCGCTGCCGCCGGGGGCGCGGCGGCGCGACGCGGACCCAGGGAGCAGCCGGCCAGCAGGCCCACGGCGATCGCGGCTGCGGCTGCGCTGCGCGTGCGCCTCACGGCGCGCCTGCACCCTGCACGCGCTGTGCGATGGTCTGGGCCAGGTCATTAACCGCCATGGCATAGCGGGCGCTCGCGTTGTAGCGCGTGATGACGTAGAAATTGTGAAAGCCGACGCGGTACGCCGGTCCGTCGCGCTGCTCCGCGGTGATCAGTACCGCGGCCGTCTCCGGCGGCAGCTGCAGGTCGAGCCGTACGCCGCGCGCAGCAAGACCCGCGACGGTCTCGTTGAGCTCGACGCGCTGCGTGTCGGTACCGTCCGCAGCCTCGCCGGCGAGGGTGGCCTCGCTCAGGACCGGCTCCCCGGCCGCCCAGCCGTGCTCGTGCAGGTAGTTCGCGACGCTGGCGATGATGTCGTCCCAGTCGCCCCACAGGTCGCGCTGCGTGTCGGTATTGGCGTCCACGGCGTAGCGGCGGTAGCTCGAGGGCATGAACTGCGGCGCACCCATGGCGCCGGCATACGAGCCCACCAGGGTGAGCGGATCGAGCTTGTTCTCGTGGGCCAGGATCAGGAACTGCTCGAGCTCGCTCCTGAAGAAGGCCTGCCGCGGCGGGTAGTCGAAGGCGAGCGTGGCGAGCGAGTCGAGTACCCGGTACTTGCCGAGCACGTGCCCGTACTTGGTCTCCACGCCGAGGATCGCGACGATGTACTCGGGCGCCACCTCGTACTGCGCGCTGCTGCGTTCGAGCGCTTCACGGTGCTCGTTCCAGAACTGCACGCCGCCATCGATGCGCTCGCTGGTGAGGAAGTGGTCGCGGTACTGCCACCACGGCAGCGGCGCCTTCTCGATCGGGCGACTCATCAGCTCGAGGATCTTCGGCTGCGGCTGCGCCGCCTTGAGCACCGCGCGCACGTCCTTCTTGCTCAGGCCATCGCGGCTCGCGACCTCGTTGACGAAGGCGGCGATCTCGGGGCGCTTCAGGTCAAAAGCGGCTGCGGTCACCGGCTGCGCCAGTGCCGGAGTGCACGCGAGTGCGGCGAGCAGCGCGAGGCGTGGAAGGTTCAACTAAGATCCGATGAGTTTGCGGCGCGAGTACAGCGCCATGAGAATACCGAAGCCGGCCAGCAGCGTCACGACCGAGCTGCCACCGTAGCTTACCAGCGGCAGCGGCACGCCGACGACCGGCAGCAGCCCGGTCACCATGCCGGCGTTGATGAACACGTATACGAAGAAGGTGAGCGCGATGCTTCCGGCGAGCAGCCGCGCGAACGTGTCCTGCGTCTGTGTGGCCAGGTAGACCGCGCGGCTCACCACGAACACGTACAGCACCAGGAGCACCAGCAGCCCGAGCAGGCCGAACTCCTCGCCGATGACCGCGAAGATGAAATCGGTGGAGCGCTCGGGCAGGAATTCCAGCTGCGCCTGGCTGCCGTTCATCCAGCCCTTGCCGAAGACGCCGCCCGAGCCGATGGCGATCTGCGACTGGATGATGTGGTAGCCGGCCCCGAGCGGATCGGTCTGCGGATCCAGGAAGGTGAGCACGCGCTTGCGCTGGTAGTCGTGCATGAAGCTCCAGCCGAACCAGGCGCCTACCGCCCCCAGTGCCAGCAGCGCCAGCATCACCCGCAGCCGCAGCCCGGCGAGCACGATCACCAGCGCACCGGCCCCGGCGATGAGCGCGGCGGTGCCGAGGTCCGGCTGCACCGCCACCAGCGCCACCGGCATGAGCACGATGGCACTCAGCACCGCGAGCGAGGTGCCGCCCGGGGGCAGGGCGCGCTCGTGCAGGTACCAGGCGCACATCATGGGCACCGCGAGCTTCATGAGCTCGGAGGGCTGGAAGCGCAGGATCCCCAGATCGAGCCAGCGCTGCGCGCCCATGCCGATGTGCCCTATGGCCGCCACCACCAGCAGCAGCACGCAGCCGCCGAGGTACAGCCAGGGCGTCATCCGGCGCAGGAAGTTCGGGTTCACCTGCGCCAGCAGCAGCATGGCGGCGGTGCCGAGCGCGAGGCGCGCGACGGTGCGCAGCACCGTGGGCAGGCTCTGCCCGGAGGCGCTGTAGAGCACGACCAGCCCGTAGGCGGCGATCAGCGCCAGCCCCACCACCAGTGGGCCGTCGATCTTCAGCGCCAGCAGCACGCGCGCCGCGCCGGTGAGCGTGCGGCGCGTGCGCGAGCCGGAGGTGACCTCTTCGTAGATCATGAGGCGGGCTTGGGCCTGCCGTCGGGCCCGAGCAGGTAGGCATCGAGGACCTTGCGGGCGATGGGCGCCGCGGCGCTTGCGCCGGCGCCGCCGTTCTCCTGCAGCACGGCGATGGCGATGCGCGGCGCATCGGCGGGCGCGAAGGCGATGAACCAGGAGTGGTCGCGCAGCCGCTCGTCGATCTTGCTGGCGTTGTACTTCTCGTTCTGCCCCACCGTGAACACCTGCGCGGTGCCGGTCTTGCCGGCGAACACGTAAGGCGCGTGCAGGCCGATGGCGGCCGCGGTGCCGCGCTGCGTGACGCCGATCATGCCGTGCACGACGCGCTGCCAGTCCTCGTCCGCTATGCCGGTGACGTCACCCTGGGACTGCGGCGCCACCTCGTGCACCTGGCCCTGCTGGTCGCGGTAGGCGCGCACCAGGCGCGGCTTCCACACCTTGCCGCGCGTCGCGATGATGCTGGCGTAGTGCGCCAGCTGCAGCGGCGTCACCGTCAGGTAGCCCTGGCCGATGCCGAAGTTGACCGTCTCGCCCGGGAACCAGATCTGGTCGGCGGCGCGGGCGAACGCCTTGGCCTTCCACTCGCGCGAGGGCAGGATGCCGGACTTCTCCCCGCTGATGTCGATGCCGGTGAGCTGGCCGAAGCCGAAGTGCGCGAGGAAGGCAGCGATGCGGTCCACGCCGATCACGTCGGCCAGGCCATAGAAGTACACGTCGCAGGAGCGCGCGATGGCATCGTCGAGGTCGACGTAGCCGTGCTTCTCGTTGTGGTATTCGCGGTAGATGTGGGCGCTGCCGGGCAGGTGAAAGGAGCCGGCGCAGTACTTGTGCGCCTGCGGGTCGACCACGTGGTAGGTGAGCCCGGCGAGGGCGATGCCGGGCTTGATGGTCGAGCCGGGCGGGTAGGTGCCACGCAGCGCACGGTTGAAGAGCGGCCGGTCGATGTCGCTGGCGAGTGCGCCGTATTCGCGCGCGGTGATGCCGCGGCCGAAAAGGGTGGGGTCAAAGCCGGGCATGCTGACCATGGCGAGCACGTCGCCGTTGTTTGGGTCGAGCGCCACCACGGCGCCGCGATGGCCGCTGAGGGCCGCCTCCGCCACGCGCTGGATCTTCAGATCCAGCGACAGGATCAGGTCATCGCCCGGTGCCGGGGGCTTGGTCTTCAGCTCCGGCACGAACGCGCCCTGGCGCTCCACCGAGCGCCCCTGGGCGTTGACCAGCACCTCGCGGGAGCCGTTGGTGCCGTGCAGCTTCTGCTCGTAGGCGCTCTCCACCCCCAGCTTGCCGATGAGCGAGGTGCCGGCGTAGGTGGCGCGGTCAATGCGCTTGAGGTCCTGCTCGCTGATCGCGCCGACGTAGCCGAGCGCATGCACCGCGAGGTTGCCGTTCGGGTAGAAGCGCGTCTGGCGCGTCTTGATGTCCAGACCCGGAAACTCGAAGCGCCGGACGGCGAAGCGCGCCACGTCCTCGTCCGACATGCGCAGACGAATGGGCACCGAGTCGAAGCCGCGGCTCGAGTCGATGGTGCGCTCGAGCTCGTCCACGTCCTCGGCGCGGATCAGGCCGATCTCCACCAGCTCATCGAGCGTCTTGCCGATGTCGGGCACCTCCTCGGGCACCATCTCCAGCTGGTATGCCGGCTGGCTGCCGGCGATCAGTTCCCCGGAACGATCGAGGATCAGCCCGCGCGCGGCCGGGATGGGCTCGGTGCGCACGCGGTTGCCCTGGGAGAGGTCGGAGTAGTACTCGTGGCGCGAGACCTGCAGCACGAACAGCCGCGTGATCAGCCCGAGCGTGGCCAGACCCATGATGACCGCGCAGATGACCGAGCGCTGGTCGAACAGGCGCTGCTCGCGCCAATGATCCTTGATGCGTACCGCCGGCATACCCTAGCTCGTCACCTGCCGCGCCCTCAGGCGCGCCGCCCCGCCCCGTAAGCGAGGATAGCGCTCGCGAATGGCCACAGGAGTGCCCCGGTCACGGTGTGCAGCCAGCGCAACCAGCTGGTCACCGCATGGCCGGTCCAGCCGTCGATGGCGAACAGCACGAACTCGTAGATCACCAGCGCCAGCAGCACGAACAGGGCCTGCTGGAAGGCGGGCTTGGAGCGGATGCGCTGGTGCTCGAGCACCGCCATGTAGGTGATCAGCGCGAGCGCCAGGGCGTGCTCCCCTAGCACCTGGCCCTGAAAGACATCGAGCATCAACCCGGAGAAGAAGCCGAGCGCGATGCCCCCGGTGCGCGGGGCGTACACCGACCAGAACAGCACCATCAGCACCAGGAACTGCGGGCGGATCATGTCGGCCCACGGCGGCAGCGGCAGCACCGTGAGGATGAGCGCCACCACCGCGCTCAGCAGCATGCGCCCGGTCGAGTCGGCGTTCACTGCGGCTGCCCCTCGCGGGCCACCGGCGGCGCTGCGGTAGTGCCGGCCTGCGGGGCGGGCGGCGCGGCAGCGCCTGACGCGGCCGCGCCACCGGCCGCCGGCGTGCTATCCGGCACATGCACGGCCGGCTGCGGCTGCATGGCCGGGTTGCCGCTCTTGAGCTGGCCGAGCGCCTCGGGGCGCGCGGCCGGCTGCGGAGTGACCGGCGCGGCGGGGTGGTCGGCACGGAACCACACGAGCATGACTTCGCTGTCGGTGTCCACGTGCGCCAGCGGCATCGCGCGCACCTGCGCGAGCGGCTGGACCGCATCACGGTGCACCTCGGTGACGCGCGCCACCGGGTAACCGGCGGGAAAGACGCCGCCGAGGCCGGAGCTCACCAAGAGATCACCGGCGACGATGTCGGCGTTGCTCGGTACGTAGGGCAGCGCCAGCGAGCCGCTGTCGCCGGCACCCACGGCGATGGTGCGCAGCCCGGTGCGCTCGATGCGCACCGGCACCGCGTGCTCCGGGTCCGTAATGAGGATGACCTCGGCGCTCCAGGGTCCGACGTGCGTCGTCTGCCCGATCAGTCCCTTGTCATCGAGCACCGCCTGGCCCTTGAAGACGCCGTTGCTGGCGCCGCGGTTGAGTAGCAGCTGCTGGCGCAGGCCGTTTACCTGCACGGTGACGATCTCGGCCGGGAGCCAGCGCTCAGCGACCGGGGGCAGCGCCTCCTTCAGGGCGCGCAGCTCGCCGTTCTCGCGCGCCAGCGCCTCATAGCGCATGGAGCGCAGCTCCAGATCGCGTGCCTCGCCACGCAGGCGGGCGTTCTCGGCCTGCAGCGCTTCGCGCGTCTGCAGCGTCTGCTTCAGCCAGCGCCAGGCGGCGGGCGGGGAGCTCACCAGCAGCTGGATCGGGTAAGCCGCGGCCTGCAGCACGTAGCGCACCTGCTCCAGGTAGTGGCCGCGCTGGTCGAGGTACATCACCACGACCGCGAGGAAGGCGTAGAGGGTGAAGCGAAATCCCGAGCCGCCCCGCCCCTGCAGCGGTCTGCCGGCTCCTGTCCCGAACGCGGCCACTTAAGTGCTGCGCGCTCCTCGCGCTATTCGAGGCCGAAGTGCCCCGGGCCGAGCTCGTCCATCAGTTCCAGGATGCGGCCACCGCCGCGCGCCACGCAGGTCAGCGGGTCGTCGGCCACTACCACCGGCAGGCCGGTCTCCTCGGTGAGAAGCTTGTCGATGTCGCGCAGCAGCGCGCCACCGCCGGTGAGCACGATGCCGCGTTCCGCCACGTCGGCGCCGAGCTCCGGCGGGGTCTGCTCGAGCGCCTGCTTCACCGCGCTCACGATGCTCTGCAGCGGCTCCTGCAGGGCTTCCAGGATCTCGTTGCTGTTCAGCGTGAAGCTGCGCGGCACACCCTCGGAGAGGTTGCGGCCCTTGACCGAGAGCTCGCGTACCTGCTGCCCGGGATAGGCCGAGCCGATCTCGATCTTGATGCGCTCGGCGGTAGCCTCGCCGATCAGGATGCCGTAGTTGCGGCGCACGTAGTTCATGATCGCCTCGTCGAAGCGATCGCCGCCGATGCGCGCGGAATTCGCGTACACGACGCCATTTAGCGACAGTACCGCGACCTCGGAGGTGCCGCCGCCGATGTCCAGCACCATCGAGCCGCGCGCCTCGTGCACCGGCAGCCCGGCCCCCACGGCCGCGGCCATCGGCTCGCTGACGATGGCGACGTTGCGCGCGCCGGCGCCTTCGGCGGATTCGCGGATGGCGCGCCGCTCGACCTGCGTCGAGCCGAAGGGCACGCACACCAGCACCCGGGGCGAGGGCTTGAGCATGCGGTTGCCGTGCACCTTACTGATGAAGAACTGCAGCATCTTCTCGGTGTAGGTGAAGTCGGCGATCACGCCGTCCTTCATGGGGCGCACCGCGGTGATGTGCCCGGGCGTGCGCCCGAGCATGGCCTTCGCCTCCGAGCCCACCGCCACGATCACCTTGCCGCCGCGCGTCGGCTCATCCTGCACCGCCACCACCGAGGGCTCGTTGAGCACGATGCCCTTCTCGCGCACGTAGATCAGTGTGTTGGCCGTGCCCAGATCGATCGAGAGATCGCTGGAAAAATATCCACGCAGGCGTTTGAGCATGAAGCGACCGGAAAATGAGCGCTGGGAGACCCCAGAAAGTGGCGCGTAATCTAGCAACCGACAGGACATTCGTAAAGGCAACATGTATGATTTTGCGCTGGTTTTCTCAGTTCAGCGCGCATCCCGCGAACCCCCTATGGCCCTGACCCGCGAGCAGCTCGCCAGCATCGCCGCCCTGGCGCGTCTTGATCTCGGCGCAAATGAGAGCGCGCTCTACCAGCAGTCGCTCTCGAGCATCCTCGAGTTCATCGGCGCGCTCGAAGCGGTCGATACCAAGGACGTCACGCCGCTGGCGCACCCGCTGCCGGGGCTGTCACAACGGCTGCGTCCGGATGAGGTCACCGAAAGCGACCACCATGCGGAGTACCAGCTGAACGCCGCACAGGTGGCCGCCGGTCTGTACCTGGTCCCCAAGGTCATCGAATGAGCCGGCGGCCGTGAGCGAGCTGCATCGCAATTCTGTGACGGCCGTCGCAGCGGGCCTGCGTGCGCGGCGCTTCTCCAGCGTCGAGCTGGTGCGCGAGTGCCTGGCGCGCATCGACCGCTACCAGGGCGCCCTCAACGCCTTCATCAGCGTCACGCGCGAGCAGGCACTGCGGGAGGCCGAGGAGGCCGACCAGGCACTGGCGGCGGGCACCGCTGGCCCGCTCACCGGCGTGCCGCTGGCACACAAGGACATCTTCTGCACCCGTGGCGTGCGCACCAGCTGCGGCTCGCGCATGCTCGATAACTTCGTCGCTCCCTACGACGCCACGGTGGTGCGCAAGCTGCGGGCGGCCGGCGCCATCATGGTGGGCAAGACGAACATGGACGAGTTCGCGATGGGCTCCTCCAACGAGACCAGCTACTACGGCCCGGTGCGCAACCCCTGGAACACCGCGCTCGTACCCGGCGGCTCCTCGGGAGGCTCGGCCGCCGCGGTGGCGGCGCGCCTGATACCGGCCGCCACCGCGACCGACACCGGAGGCTCGATCCGCCAGCCCGCCGCGCTCTGCGGCATCACCGGCATGAAGCCCACCTACGGGCGCGTTTCGCGCTACGGCATGATCGCCTTCGCCTCGAGCCTGGATCAGGGCGGCGTGCTCGCCGAGAGCGCTGCCGACGCGGCACTGCTGTTGCGCGAGATGGCCGGCTTCGATGCGGCCGATTCCACCAGCGTCGACCGCCCGGTACCCGATTACGTCGCCGCGCTGGAGCAGCCGCTCGCCGGGGTGAAGGTCGGGCTGCTCAAGGAGTTCTTCGACAAGGGACTCGAGCCGGAGAACGAACAGCGCATCCGCGAGGCGCTGCGCATCTACGAGCGCCTCGGGGCGCGGCTCACCGAGGTAAGCCTGCCGTACCTGCCGCTGTCGGTGCCGGTGTACTACGTGGTGGCACCGGCCGAGTGCTCCTCCAACCTGGCGCGCTACGATGGCGTGCGCTTCGGGCACCGCTGCGAGAACCCGCGTGACCTGCAGGACCTGTACCGCCGCTCGCGCGGCGAGGGGTTCGGTGCGGAGGTCAAGCGCCGCATCATGACCGGCACCTACGTGCTGTCGGCCGGCTACTACGACGCCTACTACCTCAAGGCACAGCGCGTACGCCAGCTCATCAACGCCGACTTCATCCGTGCCTTCCAGGGCGTTGACGTACTGATTGGCCCGACCACGCCCACCCCGGCGTTCGAGCTCGGCGCCAAGACCGCCGACCCCATCACGATGTACCTGAACGACATCTACACCATCGGCGCCAATCTCGCCGGGCTGCCGGCCATCTCGGTGCCGTGCGGCTTCGTACGCGACCTGCCGGTCGGGCTGCAGGTCGTCGGGCCTCACTTCAGCGAGGCGCGCGTGCTGCAGGTGGCACACGCCTTCCAGCGCGAGACCGACTGGCACCGGCGCATGCCGCAGGGCTACGCATGAGCGGCTGGGAGACCGTCATCGGGCTTGAGATCCACGCGCAGCTGGCGACGCGCTCGAAGATCTTCTCCGGCTCGGCCACGCGCTACGGGGCGGCGCCCAACTCGCAGGCCAGCCTGGTCGATCTCGGCTACCCCGGGGTGCTGCCGGTGCTGAACGCCGAGGCGGTACGCATGGCCGTGAAGCTCGGCCTGGCGCTGAACGCGCGCGTCGCGTCGCACTCGGTGTTCGCGCGCAAGAACTACTTCTACCCGGACCTGCCCAAGGGCTACCAGATCAGCCAGTACGAGCTGCCGATCGTCGCCGCGGGCTCCCTGGAGATCGTGCTCGAGGACGGCGGCACCAAGCGCATCGGTGTCACGCGTGCCCACCTGGAAGAGGACGCGGGCAAGTCGCTGCACGAGGGGCTGCCGGGCGTGACCGGGATCGACCTCAACCGCGCCGGCACGCCGCTGGTGGAGATCGTCTCCGAACCCGAGCTGCGCTCGGCCAAGGAGGCCGTGGCGTACATGAAGAAGATGCACACGCTGGTGCGCTACCTGGAGATCTGCGACGGCAACATGCAGGAAGGCTCGTTCCGCTGCGACGCCAATGTCTCCGTGCGCCGCACCGGCACGCAGAAGTTCGGCACGCGCGCCGAGATCAAGAACCTGAACTCCTTCCGCTTCGTCGAGCGCGCGATCAACTTCGAGGTCCAGCGGCAAATCGAGCTGCTGGAGAGCGGCGGCCAGGTGGTGCAGGAGACGCGCCTGTACGATCCGGACAAGGGCGAGACGCGCTCGATGCGCAGCAAGGAAGAGGCCAACGATTACCGTTACTTCCCCGATCCCGACCTGTTACCCGTGGAGCTGAGCCCACAGTTCATCGAGGCCGTGCGCGCGACGCTGCCGGAGCTGCCGGACCAGAAGGCCGCCAGGCTGAGCGCGCAGTACGGCCTCTCCGCCTACGATGCGGGCGTGCTCAGTGCGAGCCGCGAGCTGGCCGCCTACTACGAGGAGGTCGTGCGCGAGGCGGGCGGAGAACCGAAGCTCGCGGCCAACTGGGTGATGGGGGAGCTGGCCGCGGCGCTCAACAAGGAGAACCTGGACATCACCTCCGGGCGGCTGCCCGCCGCGCAGCTGGCGGGGCTGCTGAAGCGCGTGGCAGACCAGACTGTGTCGGGCAAGCTGGCCAAGGAGGTGTTCGAGGTCATGTGGGCCGACGGCGCCAGCGCCGACGCCGTGATCGAAGCCAAGGGGCTGCGCCAGATCACCGATAGCGGCGCGATTGAGCGCGTCATCGAGGAAGTGCTGGCGAAGAACCCCGGCCAGCTCGCCGACTACCGCGCCGGCAAGGACAAGCTCTTCGGCTTCTTCGTCGGCCAGGTGATGAAGGCCACCGGCGGTAAGGCCAATCCCGGGCAGCTCAACGAGCTGCTGAAGAAGAAGCTCGGCGGCGGCTGAGCGGGCGCGGCGCGCGCCTTGAAGGCGCGCGGGCGGGCCCCATTGTCGCTCCCATGTCCACTGAGCCCATCCCGGCGTGCGACCAGGTGCGCCGTTTCATCTTCGAGGCACGTCCGGTGCGCGGTCACTGGGTGCACCTCGAACAGGCGTGGCGCGAGCTGCGCGCACACGCGAGCTACCCCCAGTCCGTATCTGAGCTCCTCGGTGAGACCGTGGCGGCGGCGGTGCTGCTGGCCGCGACCCTGAAGTTCCGCGGCATGCTCACCCTGCAGCTGCAGGGTGAGGGCGCGGTGAGCCTGCTGGTGGCACAGTGCACGCACGACTTCCGGCTGCGTGCCGTGGCGCGCTTTGACGCCGCCGCGGTTGCCGCGCTCGAGTCCGGTGCCGCCGCCGCGCGCTTTCGCGGGCTGACTGGCGTGGATGGCCGGCTCACGGTCACCATCGAGGCCGAGGAACGGAGCCTGCGCTACCAGGGCATCGTGCCGCTCGCCGCGCAAGGCATGGCGAGTTCGCTGGAAGCGTATTTCGCCTCTTCGGAGCAGCTGCCGACGCGCGTCGTGCTGGCCGCCGATGAGCGGCGCGCCGCGGGCCTGCTGGTGCAGAAGCTCCCGGGGGCCTCGGAGCACGCGACGGAGGAAGGCATCGCGGCCTGGGAGCAGGCCGGGCACGGGGTTGCCGCCCTGCGGCCGCGGGCGCTGCTCGGTGCGGCCATCGAGCCGTTGCTGCTGCGTTCCTTCCCCACCCAGGACCTGCGGCTGTTCCGCGGATCCCCGGTGCGCTTCGAGTGTCGCTGCAGCACGGGTCGGGTGGCGAGCGTGCTGCGCGCCCTGGGTGCCGCCGAGCTGTACGACATCCTGCGCGAGCAGGGTGCCGTAACCGTCACCTGCGAGTTCTGCCATCGTCCGTATCGCTTCGGCTCCCTCGAGATTGAGGCCCTCCTGGCTGATCAGGGCGCCGCAGAGGGTGCGACCCTGCACTGATCTGCAGATTGTTCCTGTAATGTAACAATAGGCGGCGACCGGCCGGATCCGCCTTTGAAGGCAAGGTATGGCTTCTTAAATTAAAGATATATACAATTCTTGAATGGAGCCGGTCGAATCGAGCCGCATGATCCGCTGGCTGCGGGCCGCGGGTGAGCCCACCCGGCTGCGCCTGCTGGCGCTGTGTGCGCAGGGCTCCTTCAGTGTCACGGCTCTCGCGGAGGCGGTGCGCCAGAGTGAGCCGCGAGTCTGCCGTCATTTGAAAATCCTCTCAGAGGCCGGCTTGGTTGAGCGCTGCCGCAACGGGCAGTGGGTGGAATACCGCCTCGCACCGCAACCGGAAGCTTCGGGCTTCGCGGCCGGGCTCCTCGGCCAGCTCGACCGTCGCGACGTCCAGTTGCAACGCGACCGCGCCGGCGCCCACCGCGCGCAGGGCGGTGAGGGCGCACAGCGGGTGCGCGAGTCGCGCCTCGGACGCGCACTGGCGCAGCTCGTCGACGCCGATGAGTCCGTGGGTCGGGTCGACTCGGCGCTGATCCTCGGGGCGACGCACCTGGAGCTGCTGACGAGCGTCGCCCGGCGTGCGCGCACCTTTACGACTCTGGCGCACGGCCGGCGTGCCGTGCAGGCGGTGCGCGCCTACGCCGAGCGCCACGGGCTCGGCGGGACGGTGCGCGACAGCGTCGCTCCCGGGAATCTCGTTACGCAGGATCTCGAGCGTGCCGGTGCGCCCTTTGCGCTCATTCTTCTTGATCGGCCGCGCGCCGCAGCGGAGGAGCTCGCACACGTACTCGGCCTCGCCGCCGCGGCGCTGCGGCCGGGCGGCCGACTGTGGGTATTCGAGGGTTACGAGATGCTCGAGCACAGCGGCCAGCGGGTCATCGAGCATCCGCTCGCGCGGCTGCGGCGGCTGCTGCGCGAGGCCGGCTTCAGCTGCGAGCGGCTCAGCCCGCTGGAATCCGACGGCGAGCACGTGCTCGCGGTGGCGGCCCACGTGGGGCTCGCGTCGCGCAGCGCGGCAGCGGAGCGCGCATGAACGAACCGCTCGCCGTGTCGTTCGAATTCTTTCCGCCCGCAGATGCGCAGATGGAGCAGACGCTGTGGCATTCGGTGGAGCGCCTCGCACCCCTTAACCCGCGCTTCGTTTCCGTGACCTACGGCGCCGATGGCTCGACCCGGGCACGCACGCACCGCGTGGTCAGCCGCATTCAGCAGGAGACCGAGCTCACGGGTGCGCCGCATCTCACCTGCATCGGGGCACCGCGCGCGCAGATCGAAGAGATCGCGCGTGGCTACTGGGACGAGGGGGTGCGTCACCTGGTCGCGCTGCGCGGCGATGCCCCGCAGGGCACGTCCGCCTACACGATGCCCGCCGACGGCTTTGCCTGTGCCGCACAGCTGGTGGCGGCGCTCGCGCGCCTGGCGCCTTTTGATATCTCGGTCGCCGCCTATCCGGAGGTGCATCCCGAGGCCGCCTCGCCTGCGGCGGATCTGGACAACCTCAAGCGCAAGATCGATGCAGGTGCGACGCGCGCCATCACGCAGTTCTTCTACGACACGCAGGTATTCCTGCGCTTCCGCGAGCGCTGCGTGCGCGCGGGAATTCAGGCACCCATCGTGCCGGGGATTCTGCCGATCACGCGCTTCGCGCAAGTGTGCCGCTTCGCCGCGCGCTGCGGCGCCAGCATCCCCGCCTGGCTGCACGAGCGCTTCGACGGCCTGGATGAGGACGCCGAGACGCGGCGGCTGATCGCCGCGAGCGTGGCCATCGCGCAGGTGGAGGATCTGCGGGCGCACGGCGTGAGCGAGTTTCACTTCTACACCCTCAACCGCGCCGAGTTGACGTACGCGATCTGCCACGCCCTCGGCTTGCGCCCGCGCCCGCCACCGCCGCCACCGGCCGAGCGCGCGGGGGCGCACGCGTGAGCGGCTGCGGGCATGAGGCGCGGCCGCGCGCCGACCGCGATCAGCCGCACCAGGGTGCCGAGGCGGCGGCGGCGCCGTATGCCATCGAGCCGCCCGATGAACGCGAGCGCAGCACGCGTCTGGAGCGCCTACGCGAGCTGCTGGCGCAGCGCATCGTGCTGCTTGATGGCGCCATGGGCACCATGATCCAGCAGCGCAAGCTCGATGAGGCCGCCTTCCGCGGCACACGGCTGCGCACGCATGGGCGCGACCTGCGCGGCAACAACGACATCCTGACGCTCACCCGTCCGGAGATCGTGAGCGCGGTGCACGAGGCCTACCTCGAAGCCGGTGCGGACATCATCGAGACCAACACCTTCAACTCCAACTCCATTTCCCAGTCCGACTACGGCACCGCGGCGCTAGTGCCCGAGCTCAACTACCGCGCCGCGCGCCTGGCGCGCGCCGCGGCCGACGCAATCGCGCTGCGCACGCACACACCGCGTTTCGTGGCGGGCGCGCTCGGGCCGACCAACCGCATGAGCTCGCTGTCACCGGACGTCAACGATCCGGGCTATCGCGCGGTGACCTTCGATCAGCTGGTGGCCAGTTACCTCGAGGCGGCGCGGGGCCTGGTGCTCGGCGGCGCCGACTTCCTGCTCATCGAGACCGTCATCGACACGCTCAACGCCAAGGCCGCCATATACGCGGCGTTCCAGCTGTTCGACGAGCTCGGCGGCGGCGTGCCGCTGGCGGTCTCCGGCACCATCACCGATGCCTCCGGGCGTGTGCTCTCCGGGCAGACCCCCGAGGCCTTCTGGAACTCCATCCGCCACGCGCAGCCGCTGTTCGTCGGCCTCAACTGCGCCCTGGGCGGACAGCTGCTGCGCCCGTACGTGGCGGAGCTCGCGCGGGTCGCTGACACTTACGTCTGCGCCTATCCGAATGCCGGCTTGCCCAATGCCTTCGGCGAGTACGACGAGGGACCGGAGGAGACCGCGGCCGTGCTGCAGGAGTACGGCGAGTCGGGCCTGGTGAACATCGTCGGCGGCTGCTGCGGCACCACCCCGGAGCACATCCGCCGCCTGGGCGCGAGCGTGCGCGGACGCACGCCGCGTCCGGTCGCGCCCGCGAACCGCAAGTGCCGGCTCGCCGGGCTCGAGCCGCTCAACATCGACGAGGACAGCCTGTTCGTGAACGTCGGCGAGCGCACCAACGTGACCGGCTCGGCCAAGTTCCGCAAGCTGATCGAGGCGGGCGACTACGGCACGGCGCTCGAGATCGCCCGCCAGCAGGTCGCCAGCGGCGCCCAGGTCATCGACGTCAACATGGACGAGGGCATGCTCGATTCGCAGGCGGCGATGGTGCGCTTCCTCAACCTCGCCGCGGCCGAGCCGGACATCGCGCGCGTGCCGCTGATGCTCGACTCCTCCAAGTGGAGCGTCATCGAGGCGGGACTGAAGTGCGTGCAGGGCAAGCCGATCGTCAACTCGATCAGCCTGAAGGAGGGCGAGGAGGTGTTCGTCGCCCACGCACGCGAGGTGCGCCGCTACGGGGCGGCCGCGGTGATCATGGCTTTCGACGAGCAGGGGCAGGCCGACACGATCGAGCGGCGCGTCGCCATCTGCGCGCGCGCGTACCGCATTCTCACCGAGCGCGTCGGCTTCCCGGCCGAGGACATCATCTTCGACCCCAACATCTTCGCGGTCGCGACCGGCATCGAGGAGCACAACGGCTATGGCGTGGCCTTCATCGAGGCGACGCGCCGCATCAAGGAGCAACTGCCGCACGCACTGGTGTCTGGCGGGGTGAGCAACGTCTCGTTCTCGTTTCGCGGCAACGACCCGGTGCGCGAGGCCATGCACTCGGTGTTCCTGTATCACGCGATCGCGGCGGGCATGGACATGGGCATCGTCAATGCCGGCCAGCTGGCGATCTACGAGCAGATCGCCCCCGAGCTACGCGAGGCCTGCGAGGACGTGATCCTCAATCGCCGCGGCGACGCTACCGAGCGGCTGCTGGAAGCGGCGGCGCGCTTCAAGGGCGAGGGCGGTGCGCGCCGTACCGAGGACCTCTCCTGGCGCACGCTGCCGGTTGCCAAGCGCCTGGAGTACGCGCTGGTGAAGGGCATCGATGATTTCATCATCGAGGATACCGAGGCGGCGCGTCTCGAGTGCGAGCGGCCGCTGCAGGTCATCGAGGGTCCGCTCATGGACGGCATGAACGTGGTCGGCGACCTGTTCGGGGCCGGCAAGATGTTCCTGCCGCAGGTGGTCAAGAGCGCCCGCGTCATGAAGCGGGCGGTCGCCCACCTGGTGCCCCATATCGAGGCAAGCAAGGACGGCGGCACCCAGCGCAGCAACGGCCGCATCGTGGTCGCTACGGTCAAGGGCGACGTGCACGACATCGGTAAGAACATCGTGGGCGTGGTGCTCCAGTGCAACAACTTCGAGGTCATTGACCTCGGCGTCATGGTGCCGTGCGAGAAGATCCTCGAGACTGCGCGGCGCGAGCAGGCCGACTTCATCGGGCTCTCCGGCCTGATCACGCCCTCGCTGGATGAGATGGTGCACGTGGCGCGCGAGATGCAGCGCCAGGGCTTTGTGCTGCCGCTGCTGATCGGCGGTGCCACGACGTCGCCGGCGCACACCGCCGTGAAGATCGCGCCGCAGTACGCAGCCGGCTCGATCTACGTCAAGGACGCCTCACGCGCCGTCGGCGTGTGCCAGGCGCTGGCGCAGCCCCAGCAGCGCGCCGGATATCTCGCTAAGGTCAATGCCGAGCACGAGCGGCGCCGTGAGCAGCACGCCGCCAAGAAGGTGAAGGTGCCGGAGCTGTCGCTGGCGGCCGCGCGCGCGAATCGGCGCCCGCTCGATTGGACCCAGTCCGCACCCGTCGTGCCGCGCGTGCCGGGCATCCAGCGCTTTGCCGACTATCCGCTGCGCGAGCTGCTCGGCTACATCGACTGGATGCCCTTCTTCAATGCCTGGGAGTTCGCCGGCAAGTTCCCCGACATTCTGAGCGATGCGGTGGTGGGGGAGGCGGCGAGCAACCTGTATGCGGATGCGCGCCGCATGCTCAAGCAAGTGATCGCCGAGGGCTGGCTGCGGGCTGGCGCCGTGGTCGGGCTGTTTCCGGCCAATTCGCTCGGCGACGACGTCGAGGTGTACGCCGACGAGTCACGCGGCCGCCTGCTGTGCACGCTCAACTTCCTGCGGCAGCAGAAGGGCAAGGCCCCGGGTCAGCCGCACGAGTGCCTGGCCGACTACGTGGCCCCGAAGGCCAGCGGCGTGCCCGATTACATCGGTGCCTTTGCGGTCACCGCTGGCCTCGGGATCGAGGAGCACGTGGCGCGCTTCGAGGCCGCGCATGATGACTACTCGGCCATCATGCTCAAGGCGCTCGCCGATCGCCTGGCGGAGGCGGCGGCCGAGCACTTCCACGAGCGCGTGCGGCGCGAGTTCTGGGGCTACGCGGCCGGCGAGACGCTGACCAACGAGCAGCTGGTGGGCGAGGAATATCGCGGCATTCGTCCGGCGCCCGGCTACCCGGCCTGTCCCGACCACACCGAGAAGGGCAAGCTGTGGCAGCTGCTCGACGTCGAGCGCACCGCGGGCATCCGTCTCACCGACTCGTACGCCATGTATCCGACCGCGGCGGTGAGTGGCTGGTATCTGGCGCATCCGCAGGCGCGCTACTTTGCGGTCGGCAAGATCGACCGCGAGCAGCTCGAAGACTACGCGCGCCGCAAGGGCATGTCGGTGGCGGAGGCTGAGCGTTGGCTGGCGCCCAACCTCGGCTACGGGTCCTGAGGAGTTTGCCTCACTAGTGCGCGGCGGGCTCCTTGGCGAGCTCGCGCAGATAGGCATCCCCGCCCAGGGCGCGCATCTGCGCCAGTATCCAGTCGCGGCGCTCCAGCAGGTAGTGCGACGGCCGCTCGGCGTGCAGGCGCAGCGGATTCGGCAGTACCGCCGCAAGCAGTGCTGCCTCGGCGGCGCTCAGGCGGCGCGCCGGCTTGCGCCAGAAGTGCTGCGCGGCCGCCTCTACCCCGTACACGCCCGCGCCGAACTGCGCGACGTTCAGGTACATCTCCAGGATCCGCTCCTTGGGCCAGCACGCCTCGATCAGCACCGTGAAGTAGGCCTCGAGCCCCTTGCGCACGAAGCTGTGCCCCGGCCACAGGAACAGGTTCTTCGCCACCTGTTGCGAGATGGTGCTGGCGCCACGCAGCCGGCGACCGTGCTCACTCGCGCGTACCGCCTCGCGTATCGAGTTGAAATCAAAACCGGCGTGGAAAGGGAACAGCTGGTCCTCGGAGGCGATCACCGCCAGCGCCGCAGGCGCGGAGATCTGCTCCAGGCTCACCCAGTGGAACTCGGTGTGGTAGTCGCGCTGCCGCGCGGCCCAGGCCTCGAGTCGCGCCTCGAGCATCATGGCGCTGGTGAGTGGCGCGCACCAGCGCAGCAAGAGCACCGCGAGTGCGCTGAGCAGCAGCCACACGCAAAACACGCCGACACACCAGCGCAGCAGACGGTGGATCATCTCAGGCGCCACGGGGGCGCGCGCGGGGTGCGCGCCGGCGGCCAGGCAGACGGCGTGATGCTTACTTCTCGGGCAGGCGGCGGGCGGAGGTGATTACCACATCCTCCAGCGGTGCGTCCGTGTAGCCACGGCGGCGCCCGGTGCTCACGCCGGCGATCTTGTCGATGACGTCCATGCCGTCCGTCACCCGCCCGAACACCGCGTAGCCGTAGTCGCGCGGACCGTGGTCGAGGAAGGCGTTGTCGACCAGGTTGACGAAGAACTGCGAGGTGGCGCTGTTGACGTCACTGGTGCGCGCCATCGACAAGGCGCCGCGGCTGTTCTTCAGGCCGTTCTTGGCCTCATTGGCGATTGGCGGGCGCGTCTTCTTGTTGCTGAAGTCGGCCGTGAGACCGCCGCCCTGGATCACGAAGCCCGGCACGATGCGATGGAAGATGGTGCCATCGAAGAAGCCATCGTCGACGTAGCGCAGAAAGTTCTCGACCGTTACCGGGGCTTCCTTGGGGAAGAGCTCCACGGTGAATGGCCCGTGGGAAGTTTCGAAGCGGATCATCGTTGTCCTTCGGTGGCGCGCTCGTGTCCGGCGAGATCGCGGTGCGAGCGTACGTGACGAAAGCCGTTAAGGACAAGCTCGGCACGCAGCTGCCTGGCCTGCGTGGCGCCGTGCTCAAGCAGCAGCCAGCCGTCCCTCTTCAGGTGTGCCGCTGCCCCGCGCACCAGGTGGCGGAGCGCCGCGAAGCCATCGCCGCCGGGCGTGAGCGCGAGCCGCGGCTCGTGGCGCAGCGCCTCCAGCGCCGGATCATCGGCCGCCACATAGGGCGGGTTGCTGAGCAGCAGGTCGAAACGTACCCCGGGCGGCAGGGCCGCATACCACTCGCCCTGCCGGAATTCGATATCAGGAAAACCCAGCGCCTGCGCATTGCGGCGCGCCACCTCCAGCGCGCCGGAGGCGACATCGGTGGCCACCAGGTGCCACTGCCGGCGCTCGCTCGCCAGCGCCAGTGCGAGTGCCCCGGACCCGGTACCGAGGTCGGCGACGTTCGCCGGGCCGTCGGGCAGCAGCGCGAGCGCGCGCTCGACCAGCAGCTCGGTCTCCGGGCGCGGTACCAGCACGGCATCCGTCACCGCCAGTTCCAGCGACCAGAACTCGCGTCGCCCGATGAGGTAGGCAAGCGGCTCGCCAGCTGCGCGGCGCTGCAGCAGCGGCAGGAAGCGCGCCGTGGCGGCGGCTTCCAGGGCACGCTCGGGGTGCGCGAGCAGCTGCGCGCGCGTGACTCCCAGCACATGTCCCAGCAACAGCTGCACATCCAGCACCGCAGCGCCGCCGGCTGTTCCGGCCGCGAGCAGCCGTTGCGTGGCGCGTGTGAGCGTTGCGCCTACCGTAGCCTCAGCCGACGTATGCGCTTCTTCGTTCAAGCGGTAAGATACCCCCATGTCGAACCTAGCCTACCCGCCGCAGCGACCGTTATCGGTGGGTGAGATACTCGACCTGTCCTTCCGCATCTATCGCGCGACGCTGCTGCGCTGCCTGCTGCTCGCCACGCTCGGAGTTCTCGCCGGGCAACTCACCAACGTCTACGGGCTGGCACGCGGGCGTGGCCTGCAGGGGTTCGTGCAAAGCATACAGGGTGGCGCGCACGACCCGGTCTTCTGGCTGGCTTACCTGCTGGCCATCGTGCTGTCGCTGGTCCTCTATGCCGCGGTGCTGCTGCGGCAGCGGGCGGTGATCGGCGGGAATCGGGGCGACGGGGAAGTGGCTGCGGCCGTGCGCCGCACGCCGGCGATGCTCGCTCTTCTGGTGCTCATGGTGCTGACCGGAGCGGCCTGCTTCGTCCCCGTTCTTCTCAGCAGCAGCATGGCGGGGCGCGCCGGACTCGTGCTGCTGCTGCTGATACCGCTGTCGTACGTGCTGATAGCCCTCTCCTGCGCCTTCACGGTGCTGTTGCTGGAGCAGGCTGGACCCGTGGCCAGCTACGTACGCAGCTGGCGCCTCACCTACGGCAGCTTCTGGCGGCTGAGTCTGGTCTACCTGGTCGCCGTGATAGTGCTGCTCGCCCTGACGGGCGTGCTGGGCGTGGTGTCCGCCTTCATCGCCGGTCTCTTCGGGCATGGCGACGTGGTGCTGGTGGCGGCCACCGCGGGCGTGATCATCATCGCGATCAGTGCCCTCACGACACCTTTCTATACGGCGGTAGCGCTGGCGGTCTATGGCGACCTGGCGGCGCGCAAGGAAGGTACCGATCTCGAGCAGCGGATCTCAGCGACGGCCTGAGCGCGTGAGCCGCGCGATTTTGGCGCTGCTGTTCGCGTTCGCGGCGCTCGGCGTGGCGCAAGCCCGCGAGTCACCTATCGCTAGCATCGATGCCTGCCTGACACGGCTCGATCCGCGTACCGATTTCGGTTACGCGCGCATCGTCGCGCGCTGTCCGGAGCTGCCGGCGGCCCTGGCCGCGAGCCCCGTCGCCGCATGGCTGCCCGCCGACTGGAACCACGGCGACAACGAGCTCTCGGCGGCGGGACTCACCGAGCTGCGTCAGCTACTGGCGCAGCAGCCCCCGGCCGCACAGCGCCAGCCGCCGCACGTCGGCACGCTGGCCGGCGTGCTCGGCCGCGTCGTTCAGGCCGAGGGCGCGCCCCGCGGCCTGTGGGAGCGCTTCAAGGAGTGGTTGCGGGGCCTGCTGGCGCCGCGTGAGAACCGGGCGCCACAGGACAGCTGGCTGGGGCGCTTCCTGCAGCTGGACCTGTCGGACAATGCCGCGACCCTCATCACCTGGTCGCTGCTGGCGCTTACCGTGGTCCTGGCGCTGGGGATCGTCGTGAACGAGCTGCGACTCGCGGGCATCCTGCGCGGTCGCGAGCACACCGGTCGGGAGCGGCCGCAAGCGAATGTCGCTGCTGCCGTGGGCCTGACGCAGATCGCGTCGGCACCGGAACTGGAGCAGCCACGGCTGCTGCTCGAGCTGATCGCCCGCCGGCTCGCCGAACAGGACCGCCTGCCGCCGGCGCGCGCCCTGACCACGCGCGAGCTCACGCAGCGGGCGCGCCTGCCCCATGAGGCCGCGCGCAACGACCTGGCGCAGTTGGCGGCGGTGTGCGAGCGCGTGCGCTTCTCTGGCGGCGTTGTGGCCGCAGGCACGCTGGCGCAGGCGCGCGCGACGGGCGAGCGTCTGCTGCAGCAGCTGCAACCGGGTGCGCTGGCACGGGCGGCCTGACGATCGTGCGCGAGCGTCTCATCACACTCGGCTGCGCGCTTGCGGCGCTGTTCCTGTTTGCCACGCTTTTCTGGCATGGACAGACGATCGCCGGGTCGGCCTCACTGCCTACGAGCGAAGAGCGCGGTCCGAACGGGCTGCTGGGCGCATTTCGCTGGTTGCAGCAAGAGGGCGTGCGCACCGTCTCGCTGCGGGAGCGATTCGGAACCCTCGCGCGCCGCCGCGATCTGGCCCCGCGCGGCAACCTCCTGCTGGTGGCGATGCCGGCGGTTGCGCATTTCCGCAACGATGAAGTGGTGGCGCTCGATCGCTGGATCCGCGCCGGCAATACCTTGCTGGTGCTGGCACCGCTCAGCGACCGGCCGGCGTTCGCGCAGAACTCATTCATGTTTGCGCCGGACCTGCGACTGCTGACCGGGCTGAGCCCCAGCTATGAGCACGCGCCCCGTAAGGCAGCCGCCCCCGGGCCCACCTCTCCCGAGGCCGCGTCACGGCGGCAGAAGGAAACGCTGGAGGAGGCCGTGGCGCAGATGCGGTTGCTGGCCAAGCCGCAGCAAAGTTACCTGGTACCCAACGGCTCGCACCTGTATTTCCAGGGCGTGGCGCGTGCCACGGGGCTCTCGGATTTCCCGCTCCGCCGCGGAACCCTGGCGACGCCGCGCGATGGCTTCGCGCTCGCGCTGGCGCACGATGCCGACTCGGGCAATGCCGCCTTCTGGGCGCGGCCGGACGGGCAAGGCATGATCCTCGTGAGTGGCTTTGCCTCAGTGTTCAGCAACCGCGCCCTGGGGGTTGCCGACAACGGGCGCCTGCTCGCCAATCTGGTCGCCGCGACCGTTGCGAGCACCGGCAGCGTGATCTTCGATGATGAGCACCAGGGACTCACGGCGGCTTACGATCCCGACAAGTTCTTCCGCGATCGTCGGCTATACGCCACCGTGGGCATCGTCGCGCTGGTGTGGCTGGTGTGGGTGCTGGGAGGAACGCAACTGAAGTTGCCTCGCGGGCGCGACGACGCGCCACGCGAGAGCGAACTGGTCGTCACCACGGGCCTGTTCCTGGCGCGCGTGCTGCGTCCGGCCGCGGCCGCACGCCGCATGCTCGAGCACTTTCTCGGCCGCGTGGGTCGACAGCGCGCCGCCGGGGAGCAGGACGAAGCGCGCCTGTGGGACTGGCTCGAGCATCACCCGCGCTTGGCGCACACCGAGGTGCTGCAGCTACGGCGCTGGTACGCGGACGCGCGCGCCGAGCGGCGCGTGCCCCTGACACGCCTGCACAATCTCCTGATCTCCATTGAGGGGCGTCTGGTCGCATGAGCACTTCCATCCAACAGCTGCGCACTCTCCTGGAGCGCGAACTCGGGCGCGTCGTCATCGGGGCAGGCAGCACGGTCGATGCCTTGCTGATCGCGCTGATCGCCCGCGGGCACGTACTGGTGCAGGGCGCGCCCGGCCTCGGCAAGACGCTGCTGGCGAAGGCATTGGCGCGTTCGCTCGGCGGCGAGTTCAAGCGCATCCAGGGCACGACCGACCTGATGCCAAGTGACATCATCGGCGTGCACGTCTTCGACGAGGCACGGCGCGAGTTCGTCTTTCGCCCCGGACCGATCTTCGCCGACGTGGTGCTGGTGGACGAGATCAACCGTGCCGGCCCCAAGACCCAGTCGGCGCTGCTGGAGGCGATGGAGGAGCGCCAGGTGAGCGTCGAGCGCTGCGTGTGGCAACTGCCGCCTGACTTTCTGGTGCTGGCCACGCAGAACCCGCGTGAGTTCGAGGGCACGTTTCCCTTGCCGGAGTCCCAGCTCGACCGCTTCATGTTGCGGGTGGAGATCGCCTACCCCTCGCGCGCCGCCGAGAGCGAGATCCTCGCCCGCTACGGTGCGGTGCTCGCCACGGCTCACGGGGCCCTCGACTCGGTGGCGCTCATCGACCGCGGGCTGCTCGGACGCGCGCGCGATGAGGTGGACCGGCTGTACGTGGCAGAGGCCCTTAGCGGCTACGTGCTCGACCTCACCCGCGCGAGCCGTGAGCATCCGCGGGTGGCGCTCGGGCTCTCGACCCGCGGCGCACTGGCGCTGCTTAAGGCAGCCCGCATTAGTGCGGCGCTGCGCGGGGCGGAGTTCGTGACACCGGATGATGTCAAGCAGGTGGCGCCCTGGGTCATGGGACATCGCCTGCTGCTCACGCCCGAGGCCGCGCTCGAGGGTATGCGCGATGCGGAGGTCGTAACCGGATTGCTCGACTCGACCCAGGTACCGCGCTGAGCCGCTGGCCGTGCACGTCGCGCGTCGCACCTACGTGCTGGTGATGCTGATCGCGGTGCTGGCCGTGATCGGGATCTGGTCGCAGCAGGGCGCGCTCGCCGGCCTGTGGCGCTTCCCGGCGGCGCTGCTGCTGCTGGGGCTGGCGCTTGAGGGCGCCTTCGTGCGGCGCTTGCTGCCCGGCGTGCAGTTGCGCATCGCGCCGCGGGCTTATCTCGGGCGCGCCCTGGAGGCGGCCGTGGTGTTCACCAATGCGCGCCGGCGGCCGCTTACGCTCGAATATGCCTGTGCCGCTCCCGCGGGTGTCGAGGCACCCGTGGCGACACGGCGCGTGCACATTCCACCCCAGGGCTCGGCGACCGATACGCTGCCGCTGCTCCCGGTGCGCCTGGGCCCGCAGCAGTGGCCGGCATTGCCGGCGCGCCTGCGCGGCCCATTGGCACTGGCGTGGTGGAGCTGCGTGCTGTCCCCCGCGGCGCGCTTCAGCGTGGCGCCCGACGTCCTGCGTGGGCGTGCGCGGGTGCGCGGCTTTGCCGGTGGTGCGCGGCCGCGACGCGGGCCCGGAGCGGGGCAGGAGCTGTACCAGCTGCGCGGCTACCTGCGCGGCGACCCGCTGGGGCGCATCGACTGGAAGGCGACGGCGCGCAGCGGCGCTTTGATGACGCGCGAGTACAGCGAGGACCAGCACCTGGACATCGTGGTGCTGATCGATGCCGGGCGACTGAGCCGCGTGCGCTGCGGGGCCCTCGACCGCTTCGCGCTGTACGGCAACATCGCGGCGAGCTTTGCCGAACTGGTCGCACACAACGACGATCGCATTGGCGTTGTGGTGTATGCCGACGAGGTGCTCGGCACCTGCATGCCCGAGCGCGGGCTGGGTGCGGTCGTGCGCTTGCGGGCGCTGCTCGAGCAACTCGTGGTGCGCCCTGCCGAATCCGATCCCGTTGCTGCCGCCATGGCCGTTCGGCGCATGCTGCGGCACCGTGCCCTGGTGGTGGTGCTCACGGATCTGGATGACCTGAGCGTCGCCGATGCACTGGCACGCGCGGTACGCGTGCTGGCACCACCGCACCTGGTGCTGGTCGCGGGCGTGCACACCGCAGAGCTCGAGCAGCTGGCGCGCGCGCCGGCGCGCGCCTGGCAGGCTCCCTGGGTAGCGCTTGCCGCGAGCGAGCACCTGGCACGCGCGGCGGCGCGCCGCGAGGTACTGCAGCGCCTGGGCGCACCGCTGGTTGCTGCGCCGCCGGAGCGGCTGCAGGAGGAGCTGTTTGCGCGCTACCAGCAGCTGCGTCAGTCGCGGCGCGTCTGAGGCCAGAATGCGTACGCTCGCCACGGCCTCCCGCTCAGCAGTGCCAGCATGCACAGCCAGTAGCCGACACCGATGAGCACGCGCGCCGGCAGCCCGAAACGCGGGTTGGGGGAAATGAAGCCCTCGATGAGCCCGGCGCCGATCAGCAGCACGGCACAGGCGCACAGCATCACCCCCGAGCGCAGCGCGACGGCCCGGAAGGACTCCATGCGGCCGCTCGGGCCAGGACGTACCAGCGCCTCACCCACGGCCGCGCCGGCGGCGCCGGACAGGCACATGACCGAGAGCTCGACACAGCCGTGCGGCAGGATGAATCCCGCCAGCTGCTCGGCCAGGCCGTGCTGGCGGACGAACGCGAACACGGCCCCCAGCATGAAGCCGTTCAGGCCGATGATGTAAAGCGTGCCCAGACCGAACAGGAAGCCAGCGCAGTAGGCGAACAGACTCACCACGATGTTGTTGGCCAGGATCTGAACGGACAGTACCGAGGAGGGCACGACGTTCAGCAGCCCCTCGGTCCAGAGCTTGCCGTGCTCCACGCTCGCGATCAGTTCCGGACCCGCCACGAGGGCGATCAGGTCCGGGTAGCGCGCGATGAGCGCATAGCCGGCAAGCGCGGCCAGCACGAAGATCAGCGTCGTCCAGGCGATGTAGGGCAGCAGCCAGCGCGTGGTCTGCGGGATGTCCTCGCGCAGCAGCTTCCACAGGATGCTGCGCAGCCGCCAGGCTCCCTGATGCAGCTCGACGTGCACGCCGCCGTAAGCACGCTCCAGGTATTCGCGCGTGCGGCTCTGCGGCAGCAGCACGCGCGCCCGCGCCAGGTCGTGTGCCAGCAGGCGGTAGTCCTCCGCGAGTCGCGCGGCTTCCACGGCGTCGTCGGCGCCCGCCGCGGCGAGGCGACGCGTGCGCTCCTCGGCGGCACGCCACAGCCCCGCGCGCTGCAACAGCGCGGCGGCGAGAATCTGGCGCTGCCCGGGGCTGGCCATGCCTAGCGTGCGCGTGCAAGGCGCTCGATGCGCGCACGCCATTCCAGTTCCGCGGCGTCGCCGAGTTCGGCAGCGCTGCCCAGGTAACGCTGCAGCAGAGCGCGTGCGAGCCGGACGCGCGCCTCAGGCCGCAGCTCCGGCCAGCGCTCGAGCAGGTCAGCCGCGATCTCGGCGCCGGCGGCATCCAGACGCCCGACGCGTTCGGCGGCGGCCTCGGGGCTGGCGCTCGTGAGGCCGGTGCGCTCGTAGACGAGCAGCGTGCCGCCGGCCATGTCACCGCAGCGCACGCTGTCACGGGTCCACAGCACGAGCAGCAGGCCCAGGCCATAGAAGACCGGCAGGCTGTCGATGACGCGGAAGACGTTGCGCACCAGCAGGGGACCTACTCCGGCCGGGCTGCCGTGGCGGGTGACGATGCGTATGCCGGCGCTGCGCTTGCCGGGGGTGCGCCCGTGCATGGCCAGTTCCACAACGGGATGGTAGAGGAAGTAGATGGCCATGGCGGGCAGGACCACGGCGCCGAACCAGCGCGCCTCGTTGCTGGCCGGCGCGGCGAGTGACCAGTGACCGTTATAAAGGAGTGCGGCGCACACGTACCATCCGAGGGCCACGATGGCGCGCACGTGCCAGTCGATGATGAAGGCGAGGCTGCGCGCCCCGGGCCCGGCGATGGGCAGCGACACCTCGATGCCGGTCGCGCTCGGCA
Source organism: Steroidobacteraceae bacterium (assembly GCA_035501795.1). Taxonomy (GTDB): domain Bacteria; phylum Pseudomonadota; class Gammaproteobacteria; order Steroidobacterales; family Steroidobacteraceae; genus 13-2-20CM-66-19. The sequence goes on from DATJVL010000041.1 coordinate 110,170, forward strand.
CGCGCAGTCCCGTGCTCAGCTCGCTCACGCCTCTTCCGCCAGCTGTTCAGCCTGGTATTCCTGCTGCAGCGCCTCGATCAGCTCGTCGAGCGCGCCGTCCATGATCGGCTGCAGCTTGTAGAGCGTCAGGTTAATGCGATGATCCGTGACGCGGCCCTGCGGGAAGTTGTAGGTACGGATGCGCTCGGAGCGGTCGCCGCTGCCGACCTGCAGGCGGCGCGACTGCGCCTGCGCGCTCTGTTGCTTCTCCTGCTCGGCCGCCAGCAGGCGCGCCTTGAGCAGCGCCATGGCGCGGGCGCGATTCTTGTGCTGCGAGCGCTCGTCCTGACACTCCACCACGATCCCCGTCGGCAGATGGGTGATGCGCACCGCGGAGTCGGTCTTGTTGACGTGCTGGCCGCCGGCACCCGAGGAGCGGTAGGTATCGATGCGCAGGTCGGCCGGGTTCAGGGCGACCTCGTCCACCTCCTCGAGTTCGGGCAGGATGGCCACCGTCACCGCCGAGGTGTGGATGCGCCCCTGCGCCTCCGTGGCCGGCACGCGCTGCACGCGGTGCGTGCCGGATTCGAACTTGAGGCGCGAGAAGGCGCCGCGGCCGACGATGCGGCTGATGATCTCCTTGTAGCCGCCATGCTCGCCGGGACTCTCGCTGAGGGTCTCGACCACCAGGCCCTTGGACTCGGCATAACGCGCGTACATGCGGTGCAGATCGCCGGCGAAGATCGCGGCTTCATCGCCCCCGGTGCCGGCGCGCACCTCGAGGAAAATGTTGCGATCGTCGCGGGGATCCTTGGGTAGCAGCAGCCGCCGCAATGCTTCCGCCTGCGCCGCCAGGTCCTGCTGCAGACGCGGCACCTCCTCGTCGCCCAGCGTGCGCAGGCCGGGATCCGCGTCCACCTGCAGTTCCTGCGCGGCGGCGAGGTCGCGTTCGAGTGCGTGGTAGTGCCGGAAGCGCTCCGCCAGCGGTTGCAGGCGCGCGTACTCCATCGACAGCTCACGGAACTGCTCGGAGCCGCCGGCGACCTCATCGGTTGCCAGCAGGCGTCCGACTTCCTCGAAGCGATCGGACATCTTCTGCAGGCGCTGTCGGATAGAGTCCTTCATGAGGGTCGGCGGGGGCGCATTCTGCTCAGGCCCGCAGTTTGTGACAAGTTACGCAATGCGCGCCCCCGGCTCCTTGGCTATAGTGAAGTATGATGAGTCGGTTGGGTAACTTAATCCCTCTGCTCCTGTGCGCCGCCCTGCTGGGCGCTTGCGCAAGCCATCCGGCGGGTAGCCCGGCGGCATCCGGCGAGCCTGCTACGACCCCGACGAGCGCACACGGGAACAGCGGCACCGGCACGGCTTCCGCCTCCACGCTGTCGGCTGAGGCGGCCCTCAAGCGCGGCGACTGCCGCGAGGCCTCCGAGCAGTACGCCAAAGCCGCCAGCAGCGGTGACGTGCAGCTCGCGCGGCGCGCCACGCAGGTGGCCATGGCGTGCGAACACCTGCCCGCGGCGTGGACGGCCGCGACCCGCTGGCGGACGCTTGCACCGAATGACCGCGAAGCCAACGCGCTCTACGCTGCGGTGGCACTCAAGCTGTACCGCACCAGCGACGCCCGGGCCGCCATCCACGAGTTCTGGCGCGTGGAGCAGCAGAACAACAGCACCGCCGCGCCCGCGAAGAGCGGTGCTGACGGCACCGCGGCAGCACCGCACAAGGCCGAAGAGCGCACGGCACGCAGCATGAGTGAGCTGACCGCGTTGCTGCTGGAAGAGTCGGATGCTTCCGCGGTGCTGATCGCGATGAGCGGTGCGCTCGAGCCCACGGCCAACTCGGCCGATACACTCATCCTGCTCGGTGAGTTGTCGCTGGCCGCGTACGACGGGCAGCGCGCCGCGCGCTACGCGCAGCAGGCCCTGCAGCACAATCCGAACGATCTCGCGGCATTGCGCGTCCTGGCGCGTGCCCAGGTGATGCGCGGCGAGGGCCCGCAGGCGCTCGCCACGGCACGCGAAGCGGCCAGGTTTGATGCCGAGCGCGGGGGACTGCAGCTCGCCGAGACACTCGCTTCGCTCGACCGCAGCGAGGAAGCGCACCAGGAGCTCGAGCGGCTGCGTGCCAAGGGCGCGCCGCAGGCTGAGATCGACCAGCGCCTGGCGCTACTCGCCTTCAACTCCGGCGATTACAAGGAGGCGCGGCAGCGCTTCAACGACCTGATGAGCAGCGGCGAGGCGAGCGACAGTGCCGCGCTGTACCTGGCGGATATCGACCTGCGCAGCGGCGATGCCGATGCGGCGCTGGCCGCATACCGGCGACTGTACGATTCGTCGGTGGCGCTGCCGGCGCGCTCGCGCGCGGCGGGTGTGCTGCTCGACCGCCATTCGCGTCGCGAGGCGCTCGCGCTGCTCGATGATTACGCCGCCGACCACCCCGAGGACGAGCTGGACCTGACGCTCGCCAAGGCGCGGCTGCTGGCTGATCACGGCGAGCCGGACACCGGCCTTGCGATCCTCGGGGCAGAGCTCGAGCGTCATCCCCAGCATCCCTCGATCGAATATGACCGCGCGGTCATCCTCGAGCAGGCCGGCCACGTGCACGAGTCGGTCGAGGCGCTGGAACACATGCTGGACAAGCGCCCGGAGGATCCGACGCTGTTGAATGCACTTGGCTACACTCTCGCCGACCATTCGCTCGAGCTGCCGCACGCGGAGTCCCTGATCCGCCGGGCACTCACCGTGATGCCCGACAGCCCTGCCGCTCTCGATAGCCTCGGCTGGGTACGCTTCCGCGCCGGGGATGCCAAGGGCGCCACGGGCACGCTCGAGCGCGCCTATTCGCTCGGCCATGACGCGGAGATCGCCGCGCACTGGGGCGAGGCGCTGTGGGTCAGCGGCAACCGCAGCGAAGCGCGGCGCGTCTGGGCCGCGGCGCTGGCACGCGACCCGGACTCCAAGCCCCTGAAGGCGACCATCCAGCGGTTCCTGCCCGATGACGCGCACTGAGGCGTGGCGCGGTGGCGCGTGCCTCGCGCTGCTGATGCTCGCCGCCTGCCGCACCACGCCGCCGCCGGCTCCGCCTGCGTCCGCCGAATGGAGCGAGCGGCGCCCGCAGTTGCAGGCGCTGCAGCACTTCAGCCTCAAGGGGCGCATCGCCTTATCGGCCGGCGACAGCGGTTTCAACGCCAATCTGCGCTGGCTGCAGGACGGGGACGACTCCCAGGTCTCGCTCGAAGGACCCCTGGGTGTGGGCGGCATGCAGATCAGCGCGCGGGGCACGCAGCTGGACGTGCTCAACTCGCGCGGTGAGCACATCAGCAGCGACGCCGCGCACGCCGAGCTGCGCGCGCGGCTCGGTTTCGACGTACCGCTTACGAGCCTGCGATACTGGGTGCTGGGTGTGCCCAACCCCGCCACGCCGGCGCAGGAGATCCTCGATGCCGAGCAGCAGCGGCTCGCAAGCCTTGCGCAGGACGGCTGGCAGGTGAGCTATGCGGCCTACGCGAGCGCCGGCGCCGAAGCCCTGCCCGCACGGCTGACCCTCGAGCGCGAAACCGTGCGGGTGCGGCTGCTGATCGAGGACTGGCGGCTGTGAGCGAGCGCGGCGCCGCCTCGACGGCGGCGGCGGTACAGACACGCTGGCCGGCCCCCGCCAAGCTCAACCTGTTCCTGCACGTCACCGGTCGTCGCCCGGACGGCTACCACGAGCTGCAGACACTCTTTCAGCTCATCGACCTGAGCGATGAGATCGTGCTGAGCGTGCGGCCTGACCCCCGCGTCGAGCGTACCGCCGGGGCGCGGGATGTCCCGGAGGCGCAGGACCTCGCCGTGCGCGCGGCGCTTGCGCTGCAGCGGGCGACGGCCTGCCCCCAGGGTGTGAGCATCCAGGTGCGCAAGCGCATCCCCCTCGGCGGGGGCCTTGGCGGCGGCAGCTCGGATGCGGCCACCGTGCTCCTGGCGCTGAACGAGCTGTGGGGACTGCACCTGACGCGCCCGGAACTGGCGGCAATCGGACTGCCGTTGGGTGCCGATGTACCTGTTTTTATTGGGGGTTCTTCGGCCTGGGGGGAGGGGATCGGCGAGCGGCTCACGCCCGTGGAGCTTCCCGAGGCCTGGTACGTGATCGTGCATCCGGGGGTCTCCGTCAGTACCCGCGACGTCTTCCAGAGCCCTGAATTGACACGAAATTCCACCCTCATCACAATACGCGCCTTTTTTGAATCGGGTGGCCGCAATGACTGCGAGCCGGTGGTGCGGGCGCAGTTCCCGCAGGTCGCCGAGGCGCTGGACTGGCTCGGGCGATATGCTCCTGCGCGACTCACCGGGACCGGCTCGTGCCTTTTTGCCCGTTGCGCCAGCGCGCCGCAGGCCGAACGGCTCGCCGCAGGCATCCCGGATCGCTGGCGCAGCTGGGTGGCGCGCGGGCTGAACACCTCGCCCATGCACGCCCGCCTTGCGGCAGCGGGAGCGACGCGGCTGTAAGATGCGCCCCCGCACTCTCCGCCGTGGCGTGCGGAAGCGATGCTGGGGTGTCGCCAAGTGGTAAGGCAGCGGGTTTTGATCCCGCCATTCGGAGGTTCGAATCCTTCCACCCCAGCCAGTTTGCGCATGGCAGGGGGCCGGGATAGCTCCGGGGCGGCAGGTGAAGGCGGCACCGCACTGCGGGAGAGCATGAGTACCAGCGACACACTGTCCTTGTTTGCGGGCAATGCGACTCCGGCGCTGGCGCAGGACATCGCCAAGCACCTGCAGACCCCGCTCGGGCGCGCGTACGTGGGGCGCTTCAGCGACGGCGAGGTGAACGTCGAGCTGATGGAGAACGTGCGCGGGCGCGACGTGTTCATCGTGCAGTCGACCTGCCCGCCGGCCAACGACAGCCTGATGGAGCTGCTGGTGATGGTGGATGCGTGCCGGCGCGCATCCGCGGCACGCATCAGCGCAGTCGTGCCGTACTTCGGTTATTCGCGCCAGGACCGTCGTCCGCGGGCCACGCGCGCGGCGATCACGGCGAAGCTGGTGGCGAACATGCTCTCCAGCGCGGGCGTGAACCGCCTGCTGACGATTGATTTGCACTCGGATCAGATTCAGGGTTTTTTCGACATCCCGGTGGATAACGTGTACGCCTCGCCCGTGCTGCTCGGGGATGCCTGGAAGCAGGCCTACCGCAACATCATCATCGTCTCCCCGGACGTCGGCGGCGTGGCGCGTGCGCGCGCCATTGCCAAGCGCCTCGATGATGCCGAGCTGGCCATCATCGACAAGCGGCGGCCACGGCCGAATGAGTCGAAGGTGATGAACATCATCGGTGAGGTTGAGGGCAAGACCTGTATCCTCGTCGATGACATGGTGGATACGGCGGGCACGCTGTGCCAGGCCGCGCAGGCCCTGAAGGACGAGGGCGCGACCAAGGTGGTCGCCTACATCACGCACCCGGTGCTGTCGGGCACGGCGGTGGAGCGCATTGGCAAGTCAGCGCTCGATGAGCTGGTGGTGACCGATACCATCCCCTTGAGCGATGCAGCCCGCAACGCGGGGCGCATCCGGCAGCTGTCGGTGGCGGCGCTGCTGGCGGAGACGATCCGCCGCATCCGCGATGAAGAGTCGGTGAGCTCGCTGTACGTCGACTAGCGCGGGAGTTTTTTGGGACGTGGCGGCCTGGTCGCGGGCCGCTGCGAGTTGTAGTAACTGACGGAGAACGTAATGCGTATTTCATTCACCTTCGGCGCGGACGAGCGCGCGATGCAAGGCAAAGGTGCGAGCCGCCGCCTGCGTCACGCGGGCAAGGTCCCCGCCATCCTGTACGGCGCTCACAAGGAGGCGCAGAACCTGGTCCTGGATCAGCAGAATCTGCTGACCATGATCGCGGATGAGCGCTTCTACTCCTCGATTGTGCGGCTGAAGATCGGCGACAGCACGCAGGAGGCCATCATCAAGGACGTGCAGATGCACCCGGCCAAGAACCTTGTGGTGCACGTCGATCTGCAGCGCGTGGTGGAGAACGAGAAGATCCGTATCCGCCTGCCGATCCACTTCAAGGGCGAGAGCATCTCCCCCGGCGTCAAGACCGAGGGCGGCGTGGTCTCGCACATGCGCGCCGACGTCGAGGTCAGCTGCCTGCCCAAGGATCTGCCGGAGTTTCTCGAGCTGGACCTCTCCGGCATGCACCTGAACGAGACCAAGTTCCTCGCCGATGTCCCGCTGCCCCCTGGCCTCACGATCCCGGAGCTCTCACAGCGCAATGCGCCCGTGGCCTCGATTCATGCGCCGCGCGCCGAGGAGCCCGAGCCGGTGGCGGCGGAAGCTGCCGCGGTTCCGGTCGAGGGCGCCGCACCTGCCGCGGGCGCACCTGCGGCACCGGGGGCCGCCCCGGCCGCCGGCGCGGCTCCCGCCGCAGCCGAAGCCAAGAAGGGCGAGGACAAGAAGGAAGCGCCTGCGGCCAAGAAGGAGGGCGGCAAGAAGTAATCCGAGGCGAGTGCCGATTGCGGCCGGCCGCCGCGGGAGCCAGGCTCGCGCGCGCGGCCGGCAGCGTTTTGGGACCTAAGATACCGTCATGGCAGGCGAGCCACTCAGGCTGATCGTCGGACTCGGCAACCCCGGCACCGAGTACGCGCGCACGCGCCACAATGCCGGGTTCCAGTTCGTGGATGAGCTGGCGCGCCGGCACGGGGCCAGTTTTCGCAGCGAGCCGCGGCATCGTGCGGAGTTGGCGCGCGCTTCCATCGGCGGGGCGGACCTGTGGCTGCTCAAGCCCATGGACTACATGAACCACAGCGGTCCGCCGGTGCGCAGCGTGGCCACCTTCTATAAGGTGCCGCTGGCGGAAATCCTGGTAGCGTACGATGAGCTCGACTTCCCCGCCGGCACCGTGCGGCTGAAGCAGGGCGGTGGTGCCGCCGGCCACAACGGCATGCGCGATGTGATCGCGCATCTGGGCGATGCCTTCTGGCGGCTGCGGATCGGCATCGGTCATCCCGGCGATCGCGCGCTGGTGCTCGACTACGTGCTGGGCCGTCCGTCGCCCGCCGAGGCGCAGTTGCTCGGCGAGGCCATCGGTGCGGCTGCCGAGACGGTGCCGCTGCTGCTGAATGAGGGCGCGCAGGCTGCCATGAACCGTCTGCACAGCCGCGATGCGGGCGCTGATCAGGCCCCCTGAATTCACTCACCGAGTCCCGAGCGCACCATGCCAATCCGCTGCGGCATCGTAGGTCTGCCCAACGTCGGCAAGTCGACGCTGTTCAACGCGCTCACGCGCGCGCAGATCGCCGCTGAAAACTATCCCTTCTGCACCATTGACCCGAACATCGGCGTGGTGCCGGTGCCCGACCCGCGCCTGGCGCAGCTGGCGGCCATCGTGCATCCCGAGAAGGTCGTGCCGACGACGGTCGAGTTCGTCGACATTGCGGGGCTGGTAGCCGGCGCTTCGCAGGGCGAGGGCCTTGGCAATCAGTTCCTCTCGCACATCCGCGAAGTGGACGCCATCGCGCACGTCGTGCGCTGCTTCGAGAGCGGTGACGTGATCCACGTGGCCGGGCGCGTGGATCCGCTCTCGGACGTGGAAGTCATCGACACTGAGCTGGCGCTCGCTGACCTCGCCACGCTCGAGAAGGCGCTGGAGCGCGCCGGCAAGGCCGCCAAGAGCGGCGACAAGGACGCGCTGCGTCGCCGCACGCTGCTGGAGCGCGTCAAGGTGCAGCTGGATGCGGTAAAGCCGGTGCGGGCAATGACACTCACGGCAGAGGAACGCCGTGACCTGCGCGAGCTGCAGCTGCTGACCGCAAAGCCGGTGATGTACGTGGCCAACGTCGCCGAGCACGGCTTCAAAAACAATCCGCTGCTGGCAGCACTCGAAGCGCGTGCCAAGGCCGAAGGCGCGCTGGTGGTGCCGGTATGCGCGGCGATCGAAGCAGAGATCGCGCAACTTGAGGAGGCGGAACGTAGCGAGTTCCTGGCTGAACTTGGCCTGCAGGAGCCCGGACTCAACCGCGTGATCCGCGCCGCTTATCGGCTGCTCGGCCTGGAGACCTTCTTCACCGCCGGACCGAAGGAGGTGCGCGCCTGGACCGTGCGTGTGGGCTCAACGGCGCCGCAGGCCGCCGGCGTCATCCACACCGACTTCGAGCGCGGTTTCATACGCGCCGAGGTCATCGCCTTTGACGACTACCTCGCCGGCAATGGAGAGGCGGGAGCCCGTGATGCCGGCAAGCTACGTCTGGAGGGCAAGGAGTACGCCGTGCAGGAGGGCGATGTGATGCACTTCCGCTTCAACGTCTAGTTTGGCCGAATACGGGAGCGTGTTTGACAGGGCGCTGTGCGGATGAGGACAATGCGCGCCCCTCGTGGAAAGGTAGCTCAGCTGGTTAGAGCACGGCACTCATAATGCCGGGGTCGAGGGTTCGAGTCCCTCCCTTTCCATTCAAAGAGTTACCCTATTCACCGACGACCTGCAGTACCGTGCGCGCGGGAGATTCGCGGGACTTCGTCGCTAAGTTCGCGGCGCTCAAGAGATTTCCAAGTTCGGCCGCACTGTAGTGCGTCGTCATCCGTGAGCTCTTGTGTCCTAGCAGATCCTGGCGATCCTCGAGACCCACTCCAGCCGCCCTCAAGCGCCGGCCAAAAGTGTGTCGCAGGTCGTGCACTCGGACGCTCTTGAAACCCGCCGGACATTCTCGCTCCAGCGTTTCGTGGTACAGCGTTGCCGCTCTTCGACGTGCTGCCCGCCATCCCTTGTTGTTTATCCTGCCTACGCGGTTTCGCTGGCCGTCGCGGTCCTCGTACGTGAACACGTACGTCCGATGTTGACGGCGTACCTCCTCGATCACCGCCTGAGCCACATCGTTCAGCACCAGTACCCGGGGCTCGCCGTTTTTCGTTACCGACCCTGGCAGCACGAACACCGTCCGTTGGATCGATGGCGTGTCGAGCTCGGGCACGCGTTGCTCCCAGCGCCATTTCAGCCCGCAGATCTCTTCTTGTCTCGCACCGGTGTTGACGGCAAAAAGTGCCATCCGCTGCAAATGCCCAGCCAACTCCGGAAACAACAACCCCTGTTCGTCCCAGCCCAGTGGGTAGGGTTGTCGCTTTTTGTACTTCGATTCGAGTTTGATCATCGGCGCGACAGCTAACCAAGTCAGCCCCGATTGCTCGTCGCGCCAGAGCTCCGCTGAGAGCTTGAGGATCCTCCGTACTACGGCGAGGGTGCGATTTAAAGTTCCGACGGCCCATGCCTTTCGCGCTACGCGGTAGCGCTGCAGGCTGTCGTTGTGCACTTGATCCAACCATAGGGCGCCGATGTACCGATCCAGATCCTTAAGCGCGCGGGCTGCGCGCTCGACACTCTTCTTATCGGCAGACTCGGTCAAGTATCGTGTCGCGGCATCGCGCCACGTTCGACGTGGTCTGACGCCGTACACGATGCCTTCCCTGATCTGCGCGAGCCGCCTCGCGAGGTACCGCTCGGCTTCTTCCTCATCGTTAGTTCCAGTGCTCTCGCAAAGGCGGCCGAACTGCTTAACGAACTTGTCGATATGCCATTCGACCGAGCCGTCAGCCCGTTTCCTTCGATAGAGTCCTGGGGTTCTACGTCTACCCATTGTCGTCCCTCCGCTAAACGGGCGGGACGGCCGTTGCGTGCACAGTATGCATCGGCCCAGGCGTCCAGCTCCAGTCGATCGAAGGCGACACCGCGGTCGCCAATCGGTATCTCACGTACAAACGGGCGTACTTCATGATTGAACCGATTGCGATCCATGCCCAAGTACGCCGGTGCATGCCGAAAGCGCAACAAACGTGGAGGAAACCAAGGCAACTTCACGGCGAGCGCCTTTGAGGGGATCCCTTGCGGGGATATGCTGTGGGCGCCTGGTTCTCGGTCGGCCAGCGAGCTTCTGTTTGTCTTTCGGACCGGCTGATCACGGCAGTTTGTAGCGTCGAGTGTCCTGTGGCTCCTCGACACACTGAGCGATACGCGAAAGGAAGGCGCGCCTGATAAAACCCAGCGAGGCCCGGTTTTCGCCCCCGGGGCGAGGCGCCTCTTGACAGGTTTTTGGACGTCGTCGGAGCGTATATGGAGAAGACGCTGCCGCCGCGTATCGATCGATCACCTTCACGTACCAAAGTTTCCTGAGAAGAGTTCTCACCCATGAAAGATGTTTGGCTAGCTCGGCAACCAAAGTCATTCGAAGTATTAGGGTCGTTTTGGGCCACATACCGGCTATTTCGGCGAGCCAGCGTCTTGATAATTCAATGGCCGCGCGGCCTTGCGTGCGTTCCGCCGCGAAACGACCCATAAACCGCACATACGGACGAGCTGCGTCCGCACGTACACCTATTGGTAAAGTGAATGGGCGACGGCGGGAAGCGGCTGAACATTGACGCGCGACGCTGCGGGATTGGCGCCGTCTATTTGTCAAGACGCTTCGAGAGAGGGGCGTTGCTGCGCACGCCACGGAGCGCTAGGTATAGCTTTCGGTAACCCGGCGCGACAAATCGTCAGAACCAATGACAGCTAGGGCAAGCTGCTGCGGCCTACGAACTTCGGCCGCTCCGCGCATAAGTCTATGACCATTTCGGTAACTTCACTGATCTCAGTGGTTAGCGGATCACGTGCCATTAGGGGAGCGGATGCTCATACTCTCGGCGGGTGGTGGGGCGCGCTTTCGAGCGATAACCACGGCCGTTTCAACGAGGATTCTCACTCGGTCCTCGCGCACACTACAGCGATAGCTCTAAGTTGCGCGGTGTTAGGTTCGCCTGCGTGAGCTGATTCTTGCCCCGTGCAAAGAAGCGTGGTCGACTAGTTTGGGATTCAGTGGGTAGGGTTAGATGAACGTCATGAAAGGAAACCCAAACCGTTTCGCCGTTAGGTAGCGGTAAGCCGCCAACACTGAAGGTCGCGGGCTCGTAGTCAAGACTACAAACTCAATTGCGCGGGGTTGCGGCGGTGCCAACACCCCATGCACAGAGTCGTCTAACGGTTTTGTGCAGGTGACGCCCGCGTTGGGTACAACGATGCTGCAAACATGGGCGACGCCTGGTACGAACTCCGCTGGCGCTGCCAGTGATCTGTATACCTGCTAGGTGGAGCATTGCCTGGCTCAAACCTTGCGTATGTCGCCTCCGTAAAGGAACTGTTGCAGGCACCGCTTGCGTGAAAGCTCAGCTTGGAGTCTGGTCCGACCTCCCGGCAGGCGACATAGAAACTGGCGATCTGTTCCGACGGCCAGTGTCAGCCGAGATGTGACCCGATGAGCCGTTCTTTGACACGTTTGCTAGCGATTACTTCGATAAACCTCTTAACCTTGGAGCTTGCTTGCAATTCGGCGAATTCCACTTCGTAGAGACGCCGTACCAATTCAACCGGCGCGTGCGCTTTCCTAGCGAGCGCATCTAGGGCTGCTTGGTCGAAGTGTTCGTCATTGCGCATCGCATCAGTCCCCAGCGACCGGCACTGCCCGAGCTAGAGACGGGCAGAGCGTGCGAGCGACGCTCCTCAGCCCGTCAGACTCACTTGGACCCCATCGGTCGATAGGTTGAACTTCAAACCGACCTCCGTGGCAACGAGCTTGATGATCACTCCATGCTCGTTCATGAGGGAGATGGCGCTGCGGCCTTCGACAACGGTGGCACCGGCACTGGCGGCGAGGTAGTTCCCCGCGAATTCGGAGAGCTTCTCCAGATAATAGACTTGACCTGCGCGCGGAAATCGGTCGTACCCGCATCGACAACACAAACTCCATGGATCGAAAAGCTATGCGAGCCGCGGCCATAGTTGAGCTTACCGTGACCCCCAGGGATAGCCGATGCCCGCCGCGATACTGCCGCCTTTCAGGGTACCCGTGCCGTCGGCTGCGGCGTCGTTGGCGACTGGGTACGGGGCATCGCCATCACCGGTGGCGTACACGGTGCCACCGAGCAGAGTGCAGGCGGCCAGAGACACTAACATGTAACGTATTGAGCTAAATTTCCAAGCGATGTGAGTTGTCCGTCAATCCAGAGCGCGGAGAACAAGCTGCCGTGTGTGTGGTGGACGCAAGGCTAGCGTCGCGCGGCTCACCGCGTGCTCACGGCTGAGCGGTCGGCCCCCATACGCGGAGAATTCAGACTTGGTGTGGGTGGCACCCCGACGAACCGAATTAGCAGTTAGGGACAGCCGTACCGTGAGGCGATTTTGTAGCGCGTGGCGGCACTCACGTCCATGAGGGTACGCATACGAAGCGAAGAGATCGGTTGCGTCACGAGCGAAGCGCTCTGCGGGGAAATTCGGCGAGCTAAGTGTTATCAGGGCGCTCGAGGGTCGGTAGACTGAATTTGAATGTAGCCCCTTGTGATTCGTTCGCTTCTGCCCACAACCGCCCTCCATGGGCGTCGATGATGGAACGACAGATCGACAAACCGATGCCGAGTCCATCGACTTTCGTTGTATAGAACGACTCAAAGACACGTTCTAAGTCCTCGGAACGAATGCCGGGTCCGGAATCGCGCACTATAACTAGGATCTCCTGCCGCGCGCTGCGGTCCGTGCTTATCGACAATTCACGTGCGTGCGCGTCCACTGCGCTCATCGCTTCGAGCGCGTTCAGCATAAGGTTCAAAACGACTTGTTGCAGTTGAACGCGGTCCCCCTGCACCGGACACAGATCGGGCGCGAGACGGGTCACGACCCGGACCTCCTGCTTGTCCACCTCCGATCGAGCCAGTGCAATCACTTCGCTGATTGCGTCATTCACATCGAGCGTCTCGGTTCGTGGCGGAGCATTCTTGATGTGCTCCCGGATACGGCTCACGATATCGCCGGCCCGATACGAGTCTTTCAAGATCCAATTAAGTGCATTTCTGGCTTCATATAGATCTGGCGGCTCGCTTTCCAGACTCTTAATGCCAGTGCTAGCATTGAGGCGCATCGCTGTGAGCGGCTGGCCTACCTCATGAGCAATCGAAGCGGTGAATTGCCCCATCGTAGCCAAGCGATTGGCATGCGCCAGTACGGCCTCAACTTCGCGGTAGCGTCGCTCATTTTCGCGGGCCTCCGCTTCCGTCCGCTTGGCCGCTGAAAGATCCAGCACGAATGACAGGCCGTGCTCCCGGGAGCGCTCGAGAAAAGTGGCACCGATCAACACCGGAACGCGGGTGCCATTGCGATGCAGGAGTTCCCTTTCGTGAGGGGTGCACATCCCATGAGAAAACATCCGCTCACTTATAAGTTGGTTGAGCTCGAGGTACTCCGGCGGGTTCATCTGCCGCCAGCTCAGGGTTCCTCGACGTAGGTCCTCGACCGAATGGCCGACCAGTCGCAGAAACGCCTCGTTGGCATCCGTGATGGCACCATCCCTGCTCCAGAAGAAAACACCCACAATGTTGGAATCAATCAACCTGCGAGTACGACTTTCACTTGCCCGCAGGTCGGAATATAAGTAGGCATTTTCAAGTGAAATGGCCGCTTGCGCCCCCAGTACGTTCAGCACTGCCGCGCGCGCGGCAGTGAACGCTCCCGCAGCTATGGTGTTTTCGAGATACAAAACTCCAATCAGACGACCCTGGCGTGTGAGCGACTGGCATGACAGGGACCGCGGTCTTCGCCGTTGCAGATAGTCGTCACCGCGGAAGGAGTCTGATGTGGCCACATCGTCTAAAATCACGCTTTCGTGCGTGCGCATTACGTAATTAACTACAGTAAGTGGCAGTTCCTCGGCCGTGAGGTCCTGCTGCCTCACTGTCACGGACACCGTGTTCTGCTCCGTTGTGGCTGTGGCTTCCAGGCGCGCGGTGTCACCACGCGCTAGAATCAGCTTGCCGCGGTCGGCTCCGGCCTGCTTCATGGCAAGGGTCAGCAGTAGCTCGACCAGATTCTCTAGGACGATTTCGCTCGAAACGGAGCGCGCGGCCTCGATGACCGCCGAGGCTTCCAGCTCCCCAGCGAATGCGCCTAGGGCGCCAACCGGTGGCGAAAACGACTCGCGAAGATGCGGATGTTTTGCGTCGAGGTGTCGGACTTTTGCAAGCGCTCCCCACTGCTGATAGCAGGAGCGCGCACTGGTGAGCAAACCGTGCGACAGCCGGCTCAGGCCACGCGAGAGATAGAAGCCGGCAGCTGATTCGAGAGCGACCGCCTCATCATGAATCAGATGATGGTCGGTCGCGGCGCAGATCGCCTGTTCGTAGAGCCGCTGCGCGGCTGCGTCCCTACGCTCGAGGCGCGCAAGTTCCGCGCCGACTAAACTCGCACGCGAGCGAAAATTGGCGGCGCTGCCCGCGGCCATGGCCTCTAATGATTGAAGGTGAACCACAATCGCATCAAGCTGCTGCCGCAGCTCCGCGCCGCAGAGATCACTGGAATATGCCGCGCGCGAGAGGGCCGTGTAGAAGTGGTAATCGCTGCTTATCTCAAAGAGGGTCAGCGCCCTCCACAGATGCAGACTGATGTGCGACGCGGCTTTGAGTGCTGCGGGGTAGTCATCAGCGTGGAAGTACAGCTGTAGTTTGCGAATCCAATACCAGGTCACTCGATCGTCCAGGGCAGGCTGCTCCCCGAGGCGCTTCTCATAGTTGCCTTCATCGAAGTCTGCGGTCGTCAAAGAGGACAGTGCGGCGGTGCCGCCGCGTAGCGCGCGTACAAACGCCATCTGTGGAGTAATCAGATCGAGCATGTAGCTGCCGTGTTTGCGTGCAAACTCGAGGGCGCGCTCGCCTTCCTGATGCACCTCTGCTAGCGGCTCTCCGGCACAAAGGCTGTGCGGGAGCAGCATGAACCATGCATAGCAGGCGAGCGTCAGGTCCCCGGCTTCCTGGGCGCTTTGAAGCGAGCGCCGCAGCCACACGAGGCCGCTTCGCATTGGTTGCGTCCAGGGGATCACGGTGGCGCCGAACATCAGCTCCACTCTGGCCCTGAATCGAAAGAGGCCCTTGTCGAGCAAATCCACGGCGAGCTTTCCGAAACGGAACCCAAGGGCGTAGTCGCCGTACTCTGCGCCGACGATGAAATTCAGATAGCTGTACGCAAGGACGGAGCCATCGCTGTTGCCATGCGCCAGGCTTAGATTCGCCATGCGTCCGACGACGAGGCGAAACAGATTGGCGTTGCTAGTCAGGAAAATCGGCGCCAATACTGACGCGAGCACATCCAGAATGGCCCGCTGGCGCGGATCAGTAACGGGCGACAGGTCGATGAGTTCCTCCACCGGCCGCGTGCCGAGCTGCCTCCACAATCTCGCGTATTCTTCCCGCACTGCCTCTTCGGTGGGAGCGGATGGCAAGACCACTCCCTGCTGCGCTAAGAACTCGAGACACACTTCCACGGTGCGGACATTGTTTCCCAGTGTTTCGTAGGTCATCTGGCGCAAGCAGGCGACCGCGGCGCCCTGCGTTGGGTTGCAGGCCCGAGCAGCCAGCTCACCCAAACGGACTGCGGCTGCCTGCGGCTGCCCCGTTTGCAACTCGCATTCCGCCCACGTGAGCTCTAGCCCAAAAGCACTGGCCTGGCTTATTGTCCAACGATCCCGCGGTAGCAGGTCGGTGCCGGCCACAAGAAAATTGATGGCGGCTGAATAAGCACTGGAGTGAACTGCCTGGCGGGCCGCACGTAGATTAAGCTCGGCCACGGACTGCCTTTCGTCTGCGTCCGCAATGAGCTCGCGACTGCGATTGAAGTGATTCACGATCTGGAAAATATTCTCGTCGAGTTCCTGCGGACTCATCCGTGACCTTAGCGCTCGTCCGATACGCAGGTGGAGAGTAGGTCGGTCTTGCTTGGTAATAAGAGAGTACGCCGCCTCCTGAATACGGTCGTGAAGCAACCGATATGTCCCCTCGCTGCGGATTACAAGCCCGGCAAAGGCGGCTTCCTCAAGCGCGCGGTGCACGGCGGCTGCCGAAGCGTCTAGGACCGCGGCCAGCGTGTCGACATCCGCTCCGCCGCCGATACAGGCGAGGCACTGCAGCGCCGCGACGGTGTTTGGGGACAGGCGGCTTAGCCGGCCAACCAAAAGATGCGCGACATTATCGGTCAAGCCTTTTGTACGGATACGGGCGAGGTCCCAGCTCCAGCCACCCGCGGTGCTGTCCCATTTGAGAAGTGCCTCCTGCTCGAGGTTGGCGAGGAACTGGAGCGCGAAGAAGGGATTGCCGTCCGTTTTCAGGTGCACCAAGTTCGCCAGCTCCGCGACACGCTCGCGTGGGCAATGCAGCGCATCGCACACCAGTCGCTCCACGTCCGATCGTTGCAGGGGTTTCAGCGGCATCTGCTCCACGATGGTTCCGCAGGAACATAACACCTCAAGACTGGGCGCTAGTGGATGGGCTGCCCCAACTTCGTGATCGCGGTAGGCTCCTATCACCAGCAGGTGTCGCAGGTCCGGATGGGTCAACAGGTGCTCCAGCAAGTCGATTGTGGCCACATCCGACCATTGCAGATCGTCTAAGAACAGCACCAGCGGTAGCTCCGCCGTTCCAAAGACCCCTACAAACCGACGCAAGACACGTCGAAAGCGATGCAGCGCATCTTGTGGCGGGACCTGCGGGGCAGCCGCTTGCCGCCCGATGATCAGTTCCAATTCGGGGATTAGATCGACTAACAATTGACCGTTGCCCCCGAGTGCTTCAAGCAGGCGGCTGCGCCATTGCGCAATCTCCGAATCCGGACGACCCAAGAGCTGGCGCGCGAGACTGCCAAACGCCTTCATCAAGGTTATGTAGGGGATCTCGCGGTGAGAGCTGTCGCACTTGCCGGCGGCGAACCAGCAGGGACCCTGCAAGAGCTCCTGCCGAAATTCATGCACGATCGCAGACTTACCAACCCCCGCATAACCTGCAACCAAGAAAAGCACTGGCAAGCCGCGCGTCGCGACCTGATCATAGGCCGAGCGCAGGGCAGCGAGTTCGCGCTCTCGCCCGTATAACCTCTCAGGCGTGACCAGACGATTCGGTGCGTCGGTCTCGCCCAGCGCAAAGGCCTCGACGCCGTTGGACCGCCTCCACTGCTCCAGACACCGACGCAGATCCGCCTGAAGACCTGCGGCCGTCTGGTAACGCTCCTCCGCCGACTTGGCGAGGAGTTTGAGCAGGATTTGCGCGACGGGCTCAGGAACCAGTGGATGATATTGCCGCGCCGAGGGGGGGCGGCGCGCGATGTGACAGTGCACCCAATCCATCGGGTCGGTCGCTGTGAAGGGCAGCCTGCCCGTGAGCAGTTCAAACAGCGTTATCCCGAGCGCGTAGAGGTCGCTGCGCGAATCGATCGAGCGGTTCATGCGCCCGGTCTGCTCGGGCGCCATGTAGGGCAGCGTTCCTGCAAGAACCGCGGGTGGCTGCGGGACCTGCCGCTCGCGCGGCGAGCGCGACGCGATGCCGAAGCCGGTGAGAAACGCCTGACCGTCCACGTTCAGTAAGATGTTTGCCGGCTTCAGGTCTTTATGGATCAGGCCGCGGGCATGCGCTCTGGCCACTGCAGTCGTGATCGCGATCGCCAGTGACAGGAACTCCCCGACCTCGCAGGCTCCCCCGATTCGCTGTTCCAGCGGCTCACCGCCCGGGTCCTCCAGTAGTAATACGGTGCGCCCAGCGCGTCGGATCAGCTTCAGGGGCCGAGCGGCGAAGCTACGGTCGAGCTCGGATGCGAGAGCGAGTTCATGTTCGAGTTTGTGACGGCTGTTGGCCGAGGGCGGCTCGGCACTGGCGGCCAGGACAAGAATGCTCGCCGTAGGGTCATCGTAAGGGGCGCCAGACGCCAAATCATCCAGGAGCTCGTGAAGCGATCCACGGCTAAGGACGAACTCGCCATCCTGCTTAAGCGTCTGCATGGCCCCGGAACGTACTATCGCCAGGTCAGGTGACGCGATGGGGACTGGCGCGACGCAGTTTGAGTGTCTCCATTGTTGCGGCCGTACCGGAGTTGTCCTGGAGATTCTCCAGGGCGACGGAATAGCGTGCGAGCCAACTCGCTAGTCGGCAGCAATTCACGGTGCCGGGGTTTGGACTTGGCTCTGCCTGCGGCCGAATCTTCTTCCACTTGGAGACATGCGCTGCCTATAGCCACGAGCGACCAGATCCCGAGCGCGAGAAGAATCAGGACTATGAAGCCAGCCATGAGAATGGTGCGCATCGGATGCTCGCTTCGCATTGCCAGTTCTTCAAACGTTGCAAGAACATAGAAAAGGGCTAAGCGGTTGCTTGCTCTGTCAAGGGCCCGTTGTCACTGCCCTGCGGGGAATCCTGGGCGCGGAAATCCAGTGTCGCTCGCGCAGTGCCGAAAGTCGTTGACGTTGTGTGCCGGCCATAAGCAATAGGGGAAAGAGTGTAAAATCCTAAGGCTCACTTGTCCCTCAGGGCAAGCGACCACTATCCCAGAGAGGACGCCAGATCCGCGGTAACCCCCCATAGACGGACCGGGCGCCACCAGCCCTCGCCGCGATAGGCCTTCGGCTACAAGGCACTGACTTCGCAGTATGTCCCGGACCGATTGGTATAGCTGGAAGACGCTCCCATAAAATCCTGGCTCGGAATCACAAAGGTTCCACGCCCGCTCGGCACGACTTGATCTTGATGTGGATCTCCCGCACAACCGCTCGCAAGCGCCAGATCGCCAGCGTGTCCCGCGGTCACTCACACCTGGCTCACCGATGTTCTGTCAGTTGCGGGCCTGAGCGGCGCACGATCTCTGATCACCCACTTCGAAAGTCGCGACATTTCCTGCCGTCATGGACCGCGTTCGGCCGCACGCCCGATCGAACTACGGACAGGCAAGGTGTCGCCGCCTTCCGTTCGTATTGCGGTGAGCCTGCGGCGAGCCTGCACTCGTTACGCTTAGCCATACGCCGCGCGGCCGGGGCCGACGGGAGATCTAAAAATGCAAGCGACCAGTAGCAGAGGATCTTTGCATGGCTTGGTCAGTTCATCCCCATGTTGGGGTGCTGATCGGGCCGAGCGCCCTGTCGGTCTGCAGTCCCTCGCCGCCGATAACTGCCGGCGACGGCGTGCCCTTTGGTCCTGTAGTAAGGCATTTGGAACGGACCGGCGTAACCCTCGGAGGTGCAGTGGATAGTGCGGCAAATCGCGAGCGAGGTGGCAACGTGGATTTGGTGCCTGCGCCGCACGAGGCCAGCGGCTACCGACGGTCGATGTCTGCTTACCTGGCCTAACCCATGCGCATTGTCATTCTTGGGATGTGTGCGTTGGTCGCCGCTGGGGTATTCGCCGCGATGTTCCTATCAATTTGGTGCCATCGCCGTACCTGTGACCCGACACAGCGAATCTCCCAGCGTGCCGTGAGCGAGGTCGTTTGGATGCTGATTCCTTGTCTGATGATGATTGCAGCGGTAATTCCGGCGGTAATTGCGATCACGGGCGACTAAGGCGTTCCCTGCAGTGGCCTGTACCGACTGATTAGCGCATGAACGTTCTCTTGAGGTCGGAGACGGACCATGAACACCCCGCGTGCGATGACGTCGTGCTCGATCCTGTCGAAGCACAACTCGACCTGATTGAGCCACGAGGTACCTGGGGTTGAAGTGCAAGCGAACCTTCGGATGCGCTTCCGGCAAGTCCTTGACCGGTTTGCTCTTACGACCCGATAGGTTTTCAGGGATCACGTGGATTTGTT
Organism: Steroidobacteraceae bacterium; assembly: GCA_035501795.1. Lineage (GTDB taxonomy): Bacteria > Pseudomonadota > Gammaproteobacteria > Steroidobacterales > Steroidobacteraceae > 13-2-20CM-66-19. The sequence goes on from DATJVL010000041.1 coordinate 129,739, forward strand.
TGCCGCGCGGCTGGTTGATCACGATGTCGGTAAGAAACGCGTTCGAACTCGGCGGACGTGTCTCCCTCAGCGGTTTTGCCTAGCACCTCGCCGGTTTTGGTGTTGAAGGTCGCATAGAGCGAGAGCGTTTCCGTGACGGTCGTGCTCAAAGCCATGCCGTTAGCCCGACCTGGGAAAAGCGGCAACGCCGGGTCCTTACAATGCGGGGCTTGAGCCTGAATATGGGTCTTTTCATCGACGCAGAACATCGGCGCGTGCGCCCGGGGTTCAATACACACCAATAACGGCCTCCGCCTTCTAGGTCAGTTCCATACGCTCCGCATTCGTCAGTGGTGCGGAGCGGTGCCGTAAGCATGGAAGCTGAGTAACTGCAGTGCGCCAGGGCCGTATTGCTGGCGGTCACCTCGGTTTCATTGCACTGCTCTTACAAATATCGCGCAGTCCTGGGTTCTCCGGTTAACCGACCCCCTTTAACAGTCGAACCCGGAAACACCTTGCTGATACGAGCGTTCCCGCGTCTTAGGGCGGGCTCCCTAGCTTCTAACCCCTCCCTTACCGAATCATCACCGCCAGATCACGACTTGGGGGGATTTCTGCGATTACCGTGTCGTCATGCGGCGGAAAGCCGCTCGGGGATGAGGGAATCCAAGCAATTGTCGGGCGAAATCGCAGGGAATCACTATCATGGGCAAACTCTCCGTTGAACGCGCCACGCTTCCCAAGCTCCCGGACATCGTGCCGCGCGAGCGCCTCTTTAAGGTGCTGGACCAGCTGCGGAAGCACCCCGTCGTCTGGGTCGGCGGACCCCCGGGCGCCGGCAAGACGACGGTGGTAGCCAGCTACCTGGAACGGCGGCAGCTCCCGGGCATTTGGCATCACCTCGACAGTGAGGATAGTGACCCGGGGGCATTCACGGCCCGTTTGAGTTCACTCATCGCCGAATCGACAGCGCCATCGGCCCAGGGCCTTCCAAAGACAGTCCTTCGCGCCCTATACGCACGGCTGCCGAACCCAGGGTTGGTGGTGCTTGACGACTGTCACGAAGTTGCCCGTGATGCGTTGCTTCATGCGCTCCTGGTGGACTGCGCGAGACAGATCCCCTGTGGCAGCAATCTGGTGCTGATCGGCAGAGGCGACCCTCCCGGCATTTATAGTCGCTTGATTGCCAGCGGGACTCTTGTGGTGCTCGACTCGCGACAGCTGCAACTGACGCGGGCAGAAATGCAGGCCATGGCCCGTCACGGTTCCGTGGACGAACAGGTACTGGAGGCGTTGCATCAAGAGTGCGGCGGGTGGCCGGCAGGAGTCACGATGGCGCTCGAGCGGCTGACTCGCAACGCCCTCGATCCACAGCATCTCCGATGCGAGTTTCGTAAGAGCCTATTCGATTACATCTCGGGCGAAGTCTTCGACCGGGCACCCCGGGAGGAACGGCGCATCTTGGTATCGACGGCATTGCTGCCGCGTGTTTCCGCGCCGCTGGCGGAGGCGGTCAGCGGTAGCCCACAGGCCGCGGCGCTGCTCGCCCGGCTGGCGAGCCAGCAAATGTTCACTTTAGCCAAGGTGGGTACCTCTTTCACGAGCTATGAATACACACCGCTGTTTCGCGACTTTCTGCAGAGCCGCATCGAAGAGACGTTTACCCGTGAAGAGTTCGCGCAAGTCGCAATGCGGGCCAGCGCTATTCTCGAGCAATGCGGCGAGATCGAGGCCACCGCGGCGCTGCGAGTGCAGACTCAGGACTGGGATGGTTTACTGCGGCAGATTTGCACCCACGGCATGAGGATGCTGGCGCATGAAAACACGAAGACCATCCGCAAGTGGATCGCTGCATTTCCGGCGAGTGTCGCTGCGCAGTTACCCTGGCTGACGTACTGGTCCGGCACAGCGGCAATCTTGGAGAGTCCCGTTGCTGCACGCGCTCTGCTGGACAGGGCCTGGACGCTTTTCGAGCAGAATGGAGATGAGGTCGGCCGGCTGTTGACTGCGACAGGGATGCTGGAAACCTACCAGTTCGAATGGTCGACCTATGAGCCCGTCGGTGTCTGGATCGAGCGGCTGGAAGCGTGCCTGCGGGCGGGCACGAGCGCACCCTCGCCGGAGGCAGAGATCCGGGTGCTGACGAATCTGCTCTCCGCGTTAACTAGTGCGCGCCCATCCCCGGAACGCATCGCGACCTGCAGCGCGAGGCTGCATCAGTTGCTCGAGTCCGCTGATCTCGATATCAATCACCGATTATTTGCAGCGCGAGCACTGCTTCTGGACTTGTGCTCGAGAATGGAGGTCGAGTCCGCCCGGGAAATGAGCGCGCGCATCAGCGTGATGCTGGACGAGCCGGGCGGGGCGCCGACGACACGCGCTTCGGCACTCAATGCTGTTGCTTACAGCCTATGGCTCGACGGTAGACTTGCCGAAGCGGACATTGCACTGCAGCAAGCTGTCAAGGCTTCCGCAAATCAGCATTTGACCTCGAGGGACCCGCTGCATCATTTGACCCACCAACTTCTGGCAGTCGCGCGTCGGGATCTGGCGCAAATTACGGCATGCATGGATGGCTTGCGTCGGGCCATGGACCCAAGGTGTCATCTGGGAATGAGCCTGCTGTCCTGCGCGCTGGCGCAAGAGGCAGTCCTCCGCGGAGAACATGCAGCCGCGGGCAAGCATTGGCTCGCAGCCGCGACGCAGGCCGACGCGGCATGTGTTCGCCCGCTGCAATGGATCACAAGACTTGCCTTGGCCGCTCAACTCGCCGGGCAGCGCAACGCTGAAGAAGCCTCGCGCGTGTTGCAGGAGGCCGGCACGCTCGTCGCAAAGGACGCCTCGGGCGTCTGGCAGCACGACTACGAGCTGCTAGCCGCATACGTGGCACTGCAGTGTGGCAACCGGGGCGAATGTCATCGACTGCTGCGTAAAGGGTTTGGCAACCCACAGCGTGCGTCGCCGGCTTGCGCATTGTTCCCCGCGGCGATGTCCGAGCTCTGCATGGAGGCACTATGCAGCGGTATCGCCCCTGATTCCGCCCGGCCACTGATCGAGCGCTATCGATTACGGGCGCCGTCGAACGCCGGTTGCACCTGGCCATGGCCCTTCAAGGTTTTCGTGCTCGGCGGGTTCCGGTTGCTCAAGGGGGATGCGCCGATTCGCTTCTCCCGGCGCACGCAGCGTAAGCCGCTCGAACTGCTCCAGGCGTTGATCGCCTTTGGAGGCAGGGAGGTCGGCGCGAGTGTGCTGACCGACGCGTTATGGCCAGACTCGGAGGGGGACGCAGCCTATCACGCGCTGGAGAGTGCGCTGTACCGTTTGCGCCAGCTGCTGGGTACGCCGGGCGCCCTGACGATGGCAGGGGGCAAGCTGAGTCTTGACCCACAACAGTTCTGGGTCGACATGTGGGCGTTTGAAGGTGAGCTCCAGAGTCTGTCCCGGGGTGCTATACAGCCCGCGGAGCAGCTGAACCGGATGCGCCAGCTCTATACCGGGCACTTCCTCGAGCACGAATCCGAAAGGCCATGGGCTCTTAAGAGACGGCAGATGCTCCAGGAAAAGCTGGTTCGCTCGATCCGCGAGGTCGCGCGGACTTACGAGGGCCGTGGTCAGTGGCATGAGGCGATCCACATTTATCAAACCGGAATCGAAGTGGACAGCCTCACGGAGGATTTCCATCGGGGCCTGATTCTTTGTTATCACGAGCTCGGAGATCACGCAGCGGCGCTGCGGGCGTATCGCCGGTGCCGAGAGCTGCTGATCAAGGTGTTGGGAGTGCAGCCAAACGCCAGAACACTTGCCGCATATCAGAGCATCCGGCTCAGCGCGAATGCGCAGGCGATCTGAAGAGGGACCGGCGGACGTTGCTACGAGCGCAGGAGGTCATCACTCGGGATGGACTTGAGAGTCTCGTGGGTGATGGTATTGCGAACAGCGCAACACGGTACAAAAATCCCTGCATGGGGGGCGCAGCGCTCGGTTGAAATATTGAAGTAGAACTTCGATGTTAGTAGAGGTCACCCAATTCCGAATCCCCTGAAGAGTTGCGCGACACCATCCGGTAAGCTTCAATCTGCCGGCGACTTATACTTAGACTAAAAACGGGCGGCCCGCTGAAGTCCCACTATGCGCTTCAGAAGAACAGTGACGCAGTACTTTGTCGGCGGCATAAGCCTCGCGGTGCTGACCCTGATTTGCTTTAGGCTCGGAGTGAACCTGGCTTCGGCCGCTCTTGCCTATCTGCTTCTCGTCACACTGCTATCGCGAAATAGTACGGTTCTTGGCGCGGCCGTTCTTTCGGTTGCTGCTGCCGCATGCTTGAACTTTTTCTTTACGCCGCCCGTGTTTACATTTCGCATCGAAAGGCCGCAAGACCTCGTGGCGGCGTTTTCCTTTCTGGTGACGGCTTTGACGGTGACCCGCCTGGTGTTACGGGTGCGTTTGCGCACTGAAGCCGCGCTGCAGACCGAAGCTGCCCTTCGACGCACTTCAGCGTACCTCACGGAAGCGCAGCGCCTCAGTCGAACCGGGAGTTTTGGTTGGCGCACTGCGGACGGAACACTGTTTTGGTCCGAGGAGACCTTTCGCATCTTCCAGTACGAACCAGGCAGGGAATCGACCGTGGGCCTTGCCATGCGGCGCTGCCATCCCGAAGATCTTGCGCGCGTCAAGGAGACGCTCGAGCGCGCCGCGCACGAGGGAAGCGATCTTGATTATCAACATCGCATTCTGCTGCCCGATGGCGTCGTCAAACATATTCACGTTGTGGGCCATGCTGAAAAGATCAGGGCCGGATTCGAATTCGTGGGCGCGGTCACTGATATCACCGCGACGGAGAGCGCCCGAAACGCGCTGCGGATCAGCGAGCAACAATGGCGTGACGTCTTCGAGAATAACCCTACCATGTACTTCATGGTGGATGCTGCCGGCCTTGTCATAGCGGTTAATCCCTTTGGCGCTCAGCAATTGGGGTACACCGTCGCTGAGCTGGTCGGGCAACCGGTGGAGGGCGTCTTTGTTGAAGCGGATCGCGCAGCGGCCCGAGAAAAACTGACCGCGTGCCTTGAAAAGCTCGGTCAGCCGCTGACCTGGCAGCTGCGCAAAACACGTAAGGATGGCTCGCTGCTCTGGGTTCGCGAAACCGCGAGAGCCGTCCTGCGTGCCGAGAGTCCCGTAGTGCTGATTGCCTGCGAGGACATTACCGCACAGAAGCTGGCAGAGGAGAAGCTGCAGCAAGCGCAGGCGAATCTGGCGCGCGTCAACCGGGTGATGCTCGTCGGGGAGATGACCGCATCGATTGCCCATGAGGTGAACCAGCCTCTCACCGGCGTGGTGGCGCATTCCGGTACTTGCCTGCGTTGGCTCGAAACGCAGCCGCCCGACGTCCAGGAAGCCCGTCAGGCTCTGAACTTGGTAATTCGGGACAGCCACCGCGCGGCAGACGTTCTCAGTCGTATTCGGGAGTTGGTTTGCAGAATGCCTCCCCACACGGTCCCCCTGCACGTGGAGGAGGCCATTCGGGAAGTGTTCGCTCTTGTGCAGGGGGAACTGGAACGCCACGCGGTGCGGCTGGCGACGAGCTTCGCACCGAATCTGCCGGTGGTATCGGCCGATCGCGTTCAATTTCAGCAAGTGGTCCTGAACCTCATCGTTAACGCGATCGAGGCGATGCATCAACTGCACGACCGCCCGCGCGAGCTCGTCGTAGGCGGCCGCGCGGATGCCCAGGAGGTATTTATTGAGGTAAAAGACTCCGGCCCAGGCCTCGAACCGGAAGGCCTGTCCCGGCTGTTCGGCTCCTTCTACACAACCAAGCCCACGGGCATGGGCATGGGACTGTCAATCAGCCGGTCGATTGTGGAGACCCACGGTGGACGGATCTGGGCAGCGCCGAACCAACCCTGCGGCGCCGTCTTTACTTTCACGCTTCCGCTCGAGGACATCCCAACTTCCAAATCGCCGGAGCCTGATGCACTTGAGTCTCTCCCGCGAAATGTTCCCATATAAAGGTCTGGCGATTCGTGGGCTCTTTTGCTACCCACGAGCGGCGCGGGACAGGCCGCTTGCTTGGTGCGGACCTGGCGCCGCGCTGTTCCCTGGTTGTGCAGAGACGCTGAGCGGCCCATGAACGAAGGTCAACCCACGGTGTTCGTAGTCGACGACGATGCAACTGTGCGCGAAGCCATCGCTGGCGTTGTGAAGTCCGTCGGTCTGAGAGCCGAGACTTTTGCTTCGCCACAGCTCTTTCTCGCCCGCGGCGCCACAAATGCTCCAGGTTGCCTCGTGCTCGATGTTCGGCTGCCCGGGTCGAGTGGACTTGATTTCCAAAAGGAACTCATCGAAGCGGGCTTCAATCTTCCGATCATCTTCCTCACCGGCTATGGGGATATTCCAATGACTGTGCGCGCCATGAAAGCCGGCGCCGTGGAGTTCTTGACCAAACCCTTCCGGCACCAGGATCTGGTGGATGCCGTTCATAAGGCGATTGAGCAGAGCCGCGCGACTTCTCGGGCGCTCTCTGAAATTAACGCGCTCCTCGAGCGCTTTGAGACGCTGACAGCCCGCGAACACCAGGTCATGAGCCTCGTCGTCGCGGGCAAGCTCAACAGGCAGATTGCAGCGGACCTGGGAACGAGCGAGATCACGGTGAAGATTCAGCGGGCTCGCGTCATGGAAAAGATGCAGGCACAGTCTCTCGCCGATCTGGTCAGAATGGCAGAAAGGTTGAAAGCTCGATTACGCAACAAGTAGGCCATCTCCAGCCAGACGGAGGTCCAATAATACTAAAGTGTTATTGCATGTGCGGCTGGCATGATTGCACCGGCTTCCCCGAGCGGCTACCGTCCCAGCATGGGTCCACGGCAAAAAGCGCTAATTGCGATCGTGGACGACGATGAATCGGTTCGCTGTGCGGTACAGGGGGTGCTGAAATCCAACGGCTACGAGTCACGCTCCTTTAGTTCGGCTGGCGAATTCCTCGAGTCAGGCCAGCAACGTGTCGCCTCATGCCTGATTACCGACGTACGTATGCCCGGGATGAGCGGTCTTGAACTGCAAGCCCGGTTGGCCGAGGCCGGTTGCAAAATACCGATCGTTTTTCTAACCGCGTACGGAGATCCGAGGATGCGATCGCAGGCGATGAAAGCAGGCGCCATCGTGTTTCTCGGAAAGCCATTCGATGCCAAAGTCCTGCTCGACAGCGTGCGCTCAGCGCTCAAGATCACTTCTGACGGAGCGGGTTAGAGGGACGCAGGGGAACTGCTGTGCTCACGAAATCCGTAATCACCAGCAGGGCTTCAGGGCGCACAAGTTTCTGTCCGGCGCGTGCTCGGGCTAAGGGTTTACACCCATGAGTTCCGTCTCCCTGGAATTCTCGGCCGATACCTCCACCGAGCCGGAACGCGCCATTTACCGGTCTCAAAAAGCTCCGCAACCGGCAGACGAGTCGACCGAAGGTTTCGTGCGACGCGCCGCGGTTGTCACAGCACGCACCGCTACAGCGGAGTTTCCGCCATTTCGCCTGGATCCGGTGAACCAGTGCCTGTGGCGCTGCGGCGAGTCGGGTGAGCCGAAACGGATTTGCTTGACACCCAAAGCCTTCGCGCTCCTGCACTACCTTGTCAAGCATGCGGGGCGTTTGGTAACACAGGATGAATTGCTGGGCGCGATATGGCCTGGATGCTGCGTCCAGCCAGAGGTCCTGAAAAGCCAGATCCTTGACATCCGTCGTATCCTCCAGGACGACCCCAAGAACCCGCGTTTCATCGAGACGTTGCCGCGGCGCGGTTATCAGTTCATCGCGGCAATCAATGAGATTCCGGCCAATTTGATCCCCAGCCAGGGTGCCGGTGACGGCAGATTGGTTGGCCGGCACAAGCCGTTAAGCCAGCTGGGTGCCGCCCTGCAGACCGCCTTGCGCGGACAACGGCAGCTCGTCTTCGTTACTGGCCCCACGGGAATCGGCAAGACTGCGCTCGTCGACACGTTTCAGCACCACGTGAACACCCGTGCACCCTTCATTTGCGTTGGGCGTGGACAATGCCTCGAAGGTTACGCGGGCACCGAAGCCTTCTACCCGATGCTGGAAGCCTTGGGGCAACTATGTCGTGGATCCGCGGGAACTTCGTTGTTGCAGGTATTGGCCAAACGCGCCCCGACCTGGTTGGTTCAGTTTCCAGAATTCGTGAGCCGGGAGCACCGCCAGGTATTGCAGGGTGAGATTCTCGGAACGACCCGCGAGCGCATGCTGCGCGAAATTGCCGAATTTATCGAAGCGATCGCCGCGGAGACGCCTCTGATCCTGATATTCGAAGATCTCCATCGCGCGGATCACTCAACCGTGGATCTGCTATCGGTGCTCGCGCGCCGCCGCAACGCGGCCAAACTCATGCTCATCGGTACTTATTCTCCTGGGGACATCGGGGCCACGGATCGGCCCCTCCGCGCCCTAAAGCGCGAACTCGCGATGCATCACTTGTGTCGGGAGATCGGTCTTCCCCCTCTGCGGGAACAGGATATCTGTCAATATTTATCTGGCAACGTCGCGGATGCGATAGCCAAGGCGGCAGAATTGGCGGGCTTGATCTATCGATACACGGAGGGCAATCCGCTCTTTATGGTGACCGTGCTAGAGCACCTAAGGGATCGAAAGCTCGTTGCACTGCACGGCAGCGTCTGGACGCTCGAGGTGCCGATTGAGAGGATCGAACTGCGCACGCCGGAGAGCCTGCGCCAGATGATCGAGGTACAGATTGGACGCTTAAGTGACGAGGAGCGTCGAGTGCTGGAAGCTGGCAGTGTCACGGGGAGTATGTTCTCCATCGTCGTGGGTGCTGCCTGCGCAGACATGGACCCGGATCGATTTGAAGAATTGTGCGAGGGGCTTGCGCGCAAGGAACAGGTGGTGCGACCAACAGAGCCTCTGCAGCTTCCAGACGGCGCGATGTCTGAGCGGTACGGGTTTGTCCACTCTATGTACGGCGAAGTGCTCTACACGCGGCAAGCGCCCAGTCGCAGGGCAAAACTGCATCTGCGCGCCAGCGCCAGAATTGCGGCACTCTATTCGCAATGCATTGAGGAGGCGGCAGCAGATCTGGCACATCACTGCGAACGCGGCGGAGACTGGCAGAATGCTATTAAATATCTCCAGCTAACCGCCGAAAACTCGGCGCGCCGGTTCGGACCACGCCAGGCGGCGGCAATACTCGAGCACGCGCTCGATTTGGTCAGCAGGGTTCCGGTTACGCAGCGGGCGGAACTCGAAGTTACGATTCTCGAACGAGCCGCGGTGATCTGTGACGCCTCATTCGGCTCTAGAAAGATTGACGGGCCACGCGTGCCGTCGGATCCGGCGACGGCTTCTCCTTAACTCGATAATTCCGGCGCGCTCCGAGGCGTGTCGACCATTGCGACGGCCTGCTGATGAAGAGGGCACATCTCGGTTCAGGTGATGTCCCGGGTCCGTGAGTGAGTTCATCAGCTCGGGCAGCTCCAAAAGAAGCACCCAAGCAAGACCCCGAAGGAGGCAATAAAGGCGCTGCCAGTCGAGTGGCGGGTTGACTAGCCGCGTGCTTCATGTGAGTCGCCCCGTTATACAGTTGAATCCGTGAGGGACGCGCACGAGCGGACTCACCCAGAAGGGCGAGCAATGGGAGCAGGTCACATTTGTCATCGTCGCCACGCTTATTTGGAGTGGCACGCGCGACAGCCGCATTTGCGGGTCGCGATAGACCGGCAGCCGCGCATTGCCCATTGATCGTCTGCAGGGACTGACGCTCGCGCACGGGATCGCTCCCCCCCACTTCCCGCAACACTCGGGAAGCTTCGCGGCGGGTAATGCCCGCCGCGTTTTTTATTTGCGCGCCTGCATCGAGTCCGCGGGTGATGGTGACGCAGTCGATGCACTCATTGCAGGCCACGACTCCTTCAGGACTTCCCGCGTGTCAAATGTGAAAATGCGGAACGGTGTGTCCGGTGCGAGTGCGGACGCGTTATCTTTCTCACCGAGATGAGATCTGATCGTGTGCGTGGTGTGCACGGTCATGGGGTTTGGGAGTGTAGTCATGGCAATCCGGATCGTTCGTGATCCCACTGCGCCGATGCGGCTCACGGTCGAAATCGACCACTATCGCCTTGCGATGGAAATCAGCGCCGAAGACGGCGGTCACGCGGCTGGCCCGAATCCGCACGACCTTTACGACGCGGCTCTGGGGGCGTGTAAGGCACTCACAGTACTGTGGTTCGCGAAGCGCAAGGAAATGCCAATTGAGAACATAGAGATCAGCGTGACACGGGACAATTCGCAGGAGCGGAGTGGAACCTATCGTCTCAACGCAAATGCGAAATTGACTGGTACTCTGACTCAGGGGCAACGGGCAGAATTGATGCAGGTGGCACGGAGGTGCCCGATCGAAAAACTGATGACCGAGGT
>DATJVL010000042.1:0-14331 GCA_035501795.1 Steroidobacteraceae bacterium
AGGCGCGGCATCGCACAGGCGCGCCCCCGCCGCCCGCACCGTGGCCGCCTCGCACGGGCGCGCCATGGCGAGGCTCGCATCCGCACGTGCCAGCTGCCTCAGCACCGCCGCCAGCGCCGCCTCGGGACCTGTGCGGGAGAACCGCCGTGCCGCAGTCACCAGCTGCACCGCGGCAGCGCCGGCGCCGTCGGCGGCCAGCCAGCACCAGCCCTCGGCCGCGGCCGCAAGATACGTGCCGGCGGCGCAGCGCGGCCACCGCAGCCGGCGGGCCACCGACAGCAGGCGCGGCCCGCGCAGCAACGCGGCATGTCCGCGGCGCCCGCGCGCATCGATCACGACCCGGGCACGCAGCTCGCCGCCCTCAACGAGGATGCGCCAGCCGGGGGCCCCTGCGCGCACCGTACGCGCGAAGCGCGGCTCGAGCTGCACGCCGTGGCCGCGCGCCTCCTCAAGCAGCGCGGCGTCGAAGGACGCACGCGCCACCAGGTATTCGCTGCCGGGGGAGAGCGTCCGCCCGCCCCAGCTGCCCGCGCGCGGCACCGGTCCGCGGGCACTCGCCGCGGCGGTCCCGAGCGATAGCTGCGTCAGCCGCGCATGCGCGCGCAGCGACAGCCCCTCGAGCGAGCGGTTGCGCGACACCCCCAGCAGCGCGACCTCGTGGCCGAGCCGGCGCAGCGCGCAGGCGCTGGCAATGCCGGCCGGGCCGGCGCCGAGCACCGCGACCTCGATGGCGCGCCCGCTCATGCGGTCTCCTCCCCCTCGAGCCCGAGCTCGCGGCGCACGCGCTCGCGCAGCAGGTACTTCTGCACCTTGCCCGTCACCGTCATGGGAAAGTGGTCGACGAAACGCACGTAGCGCGGCACCTTGTAGTGCGCAATCTGCCCGCGACAGAAGCTCACCACCGCCTCGGCATCCAGGCTCGCGCCCTCGCGCACCCGGATGACCGCACACACCTCCTCCCCGTAGCGCCGGTCGGGCACGCCCACCACCGCCACGTCGAGCACGTGCGGATGGCGGTAGAGGAACTCCTCGATCTCGCGCGGGTAGACGTTCTCGCCGCCGCGGATGATCATGTCCTTCACCCGGCCGACGATGTTGCAGTAGCCTTCCGCGTCGATCACGGCCAGATCGCCGGTGTGCATCCAGCCGGCCGCATCGATCGCCTCGCGGGTGCGCTCCGGCTCGCCCCAGTAGCCGCGCATGACGCTGTAGCCACGCGTCAGCAGCTCGCCCGCCACGCCGCGGGCGGTCACGCGCCCGTCGGCATCCACGATCTTGACCTGCACGTGCGGGTGCACGCACCCGACCGTGCTCACGCGCCGCTCGAGCGACTCGTCCGCCTGGCTCTGGAAGCTCACCGGGCTGGTCTCGGTCATGCCGTAGCAGATGGTCACCTCCGGCATGTGCATCTCGGCCACCACGCGGCGCATGACCGCGATCGGGCAGGGCGAGCCGGCCATGATGCCGGTGCGCAGCGAGGACAGGTCGAACTCGCTGAAGCGCGGGTGGTCGAGCTCGGCGATGAACATGGTCGGCACGCCGTGCAACGCGGTGCAGCGCTCGCGCGCCACGCACTCGAGCACCGCGAGCGGCTCGAAGGCATCGCCGGGCATGACGCTGAGCGCGCCGTGCGTCATGGCGGCGAGCACCCCGAGCACCATGCCGAAGCAGTGGTACATCGGCACCGGGATGCACACCCGGTCGACGGCGCTCAGGCGCATGCCCTCGCCGACGAAGAAGCCGTTGTTGACGATGTTGAAGTGGGTCAGCGTCGCCCCTTTGGGATGCCCGGTGGTGCCGCTGGTGAACTGGATGTTGTAGAGGTCGTCCGGGTCCACCGCGGCGCGCACGGCGGCCAGCCGCGCCGGCTCGCAGCCGCCGGCGGCCTGACGCAGCGCGGTGAAGCTCAGCGTGCCCGGGGCGCAGTCGGAGCCCGTCTGCACCAGCAGCCGCAGCTGCGGGAAGCGCGCGCAAGCGAGCGCGCCGGGCACGGCGTCGGCCAGCTCCGGGATCAGCTCGTTGAGCATGGCGAGGTAGTCGCTCGACTTGAAGCGCGGCGCGAAGACGAGCGCGCGGCAACCCACGTGCCGCAGCGCGAACTCCAGCTCGCTCACCCGGTAGGCAGGGTTGATGTTGACCAGGATGAGCCCGGCGCGCGCCGCCGCGAACATGGTCAGTACCCACTCGGCGCAGTTGGGGGCCCAGATGCCGAGGCGTTCCCCGGGCGCAAGCCCGAGCGCGAGCAGGCCGCGCGCCACCTCATCGACCGCCGCGTCAAGCTCGGCGAAGGAGTAGCGCAGCCCCTGGTGCGCCACGGTCAGCGCCGGATGCGAGGGGGCGGCCGCGCAGGCCGCCGCAAGCACGCCGTCGACCGTGCGGTGCAGCAGCGGCTGCGCGCTCGTCCCGCAGACGAAGCTGTCCGGCTCTGCGGCCTGCGCCACGCTCATGCGAGTCCTGCCCCGGCCGCAGCGACCTCTAGTGGAAGCGGTACGTGGCGTCCACGCCGTACATGCGCGGCACGCCGCGATGCAGGTAGTCGAAGCCGAGCGCCTGCAGGTCGTAGGCGTTGGTCAGGTAGTAGCGGTCGAACAGGTTGTTGCCCCACACCCCGACCTCCCAGCGGTCATCGCCGCCGTGCCAGGCGAGCCGCCCGTTCACGATCTCGTACGACTGCTGCGCAATGCGGTCCTCATTGTAGAGCTCGAAGTACTGTTTGGAAGCATAGCTGCCATCCACGTGCACCGTCAGCTGCCCGGCCGGCACGGCGAGCGCGATCCAGTCGGCGGCGAGGGTGCCGGAGACATCGGGAGCCATGGGGAGCTTGTGGCCGTTGACCGGGACCGTGCCGCCGGCGATGGCGCCATCCTGCACGGTGGCATCGAGGAGCCCCAGGCCCGCGCGCAGCGTGAGGGTGCGCACCGGGCGCGCCACGATCTCGAGCTCCCCGCCCTTGATCTGCGACTTCGGCAGGTTGATGAGCGGCTGCTCACCGTCGGGGCGCACGTCCACGATCTGCTGGTTCTTGTACTGGTAGTAGAAGATGGCGCCGTTCAGCTGCAGGCGGTGATCGAGCCAGGCGGTCTTGAAGCCGGCCTCGTAGGAGTCGACCGTCTCGGGCTGCACCTGCGAGAAGTCGGTGGGCGAGAACAGGAACTGCGCATTGAAGGCGCCGGCACGGAAGCCGCGGCTGTAGCTCAGGTACAGGAGCGTGTCCGGGTTCGGCGTGAAGTCGAGGCCGGCGTGCCCGGTGGTGGCGGTGTTGTGCACCGACTGCTCGCGCGTGGCGCCGACGATTTCGGCGTAATTGGGCGAGCCCGGCAGCGCCAGCGTCGGGCCATAGTAGGGGCCGAAGGGCCCGTTCTGCTGGCTGAAGAAACCGATGTTGGCGATCGGCACCTCATCCGAGCCGCGCAGCTGGTTGAGCGCGTTCTTCTGGATGGCGTTCTCGTGCGTGTAGCGCACGCCGGCGCGCAGCTTGAAAAGGGGATTGAGCGCGTAGCTGGCATCGGTGTACGCCGCCCAGCTGTTGCGCGTCTGGTCGAACTGGTTGTAGTAGCGGCAGCCTGCGTTGATCAGGGCGCCAGCGTAATAGCCGGCACCGGCCGAGAAGGAGGCGGCGGCGCAGTCCTGGTAGTTGAAGGCACCCTCGCCGGTCACGTCGATGAAGTTGTAGAACTGGTTCTCGGTCGAGTTGTAAATGATCTCGTGCTGGTAGTAAGCGCCGGCGATGAACTCGAACGGGCCGCCGAGACTGGAGGTGAGGCGCAGGTCCTGCGTCACCTGGCGCGTCTTGCCGATGTAGGGGATCTTGAAGATGTCGATCGGGGCACCGTCGGTGTTGTCCGGGTTGAAGAGCGAGCCCTCGTCCCAGGAGGTGATCGACTTCAGCGCGTAGTGCGGGTTGAAGCGCCAGTCGAGGGTGAGCGCGGCAGCCTCGTTCTCCTGCTCGCGGTCGGGGGTGTAGTTCTGCGCCACCTGGTCGTTGCGCAGCGGCTCCCCGGTCGCGGTGCCATCCACCGTGCGGTAGTAGCCCACGCCGCCGACGCCGCCCGGGGCGATGTTGCCGGCGATGATCGCGTAGTTGACCGGGTCCTGCTTGCTCTTGGAGAGCCGCAGGTGCGCGGTGAACTCATCGTTCAGGTCGTAGCGCAGGATCACGCGCCCGGCCCACTGCCGCACGCCCTCCATGTCCGGGTGGCCGGGCAGGAGGTTCTCCATGAAGCCGTCGACCTTGGTGTAGGTGAAGGCGGCGCGCACCGCGAGCTTGTCGGGCACGAGCGCGGTCTGGAAGGCGCCCTCGGCCTGCATGCGGTTGTAGTTGCCGGCGCCGAGGGTGACGTTGCCCTCGGTGCCGTAGCCGGCATCGTGGGTGATGAAATTGATGGCGCCGCCGGTGCTGTTCTTGCCGTAGAGCGTGCCCTGCGGGCCGCGCAGCACCTCGATGCGCTCGAGGTCGTAGAGCTCGACACCGAAGAGCACCACGTTGCCCTTGTAGACCTCGTCGATGTAGGAGGCCACCGGGGCCGACTGGTTCAGGCTGTAGTCGAACATCGACACGCCGCGCAGCGAGAAGATCGGCGAGCCCTCGCCGTTGACCCCGCCCACCTGCAGGTTCGGGATCTGCTGTGCAATCGCGCTGGGCGAGTCCATCTTCACCTCGGCCAGCTGCGCGGCGGTGAGCGCGGTGAGGGACACCGGCACGCTCTGCAGGTTCTCGGCGCGCTTGTTGGCGGTGACCACCACCTCCTGGATCCCCTCGCTGTCGGCCGTGGCCTCCGCGGCCCCCTCCGCCGCCCACGCACCCGCCGCACTGAGCGCGAGCGCGATGCCCGCCGCCACCGTCCATCCGCCCCCGTTTCGCCCCGACTTCATGCGCTCTCTCCCCTTGCCGCCGCGCGGTGCGCGGCCTCTTCGGATTATTACGTCGCCGCCGGCCCGTTCAGCCGGCGTAATTGATGCACAGCGACTTGCTCTCCAGGTACGAGTACACCGCCTCCCGGCCGAGCTCGCGCCCCCAGCCGGACTGCTTGTAGCCCCCGAAGGGCATGGTCGCATCGAGGATGCTGTGGCAGTTGACCCAGACGCTCCCGGCGCGCAGCTTCGGGGCCAGACTGAAGACCCGGTGCACGTCGCGCGTCCAGATGCTGGCGGCGAGCCCGTACTCGGTGTCGTTGGCGAGGCGCGCCACCTGGTCCAGGTCGGCGAACGGCTTGACCACCGCCACCGGCCCGAAGATCTCCTCGCGCACGATCGACAGGTCATCATCCGCGCCGTGGAACACGGTCGGCTCCACGTAGTAGCCGCGGGACTCGAGCGCGCGGCCGCCGGCCGCGGCGCGCGCGCCGCCGGCGAGGCCCTCGCCGATGTAGCGCATCACCCGCTCGCGCTGCACCGCCGACACCAGCGGCCCCATCTGCGAGCTCGCATCCAGGCCCGGGCCGAGCTTCATGGCGCGCGCCTGCGCGCTCAAGCCCTCGAGCAGCCGCTCGAAGTGCCGCTCGGCCACGTACACGCGCGAGCCGGCGCAGCACACCTGGCCATGGTTGAAGAACACCGCGCCCGCGATGCCGGGAATGACGCTCTCGAGGTTGGCATCGTCCATGACGATGACCGGGGACTTGCCGCCGAGCTCGACCGTCACCTTCTTCAGGTTGCCGGCGGCGGCCTTGACGATCAGCCGCCCGACCTCGGTCGAGCCGGTGAAGGTGATCTTGTCGACGCCCGGATGCGCGGCGAGCGCCGCGCCCGCCGTGGGACCCAGGCCCGTGACGATGTTGAAGACGCCCCTGGGGAAGCCGGCCTCGAGCACCAGCTCGCCCAGCCGCAGCGCGGTGAGCGGGGTCTCTTCCGCGGGCTTGAGCACCACGGTGCAGCCGGCCGCGAGCGCCGGGGCGCTCTTCCAGGTCGCCAGCAGCAGCGGGAAGTTCCAGGCGATGATGGCCCCCACCACCCCCACCGGCTCGCGCTGCGAGAAGGCCACGTATTCCTGCCCCGGCACCAGCGTCCCGGAGATCGGCAGCGTCTGTCCCTCGAGCTTGGTGGGCCAGCCGGCCATGTAGCGCCACACCTCGAGGGCATGCTTGATATCCACGTGCCGCGCCATGAGCGCCGACTTGCCGTTGTCGATCGCCTCGAGCTCGGCGAGTTCATCCGCGTGCGCCTCGATCAGGTCGGCCAGGCGGTGCAGCAGCCGCTCGCGGTCCACCGGCTTCATGCGCGACCAGTCCGAATCCTCGAAGGCGCGCCGCGCCGCCGCGACGGCGCGATCGACGTCGGCCGCCTCGCCCGCGGCCACGCGCGCGATGACGAGGTCGCTCGAAGGATCGCGCACCTCGAAGGTCTGACCGGCGGCCGCCTCCACCCAGGCGCCATCGATGAGCAGCCGCTTGGCAGAGCCGAGGAAGGCGGCGTTCTCGGGCCGGATGCGGCTGAGGTCGTTGGCGAGTGCGTCCGGGGCGGGTGCGGACTGGCGTTGCGCGGCGGTGGCCATGGGTATCCCCTGATCTTACGGTTCTCGTTGCGAGTATCCCCGGGGCAGGCGCCGGTTCCCATGAGCCCTTCGCAGGGGGTCCCCTACTTTGGTATCGGTCGCCCTGCGCACCGCGCGGCCCGCTGACGTACGATGCCCGCTCATGACAGGGGCGCAATCCGCAATTTCCGAAACGCGGCGGGTCCTGGTGGCGGACGATCACCCGCTGTACCGCGATGCGCTGCGCGCCATCGTGCCGCAGGCCTTCCCCGGCGCGCAGGTGAGCGAGGCTGCCAGCCAGGGCGAGGTGACCGCGCTGGTCAGCGGCGACGGCGCCTTCGATCTGATCGTGCTCGACCTGGCACTGCCGGATGCCACCGGGCTCTCCTGCCTGCGCCAGGTCCGCGAGGCTGCGCCGCTCACGCCGGTCATCGTGGTCTCGGGCAACGAGGACCCCGCCACGATGAGTGAGGCGGTGCTCGCCGGCGCCGCCGGCTACGTGCCGAAGGCGGCGCCCCGCCAGGTGCTGGTGGATGCACTGCGCGCGGTCATGGGCGGGGGCACCTACCTGCCCGCCGCGGCGGTGGTGGCGCTGCGCGCCACACGCGCCCGGGCGGCGCCCGCGCAGTCCTCGGCCGGCGAGCTCACCGCGCGCCAGCAGCGCGTGCTCAGGCTCCTGGCACAGGGCTTCTCCAACAAGCGCATCGCGCGCGAGCTCGAGATCAGCGAGATCACCGTCAAGGCCCACGTGTCGCTGATCCTGAAGAAGCTGCAGGTGAGCAACCGGGTGCAGGCGGCCATCGAGGCGCGCCGGCTGCTGGCCGACTAACCGGGCAGGCGCGCCAGCAGCGCCCGCAGCTTGGCGAGGTTCAGCGGCTTGTCGAGCACCGTGAAGCCGAGGCCCTGCAGGCGCTTGTGCAGCGCCGGGTCCGGGTCGCTCGTCATGAGGGCCGCGGCCGGCGCGCGGTCGAACTCCCGCCGGATCTCGAGGATCGCTTCGTCGCCCTTGGCGCCTGCCGCCAGGTGGTAGTCGCTCAGGAGCAGATCCGGCGTGAGGTCGCCGGAGATCAGCTGCACCAGGGCCTCGGTCGCCGTTGCAGCGCTCACCACGCGGCAACCCCACTTCTCCAGCAGCACCGCCATGCCCAGCAGCGCCTCCGGATTGTCATCGACCACGACCACCAGCAGCGGCCGTGTAGTGCGCGCGGCGGGCTGCGGGCGCCCCAGCGCGGCGCCGGCTACGGCATCGGCCTGCGGCGTACCGTAGGGCACGCGCACCGCAAACAGCGAGCCGCGCCCGGGGCGTGAGCGCACCTCACGCTCGAGCGACAGGAGCTGCGCGACGCGGCTCACGATCGAGAGCCCGAGGCCGATGCCGGTGTCCGAGCGTCGCGTCGCCCCCGGCACCTGGTAGTACGGGGCGAAGATCGCCTCGAGATGCGCCCGCTCGATGCCGACCCCGGTGTCGTAGACACAGATCTGCAGCGCCCCGCCGCGCTGGCGGCAGCCAAGCAGCACCCCGCCCCGGCGCGTGTAGCGGATGGCATTGCTGATCAGGTTGCGCAGCACGGTCTCGAGCAGGTGCGCGTCGGTACGCACCCAGGCGCTGCTCGGGCGCACGCGCAAGCGGATGCCGGCCGCGCGCGCCAGCGCCTGGAACTCCGGCTCCAGGCGCTCGAACAGCGCCGCCAGCGGAAAGTCGGCCAGATGCGGCTGGATGTCGCCAGAGTCCAGCCGCGCCACATCCAGCAGCGTGCCGAGCAGGTTGTTGAGCGCGCCGAGCGCCAGGCGCGAGCGGCGCACGAGCTCGCGGTCGCCTGGCGGGATCTGCTCCTCCTGCACCGACTCCAGGAACAGCAGCGCCGAGTTCAGCGGCTGGCGCAGGTCGTGGCTCGCGGCGGCGAGGAAGCGCGTCTTGCTCTGGTTGGCCTCCTCGGCCTGCTGCTTGGCCTGCTTCAGGGCGAGCTCGATCTCGTGCCGCGACTGCAGCTCGCGCTTGAGCCGATCGTTGAGCTGTTCGGACTCGCGCGTGCGCTGGCGCACGGTCTGCTCGAGCTTGGCGGCCGCCTGGAACCACGAGAACGAAGTGCCCTGGCTGTCGACCGCGCGCTCGACGCGTCCCATGAGCGCGCGTACCGTCTTGCGCAGCGCGACGTTTTCCTCGCGCAGGCGCGCGAGCTGTGCCGCGCCGCTCACGCGACGCACCGCACGGGTCTTGCGCTTGGCCGGCATGGCTATCGCGGCGCCGCCACTCCGAGGCAGGTGAAGGAGTTGTTGGCATGAATCGTATTGAACTGCTCGCCGAGCGTCGAGAAGCCCACCACGTTGTGGGCCGCAAACAGGGCGGCGATGGCGCCGGTGAGCCCGCGCTGCTGCATGTAGGCGGTACGCGCCGCGCATTCGAAGCCGATGACGAGCTCGGTGCGTCCGAGCGTGGCGCGCATGTTCGCGAACATCTCCTTCAGGCGCGCCACCATGTCGCCCGCGTGCGCCACGGTCACCACCAGCCCCGGCTCCATGGCACAGGCGAACTCGATGGTGCCGTCCTCGTACACGCGCTGCATGCCGCGCGCGAAGTACTGGTCACCGATGCGCATCATGAGCGGATAAGGGGCGAACGCCTCGGCCGGGTGCGGGCCGGGCTTGAGGCGGCAGGCGGCGGTGTACACCTTGAGCGCATTGCGGCCGTTGATCTCGTGCACCAGGCGCCGCTCCGGGTCGGCCTCGGTGATGACGAAGCGGCGCCGTCCCGGGACGTAATGGTGGTGACTCAGTGCCAGCACCGGCTCGGCGCAGGCGACCAGGCAGAATACCGCCGCGCCGCGCCGCGCGCGGCCGCGATGCAGGATGCGCGGCGCTTCCGGTCGCTGGCCGGTCGGATTGAAGTAGACATCGCCGGCGGAGCCGCCGGCGATCGGCACGCCGCCGAGCTCGGTGCCCAGGGCGGCGATCACGCGCTCCTCGCAGCGCGGCGCGGCATCCACCAGCAGCATGCCAAAGAGGTGCGGCAGCTGCGCGTGGCGCGAGCGTGCCAGGCGCGCGCGCAGCGTGCGCACCAGTGCGTGCGCATCCGGCAGGCCGAAGCTTGCGGTGTCCTCGATGAGCGCATCGGCCACCTGGAAGCGCGCCGGCGGCAGGTGGAATCCGGTGATCCCGCGGGTGAGGAAGCCGTCGCTGCCGATCGCCCGGCTGGTGGCCGCGGCGATCACGCGCGTGCGGCCCGCGGCCCTGAGCGCGCGGCCGAGTCTGCCGAGATCGTAGCCGGCGGTGCAGAAGAGCACCGTCAGGCCAGCTGCCCCGCCGGGGGTCTGCGCCCTGATGGCCGCGGCCGCCGCACTCTCGCCGGCGGCCTGGGTGCTCACGAGGGCAATCGCGCGGCTGGAGGAGCGTGGCATGGTCGGGGCGCGGGAGGCGCGCTTCAGCGCTCCAGGTCCTGTTCCCAGAACTCGTGTGCCCGGCGCGACTCGCCGCCCGCACGCTGCGCCTCGGCCTGGCGCAGCTCCGCGCGGCGGATCTTGCCCGAGATGGTCTTCGGCAGCGCGTCGAACTCGATGCGCCGGATGCGCTTGTACGCTGAGACGCGCGCGCGCACGTGCGCCAGGATCGACGCCGCGGTGGCGGCATCGGGCGCGTGACCGGCGGCGAGCACGATGAAGGCCTTGGGCACCGCGAGGCGCAGCGGATCGGGGCTCGGCACCACCGCCGCCTCGGCCACCGCCGGGTGCTCGATGAGCACGCTCTCGAGCTCGAAGGGGCTGATGCGGTAGTCAGAGGACTTGAACACGTCGTCCATGCGGCCGACGTAGGTGAGATAGCCCTCGGCATCGCGCGCGGCGACGTCGCCCGTGTGGTAGTAGCCGCCGGCCATGGCCGCCGCGGTGCGCTCGCCGTCGTCGTGGTAGCCCTGCATCAGGCCGAGCGGCGCGCCGGCCAGCTTTATGCAGATCTCCCCCTCGCGCGCCTCGCGCCCCTCGTGGTCGAGGAGCACGACCGGGCACCCCGGGAGCGGACGGCCCATCGAGCCGGGCTTGACCGGCTGGCCGGGCGGGTTGCCCACCTGCGCGGTGGTCTCGGTCTGGCCGAAGCCATCGCGCACGGTGAGACCCCAGGCCGCCTGCACCTGCGCGATCACCTCCGGGTTCAGCGGCTCGCCGGCACTGACCGCCTCGCGCAGCCTCACCGGCCAGGCGCGCAGCTCGTGCTGGATCAGCATGCGCCACACGGTCGGCGGGGCGCAGAAGCTGCTGACCCGGCAGCGCACCAGCTGGTCCAGCAGCGCGCGCGCGTCGAAGCGCTCGTAGAGGTAGGCGAGCACCGTGGCCTGGGCATTCCAGGGCGCGAAGAAGCACGACCAGGCGTGCTTGGCCCAACCCGGCGAGCTCAGGTTCAGGTGCACGTCCCCGGGCTTCAGGCCGAGCCAGAACATGGTGCTGAGATGGCCCACGGGGTAGCTCACGTGCGTGTGCGCCACGAGCTTCGGCCGCGCGGTGGTGCCGGAGGTGAAGTACAGCAGCAGCAGCTCATCCGCCCGAGTGGGGGCGGTCGTGAACTGCGCCGGTGCCGCGCCGGAGGCCTCCCAGGCCACCCAGCCGGCCGGGGCGCCGCCCACGGCGATCTGCAGCAGCCCGTCGGCGAGGCGCTCGAAGCGCGCGCTGAGCGCGGCGGTGGTGATCACGGCGCGCACGCGGCCGCGCTGCAGCCGGTCGGCCAGGTCCGCGTGCTCGAGCAGCGTGGTCGCCGGGATCATGACCGCGCCGAGCCGGATCGAGGCCAGCATCGATTCCCACAGCGGCACGCCGTTCGGCAGCATGATGAGGATGCGATCGCCGCGGCGCACGCCGAGGGAGGCGAGGAAGGCGGCCACCTGCAGCGAGCGGCGCGCCAGCTGGGCGAAGGACAGCACCTGGTCGTGTCCGGCGTCATCGACCACGCGCAGCGCGGGCGCCGCGTTGTCCGCGGCGAGCACGTCGAAGTAGTCACCCGCCCAGTTGAAGTGCTCGAACGCGGGCCAGCGGAACTCGCGCGCCGTACGCACCGGATCGGCGCGCCCGCGCAGCAGCTGATCGCGCGCTTCGATGAACCGCCGAGAATTGTGCACCGCGGGCATCCCCTGCCCGCACCGCCGCGTAATGTGGGTGCGGGCTGGCAGGAATGCTGCCACGTGCGCGTCGCGGCTGCGCAGGTCCGGGGGTAGCAGCCGGAACGGTACCTCGGCACGATTGACGGCGGCGCGGGTGTTTGCTAGCGCGTCGGTGGCGCTGCGCTCCAGGCGCGCGGGAAGAGCCGGCGCGCATTGCCGCTGTAGATCTTCTGCACCACCGCGCGCGGCAGGTGCACCCCGTGAAAGCTCCCGTCGAAGTCCGCCGACGTCATCGGTTCCGCGGTGGCGAGGAAGCGCCAGTCCTCGAGCCAGGCCGCATGCAGCGCTGCGGCCGCCTGGGGATCGCCCTCTTCCGGCCCCCAGGCCTCATCGCTGCCGTAGAGGATGCGGTCCTGGTAGCGGATGAGGAAGGCGCGCACCTTGTTCGGAGCGCGCACCGCCTGGTACTCCAGGTGCACCAGGCGTGCGGCCATGTCCACGCGCGCGTGCGGGAAGCGCTCGAGGAAGTCAGCCACCTTGTCCACGTCCCACTCGAGCGAGGCCAGGTGCACGCCATCGAAAACGAGCTTGGGATGCGCGCGCAGCATGCGGTCGCGCGCCGCCAGGATGGCATCGTGCGAGGGCATCTCGGGGTGCCGGTACATGTAGTACTGCGGGTGCTCGGTGAAATACTCGCGGTCGCCGCGCACCGTCATCTTCTGCAGCGGCAGCCAGCAGTTGCGGGGCTCCGCCTGGTGCCCGAGCAGCACGAGGTGCGCACGCTCCAGGTGCGCGATCACCGGCTCGAGGCGCGGATCATCGGGCATCACGTAGGAGCCGTCGGCATCGCGCAGGCTCATGCCGATGTTCTTCCAGATCTTGACGCCGACCGCGCCCTGCGCGACCGCCGCGTCGATCTCGCGCACCACCCTGTCGCTCCAGCCGGGCGCGTGGAAGTCGGCCACGGAGAAGGTGGTCACGAAGGCAGCGCGCTCCGGATAGCGCGCCTTGAGCGCGAGCGCATCGCGCAGCTGCTCGGCCAGGGACGGGTAGTCGGGATAGTCGACGTCGATGGTCAGGACGCGGAAGCCATCGGCCTTGGCCTGTGCCATGAAGCGCTCGCCCGCCCCGTGCACGTGCACGTGGGCGTCGATCTTGTCCACCTGCGCAAAATCGGCGAGGCCGTAGTAGCTGCCCGCCCCCTGCCCCGCGGAGGCCGCAAGCGCGCAGCCGAGCAGCAGCCCCGCCGCCACGACCCGCGCGCGGCTCATGCTCACACCAGCCGCACCGCGACGCCGCGCACGCGCAGCTGCTCGACGGCCTCGGCCGGCGCCGCACGGTCGGTGATCAGCATGTGCACCTGCTCGATGCGCGCGATGAGGGAGATGTTGCGCCGGGCGAACTTGGAGGAATCCGCCACCACCACCACCTGCGCCGACATGGCGATCATCTTGGCGTTGAGCTCGGCCTCCGCCACGTGCGGAGTCATGATGCCGATCTGCGGGTCGATGCCATCCGCCCCCAGGTACAGGCGGCTCGCCGTCAACGTGGCGAGCGCAGCCTCGGCCATCGGCCCGGAGAGGGAGTTGGAATCCCGGCGCAGGATGCCGCCGGGCATGATGAGGCGCACCGAGGGCACGTCGATCAGGAGCGCCGCAATGTTGAGCGCGTTGGTGATGACGTTGACGGCCCTCAGTGGCAGCGCGCGGATGCGGCGCGCGATCTCGGCGGTGGTGGTGCCGGAGTCGAGGATCAGGGTCTCGCCGTCACGGATCAGGGCGGCGGCGGCCTCCGCGATGCGCAGCTTCTCGGCGCGGTGCTGCAGCTCCTTGACCGAGAGCGGCTGGTCCGCCTCCGGCACGTTGAGGGCGCCGCCGTGGGTGCGGGTGAGGGCGCCGGCGGCCTCGAGCGAGCTCAGGTCGGCGCGGATCGTGACGGTCGAGGTGCCGAAGCGCGTGGCGAGGGCCTCGACGCGCACGCGGCCCTCCGAGCGCAGCAGCTCGCAGATGCGCCGCCGCCGCTCCTCGGCCATGAGGCCGGGCTCGCTCAGCGCCTGCGCCATCAGGCCGGCACCGCCTCAAGCACGAGGAAGCGCTCGAAGCTGAGCGCCACCGTGTGCTCCGCAGATACGATCTCGCCCAGCTCGCGCGCGTTGAAGTAATCGCGCAGGCGGTAGCGCCCGGCGGGCAGCCCGCGCAGCCTCACCGGGCCGCTCCAGCTCTTGGCGTAGAAGGCGTAGTAGAGCCGGCCGGACTTCTCCACCACGTGCGTCTCGGGCTTGTCGAAGCCGATGTCGTAGAGCTCGCCGCGGTAGGTGCCCTCGGCGAGGCGATGCTCGTTGTAGAGCGCGATCCAGCGCCGCCACAGCGCCTCGCGCTGCGGGGTGAGGAGGAAGGAGTCCTTAGGTTTCGGATCCTTCGGCCAGGTGAACTTGGTGGAGACGATGGCGCCGATGCCCACCGTGGAGGCGAAGTCATCGCCGCCGTCGCTGAGCTCGACGTGGTCGCCGGCGAAGGCGGCGTTCTCTCCCATGAGGGCCTTGAGGGTCTTGCCCTTGTGCCGCACCTGCCAGGAGGACTCAGGATCGGAGGCCGGCGCCTGGTTCATCGAGGCGAAGTTGAAGAAGGAGTAGGCGGTGCCACAGGGACACAGCTCCATCACCACCTGCGGGTCGATGCGGATGGCGGTGGCGTACATGCCGTGCAGGAAGTCCTGCAGCTTCTCCACCGATTCCTCGGGGCGCTCGTGGTGGTGCGCCGGGTTGTAGCAGGGCGCGACGCCA
>DATJVL010000043.1:0-3065 GCA_035501795.1 Steroidobacteraceae bacterium
CCGCTACGGTCAGACCCTTCCCGGCCTGGCCGGACTGGCCTATGCGTATCGCGGCGACCTCGACCCGGCGTTCCAGTGGCTGCAGCGAGCGCTCGAGCAGCGCCAGCCCGAGTTTGCGGCGAGCCTCGCCTGCACGCCGGAACCGGCCTTCCAGCCCCTGCGCGGTGACCAGAGATTTGCTGCTCTGCGCAACAAACTTGGATTCCGCGACTGACGTGCTCCCGTTTGCGGGCGGCTGTTGTACAGGTCGGTGGTGCGGATCTAGACTCGATGAGGGGCTCCGGCCGCGCAGGCCGAGAGGGGGCGCGTATGGCGATCAGGCGAAGAATGAGAAGGATGAGAAGTCGGAGGAGAGGCGAGCGCGGCCTGCGCGAGCTGCTCAAGCTGCTCGGGTCTCACCCAGAGCTCGCTAACGCGATCGTGTTCGACCCCGCAAGAGTGAAGCGCCTGCTGAAAACCCAGGCGGCGCGCCGCTTGCTCGTCGGCGTGGACGCCGGAACGCTCCTGAGGTCAGTCTCGTACTCCACTGGGGAGACTCCGCTCGCGCTGTGCATGCAGCTGACGGCGATTGTGGTACCCCCGATACCCTGTCCCGGGAATACCAAGACGCTGCCCACCTGCCCCGGAAACACCAAGACGCTGCCCACCTGCCCCGGAAACACCAAGATAACTCCCACCTGCCCCGGCAACACCAAATATGCCACCACGTGACATTTCCGGCGGCAGGCTCTGATGCCCCGCAGAGCGCGTCGCGACCGCGCGTTCTGCTGACAGGCGCCGCTCCATGCCCGCAGGCGCGGCCGGCCGAAGGCAGAGGCCTGCGAGGCTAAGGTCCGGCGGGACCGACGAATTCGCCAGCCGCCTGCAGGCGCTCGGCGTTGCCCCCGAAAGGAACGACGTATGGCTCGTGGTTGGCAGGCCGAGGCGCGTGGCCGGCTGGAAGCTGCACTTGTCGGTGACCGTCCCCTACGTCGACCAGCTGTTCAAGCGGGTCCTGCCGTGCCTGACCCGCGAGCGCGTGCACTTCAAGATGGCCGCCGGACGCGACGCGATCGTTCAGCTGAACGGCGGCAACTTCGGCGAAGCGCAGATCGGCAAGGTCGTCACCATCTATCCGCGCAGCGACGCGCAGGCGGTCGCTCTGGCCGACGAGCTCATCGAGCGCACGTACGGGATCGTCGGCCCCCGCATCGCGACCGATGTGCATCTCGGCGAGGCTGTCTACGCACGTTACGGCTCGGTGCGCCCGCGGATCAGCTACGACCGGTTCGGCGAAGCGGCCGATCTCATCCCCGACGGCAGCGGCAACTGGATACCAGATCTGCGTCCGGTTCCCTTCAGCTGTCCGCAAGGCATCGTCATCCCCTTCCCAACAGCGGCCTCGGGACCGACGCCGGCGGCGCCCCCGGTGCGCCGGCTCGTCGGCGGACGGTACTTCGTCACCGATGTGCTGCGCCCTGGGCTCGCCGGCAGTGTGCTGCGCGCGATCGATATCCACGATGTGCGCAGGCCGGCGGCCTGCGTGCTGAAGCAAGCCCGACCGCATTGTTCGTCGGACCAGCTCGGTCGTGATCGGCGTGCCCGGCTCCGGCACGAGGGCGCCATACTCGCGCGGCTGCGCGGACTCGCAGGCATCGCCGCCGCGGGCCCGTACTTCGAAGAGGATGAGGTCGGCTACCTGCCGGTTGTCTACGTGCCGGGCCAGGCACTCGGTACCCTCGTATCCCAACTGATCACCGGCCGGTCATGGCTCGGCGTACCAGCGCCGACGCGACGCCGCCTGATGGGTTACGCGGCGCAACTCGTGCACCGCCTGCGCGCCGCGCACGCCCGCGGCGTCATTCATCGCGACGTCGCACCCGGCAACGTCTGGATCGGCGACGACGACCGCGTCTACCTTCTCGACTGGGAGTGCGCGCACGTCCTGCGGAGCCGCATGCCGGCGTTTCGGCTCGGCACGCCGGGGTTCAGCGACCGCAGCCGTGACGAGCGCGAACCGGCACCCTGCGATGACTGGCAAGCCTGCGCGCGCGTGCTCGCATTCATGCTGACGGGGCTCGATCCCGCGGCTGTCGTCCACGGCGCGCCCGGTGAGCTCAGCACGCGGCTCGCCGAGCTGACTCAACTGCGCGAGGCGCGCCTGATCGGGCTGCTGGCGCAGACGCTCGCCGATGAGCCGGTCGAGCAGCTCGACGCCGCGAGGCTGCTGGGCGCGATCGCCTCGACCGCGCGCGCCAGGAAGGTTCGCCGCCCTCATCCCGCCGCGCCGCTCTTCACGACGGCAGCCCACGAGTCGGTGCTGGCCGAAGGCCTGGAGCTGTTGACGGCGGAACTCCGCTCGCGGCTCGAGCGGCTGCCCGCCCGGTCCAGGGCATGCGAAGCCGACGCGCTCGACCTGCACAGTGGCCTGGCCGGACTGCTCTACGTGCTCGCTGCCGCACATGGCGCCCGGGTGGCGCAGCTCGAGGCGACCCTCGCCGAGCGAGCCGCGCGCGCCTTGCTGGCGCGCACCGAAGTGGTGCCCGACCTGCCCGGCCTCGTACACGGACGCGCCGGCCGCGCGCTCGCGGTCGCCGCGGCGGTGCAAGCCGGGTGTGTCTCCTCGAGCGACGAGCTGTGCACCCCGATAGCCGGCGCGCTCCCCGGGCAGCTCGACTGGCCGGACGTCACGCACGGCGCTGCAGGCCAGGGGTTTGCGGCGCTCGACTGTGCCAAACGTCTCGGTGTGTCGCAGCTTGCAGCGGGGGCCGCGGCGTGCGCGGCCTACCTGGTGCGCACGCAGGATCCGGACGGCGCCTGGACCCTGCCGCCGGGCGCCCCCGGTGCGAGCGGTGAGCGCTTCACCGGCTTTGCGCACGGAGCCGCCGGCATGATGGGCTTCCTCGGCAGCTATGCGGCTCTGACGGACGACGACGAGGCGGAGTCCGCCTGGCGACGCGCCGAAGCCTGGTTGGTCAGTCGCGCCCGGCGCCGATCCGGCAGGTGGCAATGGCCGCAAAGCGACTCCCGGCCGGCGCCCATGGGTGCGTGGTGTCACGGGGCACCCGGCATTGCGCTCGGCTGGC
>DATJVL010000044.1:0-66705 GCA_035501795.1 Steroidobacteraceae bacterium
GTCTTCAGGTTGCGCACCTTGATGCGGTTGAATGCCTGGCCCTTGCCGGGCTTGACGAACTCGTTCTCGATCACCGCGTACGGATCCCCATCCAGCAGGACCTTCATGCCCCCGCGGATCTCGCTGGTGGTAAAGCTGGCCATGATTGCACTCTCGCGGTCGTGGCGCGCGCAGGTGGTGCGGGCGCCCAAAAAAGGCCGCGTATCATAGCGGCATCGACGCCACCCCGCCAGCCGCGCCCTAGCGTTGCGCGCGCAGGTGCCGCCAGTGCACGAGGGCGGCGATGACGGCCAGGATGCCGAGCACCGAGTGCACCAAGGAGGCACCGGCGTGCAGCGCGCCGCTACTGTAGTAGAGCGCGTAGCCGCTCACCACCAGCAGGCTCGCGCAGCCGAGCAGCCACAGACCCGAGATGCGGTTATCGGGGGTCCACCAGCGCACCAGCACGTGTCCGGAGGCCACCCAGCCGAAGAGGAACACCGCGACGATCGCGACTACGCCGTGCACGCGCATCAGGGGCGCCTCGGCGGCATTCGGCAGCGCGCCGAACTCGTTGTGCGCCGGGAACGCCCAGTGCAGCAGCAGCCACAGCGCCCCCGACAGCCACAGCAGCGCACACACGCTGAGCAGCGCGCGCCGCAGCAGGCGCGACATCGGCGCGCGCTGCGTGGCGCGCGCGACCAGCTCATCGGGCGTGGGATGCAGGTGCACCATGCGCGCGCGCTCGCCTCCTTACGCGGCCGGCGCGCCCTGCAGCGCCACCTGCCACAGCGCCCGCAGCCAGCGCACTCCCTGCGTCACGTGCTCGCACGAGAGCGTCGCCCCGGCGATGTTCTTGATGTCGGTCTGCACGCGCAGCGACTCGAGGTCCGCGCGACCGGCGAACTGGCGCCGCCAGGCCTCGTTGCGGATCTCCCCGCCGTGGCTCTCGCGGTAGCTGAGCACCTCGAGGGGACCGAGCCTGCCGGCCGCATCGATGCCCGCCGCGTAGGTGATGAAGTCCTCCTTGCCGATCACCTCGTCGATGAACACGTAGCCGAGCGGCTGTGCGCCGCGCTCGGCACGGAAGACGCGCAGGCTGCGGTGCGGCGGTTGCGTGCCGGCGAGCGCGGCCACCTGGGCGTGCTGCGCCGGGGTGAGCGTGAGCGCCACCTCGGTGAAACCATCGGCCTGCGGGAACAGCGCACGCTGCGCCTCGGGCACCGTCAGGTAGTCGGCCGCCACCACGACCGGCACGGCACCGGCGGCGCCGAGCAGCGCGAGCCAGCCAAGGGGTCCCGGATCGATGCGGCTCATGGCAGTGCGGGGGCTTTCAAATGCGAATGATTCTTGTTTACTCTACCACACCCACCATGGCCTCCCGAAGCGGTGCCGCGATGAGCGCCCTGGCCCTGAAAGCCTCGCCTGCCGATGTGGCCCTGAACCCGCCCGCGACGCTGCGGCGCATGCGCTTCGCCATGGGCACGAGCCTCGTCATCGAGGCCTCCGCAGGCACACCCCTCGCCGCGCGGGCGGGGCTCGTGGCCGCCTTCGCTGCCGTGGATGAGCTCGCGCAGCGGCTGCATCCGAGTGCCCCGGGGAGCGAGCTGGCCTGCCTCAACGCCTGCGCCCCCGGCGAGGCCGTCGTGCTCACGCGCGCCACGTTCGCGCTGCTGCGCTTCGCCCAGCGCCTGCACCGCTGGAGCCACGGCCTCTTCGATCCGTGCCTGCCCGAGCGTCCCGGACGAATGTGCGACCTCGAGCTTATCGACGCCGACCCGCCGCGCGCCCGCGTGCACGTGCCGGTCGCGCTCGACTGCGGTGGCATCGCCAAGGGGTTCGCGGTGGACGCCGCGGTCGCAGCCCTGCGCCGCTTGGGCTGCAGCGGCGGGCTGGTGAATGCCGGGGGCGACGTGCGGGTGTTCGGCGCGAGCTGGCAACGGCTGTGGCTGCGCGGCAGCGACGGGCGCGCCCGGGAGCTGCGCTTGCGCAGCGGCGCGGTGGCGGTGAGCGAATGGCCAGCACACCGCGCCCCCTCCCAACACCGCGGCTACTACCGGCGCGGCAGCCCGCGCGCCGCCCTGGCGGCCGGCTACGCGGCGGTGCTCGCCCGCCGGGCCATGCATGCGGACGCCCTCACCAAGTGCGTGCTGTTGGCCGAGCCGGCAGCCGCGCACGCGCTGCTGGCCCGCTGCGGCGCCCGGCGGCTCGCCTAGCGCCGCGCCTACCGGGCCGTTTTCGCGACGCCCCTCACGCGGGGACCGCTGCCGCCGGTGCTATATTCTGTCGCATGCCGCGCGCCTGAGGTGTGTGAGGGAGTTCACCCTTGTCCGAGCCGAGCGCCGTGCCGCTCATCGTGCTGAGTGCGGCACGCGACCCCGTCGAAGCCATCAACAGCACCCTGCGTCGCGCCGGCCATCCCGTCCACTGCACCTGGATCCCGGCGCTGCGCGATTTGGGCGATGCCCTCGGCCAGATCAACCCGGAGCTGCTGCTCGTGGTCGCCGGCACGCCGGCAGAGCTCGCACCGGTGATCGCCGTGCGCGACCAGCTGGCCCCGCAGGTGCCGGTGCTGCTGCTCGCACCCGCGGTCGATGAGGCGCTGATCGCCGCCGCGCTCGAGCGCGGCGCGCGCGACGTCGTCACCCTCGCCCACCCACAGCGCCTGAGCGTGGTGGTGCAGCGCGAGCTGCTGGTGTACCGCAACGCGCGCGCGCTCGAAGTCATGCAGAAGTCCGCCGACGATGCGCGCAGCCAGCTCGACGTGGTGCTGCAGCGTTCCAACGACGCCATCCTGCAGGTGCAGGAGGGCATCGTGATCGAGGCCAACCCGGCCTGGCACGAGCTGTACGGGGTCGAGGAGGGCCTTACCGGCCAGCCGGTCATGGACCTGTTCGAGGAGTCCACGCACGCCGCGCTGCGCGGCGCGCTCGCCGCCTGCCGCCAGGGCCATTGGAGCGATCACGTGCTGCGCGCCAACGCACTGCTCGGGGATGGCACCGTGCTGCCGATCGAGATCACGCTGACCGCCGGCGAGCACGAGGGCGAGCCGTGCGTGCGGCTGGTGGTGCCGGCCCGTCCCCGGGTCGAGGAACTGATGATCCCGGTGCGCGAGAGCCCGCCGCGGCCGGAGCCGGCCGGTGGCCTGCTGCGCCGCAACGAGCTGCTCGATGCGCTGGCCGAGCGGCTGGCGGTGCCGGCCGCCGGCGGCATGCGCTGCATGGCGCTGGTGCGCATCGACAAGTTCGCCGCCCTCGAGCGCGTCATCGGCGTGAGCGCGAGCGAGGAAGTGCTCACCGACGTGGCGCGGCTGCTGAAGGAGACGCTGCACCCGAAGGAGATCGCCGGCCGCTTCGGTGGGGTGCGCTTCCTGGTGCTGCTCGAGCGCGGCAACGAGCACGACATCAACGCCTGGAGCGAGCGGCTGCTGACGCGCGTGCAGCGCCACGTCATGCGCATCAAAGACAAGTCCATCGGCGTCACCTGCACCATCGGGCTCTCGGTGGTCTCGCCCGCCGAACCCGACCTGGATGCCGTGGTGCAGGATGCGCTCGAGTGCGCGCGCCGCGGCAGCTCGCGCGGTGGCAACCAGAGCATCATCTCCGATCGCGCCGACAACGACAGCCGCGTGATGTCCTACGACAAGGTGTGGGTCAAGCACATCAAGGCGGCGCTGATGGAGAACCGCTTCCGCCTGGTGCAGCAGCCGATCGCGAGCCTGCAGGGCGAGGACCCCGGCATGTTCGACGTGCTGGTGCGCATGATCGACCAGCAGGGCAAGGAAGTGCTGCCCTCGGAGTTCATGGCCGCCGCCGGGCGCAACGACCTGATGAAGAACATCGACCGCTGGGTGGTCGGGGCGTCGCTGTCGTTCGCGGCGCAGAAGAAGCCCGAGTGCCTGTTCGTGCGCCTGTCGCGCGAGACCGTGCGCGACGGCGCCTTCCTCGAGTGGCTCGACAACCACCTGAAGAACAGCCGCGCCGAGCCACGACGGCTGTGCTTTCAGGTGACCGAGGAGAGCGCGGGCAGCCACGTGAACGAGGTCAAGGCGCTCGCCACCGCGCTGCGCGAGCGGCGCTTCCGCTTCGCGCTCGAGGGCTTCGGCTCCGGGCGCAACAGCTCCGGCATGCTCGAGGCGCTGCCGCTGGATTTCGTCAAGATCGACGGCACCCTGGTGCAGGGGCTGGCCGCCGACCCGGAGCTGCAGAAGCGCATCCGCCTGCTGGTCGAGGCGGCCCGCGCTCAGGAGATCCAGACCATCGCCGAGCGCGTCGAGGACGCCAACACCATGGCGGTGCTGTGGCAGATGGGCGTGCAGTACATCCAGGGCTATTTCGTCAACGAGCCCGAGGAAGTGGTACTGGGCGCCGCCCGCTAGAAGGCCACCCCCAGGCCCAGATCGAAGCGCTTGAAGTCCTTGTTCACCTCGAACCACTGGTAGTCGGCCTTCAGCACTACGTGCGGGCCGAGGTAGAAGTTGGCCCCCGCCGTCCAGACGCGATCGTGGTTCTGCGGCCACAGGCCGTAGTCCCCGGGCGCATCCGAGAGCGGCACCTGTCCGGTCGGGATCAGCGGACCCGGGGTACCCTCGTAGCTCGAGCCCATGTTGTAGACCTCGTAGCGCACGAAGGGGTTGAGGCGGTACCGCTCGCGGTGCCACAGCTCGTACGCTCCCTCCACGAAGTAGCCGTAGAAGGCCGCCGGGATCGGGTTCGGTGAACCGGGGTTGGCGGCGTTGGCCTGCGCGGTGTTGCTGATGGTGCCGCGCGAGTAGAGCGCGCTCAGCTGCCAGCGCTGCGGCGCCCAGCGCGCGTGCGCCTCCCACAGCGTGACGCGCATGTTGCCCGGCGACGGTGCCCCCGGCGGGGGTGCCACGGGCACGGCGTTGCCGGTACTGACCGCAGCCGCGAGCTTCAGCCCCGGGACGCCGTAGTAGCTGAGCGCCAGGTACTGCGAGAGGTGCTGCGCGTTGGCGAGCTGGCCCTCCTGGTGGCTCGCCTGCAGCGGCGCGGTGTCGCTGTTCTCCAGCTCGAGCGCGTTGCGATAGGGCGGCACCTCGGGGGCGAAGTCCCACGCGGAGAAATTGAAGCCGGTGGTTAGACCGACGTTCCAGCCGAAGCCGGAGGGGGTATCGCCGTGCAGGTTGAGGCCGCCCTCGCGCCAGGTGCTCGGGATGATCAGGGTCTCGATGAAGTTGCGCTGCACGCCGTAGAAGTTGGTCGGCTCGTGGTTCTCGTTGAGCAAGCCGAAGGGCATCAGGAACAGGCCGCCGCGAGCGCCCACCCAGTCGTTGAAGCGGTGGTCGACGTAGAACTGCTCCACCTCGAACTCGCCCGCATCATCGGCCGAGGCGACGGCGTGCTCGACCTCGTACTCGGAATTGAACTCGGTGCGCTCATCGAAGCGGTAACCGATGCCGAACACCGCCCGTGCCAGATCGAAGGTCGTCTGGTCGCGATGGTCCGTGGGATTGACGTAGTAGGCCTCGCCGTAACCCCACAGCCGCAGTCCCTGCCCGAGCTGCGCCACCAGCCCGCTGTCGGCGGCCGGGGCCGCGGCTGCGGGCACGGCCGTGGCGTTGGGGAGCGCCGTGGCGTTCGGCAGTGCACTGGCATTCGCCGGCGCGGCGGCGGACGGGCTCGCCTGCGCCAGCGCTGCGCCCGCGGCCCCGCCGGCGAGCTCGTTCAGCCGCTTGTCGACCTGCGCCTCATGCTCGCGCAGCGCGCGGTTCTCGGCGGTGAGATCGGCGATGCTCTTCTGCAGCTGCTCGAGCTGGCGCTGCAGGGCGTCGAGGCGCGCGGTGCCGGCCGGGTCTTCGGCGGCGCTGGCCGTCACGCCGTGGGCGCCGCCGCCGAGCAGCGTGGCAGTGATGAGGAGCGAGCGCAGGGGAAGTTTCATGGGCGGGATCCTTCGATGGGCGGTGCGGGTGCGCGCTCAGGGCGCTCCCGGGGAGCACTGCGCGGGAAGCTGGTAGGCAGCGGGGTTCTGTGGGTCAAAGCCGTCGGTGAGCGTGCACAGGAAGGCGACGACCTCATCGATCTCGTCGGCCTCAAGCGTCGGGGCCTGGCCGCCGGCGAACTTCGGCGGCGTGTAGGGAATCTCGCCGCTGTTCACGGCCGCATCGAAGGCGGCCGGCAGGTCGTTGTACTGGTACAGATCCGGGCTGCCGTCGGCGGCCTGAAACGGCGTGCCGGCCGGGAAGTAGGGGTTGCCGCCCTGCCCCGGCGGCACCGGCGTCGCGTTGTTGCCGGTGTTGTTGTTGATATCGCGCGTGACATAGAACTGCACCACCTTGTGCAGGCTCGGCGCCCAGCCATTGTGGAAGTACGGCGCGGTGATCGCGACGTTGCGCAGCGAGGGGACCTTGAACACCCCGCAGAGCGTGGTGTCGTCGGTGAACGGCCGCCGCGGGTGCGGATCATTGGCCGCCGGCGCGAACGGGCCGCAGAGCCCCATGTCGTAGTAGGCGTACTCGGCATCGGGCGGCCGGTTCAGCTGCGGCGGCAGGTAGGTGAGCGGCACGCCGCTCACCGGGCTCACCGGCTGGGCGGCGTTGGCGGGGATCTGCCAGCTGCGCGGCACGCCGATGTTGTCGTAGGTGAAGTCGGTGAACAGCGGGTGCTCGCTGTAGGGGCCGCGCTGGCTCGGATGACAGGCGGTGCAGTTGCCCTTGCCGGGATTGTTGAACAGCGCCAGCCCGCGCAGCTCCGCATCGCTCAGCTGCGCCGAGCCGGCAAGCCAGGCGTCGTACTTGCTGCTGAAGGGGGTGAACTCGGGCGCCTCGCTCTCGAAGGCCGCGATCGCCTCGCCGATATCCGTGAGGGCCTCGTGCGGGTCGGCGAGCGCGCTGTCCCCGTAGGCGGCCACGAATGCGGCCAGGGTCTGCGGCGAGGCCTGCAGGCGGCTCACGACTTCGGCCGCGTCCTGATTGGCCATCTCGAACTCGCTGACGAAGGGCTGCTGCGCCTGTACGGCGAGCGAGGAGGCGCGGCCGTCGCGGAAGAAGCCGCCGGTCGGCGTGCCCGCGTCCAGGAAGAAGGCCGGGGTCAGGGATGCGTAACGCAGCGCGGGGGCATTGCGAAAACCCGGCAGGTCGAAATTGCGCCCGCCGAGGGGTACCGGCAGGCCCTGGTCGGTGGCGGGATCGGCCGTGAAGGCCCGTTCCGGCACGTGGCAGGTGCCACAGGACTGGCGGCCCGAGGCCGAGAGTGCGACATCAAAGAAGAGCGCCTTGCCGGCCTCGGCCTTGAGGGACAGTCCGGCCGGTGGCGGCGGCGAGGAACTGTCCTCCCCGCCTGCGCAGGCAGCGACCAGCGCGCACACCGCTCCCGCCGCCACGTGGCGGCCAGTGATGGACATTTTTCTTGGCCCGAATCGTCAAGCTTGTTACAAATGTTAATGCGAATCATTCTTATTCGCAAATAAAAGCCACAGCCCGGCTGGGGCATAAGGATTCTTAGCCCGGCGTGGGGGGAAGTCGGGGTTCGAGCCGCTGGATGTGGCGTGGCCAGCCGCGCTTGAGGACCGCACCGCGCTGGGCGCGCTCGCCGCGGTACTCCTGCAGCTCGCGCCACTCGAGCACCTTCTGCGTCTCCCCGGCGTGCAGCACGAGGCTCGCCTGCGGGGGCACCACGGCCAGCGCCACCATCAGCTCGCTGCGCTCGCGCGCCTTCTTGCCGGGAATGTCATAGAGCTTGTTGCCCTTGCCGCGCGGCATCTCGGGCACGTCGGTCACCGGGAACGCGAGCAGCTTGCCCTCGCTGCTCACCGCCGCCACCAGCGCATCCGCACCCGGCACGGGTGCGGGCGGCAGCACGTGCGCGTTCTCGGGCACCGAGAGCACGGTCTTGCCGGCGCGCCGGTCGGTGATGAGGTCCTTCAGCCGCGCGGTGAAGCCGTAGCCGGCGTCGGTGGCCAGCAGCCACAGCTCCTCGGGCTCCCCGATCATGACGCCGGCGAACTTGGCGCCATCGGGCGGATCGAGCCGCCCGGAGAGCGGCTCGCCGTAGCCGCGCGCCGAGGGCAGCGAGTGCGCCGGCAGCGCGTAGGTGCGGCCGGTGCTGTCGATGAACACCGCCGGCTGCAGGCTGCGCCCGCGGGCCAGCGCCTGGAAGCCATCCCCGCCCTTGTAGGCGAGCGTGCCCGGGTCCACCTCGTGCCCCTTGGCCGAGCGCACGAAGCCCCCCGTGGAAAGGACCACGGTCACCGGCTCGTTGGCAATCAGGCTCGTCTCAGCGATCGCCTGCGCGGCCTCGCGCTCGATGATCTTGGTGCGCCGCTCGTCGCCATACTTCTCCGCGTCCGCGCGGATCTCGCCGGCGATCAGCTTCTTCAGCTTCGCCTTGCTCTTCAGCAGCGCCTCGAGCTCCTCGCGCTCGGCCGCGAGGCTCTTCTGCTCCTCGCGGATCCTCATCTCCTCGAGCTTCGCCAGGTGCCGCAGGCGCGTGTTGAGGATCTCCTCGGCCTGCTCATCCGAGAGCTTGAAGCGCTGGATCAGTACCGGCTTCGGCTCCTCCTCGCGGCGGATGATGCGGATCACCTCGTCCAGATTGAGGTAGACCACCATCAGGCCATCGAGGATGTGCAGCCGCCGCGTCACCTTCTCCAGGCGGTGCTGCAGGCGGCGCGTGACGGTGGTGGTGCGGAACTCGAGCCACTCGCCGAGGATTTCCCGCAGGTTCATCACCCGCGGCCGGCCGTCGAGGGCGATGATGTTGAGATTGACCCGGTAGTTGCGCTCGAGGTCGGTGGTCGCGAACAGGTGGTTCATCACCTCGGTGAGGTCGACGCGGTTGGAGCGCGGCACGATGACGAGCCGGGTCGGATTTTCGTGGTCGGACTCATCACGCAGGTCCTCCACCATCGGCAACTTCTTGCCGCGCATCTGCTCGGCGATCTGCTCCTGGACGCGCGTCGGCGAGACCTGGTAGGGAAATGCGGTGATGACGGCGTTGCCCTCCTCGATCTCCCAGGTGGCGCGCGCCTTGAAGGCGCCGATGCCCTTGTCGTAGAACTCCTTCAGTTCCGCGCGCGGCGAGATGATCTCCGCCCCGGTCGGCAGGTCCGGTCCCCGCACGTGCTTCATGAGCGCGGCGGTGGTGGCCTCGGGCTCCTCGAGCAGGTGGATGGCCGCGGCCGCGACCTCGCGCAGGTTGTGCGGCGGGATGTCGGTCGCCATGCCCACCGCGATGCCGGTGGTGCCGTTCAGCAGCAGGTTGGGCAGCCGTGCCGGCAGGATCGCCGGCTCCTCGCGCGAGCCGTCGTAGTTCGCGACCCACTCCACCGTGCCGTCGGACAGCTCGCTCAGCAGTACCTCGGCATAGCGGGTGAGCTTGGCCTCGGTGTAGCGCATGGCGGCGAAGGACTTCGGGTCATCCTGCGAACCCCAGTTGCCCTGGCCGTCGATGAGCGGGTAGCGGTAGGCGAAGGGCTGCGCCATGAGCACCATCGCCTCGTAACAGGCGGTGTCGCCGTGCGGGTGGAACTTGCCGAGCACGTCGCCGACGGTCAGGGCGGCCTTCTTGTGCTTGGCGACCGCCGACAGGCCGAGCTCGCTCATGGCGTACACGATGCGGCGCTGCACCGGCTTCAGGCCATCCCCGAGCGCCGGCAGCGCGCGGTCGAGGATCACGTACATCGAGTAGTCGAGGTAGGCCTTCTCGGTGAAGGTGCGCAGCGGCTGGCGCTCGACGCCCTCGAAGTTCAGTTCCTGGTTCTGCGGCATGCCTACACCTGCACCTCGGCCTGGTTGCCCTTGGCCTCGAGCCACTCGCGCCGGTCCGCCGCGCGCTTCTTGGCGAGCAGCATGTCCATCAGCTGGTCGGTGTTGTCCTTGCCCTCGATGGTCAGCTGCACCAGGCGGCGCGTGCGCGGGTCGATGGTGGTCTCGCGCAGCTGCGCGGGGTTCATCTCGCCGAGGCCCTTGAAGCGCGTGACGGTCGGCCGGGTGCGCGGCGACTCCTTGGCGATCCTCTTGAGCGTCTGATCGCGCTCGCCGTCATCGAGCGCGTACAGCACCTGCTTGCCCGCATCGATGCGATACAGCGGCGGCATCGCCACGTGCACGTGGCCGTGCGCCACCAGCGGGCGGAAGTGCCGCAGGAACAGCGCGCACAGCAGGGTGGCGATGTGCTGCCCGTCGGAGTCGGCGTCGGCGAGGATGCAGACCTTGTGATAGCGCAGCCCCGAGAGGTCGGCCGAGCCCGGGTCGACGCCGAGGGCGACGCTGATGTTGTGCACTTCCTCGCTCCCGGCCAGCTGCCCGGCGTCGACCTCCCAGGTGTTCAGGATCTTGCCGCGCAGCGGCATGATGGCCTGGAAGTCCTTGTCGCGCGCCTGCTTGGCGGAGCCGCCGGCCGAGTCGCCCTCGACCAGGAACAACTCGCAGCGGCGCGGCTCCTGGCTCACGCAGTCGGCGAGCTTGCCCGGCAGCGCGGGCCCGCCGGCGATTCGCTTGCGCACCACGCGCTGCGCGGCCTTGGCGCGCTCCTGCGCGCTCTCGATCGCCAGCTGCGCGATGCGCTCGCCGGCATCCGGATGGCGGTTGAGCCACAGCGCCAGCGCATCGCGCGCGAAGCCCTCCACCAGCGGCGCGGCATCGCGCGAGCCGAGCCGCTCCTTCATCTGCCCGGCAAACTGCGGCTCGTGGATCTTCACCGACAGCACGAAGTTGGCCTTGTTCCAAACGTCCTCGGGGGCGAGCTTCACGCCGCGCGGCACCAGGTTGCGGAACTCGCAGAACTCGCGCAGCGCCTGCGCCACGCCGGCGCGCAGTCCGTTCACGTGCGTGCCGCCCTCGATGGTCGGAATGAGGTTGACGTAGCTCTCGGCGATCATCTCCTCGGCGTTCGGGGCCCAGCACAGCGCATAGTCGACCGCGTCGTTGTCATCGCTCTTGGTGGCGGTGATCGGCTCGGCCGGGATGCGCTCCTCCTTCTCCAGCTCCTCCACCAGGTAGGCGCCCAGGTCGCCGGCGTAGAACCACTCGTCCTTCTCGTTGCTGGCCTCGTTCTTGAAGGTGACACGCAGCCCCGGGCACAGCACCGCCTTGGCCTTCAGGGTGTGCTTGAGCTGCGGCACCGAGAACTTGTCGGAGTCGAAGAACTTCGGGTCCGGCCAGAAGCGCACGGTGGTGCCGGTGTTGCGCTGGCCGACGCTGCCGACCTCCTCGAGCTTGGAGTTGAGGCGGCCGTCCTTGAAGCTGATGTTGTATTCCTTGCCGCCGCGCTTGATCCAGCACTCGAGCCGCTTGGAGAGCGCATTGACCACCGACACGCCCACCCCGTGCAGGCCGCCGGAGAACTTGTAGGTCTTGTCGGTAAATTTTCCGCCGGCGTGCAGGCGCGTGAGGATCAGCTCCGCGCCACTCACCTTCTCCTTGGGGTGAATGTCGACCGGCATGCCGCGGCCGTCATCGGCGACCTGCAGCGAGCCGTCCTTGTAGAGGATGACGTCGATCTGCTTGCAGTAGCCGGCGATCGCCTCATCGACGCTGTTGTCGATGACCTCGTGCGCAAGATGGTTGGGGCGCGAGGTGTGGGTGTACATGCCCGGGCGGCGCCGCACGGGGTCGAGGCCGGAGAGCACCTCGATGTCGGAAGCGGTGTAGGACTGGCTCAACGCTATGAAACTCTTTCCAGGCAGTGCCGCGCGGCGCGCGGCCGGCGCGAGTGTAGCAGCCCGGGCGCGGTACTTGGTGGCTTGCGGCGGCGTCAGCGCCGCCGCGCGCTTCAGGCGAGGTCGGTCAGCAGCGCGCTGCGCACCGCACCCGCCACGATGACCTCGTGGCGGTACTGCGGATGATCGGTGCCGGCGCGGAGCGTGGCCCCGGCGCGCAGCTCCGTCACCATGGCAGGGCTGAGCTCGAAGCGCAGGAAGTGCACCGCGGAGGTCTTCTCGGCGTTCTCGCGCTCGAGGTCCTCATCGGCGATCGCGAACACGCGCGCCTCCGCGCCGGCCTGCACGTAGCAGCGCGCCTCGATGCCCTTCAGGCGCGCCAGCGCCGCCGGCCGCGCGTCCGGCTCGAACTCCAGCAGCAGCGTCACCTTCCAGTTGGCGCCGTCCGGGATCAGCGGGTTGTAGGCGCCGAGCTCCTCGTCGATGCCGGCGGGCTCGAAGATACGCTCCGCGCGCAGCATCTCCTGCACCTGGTACTGCACGGTGAGACGGTCCTCGAACAACCAGGTGGTGTTAGGGCCGACCGCAAGCTGGCGCAGCGCCTTGTGCCTGAGGACGCGCGCGCGGAATTGCGGGCGCTCGCGCGCGTACTGCTCGAGGGACATGAGATCGGTGGCGGTGAGCTTGCTCATGGCCCGCACGCTCAGATGCCGTACGCCAGGCGCAGCAGCTGCATCGGGTGCTCGGGGGCACGCGGCTCCTCCAGCAGGCTCTCGATCTGGCGGCCGGCCATCGGGCAGTCGCTGCTGTAATGGTCGGGCTTGGCGGCGCTCACGCGCTGCGCCACCGGGCGCCCGATCTTCGCCGAGGCGGCGCGGTATTCCTGTTTCACGCCGTAGGTGCCGTCGTGCCCGGAGCAGCGCTCGATCGGCTCGACCGTGGTGCCCGGGACGAGCCGGAGCACGTCACGCGTCTTCAGGCCGAGGTTCTGCACCCGCAGGTGGCAGGGGACGTGGTAGCTCACCTTGCCGAGCTGACCCTTGAAGTCGGTGCGCAGCAGGCCGGCGGTGTGGCGCGCCATCAGGTACTCGAACGGGTCGAACATGTGCGCCGCGACCTTCTTGACGGCGGCATCCTCCGGATACATCAGCGGCAGCTCCTGCTTGAACATCAGCACGCAGGAGGGAATCGGCGCCACGAGGTCGTAGCCGGCCTCGATGGCGCCGAGCAGCTGCGGGATGTTGGCTTCCTTCAGCCGTGCCACCGCCTGCAGGTCGCCGAGCTCCAGGCGCGGCATGCCGCAGCAGCGCTCCTGCGGCACGAGCGTCACCTCGATGCCGTTGTGCTCGAACACCGCCACCAGGTCCTCCGCCAGCGCCGGCTCGTTGCGGTTGCCGTAGCAGGTCGTGAACAGCGCCACGCGGCCCCGGGTCGCCGCGGCCGCCTGGGCACCGCGGCCCCCATCGACGCTCGTCGGCCGCGCGCTCGTGCCCAGGCGCTTGAGCCGCGCGCGGGCGCTGCGCGCGTGATAGCGCGGCAGCGGCGCGCTTGGATCGACGTGCAGGGTCTTCGCCAGCAGCGTGCGCCCCGCGCTCGAATGGTTGAGGGCGTTCACCATTTCCGCCACCACCGGGATCCCGGCCAGCGACCCGACGGTATCGGTCGCGGCCAGCACCTT
Organism: Steroidobacteraceae bacterium; assembly: GCA_035501795.1. Classification (GTDB taxonomy): domain Bacteria; phylum Pseudomonadota; class Gammaproteobacteria; order Steroidobacterales; family Steroidobacteraceae; genus 13-2-20CM-66-19. Next base: position 13,274 of record DATJVL010000044.1, read on the forward strand.
CTCGCGCAGGCCGAGCCCCTCGCGGCGCGTGCGCGCCGCCTTGGCGCGCAGCATCAGGTGCGGGAAGTCGACGTTCCAGGGATGCGGCGGCACGTACGGACACTTGGTCATGAAGCACATGTCGCACAGGTAGCAGTGATCGACCACCTGCCAGAAGACTTTCTTGTCGACCCCCGCGACTTCGCCCGCGGCACTCTCGTCCACGGCGTCAAAGAGGGTGGGAAAGGCGGCGCACAGGTTGAAGCAGCGCCGGCAGCCATGGCAGATGTCGAACACGCGCTCGAGCTCCTTCTCGAGTGCGACCGGGTCGTAGAAGGCTTCCGTGCGCCAGGCGAGGGGATGGCGCGTCGGCGCCTCGAGGCTGCCCTCGCGCGCGCCTTCCGGCGCGGGCGGTGCGGCCGGGCTGGTGCTCATGCGCGCTGTACTTTCAGGGCGCACGCCGCGGACCAGGCAGCCAGGTCCGCGGGGTGCGTCACTTGATCGGTGCCGGCCTCAGAGCGCGTCGAGCGCCTTCTGGAAGCGGTTGGCGTGCGAGCGCTCCGCCTTGGCGAGCGTCTCGAACCAGTCGGCGATCTCGGCGAAGCCCTCGTCGCGGGCCGCCTTCGCCATGCCCGGGTACATGTCGGTGTACTCGTGCGTCTCGCCGGCGATGGCCGCCTTGAGGTTATTGCGCGTCTCGCCGATCGGCAGTCCCGTGGCCGGATCCCCGACCGCTTCCAGGTACTCGAGGTGCCCGTGCGCATGCCCGGTCTCGCCCTCGGCGGTCGAGCGGAACACCGCGGACACGTCGTTGTAGCCCTCGACGTCGGCCTTAGCGGCGAAGTACAGATAGCGACGGTTCGCCTGCGACTCGCCCGCGAAAGCGTCCTTCAGATTCTTTTCGGTCTTGCTGCCTTTGAGATTCATGGTCTTCCTCACTTAGACTTGGTCTAATTGCGGTCTCGGACTCTATTCCGGCATCCGGATCGCGTCAACCGCGCGTTGACCCTCGCCAGCGCCGCTGTGTAACGTTGCGCGCCCTCATTCCCGCTGCCCGTTCACTCACCAAGCCGCACCGCCATGTCACGCGAGAGCAAAGCCCCGGATTTCGAGCAGGCTCTCGCCGAGCTTGAGTCGCTGGTCGAGCGACTCGAGGGCGGCGAGCTGCCCCTCGAAGAGGCGCTCAAGCTGTTCGAGCGCGGCGTGGCGCTGACGCGCCAGTGCCAGGGCTCGCTGCAGGCGGCACAGCAGAAGGTGGAGATTCTGCTCAAGCGCGGTGGCGATGTGCAACCGGAACCCTTCGAGGACACCGGCGCCGAGCGGCCAGCCGGGGATCCGGAGTGAACGCCCGCGCGCGCGACAGCGGCGCCGGCGCTGACTTCCGCGCGCGCATCGCGCGCTGCCGGGAGCGCATCGAGGGCGTGCTCGAGGCCGCGCTCGCACTGCCGGATCCGGGCACCACGCGCCTGCGCGAGGCGATGCGCTACAGCGTGCTCGGCGCGGGCAAGCGGCTGCGCCCGACCCTGGTGTACCTGACGGGCGAGTCCCTGGGGGCGGCGAGCGAACTGCTCGATGCGCCGGCAGCCGCCGTGGAGCTCATCCACGTGTACAGCCTGGTGCACGATGATCTGCCCGCCATGGACGATGATGACCTGCGCCGCGGGCGCGCCACCTGCCACCGTGCCTTCGATGAGGGCACGGCGGTGCTGGTCGGGGATGCGCTGCAGGCGCTGGCGTTTGCCGTGCTCGCCGACGCGCCGCTCGGCAACACCAGCCCCGCCGCGTGCCTGGAGATGACGCGGCTGCTGGCGCGCGCCATCGGCCCCGGCGGCATGGCGGGCGGCCAGGCGATCGACCTGGAGGCGGTGGGGCGGCCGCTGCGCCTGGCGGAGATCGAGGACATGCATCGCCGCAAGACCGGCGCGCTCATCGAGTGCAGCGTACTGCTGGGCGCGCTCGCGGCCGGGCTCACCGATGCGGGCGGACTGGCCGCCCTGCAGCGCTTCGGCGCCCACGTCGGCCTCGCCTTCCAGATCCAGGACGACATCCTGGATGTCGAGGGCGATCCGAAGCTGCTCGGCAAGGCCACCGGCGCCGATGCCGCCCACGCCAAGCCCACCTATCCCTCCACCGCCGGCCTGCCGGCCGCGCGCGAGCGGGCCCGGGCGCTGCGCGATGCGGCGGTCGCGGCGCTGGCCCCGCTCGGCTCCCGCGCGGGCGTGCTGGTGCAACTGGCCGACTTTGCCGTCAACCGTGCCAGTTGAGGCCGTCCCCGCGCCCCGGAGGGCCGCGTGCGGTTAGCTGCGGCGGGCTTGTGTAAACTCAGATGCCGATGACCGTAGCGCCGGACAATTACCCACTGCTGAGTGCGATCGACAGCCCGGCGGACCTGCGCCGCCTGAGCATCGGCAAGCTGCCGGCGCTCGCCGCGGAGCTGCGCGCCTTCCTCATCCACAGCGTCAGCACCCGCGGCGGGCACTTCGCCGCGGGCTTGGGCACGGTGGAGCTGACCATCGCGCTGCACTACGTGTTCAATACCCCCCACGACCGGCTGGTCTGGGACGTGGGCCACCAGGCCTATCCGCACAAGGTGCTCACCGGGCGCCGCGCACGGCTGCATACCATCAAGCAGGATGGCGGACTTGCGCCCTTCCCGAGCCGGCTCGAGAGCGAGTACGACACCTTCGGGGTCGGGCATTCGAGCACTTCGGTGAGCGCCGCCCTCGGCATGGCGATCGCCGCCGCGCAGCGCGGCGAGGAGCGCCGCGCGGTGGCGATCATCGGCGATGGTGCCCTCACCGCCGGCATGGCGTTCGAGGCACTCAACCATGCCGGCTCGCTGCCCTCGGACCTGCTGGTGATCCTGAACGACAACGACATGTCGATCTCGGAGAACGTCGGTGCGCTCTCCAATCACTTCGCGCGCGTGCTCTCCGGGCGCGTCTACGCGCACCTGCGCGAGGGCGGCAAGAAGGTGCTGCGGCAGATGCCCACGGTGTGGGAGCTGGCGCGCCGCTCCGAGGAGCACCTCAAGGGCATGGTGCTGCCGGGCACGCTGTTTGAGGAGATGGGCTTCAATTACATCGGGCCCATGGACGGGCACGACGTCAAGGCGCTCGTGAGCACGCTGCGCAACCTGAAGAAGCTGCGCGGCCCGCAGTTCCTGCACGTGGTGACGCGCAAGGGCAAGGGCTACGCGCCGGCCGAGGCCGACCCGATCAAGTGGCACGGGCCGGGCCCGTTCGACCCGGCCAGCGGCACCATCTTCAAGGAGAAGAGCTCCGGCCCGAGCTACTCGCAGGTCTTCGGCACGTGGCTGTGCGACATGGCCGAGCGCGATGCGCGCATCATCGGCATCACGCCGGCCATGCGCGAAGGCTCGGGCCTGGTGGAGTTCTCCAAGCGCTTCCCGGAGCGCTACTTCGACGTGGCCATCGCCGAGCAGCACGCGGTCACCTTCGCCGCCGGCCTGGCCGCCGAGGGCCTGCGGCCGGTGGTGGCGATCTACTCCACCTTCCTGCAGCGCGCCTACGATCAGCTGATCCACGACGTGGCGCTGCAGAAGCTGCCGGTGGTGTTCGCGGTCGATCGTGCCGGGCTGGTCGGCAGCGACGGCGCCACCCACCAGGGCAGCTACGACCTCTCCTACGCGCGCTGCATTCCCAACCTCGTCATCATGGCGCCGGCGGATGAGAACGAGTGCCGCCAGATGCTGTTCACCGCCACGACCCTCGCCGCTCCCGCACTGGTGCGCTATCCGCGCGGCAGCGGGCCGGGCGTGCCGCTGCAGCAGGAGATGAGTGCGCTGCCGGTCGGCAAGGCGCAGTTGCGGCGCGAGGGCAAGAGCGGTCTGGCGCTGCTCGCCTTTGGCGCACTGGTGGCGCCGGCGCAGGCGATCGCCGAGCGCCTGGATGCGACGCTGGTCAACATGCGCTTCGTGAAGCCGCTCGATGAGGATCTGGTGATGGCGCTGGCGCGGCGCCACAGCGCGCTCGTCACCATCGAGGAGAATGCTACCCAGGGCGGGGCGGGCTCGGCGGTCGGCGAGCTGCTGGCCGCCGAAGGGGTGCAGATGCCGTTGCTGCAGCTCGGCATCCCGGACCGCTTCATCGAGCACGGCTCACGCGAGACCTGCCTGGTGGCGGCGGGGCTGGATGCGGCCGGGCTGAGTGCGAGTGTCGAGCGCTGGTGGGCGCTGCAGGCGCCGGAACGGCTGCGCTCGGCCGGCGGTGCCTGAGCGCACCCGTTCCCGCGGCCGATTTAACTGCGCCGTCCCTTGTGGTGCCGTAGCGCGTCCTTAATAAGGGGTATGGCCGGGCGCAGTCGTGGCCGGCGAGAATCCGGATTACGGATTTCGACCCCTTTCCTGTAGGCTCATGTTGCCATGAACCCGCCCTATTCCAGCGCCAAGATCGCGCGTGCCGTACCGGAGGTCGAGGACGTGCAGGCGCGCGCCGACACGCGCCAGCTGCCCATCAACCGCGTCGGCATCAAGGACATCCGCCACCCGGTGCGGGTCAAGGACCGTTCCGCCGGCGAGCAGCACACCATCGCGCGCTTCAACATGTACGTGAGCCTGCCGCACAACTTCAAGGGCACGCACATGTCGCGCTTCGTCGAGATCCTGCACGGCGAGCGCGAAATCTCGGTGGAGAGCTTCCGCGGCATGCTCGGCACGATGACCAGCCGCCTCGAGGCGGACACCGGGCACATCGAGATGAGCTTCCCCTTCTTCGTCAACAAGCGCGCGCCGGTGTCGGGGGTGGAGAGCCTGATGGACTACCAGGCCACGCTCATCGGCGAGCACCACCACGGCAAGACGCAGATGTGGGTGCAGGTCGAGGTGCCGGTGACCAGCCTGTGCCCGTGCTCGAAGAAGATCTCCGACTACGGCGCGCACAACCAGCGCTCGCACGTCACCATCAAGGTGCGCCTGCGCAGCCACATCTGGATCGAGGAGCTGATCGAGATCGCCGAGAGCGAGGCCTCGTGCGAGCTGTACGGGATCCTCAAGCGCCCGGACGAGAAGTACGTGACCGAGCGTGCTTACGACAACCCGAAGTTCGTGGAGGACGTGGTGCGCGATGTGGCCACGCGCCTGAACCGCGACGAGCGCATCAGCGCCTACGTGGTCGAGTCAGAAAACTTCGAATCGATCCACAACCACTCCGCCTACGCGCGCATCGAGCGCGACAAGGACCTCAGTCCCTGAGAGCGCAGGCGCGCGCCGCCGCCCGGGGGCGCATGACGATTTCTTAATGGCAGCCGCGGCGCCGGCGCTCTAACTTCTGGCTCCTCCTCACCGACCCCGACCGGAGCGCTGAATGCGCGCGCGCCTGAGCCTTCCCTGCAGCCTCGCCCTCTTCGCCCTGCTGGCCTGCGGCACGCTGCTGGCGGCCGAGCCGCCGGCCTCCCCCTCCGCGACCCCGATCAAGCACAACCACAACTTCAAGGCCTGCGCCAAGCAGGCCGATACCAAGAAGCTCACCGGCGCGGCGCGCCGCGAGTTCCTCAAGAGCTGCGAGGCTGCCAAGAGCAGCAAGCAGTAGGCAGCTTAGGCCGGCAGGTCGAGCTGCACGCGCAGGCCGGGGGCGTTGTCCTCCAGCGCCAGCGGTGCGCGGTGCAGGCGCGCGATCGCCGCCACCAGGCTTAAGCCCAGCCCGCTGCCATCGCCCATCGAGCTGAAGCGCAGGAACGGCTGGCCGGCGCGGGCCCGCTCGGGGCCGGCGAGACCCGGACCGTCATCACTCACCGTGAGCCGCACCGCCGCCCCGAGCGACTGCACGCCGACGCGGATGCGTCCGCCGCGCGGCACGTACTTCATGCCGTTCTCGATGAGGTTGGTGAGCAGCTGCGCGAGCAGCTGGCGGTTGCCGCGGGCGGTGGCGCCCGGGGCGACCTCGGCGGTGAGGGTCAGGCCCTGGCCGGCGGCGACCGGCTCGAACAGCTCCACCAGCTCGGTGGCGAGCGCGGACACGTCCACCGCGGCGGCGGCCGCGAGCGGCGCGCCGGACTCGGCGAGCGCGATCTGCAGCAGCGTGGCGAGCGTGCGCTGCAGGTGCTCGATCTCCTGCAGTGCGGATTCGACCGAGTCGCGCACGCTTGCCTCCAGCGGCGGGGTGCGCAGCAGCAGCGCATCGAGGCGCGTGCGCAGCCGCTGCAGCGGCGCCCGCAGGTCGTGCGCGGCGGAATCGAAGGTGGCGCGCAGCGTGCCGGCCTGTTCCTCGAGGCGCTCGAGCACGTGGTTCACCGAGACGGCCAGCGCATCGAACTCATCGCGCGTGCCGGTGACCGGCAGCCGCCGGCCGGCCTCGCCCGCGAGGATGCTCTGGCAGGTGCTGGCGACCTCGCCGACGCGACGCGCCAGGCGGAAGCTGAACCAGAATCCCGCCAGCGCCGCCGCCAGGGTCGACAGACCGATGCCCCAGAGGGTGGCGAAGCGGAACTTCTCCGCGAAGCGGCGGCCCTGGGAGATGTCGGTGCCGACCAGCAGCAGGTTGCCATCCGGCAGGCGGCGCACTGCGGCGCGCACCGGGTGCACGGCGCGGCGCCCCGGCTCGATGGTACCGATCTCGAACTCCGGCCAGCGCTCAGCCGGCATGCCCTCGAAGGGCCAGTCGGTGACGTTGCCGGCGATGCGCTCGAAGCGCGCGTCGGCGAGCATGTAAACCGCCCCGATGCGCCCCCAGCTGTCGATGCGCAGGTTGATCTCGTCGGTGACGCCCGGGATGCCGCTGCGCTGGAACTTCTCCTCCAGGCTCTGCAGCTCGGTGTCGATGATCAGGTCGACCTCATCGGTAATCAGGCTCTCGGTGAGCAGGTAGGCACTGCCCAGGGTGACGCCGACCGCGAGCGTCACCAGCAGCATGTAGCCGACCGAGAGGCGGAAGGCGCTGGTGTTGATCAGGGCGAGCCGCACGAGCTGCCTTCAGGGCTCGAGTCCGAGCAGGTAGCCGCGGCCGCGCACCGTGTGAATCAGGGCGCGCTCGGCCCCGCGGTCGATGGCCTGGCGCAGGCGGCTGATGTGCACGTCGATGAGGTTGCTCTGCGGGTCGAAGTGCAGATCCCACACCCCCTCGAGCAGCATGGTGCGCGTCACCACCTGGCCGGCGCGGCGCATGAGGTACTCGAGCAGCTTGAGCTCGCGCGCCGTGAGCTCGACCTCGCGCCCGGCGCGCGTCACGCGCCGCCCCAGCAGGTCCAGCTCGAGGTCCTCGACCTTCAGGCGCGTCGCCTCCGGGGCGCTGGGATGACGCCGCAGCAGCGCTTCCATGCGCGCCAGCAGCTCGGCGAAGGCGAACGGCTTGGTGAGGTAGTCATCGCCCCCGGCCTTGAGGCCGCGGATCCGGTCATCCACGCCGCCGAGCGCCGAGAGCACCAGCACCGGGGTGGCGATGTGCCGCGCGCGCATGGCCTCGATGACGGACAGCCCGTCCACGTGCGGCAGCATGCGGTCGGTGATGACGAGGTCGTAGCGGCCGCTGAGTGCCTGCGCCAGACCGGCGCGTCCGTCGGCGGCGTGCTCGAGGGTATAGCCGCTGTCACGCAGCCCGTTGACCAGGAAGCGCGCGGCCTCGGTGTCGTCCTCGATCAGCAGTACATGCACGGGCGAGAGAGTAGGAGTCGCCCGGCCCGGTGCGCAAGCGCGCGCCGGGGCGCTACTCGGCCGGCGGAGTGCTCGGGGTGCGCTCGGCGCTCTGCAGGCGCCCGATGAGTGAACTCAGGAACACGCGGTTGAAGCGCAGCTGGCAGGAAGCGGACACCTGCTCGAGCAGCGTCGAGCTCACCTTGAGCACCGTGACCGAGTTACCGGCGCGGATGGTGGCGGTGCGCTTGGCTCCCGGCACGTAGCTGGCCTCGCCGAAGCAGTCGCCGGTGTCGAGCGCGCCGACCTTCTGGCCATGGCGCTCGACGACGCAGGCGCCGGTCACCAGGATGTAGAAGCGATCGTCCATCTCGCCTTCCTTGACGATCTCCTCCCCGGGCGCGTAGTCCTGCCAGCTGCTGGCACGCAGCACTTCCCAGATCTCGGCGTGCGAGAACTCGTGGAAGAACTTCAGGCGCCGCAGCACGCCGAACTGCTCCTGCCGGTCGATGCGCGAGTTGGCCTCGCGCAGCCGCTGGTGCACGCGCGTCAGCTCGGCGGCGAAGTCCAGGCCGCTCTTGCAGCGCTTGTCCGGTTCCTTCTGCATCGCCTGCGCCACCACCATCTCCAGCTCTTCCGGCACGTCCGCGCGCAGCGTATGGATCGGCGGCGGCGTCGCGTACACGATCTGGTGCAGCAGCTTCTGCAGGTTGCCGGCGCGGAACGGGCGCGCGCCGGTCAAAAGCTCGTACATCACCGCCCCGAGCGAGTACAGGTCCGAGCGGTTGGTGAGCTCCAGGCTCTGCACCTGCTCGGGTGACATGTAGGAGGGGCTGCCGGCGATGCCCTCGATGCGTGAGATGTCCGAGTCCGACACCAGCGCGATGCCGAAGTCGATGATGCGCACGTCGCTGTCCTGCGTGAGCATGATGTTCGAGGGCTTGATGTCGCGGTGGATGACACCACGCGAGTGCGCATAGTTCAGGGCCTTGGCGCACTTGAACATAATCTCGACGGTGTCATCGATGCGCAGCAGGTTGTCGGGGCGGCAGTAAGCCGCCAGGGTGCGCGCCCCGTGCACGTGCTCGGTGACGATGTAGCAGTGGCCGTTTTCCTCGCCCGCATCGTAGATCGGCAGGATGTGCGGGTGCTGCAGCATGCCGACCAGGTGCGCCTCGGAAAGGAACATCTTGCGGGCGATGCGCGCGCGCTCCTCGTCGCCGCCGGTGTCCATGTTGTAGACCTTGATGGCGACGTCGCGCCCGTAGTAGGCGTCGTGCGACAGATACACCACCCCGGTACTGCCGCGCCCCACCTCGCGGATCACCACATACTTGCCGATCTTGTCCGGCATGCGTGCGCCGGGCTTGGCAGCGGGAACGGACTTTGGTGCCGATAGTGACATTGACGCGCGTCGGTAATGGCGGCGCGTCAGGATAAGGTGTGCCCGCGATGCTCGACTGTGATGCATCCCTCACGGGTCCGGGGGCGCGCACACGGCCACGCCACCGTGGTGCTCAGCCGAAATGCTGGTACCCCGAATGCGAGAACTCCATCACAGTACCTGCGCGCAGCACGCGCGCGCCGCTGCCGGCGGCGAGCGCGCCGATGTGCGCGTAACCCCAGCGCTCCGGTGGCAGCTGCGCGCGCAGCGCCGCCAGGCGTGCCGCTGGCACGGCGAAGCACAGCTCGTAGTCGTCGCCGCCGCTGAGTGCCAGGCGGCGCGCCTCATCCTCCCCCAGGCTCTGCTGCAGCGCCGCCGACAGCGGCAGGCGCTCATATTCGAGCTGCACGCCGAGGCCGCTCGCCTGGGCCAGCTTGCCGGCATCGCCGAGCAGGCCATCGGACACATCGATGCAGGCGCTCGCGAAGCCGCGCAGCGCCTCGCCGAGGGCGACGCGCGGGCTCGGGCGCAAGAAACGCTCGCGCAGGTAGGTGCGCGCCGGCTCCGGCGCACTGAGCCGGCGCTGCTCGAGCGCCAGTCCCGCGGCTGCATCGCCCGGGCAGCCGGACACGAACAGCAGGTCGCCGGCCTGCGCGCCGCTGCGGCGCAGGGCCGCGCCGGCCGGTACGAAGCCGAGCAGCTGCACGCTGATGCACAGCGGGCCGCGCGTGGTATCGCCGCCGACCAGCGCCACCCGATGCTCGCGCGCGAGCGTCGCGAAGCCGGCGGCAAATTCCTCCAGCCACGGCTCCTGCGCCTGCGGCAGCGTCAGCGCCAGTAGCGCCCAGGCGGGACGCGCGCCCATCGCCGCCAGGTCGCTCAGGTTGACGGCCAGCGCCCGGTGGCCGATGGCCGCGGGCGGGATATGCGGCGGGAAATGCACGCCCTCGACCAGCGTGTCGGTGGTGGCGATCAGCTCCTGACCGGGCGGCGGCGCCAGCACCGCGGCATCATCGCCGATGCCGAGGCGCACGTCGGGGCGCTGCGCGCCGGCGGCGCGGAAGTAGCGCTCGATAAGCCCGCTCTCGGTGAGCGCCATGGCCGCACCGTGCGCTAGTGCTCGTGCGGGCGCAGCTCGCGCGCGGCGCGATCCAGCACCGCGTTCACGAACTTGTGCCCGTCGGTGGCACCGAAGCGCTTGGCCAGGCCCACCGCCTCGTTGATGGCGACCCGGTAGGGCACCTCCGGCTGGGCGCTGAGCTCGTACAGCGCCAGCAGCAGCACCGCGTGCTCGATCGGATCGAGCAGCCGCGGCTCGCGGTCGGCGAGGGAAGCCAGCCGGGCGTCCAGGTCCGCGTGCGCGTGCCACACCCCCTCGACCAGGGTGCGGAAGTATTCGCCGTCGGCGCGCGCCATGTCCTCGGCGTCCTTGAATTCCTGCACCAGCTCCTGCCACGGACCGGCATTGAGCTGCCAGCGATACAGCGCCTGCAGCGCCAGCTTGCGCGCGACGCTGCGCGTGCCGCGGTACTCGCGCGTCCCGGCCTCGCTCACAGCCGCTCCATGAGCGCCGCCATCTCCAGCGCGCACGCCATGGACTCGGCGCCCTTGTTGCCCTGGGCAACGGCGGCGCGCTCGAGCGCCTGCTCGAGCGTCTCGACGGTGAGCACGCCGAAGATGACCGGCACGCCGGTCTCCAGACTCACCAGTGTCAGGCCGCGCGCACATTCGCCGGCGACGTACTCGAAGTGCGGGGTGTCGCCGCGGATCACGCACCCGAGCGCGACCACCGCATGGAAGCGGCCGCTTTTGGCGAGCTGCCGCGCCACCACCGGGATCTCGAAGGCGCCGGGCACGCGCAGGACGGGCAGCTCTGCCGCGCTGCCGCCGCGCTCGAGCCACAGGCCCTGGGCGCCCTTGAGCAGGCTGGCCACGATGAGATCGTTGAAGCGCGCGGCGACGATCGCCACGCGGCGACCGCGAGCGCTGGCCTCAGAGTCGGCGCTCGCCTCCTGGCTCACCCCTCTTCCCCGACATAACCCTCGATCTCCAGCCCGAACGCTGAGATGCCGTGCATCTGCTTGGGGGCGGACAGCACGCGCATGCGCCGCACGCCGAGGTCCTTGAGGATCTGCGCGCCGACGCCGAAAGTGCGCAGCACCGCGCCTTCGCCCTCGGTGGTCGCTTCCACCGGGGCGGTGGCGACGCCGCTCGCGGCGGCAAAGGAGCGCACGGCCTCGGCCAGCTCGCGCGGCGACTCCTGATGACGCAGCACGACGATGACGCCGCTGCCGCTCTCGACGATGCGCTGCATGGCCGCGCGCAGCGTCCAGGTGCGTGCCGTGCCCTGCAGTCCCAGCAGGTCGCGCAGCGTGTCGGCGAGGTGCACGCGTACCAGCGGGGCCGGCGCGACGTCCAGCCGTCCGTGCGCCAGCGCCACGTGCACCTCCTGGCTGACGCCGTCGAGGTAGGCGTAGAGGCGGAACTCGCCGAGCTCGGTCTGCACCACCTGCTCGGACAGCCGCTCTACGGAGCGCTCCGTGCGCAGCCGGTGCCGTATTAGGTCGGCGATGGTGCCAATCTTCAGGCCATGGTGGCGCGCGAACTCCTGCAGCTGCGGGCGACGCGCCATGGTGCCATCGTCGTTCATCACCTCACACAGCACGCCCGCGGGCTTGAGGCCGGCGAGCCGGCACAGGTCGACCGCGGCCTCGGTATGCCCGGCGCGCACCAGCACGCCGCCCCGGCGCGCACGCAGCGGAAAGATGTGTCCGGGACGCGCGAAGTCCGCCGGGCGCGAGTTGCCTTCGGCGAGCGCGCGAATGGTGGCCGCGCGGTCCCCGGAGGAGACGCCGGTGGTGGTGCCGAGGCGCAGATCCACCGAGACGGTGAAGGCGGTGCGGTGCGACTCGCTGTTGACCGGCACCATCTGCGGCAACTCGAGCCGCAGCAGCTGCTCCTCTTCCATGGGGACGCAGATGATGCCGCTCGTGTGGCGGATCATGAACGCCACCGCCTCGGGCGTGGCGTGCTCGGCGGCCATGATCAGGTCGCCTTCGTTCTCGCGGTCCTCATCATCCATGATGATGACCATGCGACCGGCACGCAGCTCGGCGAGGATTTCACCCACGGGACTGAAGGTGGGATCGGCGCCCGGCGGCGCCGGCTTTCCGGGCAAGGACAGTACTTTGGACATGGCAGGAACCGCGGCAATTGCGGCTTCGCAGTATACCTGAGCGGTCAGCGTGACCCGCTTGCGCGGGCGCTCCCGGGCGCGGGCGGCAACAACGGCAGTACCACCTTTTCCAGCGTCTGCTCGGTGACCGCGCTGCCGGACATGAGGCGGGCGCGCACCACTCCCGCGGCATCGATCACGTACGTGGTCGGCACGGCCAGTGGCGGGCCGAAGCCGTCGGTCGTGGCGCTGCCGGCGAGCGCGGCGGGATAGCTGAACTGGCGCATCAGCTGAGCCACCGCGGCGCGGTCGTGGGCGTCATCGACGCTCACGCCGAGCAGCACCAGGCCCTCGGCGCGGTGGCGCCGGTAGAAGGCCTCGAGCACCGGCATCTCGGCGCGGCAGGGGGAACACCAGGTCGCCCAGTAGTTCAGGATCACCACCTTGCCGCGCTGGCGGGCAAGATCGAACTCGGCGCCATCCAGCTGCGGCACGGTCAGCGCCGGCGCCGCGCGACCAACCGCTGCGCCCGCGGCAGCCACCGCGACGCCGCTCGCCAGCAGCAGTGCCATCAGCCACGGCGTGGAAAGTGCACGTACGTTCATCGCCACTCCTTCACTTCAAAATTGCACGCTGACGCTCACCTTGAACAGGTTGCGCGCCACGAGCTGGTTGCCGCTCCCGTTGGTGTCCGGAAGTTGGTGCGGATGCGCTTGTCCTCGTTATCAGCTGCCGGCGCCGCGCTACAGCCGCAGGCGCAGCCATAGGCGCCACCGGTGCCGCGGCGAGCGCCGCCAGTGCTTGATCGACTCATACGACCCTCTCATGCAAACCGGCTCGCGTCACGAGCACGCGCGGGTTCTCCCCCGCATCGGAGCGGATGAGATCAGCGGGCTGTCGCCCTCAGGCGGAGGTCGTGGGCGGTGCGCCAGCACCGCCACGGGCGCGGCCGTCAGCGGCGCTGCCGTGGCACCGGCGGAAAACAGGCAGGGCGCGTGCTGCTGGGGGTCGTGCCCCTGGTGCTGGTGGTGCGGGCCGTGGGTCGCGCCTGCTGAACCGGCCTGCGCACCCGGGCACAGCTTCACTGCTGCGACTGTTGGTGCCGGCGGGCTGCATGTCGGGCGGCTCCGCCACGGCGTTGGGTCCCAAGCGGCGAGCAGCAGAAGCAAATGCCGCGTGCGGCGCCTGGATGCGGATGCAACACGCCGCGATTGTAACCCAGGGACGCACGCGCGAGCGCCAGCGGCAGTCCTAGGGCGTTGTCGGCACCGCCAGGAGTCGCGCCAGGTAGCGGGCCAGCTGATCAACCTCGATGTTGACCCGCGTACCGGCGCTGAGCGCGCCGAGGGTGGTCACCGCCTGGGTATGGGGGATGAGGTTGACGCCAAAACTCGCCGCGCCCACCTCGTTGACCGTGAGGCTGACACCATCGACGCACACCGACCCCTTGGGTGCCAAAAAACGCTCCAGCTTAACCGGCACACCGAATACCACCCGCTGCGAGCGCGCCTCGGCGCTGATGCTCAGCACCTGCGCGACCCCGTCGACGTGCCCGGACACCAGGTGCCCTCCCAGGGCATCGCCGGCGCGCAGCGCCGGCTCGAGATTCACCGCAGCGCCCGCGGCGAGCTGACCGAGCGTGGTGAGCGCGAGCGTCTCGCGCGAGACATCGACCGCGAAGCTCGGCGCGGCCTGCTCCACCACGGTGAGGCAGCAGCCCTGCACGGCGATGCTGTCACCGAGCGCAAGCCGCCTGACATCCAGGCGGTCGCAGCGAATGACGAGGCGCAGGTCCCCGCCGCGCGCCTCGTGACGCTCGATACGCCCCACGTCCTGCACGATTCCGGTGAACATGGGCGGCGGTTCAGCGTTGCCCGGGAGCCAGGCGCAGGCGCAGGTCCTCACCGATGCGCTGTGACTCGAGGAAGGCAAAGCCCGGCGCGTCCGCGAGCGTCCCCGGCGGCGCCAGCGTCACCAGTGCCCGGGCGGCCGGACCGAGCAGCTTCGGCGCCACGTACAAGAGCAGCTCGTCCGCCAGTCCCGCGCGCACGATGGCCCCGGCGAGCGTGGCGCCTGCCTCGACCAGCACTTCATTGGCTTCCAGCTCTGCCAGCCGGGCAAACACGGCGCCCAGGTCCAGCCGCTCGCCGTGGGCGGGCAGCGTCTCGATACGCGCGCCACGCTCGCTCAAAGCAGCGGCGCGCTTCTCGTCGAGAGCGCCGAGGGTGGTGAGCAGCAGCACTTCGCCGCCCTCCTCGAAGAGCCGCGCGTTGCGCGGGGTGCGCAGGCGCGAATCGAGCACCACGCGCAGTGGCTGGCGCGCCGCGACCCCCTCCTGCAGGCGCACCGTGAGCCGCGGGTCATCAGCGAGCACCGTGCCAACTCCGGTCATGACGGCGGAGCTGCGCGCGCGCCAGGCGTGCACGTCCGCCCGCGCGGCCTCGCCGGTGAGCCACTGGCTGCTGCCATCGGCGAGCGCGGTGCGCCCGTCCAGGCTCATGGCGAGCTTCACCCGCACCAGCGGCAGGCCCTGCTGCATGCGCTTGAAGAAGCCGGCATTGAGCTCACGTGCCTGCGCTTCGAGCAGGCCCGCTTGCACGCTGACGCCTGCCGCCGCCAGGGCCGCGGCGCCCTGGCCGCGCACCTGTGGATTGGGGTCGGCGAGTGCGTAGACCACGCGCGCGACGCGCGCGGCGGTGAGCGCCAGGGTGCACGGCGCGGTGCGTCCCTGGTGATTGCACGGCTCGAGGGTCACGTAGACGGTGGCGCCGGTGGCCTGGGAGCCCGCGGCACGCAGGGCTGCAACCTCGGCGTGCGCCTCACCGGCGCGCTCGTGCCAGCCCTCCCCGACGATGCGCTCGCCACGCGCGATCACGCAACCAACGCGCGGATTCGGGTCGGTGGTGTTGAGCCCGCGGGCGGCCAGCATCAGCGCACGCTGCATGGCGCTGCGATCGAACTCCGAGAACACCGGGCTCACTTGTCCTCGCCCGGGCCGCGCTTGGCCGCGGCCTCATCCGGCGGCAGCAGCGGCAGCTGCTCGCGGTTCGCCGCGCGCGCCACCTGGCGCTTGTGAGCGCGGGCGGGGGGCGCAGCGGCGCGCGCGCTGCGCAGCCGCTGGATTTCCTCGTGGAAAGCCTCGACGTCCTCGAACTGGCGATACACCGAGGCGAAGCGCACGTAGGCGACCTCATCCAGATGCCGCAGCTCCTCCATCACCAGCTCACCGATGGTGCGGGAGGAGACCTCACGCTCGCCCAGGCCGCGCACCTTGTGCACGATACGGCTCACGGCTTCGTCGATCTGCTCGCGCGGTACCGGGCGTTTCTCCAGCGCCTTCTCCATGCCGGTGCGCAGCTTGTTCTCATCGAACGGCTCGCGTGCCCGGTCACCCTTGATGACCGGCGGCATGAGCAGCTCGGCGGTCTCGAAGGTGGTGAAGCGCTCGCCGCACTTGAGGCACTCGCGGCGGCGGCGGATCTGCCGTCCCTCGCCCGCCAGACGCGAGTCATTCACCTTGGTCTCTTCGTGGCCGCAAAAGGGACAGTGCATGCGGCGCGCCCGCTCCCTTGCCTAGGGTCCGTATACCGGGAAGCGGCGGCACAGCTCGATCACCTGCGGTCGCACGCGCGCCACCACATCCGTGGCGCCTTCGGCATCCAGGATCTGCGCGATGTAGTCGGCCACCTGCTCGATCTCCGCCTGCCTGAAGCCGCGCGTGGTGGAGGCCGGCGTGCCGAGGCGCAGGCCGCTGGTGATCATCGGCGGACGCGGGTCATTCGGCACCGCGTTCTTGTTGACCGTGATGTTGGCGCGCCCGAGGGCCGCGTCCGCATCCTTGCCGGTGATGTTGCGGTCCGCCAGGCTCAGCAGGAACAGGTGGTTGTCGGTGCCACCGGAGACTACCGAGAAGCCGCGCTGCATGAGGCGCGCGGCCATGGCGCGCGCATTGGCGAGCACCTGGTGCTGGTAGTCCCGGAATTCCGGCTGCAGCGCCTCGAGCAGCGCCACCGCCTTGGCGGCGATGACGTGCATCAGCGGGCCGCCCTGGGTGCCGGGGAACACCAGTGAGTTGAGCTTCCTGGTGATCTCATCGTTGGCGCGCGCCAGGATGAGCCCGCCGCGGGGTCCGCGCAGGGTCTTGTGCGTGGTGGTCGTGACCGCGTCGGCGTGCGGGATGGGATTCGGATAGATGCCGGCGGCGACCAGGCCGGCGACGTGCGCCATGTCCACCACCAAGTAGGCGCCCACGCCCTTGGCGATGGCGGCAAAGCGCGACCAGTCGATGACGCGCGAGTAGGCCGAGAAGCCGGCGATGATCATCTTGGGCCGGTGCTCCTCGGCCAGGCGCTGCACCTGCGCGTAGTCGATCTCGCCACTCTCGGGACGGATGCCGTACTGCGCCGCGCGGAAGAACTTGCCGGAGAAGTTGACCTTGGCGCCGTGCGTGAGATGGCCGCCGTGATCGAGGCTCATGCCGAGGATCGGGTCCCCCGGCTGCACCAGGGCGAAGTAGGTTGCGGCGTTTGCCTGTGAACCGGAGTGCGGTTGCACGTTGGCGTAGTCGGCGCCGAACAGCTTCTTGGCGCGGTCGATCGCGAGCTGCTCGACGACGTCGACGTACTCGCAGCCGCCGTAGTAGCGCTTGCCCGGGTAGCCTTCCGCGTACTTGTTGGTGAGCACCGAGCCCTGCGCCTCGAGCACGCGCGGGCTGGTGTAGTTCTCGGAGGCGATGAGCTCGACGTGCTCCTCCTGACGCTGCCGCTCACCCGCGATGGCGCGCGCGAGCTCAGGATCGAAGCCTTCGATGGTCATGGTCGTCCGGAACATGGTGCGGCACCGCCTGGAGGAGCTGCAGGAAAGGGCGCGAATTGTACCGGAACGAGGCCGCCCCTGCCCTTGTCGCCGGGCGCCGCCGCGCTGGAAGTACTGCGACAGCTGCGGCGCACGCCAGGGCGCAGTTAGAGCAGATTCTCCACCACGGCGCTCCAGGCCTGGGCCAGATTCTGACGGTTGTAGCCGCCGCCGCCGAGCGCCAGCACCCGCCCGTGCCCGCAGCGCTCCGCCAGCGCGCTCAGCTCGCGGGCCGCGCGCCCGTGCGATTGCGGCGTGAGCCGCAGGTGCGTGATCGGGTCGCCCTCGAGACTGTCGGCGCCGCACTGCAGGATCACGAACTCGGGCGCGAACTTCTCCAGGTGCGCGGTCACCCGCGGCCAGGTATCCGCGAACAGCCGGTCGTCGGCTCCCGGGGGCAGCGGCAGGTTGAGTTTGGTGCCGCTGGCCGCCCCGGTGCCCATCTCCTCGGCCGCGCCGGTACCGGGGTAAAGGTAGCGGCCGTCCTCGTGCAGGTCGGCGAACACCACCGCCGGGTCGTCCTCGAAAGCGTAGAACACGCCATCGCCATGGTGGGCATCGATGTCGACGTAGGCGATGCGCTTGAGGCCGGCGCGCTTGAGCAGCTCGATCGCCACCCCGCAGTCATTGAAGACACAGAAGCCGGCAGCGCGATCACGGGCGGCGTGGTGCAGTCCGGCAATAGGCACGAACGCCCGCCGGCAATCGCCATCCATGATCGCCTCCATTGCGCTCAGCGTGGCGCCGACCACGCCGGCGGCGGCCTCGTACACGCCGCGGAACGCGGGCGTATCACCGCCGTCGAGCCAGCCGTTGCCGCTGGCGGAGCGCTCGCGCACGAACTCGATGTAGTCGGCACTGTGAAAGGCGCGCAGCTCGCTCGCGGAGGCGAGACGTGGCTCGAGCACGCGCACGCGCCGGTCCAGGCCGCGCGCGTTAAACTCGCGCACGAAGGCGGCGTGCCGGTCGGGACCGAACGGGTGACCGTCACCGAAGCCGTAACGCGCCAGCCGCTCGCTGATGACGACGCCCACGCTGGGCGTGCCGCTCGTGCCGGTACTTGCAGAAGCCTCCACGGCGCGCAAGCCTAACACAGCCTCCCGCGCCCACCGCGCGGCACGGCGGCGGCGCGCGACGATATAATCCGCGCACCTGCGTTCACGCTTGCCACCCCCAGAGACTGCATGGCCCAGTACATCTACACGATGAACCGCGTATCCAAGGTGGTCCCGCCCAAGCGGGTCATCCTGCGCGACATCAGCCTGTCGTTCTTCCCCGGCGCCAAGATTGGCGTGCTCGGGCTTAACGGAGCGGGCAAGTCCTCGCTGCTGCGGATCATGGCGGGAATCGACTCTGGCTTCGACGGCGAAGCGCGGCCGCAGAGCGGCATCCGCATCGGCTTCCTGCCGCAGGAGCCGCAGCTCGATCCGGAGCGCGACGTGCGCACCACGGTGATGGAAGGGCTTGGCGAGACCTTCCGCCAGGTGCAGGAGTTCAACGCCATCTCGGACAAGTTCTCCGAGCCGATGGCGGACGAGCAGATGAATGCGCTGCTCGAGCGCCAGGCGAAGCTGCAGGATGCCATCGATGCCGCCGGCGGCTGGGAGCTCGAGCGCAAGCTGGAGATTGCCGCGGATGCGTTGCGCCTGCCGCCGTGGGAGGCGCAGGTCAGCACGCTCTCCGGCGGTGAGCGCCGTCGCGTCGCGCTGTGCCGGCTGCTGCTCTCGGCGCCGGACATGCTGCTGCTGGATGAGCCCACCAACCACCTCGATGCCGAATCCATCGCCTGGCTCGAGCGCTACCTCGAGGAATACCCGAGCACGGTGATCGCGGTCACCCACGATCGCTACTTCCTCGACAACGTCGCCGAGTGGATCCTCGAGCTGGATCGTGGCTACGGCATTCCCTGGCACGGCAATTACTCCTCGTGGCTCGAACAGAAGGAGCAGCGGCTGGCCCTCGAGGAGCGCGAGCGCGAGGCCCTGCGCAAGACCCTGGCGCACGAGCTGGAGTGGGTGCGCCAGAACCCCAAGGCACGTCAGGCCAAGAGCAAGGCGCGCCTGCAGCGCTATGAGGAGCTGGCATCCCGCGAGTTCCAGGAGCGCAACGAGACCAACGAGATCTATATCCCGCCGGGCGAGCGGCTCGGGGACCTGGTGATCGAGGTGCAGGGACTGCGCAAGGGCTACGGCGAGCGGCTGCTGATCGACAACCTGTCCTTCAACCTGCCGCGCGGCGGCATCGTCGGCATCATCGGCCCCAACGGGGCCGGCAAGACCACGCTGTTTCGCATGCTGACGGGAGCCGAGAGCGCCGATGCGGGTGAAGTCCGCATCGGTCCGAGCGTGAAACTCGCCTACGTGGACCAGTCGCGCCAGACGCTCGATGACAAGAAGACCGTGTGGCAGGAGATCTCCGGCGGGCTCGACCTGATCAAGGTCGGCGCCTACGAGACGTCCTCGCGCGGCTACGTGGGCCGCTTCAACTTCAAGGGCACGCAGCAGCAGCAGCTGATCGGCGATCTCTCCGGCGGCGAGCGCAACCGCGTACACCTGGCGAAGGTGCTGCGCGCGGGCGGCAACGTGCTGCTGCTGGATGAGCCCACCAACGACCTCGACATCGAGACACTGCGCGCGCTCGAGGAGGCCCTGGGCAACTTCCCCGGCTGTGCGGTGGTGATCTCGCACGATCGCTGGTTCCTCGACCGAATCGCGACCCACATCCTCGCCTTCGAGGGCGACTCGCAGGTGGTCTGGTTCGAGGGCAACTATCAGGAGTACACGGAGGATTTCAAGCGGCGCAAGGGCGAAGATGCCGCGCAGCCGCATCGTATCAAGTACAAGCCGCTGACGCGCTGACGTGCCCCGGGCGCGGCGGCGTTTCCCGTGAGCACCGCAGCGCCGGTGGAGAATGAGGAGCGAGCGCTGTGGCGCTGGCTCGGCCCGCTCGCCGCGCTCGTGGTGTTCGCGGCGGTGGTGCTGGTGCTGCACCGCGAGTTCGCGCACCTGCACGTCAAGGACGTGTTCGCGCGAGTGCACGCCATCCCGCGACGGCAGATCCTCGCGGCCCTCGGCTTCACCGCGCTCAGCTACTGGCTGCTGAGCACCTACGAGGTGCTGGCGCTGCGCTACCTGCGCCGTGCCATCCCGTACACGCGCATCCTCTTCACGTCCTTCATCGCCTACTCGTTCGGCCACACCCTCGGGTTCGCTGTCTTCACCGGCAGCGCCATCCGCTTCCGGCTGTACGTGACCGCGGGCATCAGCGCCATCGAAGTCGCCACCGTCACCGCCTTCTGCAGTCTCTCGCTCGGCATCGGCTTATCGACGATCGCCGGACTGTCGCTGCTGCTCTCGCCCGGGCACGCGGCGAGCGCCCTGCACCTGCATCACAACTGGGCGCTGCTGGTGGGCGCGGCGCTGCTGTGTGCGGTGCTGGCGTATGCGCTGTGGGCCTCGGCCGCGCGTGGCGCGCTGGAGATCCGCGGCTGGGCACTGCGGCCACCCGGCGCGGTGCTGGGCCTGACGCAGATCCTCCTCTCGGTCCTGGACCTGTCGCTCTCGAGTGCCGTGCTCTGGTCGCTCCTGCCCGCCGAGGCGCAGGTGCCGTTCGTGAGCTTCCTCGGCGTGTATGCCGCCGCCGTGATCGCCGGCATCATCAGCCACGTGCCCGGCGGTGTCGGGGTGTTCGAGGCCGTGGTGCTGCTCACGGTGCCGAACGTGCCGCCGGACGCACTCCTCGGCGCGCTGCTCGCCTACCGCGCCATCTACTACCTGGTACCGCTGATCGTCGGCACGCTGTTGTTTGGCATCAAGGAGCTCGCGGGCCAGGGAGCGCGGCTGCTGCGTGCGCAGCAGCTGGCGAGCCTGTACATCGCGCCCGTGGTGCCGCAGATCGCCGGCGCGCTCACCTTCCTCGCCGGCGCGCTGCTGCTGTTCTCCGGGGCGACGCCGGCGGTGGACGAGCGGCTTGCGTACCTGGACCGCTTCCTGCCGCTCGCGGTGCTCGAGGTCTCGCACCTCGTCGGCAGCATCGTCGGACTCGGGCTGCTGGTGCTGGCGCGCGCGCTGTTCCGCCGTGTGCAGCCCGCCTACCACATCGCCGTGGGGCTGCTGTTCGCCGGCATCGCCGCCTCGCTCCTGAAGGGGCTGGACTTCGAGGAGGCGACGCTGCTCGCCCTGGTGCTCGGGGTGCTGATGCTCGGCCGCCGCGCGTTCTACCGTCCCACCGCCGTCCTCTCCGAGCGCTTCACTCCGGTGTGGGTGGCCGCCATCGCGGGCGTCGTGGTGATGGCGGTGTGGATCGGCGCGCTCTCCTACCGGCACGTCGAATACTCCCACGAGCTGTGGTGGACCTTCGCGCTCGATGGCAATGCGCCGCGCATGCTGCGCGCCACGCTGGCGGTGGTGGTGCTCGGCACCGCGTACGTGCTGTGGGACATGCTGCGCCCGGCGCGTCCGGAACCGGCGGTGGCCGGCGCGGAGGAGATCGCGCGCGCCCGGCCGCTGATTGCCGCGTGCGACCTGACGCTCGCCAATGCGGCGCTGAGCGGCGACAAGCGCCTGCTGTTCGCCGAGGCCGGCGACGCCTTTCTCATGTACCAGATCGCCGGGCACAGCTGGGTGGCGCTCGGCGATCCGGTGGGATCGCCGGCGGGCGCCGAGGAGCTGGTGTGGCGCTTGCGGGAGATCTCCGATCATCACGGCGGTCAGCCGGTGTTCTATCAGGTGTGCGGCGAGCGCCTCGCGCTGTACGTGGATCTCGGGCTCGCGGCGCTCAAGATCGGCGAGGAAGCCCGGGTGGCGCTCGCGGACTTCACCCTCGAGGGCAGCGCGCGCGCGGAGCTGCGCCAGGCGCAGCGCCGCGCCCAGCGCGACGGCGCCAGCTTCGAGGTGGTGCCGGAGGCGGGCGTTGCGGCGCTGCTGCCGCAGCTGACGCGCATCTCCGATGCCTGGCTGGTGAGCAAGTCCACCGGCGAGAAGCGCTTCTCGGTGGGCTCCTTCACGCCCCAGTACCTGCGGCAGTTCCCGCTGGCGCTGGTGCGCGCGCAGGGCGAGCCGGCGGCCTTTGCCAATCTCTGGACCACCGCGACCAAGGCCGAGCTGTCAGTCGACCTGATGCGCTTCGGCCCGGACGCGCCGCGGGGCGCCATGGACTACCTGTTCATCGAGCTGATGCTGTGGGGACGCGCACAGGGCTATCGCTGGTTCAACCTCGGCATGGCGCCGCTGTCGGGCCTGGAGGCGCATCCGCTCGCCCCGGCCTGGCACCGCGTCGGCAACTTCATCTTCCGCCACGGCGAGCACTTCTATAACTTCGAGGGCTTGCGGCGCTACAAGGCCAAATTCGAGCCGCGCTGGGAGCCGCGCTACCTGATGGCACCCGGCGGCATCTCCCTGCCGCGCGTGCTGGTCGATGTCTCGGTATTGATCGCCGGCGGGGTCAAGGAGCTGTTCGCCCGATGAGCCCGCGGCGCGCATGGATGGCGCTCGCAGCACTGCCGCTCCTGCCGGGCGCGGCGGTGGCGACGCCGCCGGCGGCGCCCGCTCCCGCGCCGGCCGTTGCCGATCAGGCCCAGCAGCACCTGCAGGCGGGACGCTTCGGGCGCGTCCGCGTGTACGTCCCGCCAGGCCCGGTGCGCAGTGTCGCCATCTTCGTCTCCGGAGACGGCGGCTGGGAGCTCGGCGTCATCACCATGGCGCAAGCGCTGCGCGAGGCCGGCGCGCTCGTCATCGGCGTGGACGTGCGCCACTACTTTGCCAGCCTGCACCAGGCGGCCGAGCGCCCCGGCGCCCCGTGCCAATTGATCGCGGCGGACTTCGAGAACCTGAGCCACCAGATCCAGAAGCAGCTCGGCATGGCCGACTATTTGCTGCCGGCGCTGGTCGGCTACTCCTCCGGCGCCACGCTGGTGTACGCGGCCCTGGTGCAGTCCCCGCCGGGCACCTTCACGGGCGCCCTCAGCCTGGGGTTCTGCGCCGACCAGGACTTTGCCGGCGCGCAGCTCTGCCCCGGGGCGGGCCTGCACTACTCCGCCAACGCCCAGCAGGAGTTGGTGTTCGAGCCGGCGAGCACGCTGCGGCAGCCGTGGGTGGCGCTGCAGGGTGAGAAGGATCAGGTGTGCAGCCCGCAGGCCGCGGCGCAGTTCGCCGGCGCGGTCCGCGGGGGGGCGCTCGTGTCGCTGCCGCTGGTGGGGCATGGTTTTTCGGTCGAGCGCAACTGGATGCCGCAGTTCCTGCAAGCCTTCGCGCGGGTGAGCGCACAGCCCACATCC
This sequence comes from Steroidobacteraceae bacterium, assembly GCA_035501795.1. GTDB lineage: Bacteria > Pseudomonadota > Gammaproteobacteria > Steroidobacterales > Steroidobacteraceae > 13-2-20CM-66-19. The sequence continues at coordinate 36,525 of DATJVL010000044.1, forward strand.
ACGATGCCCGCCGGCAGCGCGGCCGCGATCGGCGACCTGCCGCTCGAGGAGGTCGCCGCAGAGGGCAGTGGCAGTGAGCTCGCGCTGCTGCTCACCGGGGACGGGGGCTGGGCGGGGCTCGATCAGGAGCTCGCTGCGCGACTGGCCGCGCAGGGCGTGCCGACCGTGGCGCTGAATTCCCTGCGGTACTTCTGGAAGGCGCGCTCGCCCGAGGAAGCGACGCAGGCGGTGGCGCGGATCCTGCGCCACTACCTGAGCGCCTGGCACAAGACGCGCGTGCTGCTCGTCGGCTACTCCTTCGGCGCGGATGTACTGCCCTTCGTGGTCAATCGCCTGCCCGAGGAGCTGCGCGCCCAGGTGGCCAGCGTCAGCCTGCTCGGCATCGACGCGCACGCCTCGTTCGAGGTGCACCTGAGTGACTGGCTGGGAGGCGATGCTGCCGGGCCGATGACGCGCCCCGAGGTGCTGCGCCTGCCGCCGCTGCCGGTGCTGTGCCTGTTTGGCGCAGGCGAGACGGACTCGCTGTGCCCGCAGCTGCCCGCCGGCATCACGCGCGAGCAGGTCGGCAGGGGTCATCACTTCGGCGACGAGTACGCCACGCTGGCCGAACGTATCCTCGCCTTCGCGCGCCGCGCACGCCCTGTGACATAACGCGGCACCCCGCTCGGCGTGGCGACGCCCGCAGCTTCTCTGGAGTACCATGGGGTTAAGCGGCTGACATAAGAATTCACATCCGCCGCCAACGAGCATGTCGCTGTACATCGATTCCGCGAGCCGGCTGCACCACGACCTGGACAAGAACCTGGTCGTGACCTGCCCCAACTGCCAGGCGGTGGCGCACATCACCGCGAGCGCGGTGCCGCGCTTCGAGGACCTGCAGCTGTATCGCCCGAAGCAGATCGGCATCGTCTATCTCTGCGATGCCTGCCATGCGCCGATCTTCCTGCGCTTCACGGTGCGCGTGTACGGCGCGACGCGCATCGAGCTCGCGCCGCAGTTCACCGAGGTGGAGCGGGCACGCGAGAAGTTCAGCTTCGCCTACATCCCCGAAGAGGTCGAAGTGCTGTTCCGTGAGGCGCTCACCTGCTTCTCCGGCGGCGCCTTCAATGCCTTCGCCTCGATGTGCCGGCGCGCCGCGCAGGCGATGTTCGTTGATCTGGGCGAAGCCGGGAAGCTGCGCCTGTTCGATGAGCTCAACGAGGTGCGTGACCTGGCCAGCATCGCGCCCGAGATCTTCACCAAGATGAAGAGCGTGCTGTTCGGCGCCGAGCTCGATGCACGCTCAGCCCTGCCGCTGCTGGACGGCTACGAGGCGGGCATCATGCTCGAGGTGGTCAAGGACCTGTTCTACGAGGCCTACGTTCGCCGCGGCAAGCTGCAGCAGGCCATCATGGTGCGGCGCTTCTTCCTCGATGAGACCGGGGGCGACAACGTGACGCCCTTCATCTCCGCCAGCTAATTACCCTCAGCCGACGAAGCGGCGCGCGTTGCGGAACAGGCGCGTCCAGCCACTGTACTCACCCACGTCACGCGGGTGCCAGGAATTCTGCACGTAGCGGAATGAGCGCTCCGGGTGCGGCATGCTGATGGTGACGCGGCCGTCGGCGCTGCACAGTCCGGCGATGCCGAACGGCGTGCCGCTGGGATTGGCCGGATAAGTCGTGGCGAGGCTGCGATCGTGGTTGAGATAGCGGATCCCCACCAGGCCGCTGTCCGCACAGGCGGCGGCCTGCTGCTCGCTCGCGAACTCCGCGCGGCCTTCGCCATGCGCCACCGCGATCGGCAGCACCGAGCCCTGCATGCCATCGAGCAGCACCGAAGGTGAGTCGAGCACCTCGACGAGTGAGAAGCGCGCCTCGTACTGCTCACTGCGGTTCCTGACGAAGCGCGGCCAGTGGGCGGTGCCGGGGATCAGTCCCTTGAGGGCGGCGAACATCTGGCAGCCGTTGCAGATGCCGAGCGCGAAGGTGTCGCTGCGCTGGAAGAAGCGCGCGAACTCCTCGCGTACCGCGGCATGGAACAGCACTGACTTGGCCCAGCCCTCGCCGGCGCCGAGCACGTCGCCGTAGGAGAAGCCCCCGCAGGCCACCACGCCCTTGAACTCGCTCAAGGAACGCCGCCCGCTCAGCAGGTCGGTCATGTGCACGTCATGCGGGGTGAACCCGGCACGATCGAACACGGCCGCGGTCTCGACCTGGCTGTTGACACCCTGCTCACGCAGGATCGCCACCGCGGGCCGTACGCCGCGCGCAATGAAGGGCGCGGCGATGTCGTGCTGGGGGTCGAAGGTGAGTGCGACGCTCAGTCCCGGGTCCTCCTCCGAGGTCTGCGCTGCGAACTCCTCGTCGGCACATTGCGGGTCATCGCGCAGCCGCCGCAACCGCCACGAGGTCTCCGACCAGGCGCGCTTCAGGTCCGCCCACGACTCATCGAGGTGCAGGTCGCCGACGCTCACCTGGACGCGCAGCTCGCTGACTGGCGCACCGAGGTAGAGGGCGGCGCTCCCCAGTCCGTGCCGCGCCAGGATCTCGTTGAAGGCCGGCTCATCGCCCGAGAGGATCTGCACCACCAGCCCGGGCTCCTCGGCGAACAGTTGCGCCAGTGCCGCGCCGCGCGCGGCCGGCAGCGCGATATCCAGCCCGCAGTGCCCGGCGAAGGCCATCTCCAGCAGCGTCACTAGCAGCCCGCCATCGGAGCGGTCGTGGTAGGCGCGCAGCATCCCGAGTGTGCGCATCTCGCGCAGCGCGGCCGCCAGCTGCACCAGCGACTCGGGCGTATCAAGGTCGGCCGGCTCCTCGCCGAGCTCGCCAAAGACCTGCGCCAGTGCCGAGCCGCCCAGGCGGTTGCGACCACCGGCCAGGTCGATCAGCCACAGCGAGGTCGGTCGCTCATCCAGCTGCAGCGCTGGTGTCAGCGTGCGGCGCGCATCGCGCAGCGGCGCGAACGCGGACACGATCAGCGACACCGGCGCGATCACGCTCTTCTCCTGCTCGCCCTCGCGCCACGCGGTCTTCATGGACAGCGAGTCCTTGCCGACGGGAATGGCGATGCCCAGCGCGGGGCACAGCTCCATGGCCACCGCACGCACGGTCGCGAACAGTGCCGCATCCTGCCCCGGCTCCCCGCACGCCGCCATCCAGTTAGCCGACAGGCGGATGTCACTGAGCGCGGCGACGTCGGCGGCCAGGATGTTGGTGATCGCCTCGGCCACCGCCAGGCGCCCCGAGGCAGGCGCATCGAGCACCGCGACCGGCGTGCGCTCGCCCATCGCCATGGCCTCGCCGGCGTGCCCGTGATAATCCGCCAGTGTCACGGCGACATCGCTCACCGGCACCTGCCAGGGGCCGACCAGCGGGTCGCGGCTGATGAGGCCGCCGACGCTGCGGTCACCGATGGTGATGAGGAAGGTCTTGTCCGCGACCGCCGGCAGGCGCAACACGCGGTACAGCGCCTCGCGCGCATCGAGCGCGCCGGAGGGGAAGGCGCGCCGTGCCGGTGCTGCGCTGGCAACCTCGCGCGTCAGGCGCGGCGCCTTGCCAAGCAGCACCTCGAGCGGCATGGCAACCGGCTCGCTGGCGAACAACGGGTCGTGCACGCGCAGCTCGCCCGAGTCATCGATGTCGCCGATGACGGCAAACGGGCAGCGCTCGCGCGCCGCGATGGCGGCGAATTCGTCCAGTGCCTGCGCGGCGATCACCAGCACGTAGCGCTCCTGCGCCTCGTTGCACCACAGCTCCAGGGGCGACATCCCCTCCTCCGCACTCGGAATGCGGCGCAGGTCGATGCGTGCACCGCGCGCGCTGTGCGCGACCGCCTCGGGCACGGCGTTGGAGAGTCCGCCGGCGCCGACGTCGTGGATGAGGAGGATGGGGTTGCGGGCACCGAGCGCGCAGCAGTGATCGATCACCTCCTGGGCGCGCCGCTGGATTTCGGGGTTGCCGCGCTGCACGGACGCGAAATCGAGCTCCGCGTGCGAGCTGCCGCTGCCCACCGAGGAAGCCGCCCCGCCGCCGAGGCCGATGAGCATCGCCGGTCCGCCGAGCACGATGAGCCTGGCGCCGACCGGCACGTCGGCCTTGTGCACCTGCGAGCGGCGCACGTTGCCGAGCCCGCCGGCGATCATGATCGGCTTGTGGTAGCCGCGCAGCCGGTGCGGCGGATCATCCGCGGCCGGCTGCTCGAAGGTGCGGAAATAACCGCAGATGGCCGGGCGGCCGAATTCGTTGTTGAACGAGGCCGCACCGATCGGCCCCTCGAGCATGATCTCGAGCGCCGAGGCGATGCGACTCGGGCTGCCGAACTCGCGCTCCCAGGGGCGCACGTAGCCCGGAATGCGCAGGTGCGAGACCGAGAAGCCGGTCAGGCCCGCCTTCGGCTTGGCGCCGCGGCCGGTTGCGCCCTCGTCGCGGATCTCCCCGCCCGAACCGGTCGCCGCCCCGGGGAAGGGCGAGATGGCGGTCGGGTGATTGTGCGTCTCGACCTTCATCAGGATGTCGATGGGCTCGTGACTGGCGCGGTAGATGCCCGAGAGCGGGTCGGGGAAGAAGCGCACGCCCGGGGAGCCCTCGATCACCGCGGCATTGTCGCGATAGGCGCTCAGCACGCCCTGCGGCGCCAGCGCGTGGGTATGGCGGATCATGCCGAACAGCGTATCCGCGCGCGGCTCGCCGTCGATGATCCAGCGGGCGTTGAAGATCTTGTGGCGGCAGTGCTCGGAATTGGCCTGCGCGAACATCATGAGCTCGACGTCGGTCGGATCGCGCCGCAGGCGCGCAAAGCTCGCCAGCAGGTAGTCCATCTCCTCCGCCGAGAGCGCCAGCCCGAGCCGGCGGTCGGCCGCCTCGAGTGCGGCGCGCCCGCCAGCGAGGGCGATGGTGGTGAGCGGCCGGGGCGCGGCGTGCGCGAACAGCCGGCCCGCGTCCGCCTCATCGAGCAGCGCCGTCTCGGTCATGCGGTCGTAGAGCAGCGGTGCAAGTCCGGCCAGCTGTGGCGCCGGGAGCGCGGACACCCCGCCCAACCGGAATTCGAGGCCGCGCTCCAGACGCCGCACGCTGCGCAGTCCGCATACCTGGGCGATGTCGGTGGCCTTGCTCGACCAGGGCGAGATAGTGCCGGCGCGCGGCACGATGAGAATCGTGCGCCCGTCCGGGATCGATCTTCGCGCCCGGCTCGGCCCATAGGTGAGCAGTTGACGCAGCACCTCCTGCTCGCCCCCCGCCAGCGGTGCGGACAGATCCACTAGGTGCACGTAGCGCGCCTCGAGCGCGCTCACCGCGCGCTCCAGCGCCTGCAGTCGCTCGAGAAGCTTGGCGATCCGGAAGGGCGAGAGGGCTGGCGGTCCCGGCAGCAGCAACATGCTACCGGCGCCTCATTTCTTCTCGCCCGGCGGCGAGGAGTACATGGGCATCGGGAACTGCGCGACGTTGGCGCCGCCTTCGAGCGCGGTGATCTTGCTCACGCCCTGCTTCTTCACCTCATCGATGCGCAGGATCGAATGCATCGGCAAAAAGGTGCGCTTGACACCGGTGAACTCGCCCTTGATGCGCTCTTCCGAGGGATCGAGGACCACGGAAGAACGCTCGCCGAAGACCAGTTCCTCCACCTCAATGAAACCGAACAGCTCCCCATGGCTGACCTTGCGGGCGTACACCTCATAAACCTTGCCCTGATTCACGAACATAATCCGGAAAATGTGACTGGTTGCCATGGCTGGGCGCAGGTCCGCTGCTAGCGTTGAGGCTGGCCATTATATGTCCGCGGGCCCCGCAGGCGCTGCCGGCGGCCATTCGGGGACCGGCGGAAGCATTTAGCGCACGGACGTATCGTTTTGACTCGGGGAACCATGCTCAGGCTCAAAATCGTCAGCGACCAGCGCCGCACGCTGGCCGAGAACAGCTCGGCCGTGTTCTCGGTCGAGGGCGGCACCATCGGTCGCTCCGCCGACAACGACTGGGTGCTCCCCGACCCCTCGCGCTATGTCTCCGCGCATCACGCGCGCGTGCAGTTCCGCGAGGGTCACTTCTATCTGCAGGATGTGAGCACCAACGGCGTCTATGTCAATGACGACATGGAGCCGCTCGCCAAGCGCGGCTCCAGCGGCTACCGCCTCACCAACGGTGATCTGCTGCGCATGGGCGAGTATCGCATCGTGGCCGCCCTCGATGAGAAAAAGCCCGAGGAGGAGGCGCTGGCGGCGGTGCCGACCAGCATCCAGGTGCTGCGCCCGCTCCGCCGTGCCCATGAGGACATCGGCGTCCCGATCAATCTCGAGGAGCTGCTGCTGTCGGCGGAGGATGCGGCCGCGGCGCTGCCGGTGAACGCGTACGGGCAGGCCGTGGAATCCGGCCCGGTGCGCGCGCTGGCGCGCACCCTGGATCCGCTGCCGCCGCTGCGCGGCGCCGCCGAAGTGCCGGCGCCGGCAATTCCCGAGAGTCTCACCCCGGAATCCATCTCGCAGCGCATGGCGCGCCTGGCCGAGGCCGTGGCACGCGAGCCCAAGGGTGGCAACAGCCCGGTGGCCCTCGAGGACTTGCGCTCCGGCCTGGACGCATTCTGTCGCGGCGCCGGCATCACTCCCGAGCGGCTGCCGGCCGATGCCCAGGGGCGCATGCTGCACCTAGCAGGCCGGCTGTTCCGCGAGGTGTTCGTCGGGCTCAAGGAGCTCGAGCGCACCCGCACCGACACTCGTAATCGCTACCGCATCGAGACGCCACCGCATGACCCGGAGGATCCGCGCCCGTCGCTCGCGCAGCTGATGGTGGAGGACCTGCTGGTCGCGCTCCTGGTGCAGCACGAGGGCCGCCGCCTGGACTCCGTGCAGTGGCTGCGCGACACGATCGGCGAGGCCAAGGTGCACGAGCAGGCCAGCGCACAGGCGATGCGCGCCGCGTTCGTCGAGTTCCTCGACCGTCTGGATCCGGCCGAGCTCGAGGCACGCTTTGAGCGCGCCGCCCGTCGCGGCAAGGCAAAGGCGGCCGACAAGGCGCAGTACTGGGAACTGTTCACGACCTTCTACCGCAATCTCATCGAAATGCCGGCCGATCACCTGCCGCACACGTTCGTCGAGGCCTTCGCGGCCGCGTATCGCGAGGTAGTGAAGAAACCGTCGGTGGCTTGAAGGGCCGCGCAGGACTCAATGGCGGAGAGGGTGGGATTCGAACCCACGTGCCGGTTTTACCCGACCATCCGATTTCGAGTCGGCGCCGTTATGACCGCTTCGGTACCTCTCCGGCTGCCTTGGGGATCCTGCGGGGGCTGGTATTCTAGCGGAAAGGCCGTGCGGTGAGGGGAGGTTCGTGCGCGCATTAGCTCTCGCCGCCGTGGCGTCGCTGCTCGCACTCGCCGGCTGCGAGAAGTTCGAGCCGCCACAGCTGTTTCAGCCCAGTGCGCTGAGCACGATCCGTACGCGCGGCGAGCTGCGCGTCGTGACGCTCAACCTGCCAACCTGCTACTACCTCGGCGCCCAGGGCACCGAGGGCCTGGAATTCGAGCTCGCCAGTGCCTACGCCACCGCGCTCGGGGTGCGCCTGCACATGTACCCGGTCGCCAACGAGCGCGCCGCGCAGAATGAGCTGGCCAGCGGACGTGCCGACATCGCGGCCGCCTCGCTCACCGACTCGCCGGACTGGCAGCGCGTGGCGGACGCCGCCGAGCCCTACACCCTGATACCGCAGCTGGTGGTCTACCACCGCAGCGGTGTGCAGCCGCGCGAGACCCTGCAGCTCGAGTCGGCGAAGCTGGCGGTGCGCGCGGGCAGTCCGCAGGAGCGCATCCTGCAGCGCATGAAGCGCACGGTCGCGCCAAGCCTGCAGTGGGTCGAGACCGCGCCGAGCGTGGCCGACCCGATCGAGGACGTGGAGTCCGGGCAGGCGCAGTACGCCATCACTGACGAGCGCGAGTTCTCCTTCGCGCATCATCTGTATCCGAACGTGCTCGTCGGCTTTGCGCTACCGCAGAAGCGCCCGGTGCAGTGGATGGTGCGGCGCGCGGCACCCGGACTGCTGGCGAGCGTCAATGATTTCTTCCATCAGCTCGCCGCCTCGGGGCGCCTGCCCCAGCTGGTGCAGGAATCCTCCGGCGATATGCGGCCGTTCGTCTACGAGGAGTCGCGCGAGTTCCAGGCGAACGTGGCTGAGCGGCTGCCGCCATTTCGTGCCTGGTTCGAGCAGGCCGCGGTGCAGAACAATATCGACTGGCGGCTGCTCGCGGCCGTCGGCTACCAGGAGTCCAAGTGGGAGCCGCGCGCGGCCTCCAGCGACGGCGCCGTCGGCGTCATGATGCTGACCGCGGACACCGCGCAGGCGATGGGGATCCGCGATCGCACCAATCCCGAGCAGAGCATCGGCGCCGGCGCGCGCTATCTGGCGCAGGTGCGCGAGATGATTCCCGATCGCATCGCCGAGCCGGACCGCACCTGGCTCACCATCGCGGCCTATAACGTCGGCTTCGGCCACCTGGAGGACGCGCGCATCATCGCCCAGTCCCGCGGCAAGAACCCCGATTCCTGGGCCGACGTGCGCGAAGCGCTGCCGCTCCTCGCCCAGCAGCGCTGGTACGAGCGCGCCAAGCGCGGCTATGCCCGCGGCTGGGAACCGGTCCAGTTCGTAGACCGCATCCAGCGCTACCTGACGCTGCTGGAGTGGCAGCCGAGCGAGGCCCGCGCCACGCTGCTCGCCCCCGCCCCCGTGAGCACTGCGGTAGCGGCTTCCCCGCCGGACGCCACCTCCGGCAGCGCGCCGCCCGCGTCGCTGCCGGCCGGCAAGCAGTAAGACTCAGGCGAGCTCGGCAAAGGCACGCACCGGGAAGGTGCCAACACCGACGAGTCGCGGCGGCACCGCACTGAAACGCGCCGCGGCGCCCGCCGGCAGCAGTTCGAGGCCGCGCAGGTGCTCGACGATCAGGATCTCGTGCGCGAGCAGCTCGCTGTGCACGGGGCGGCTGTTGCGCGTGCGCGTGTCGTCGATGTTGTGCGCGTCGATTCCCACCAGTGCCGCGCCGCGCTCGCGCAGCCGCACGGCCGCAGCGGCACTCAGGAAGGGATGATCCTGCAGATACGCCGGCGTGCCCCAGTGGCGACTCCACCCGGTGTGCAGCAGCACGGCCTTGCCGCGCACCTCGAGCGAGTCGAAATCGGCGGCGCCGACCTCGAGGCGCTCGCGGTGATCGACGTGTACCACCACGGCCGGCAGCCTCACCAGGCGCTCGAGCGCCACCGCCGCGAGGTCCTTGCCGTCGGCATAGCGGTGGAAGGGGCAGTCAAGGTAAGTGCCGGTGTTCGCGACCATGTCGATGCGCGCGATCTGAAACTCGGTGCCGCCCTCGTAGTTGGCACGTGAGGCCTCGCGGCTGAGGAAGTCGCAGATGAGCGGGCCCGGCAGCCCTTTGTAGGTGGTCATGCCGTTCTTGATGTCGTGACTGAGATCGATCAGACGGCGCACGCGCACCTCCTGTTCGCGAGTGGCGCCGCCTAGGAGGAGCGCCGCTGCATGAAGAAACCCTGCAGCAGCGCGCCGCACTCCTGCATCAGCACGCCGCCGAACACATCGACGCGGTGATTGAGCATCGGCAGAGCGAATACGTTGATCAGGCTGCCCGCGCCGCCCGCGCGCGCGTCCCAGGCACCGAACACCAGGCGCTGCACACGTGCGTGCACCAGGGCGGCCGCGCACATGACACACGGCTCGAGCGTCACGTAGAGCGTCGTGCCCGTGAGGCGGTAGCTGCCACGCGCGCGGCCCGCGGCGCGCAGCACCGCGACCTCCGCGTGTGCGGTCGGATCGTGGCTGGCGATCGGCTGATTGCCGGCCGCCGCGAGAATCGTGCCGTCGTGTACCAGCACCGCGCCGACCGGCACCTCCCCGGCCGCCGCCGCGGCGCGGGCCTGCTCGAGCGCGGCGCGCATGAAGCCCTCATCCGTGCCGCCGTCAGCCGCCATGTTCGGGCTCGACGGTCGCCGGTGTCAGAAACAGCGCGGGGTCCACGAAGTTCGCGTTGAGCGCAACGCCGAAGTGCAGGTGCGGACCGGTGACGCGTCCGGTGGCGCCCACCTTGCCGATCAGGGCGCCGGCGCGCAGCCGCTGCCCCCGCCGCACCGAGATCTCGCTCAGGTGGCAGTACATGGTGATGAAACCGCTGCCGTGATCGAGGATCACCGTCTTGCCATTGAAGAAGTAGTCGCCGGTATCGAGCACCTCGGCATCGGCGGCCGCGTGGATCGGCGTGCCGGTGTCCGCGGCGATGTCCATGCCGGAATGCGGGTTGCGCGCCTCGTTGTTGAAGACGCGCCGCGAGCCATACGAGCTGGAGCGAATGCCGGGCACCGGCGGCAGCAGTTGCAGCGTGGCCGGCACGCTTGCCGAGAAGGTGGCGACCGCGGCGCGGAGGTGCGGCTGCTCTTTGTTGACGCGCGCCAGGTCCCTCGCGGACAGGTCGACCTTTCCCGGCGGTACGGTCAGCTTCTGCACGTTGTATTCCTTGGGGCCGACCTCGAAGCCGACCAGGCTGCCCGCATCGCTGCCATCGTGCACGCGCACCACGGCGTGCCCCGGAGTCTGGGACAGCGGAATGCCGACGACCGCGAGCCAATGATCCTGCGCCGGCAGCACCAGCACGCGACGCTCGTCGAAGGTGACCACCGGTGCCTTGCCCGCAGGCGCCGGCACGGTCACCAGTGCGACGCCGCCCGGAACCGCCTCGGCTTGCGGCAGCGCTGTGGGCTCGGCCACGCCGTGCGCCGCGAGTGCCAGCAGCAGCACCGCTGCCAGTGCGCGGGAAAGGACCGGCCGCTTCATTTCTTGGCGGTCACGCGTGCGAGCAGCGTGCCGCGCGCCAGGCGCGCCTCGAACTCCTGTCCGCAACTGAGCTCGTCTGCAGCACGGATCACCACGCCCTGGGTATCGCTCACGATGGCGAAGCCGCGCTCCAGGGTTGCCAGCGGACTCACCGCGTGCAGACCGCGCTGCGCCACCGCGAGGCGCTGGCGAACTCGCGCCAGCTGCGCGTGCAGCGACTGCGCGAGGCGCATCTGCAGATGCTCCTGTCGCGCCCGGTACTCGCGCAGCGTGTGGCGCGGCGAGACGTGCGCCAGGCGCGCCCGCGCGTCAGCCAGACGCACCTGGCCGAGATGCACACGGGTGCGCAGCGCGGCGTGCAGGCGCAGCGCCAGATCATCCAGGCGCTGCGCCTGCTGATTCAGACGCGCGCCGGGGTGCGCCTGCTGCAGGCGCCGCTGAGTCCCGCCCAGGCGTGCCTGATGCACGCGCAGTTCGCGCCGCATGCCAGCCGCCAGGCGCTGCATCGTGTGCTGCAGCGCCTGCAGGCAGGCATGCCGGTCCGGCACCACCAGCTCCGCGGCCGCGGAGGGCGTGGGAGCGCGCGCGTCGGCGACGAAGTCGGCGATGGTGAAGTCGATCTCGTGGCCCACGCCGCAGACCACCGGCAGCGCACAGCGCTGGATGGCACGCGCCAGGCGCTCGTCATTGAAAGCCCAGAGGTCCTCGAGCGAACCGCCGCCGCGCGCCAGGATGAGTACGTCGCACTCGGCGCGCGCCGAGGCGGCATCCAAGGCACGCACCAGTGCCGGCGCGGCGGCCGCCCCCTGGACCGGCGCGGGATAGATGAGGACCTGGGCCGGTGGGAAGCGCCGCCTGAGGACGTTGAGCACGTCGTGCAGCGCGGCGGCGGTCGGCGAGGTCACCACGCCGATGCGGCGTGGGAAGCGCGGCACCGCCCGCTTGCGCTCGGACGCAAACAACCCCTCGGCCGCCAGGCGCGCCCTGAGACGCTCGAACTCACGCTGGAGCGCACCGAGCCCCGCCTCCTCGAGATGTTCGGCGATCAACTGGTATTCGCCGCGCGCCTCGTAGACGCCCACGCGCCCGCGGACCAGCACCTGCATACCGGGGCGCGGGGTGAAGCCGACCAGCACGTTCTTGGTGCGGAACATGGCGCAGCGCAGCTGCGCGTCACGGTCCTTGAGCGAGAAGTACCAGTGCCCGGAGGTCGGCTGGGAGAAGTTGGACAACTCGCCCTCCACCCACACCACGCCCAGGCCGCGCTCGAGAAGCAGGCGCACCTCGCGGGTCAGGCGCGTGACGCTGTAGACCTCGCGCGCGGGCAGCGCCGCGCCGGAAATCTCAGGGATTACCGCCATGCGGACACCTTAGCATGAGGTTTACCGAAGCGGTCGGGGCGCTTATAATTGCGCATGCGCATCCTCGAAGAAGCTCTCACCTTCGACGACGTCCTCCTGGTTCCGGCCTACTCGGAAATCCTGCCACGCGAGGTCGAACTCTCCACCCAGCTCACGCGCCGCATCCGGCTGAACGTGCCGTTGCTATCGGCCGCGATGGATACCGTCACCGAAGCGCGCCTGGCGATCACGATCGCGCAGGAAGGCGGCATCGGGATTATCCACAAGAGCATGACCATCGAGGCGCAGGCGCGCGAGGTCGGCCGCGTGAAGAAGTTCGAGAGCGGCGTCATCAAGGATCCGATCACCGTCTCGCCCAACATGAGCATCCGCGAGGTCCTCGACCTCACCCGCTCGCGCGGTATCTCCGGTGTGCCGGTGGTGGTCGGACGCCGCGCCGTCGGCATCGTCACGCACCGCGATCTGCGCTTTGAGGACAAGCTGGAGGCGCCGGTCTCCTCAGTAATGACGCCGCAGGAGCGGCTCGTGACCGTGCGCGAGGATGCGCCCAAGGACGAGGTGCTGGCGCTGCTGCACAAGCATCGCATCGAGAAGCTGCTGGTCGTGAACCGCGGCAACGAGCTGGTGGGCATGATCACGGTGAAGGATTTCCAGAAAGCCACGGAGTTCCCGCGCGCCTGCAAGGATGATGGCGGCCGCCTGCGGGTCGGCGCCGCGGTCGGCACGACCCCCGACACCCTGGAGCGGGTCGCCGCGCTGCGCGAGGCGGGCGTCGATCTGGTGGTCGTCGACACCGCCCACGGTCACTCCCGCGGCGTACTCGAGACCGTGCGACGCATCAAGGCCCGGTGGGCCGATGCCCAGGTCATCGCCGGCAACATCGCCACCGCGGAGGCGGCGCGCGCGCTGGTAGAGGCCGGCGCCGACGCGGTCAAGGTCGGCATCGGGCCGGGCTCGATCTGTACCACGCGCATCGTCGCCGGCGTGGGCGTACCACAGATCTCGGCGGTCGCCAACGTGGCCGAGGCGCTGCACAAGGCCGACGTGCCAGTCATCTCCGATGGCGGCATCCGCTTCTCGGGCGACCTCGCCAAGGCACTCGCGGCGGGTGCGCACGCCGTCATGATCGGCGGCCTCTTCGCCGGTACCGAAGAATCCCCCGGCGAGGTAGAGCTCTACCAGGGCGCCTCCTACAAGTCCTATCGTGGCATGGGCTCCCTCGGAGCCATGGGCGAGCGCCACGGCTCGTCAGACCGCTACTTCCAGGATGCGGCCTCCGAGCTGGAGAAGCTGGTGCCGGAGGGCGTGGAGGGTCGCGTGCCTTACAAGGGCAGCGTCGTCACCATACTGCATCAGTTGTGCGGCGGACTGCGGGCGGCTATGGGCTACACCGGCAGTCGCAACATCACCGACCTGCGCACCAAGCCGGTGTTCGTGCGCATCACCACTGCCGGCGTGCGCGAAAGCCACGTCCACGACGTCACCATCACCAAGGAGGCGCCCAACTACCGGGTGTCCTAGCGATCCACTCATGGCGAGCGTTCCACGAGCCGCTGCTGCGGCCCCTCCCCGTCCGGACATTCATGCGCACCGCATCCTGATCCTCGACTTCGGTGCGCAATACACCCAGCTGATCGCGCGCCGCGTGCGCGAGCTGGGTGTCTACTGCGAGATCCACCCCTGGGACATGAGCGACGCGGACGTGCGCGCCTTCAGCCCGCGCGCCGTTATCCTCTCCGGCGGTCCCGAATCGGTCACAGAGGCCAACCCCCCGCGCGCGCCGGCGGTGGTTTTCGAGCTCGGCGTGCCGGTGCTCGGTATCTGCTACGGCATGCAGACCATGGCACAGCAGCTCGGCGGGCGCGTGACCCCCTCGAGCGAGCGTGAGTTCGGCTACGCCGAAGTGACAGTCACGACCACTTCACGCCTGCTCGAACACCTGGCCGACCGCCGCAACCCCGGCGGTCAGGCGCAGCTCGACGTGTGGATGAGTCATGGTGACCGCGTGGCCGAGCTGCCGGCCGGCTTTCGTGCCGATGCCTGCACCACCACCATCCCGTACGCTGCCATGAGCGATGAGCGCCGGCGTTTTTACGGGGTGCAGTTCCATCCCGAGGTAACCCATACCAAGCAGGGCACACGCCTGCTGGAGCGCTTCGTGCGCGAAATCGCAGGCACGGATGCCCTGTGGAGCGTCGGCAACATCCTGGAGGACGCCATCGCACGCGTGCGCGCCCAGGTCGGCACCGGCAAGGTGCTGCTTGGCCTCTCAGGCGGTGTCGATTCCTCCGTGGTGGCCGCGCTGCTGCAGCGGGCGATCGGGGCGCAGCTCACCTGCGTATTCGTCGATCATGGCCTGCTGCGCCTCGGCGAAGGCGACCAGGTCATGCAGACCTTTGCCCAGCATCTGGGCGTACAGGTAATCCGCGTGGACGCCGAGGACCGCTTTCTCGCCGCACTCGGTGGCGTGAGTGATCCGGAGCAGAAGCGCAAGATCATCGGCCGTACCTTTATCGAGGTGTTCGACGAGGAAGCGCACAAGCTCAGCGGTGTCTCCTACCTGGCACAGGGCACGATCTATCCGGACGTCATCGAGTCGGCGGGCGCCCGCACCGGCAAGGCGCACGTCATCAAGTCGCACCACAACGTCGGTGGCCTGCCCGAGCGCATGAACCTGAAGCTGGTGGAGCCGTTGCGCGAGCTGTTCAAGGACGAGGTGCGCCGGCTTGGGATCGAGCTCGGCCTGCCGGCAGAGATGGTGCACCGCCATCCATTCCCGGGCCCGGGGCTGGGCGTGCGCATTCTCGGCGAAGTGCGCAAGGAGTACGCGGACATCCTGCGCCGCGCGGACGCCATCTACATCGAGGAGTTGCGCCGGCACGACCTGTACGATCGCACCAGCCAGGCTTTTGCGGTGTTCCTGCCGGTACGCTCAGTGGGCGTTATGGGTGACGGGCGCCGCTACGACTACGTCGTCGCACTGCGTGCCGTCGAGACCGTCGATTTCATGACCGCCCACTGGGCGCGTCTGCCGTACGAGTTTCTGGAGCACGTGTCACGCCGCATCGTGAATGAGGTCCAGGGTATATCCCGGGTCGTGTACGACATCTCGGGCAAGCCGCCGGCGACGATCGAGTGGGAATAAGAATCTTCGGCGCGCAGCCGTGACCGATCCCCCCAAATCAGGGGGCTTTGGCGTTCGCGCGTATGGCGGTGAGCTCGAGCCGCGATTCTCCCTCTGGCGTCTTGGTGGTCGCTTTCCAGATCATGCGGGCGCCTGAGGCAAAAGAGAGCGAAAAGTATTCAGTCATTTGTTCGCCGGCGGCCGTGTAGTTCAGCGGCTCGAAGCGGATCTGGTTGCCCTTCCATCGGCCGTGATGATCGTGATATTCGCCCGTGGATGATATCTCCATCCATCGCACCAGGTGATCATCGGGGTCGTAGCCGATGATAGTGGCGGCCTCGATGCGTGTCCCGGCGATGTCAGCAGCAATGAGACAGGTCACCGCCGCATTCAATGCCGCGGACTTGCAGTCCATCGTGGCGTTCACGGTTGCCGGCGTCGTCGCGCCCGGTTCACGATCTGTGCCGGTTAGCGTCCAGTGTCCAGCGAACGCATCGACGGTTTTCTTCACTTCAGGCGCCGCGGACGGAGCACTGTCTGCACCTGCTGAGAGCTGCGGCACCGCCAGCAGGACGCATAAGAGTCGGCGCCAGTCTGTGGGTCTCGTCTGCATGTCTGCTCTCCAATCCAACGCCATAGCCGGACCATAGTTGACCGCCACCCTACGGTATTCGACTCGTGCGGCCAACCGCTCACTAGCGGTGCCGACAACTTTTGCTACACGCCTCGCGGAGAACCCGAATGCAAGACCACCAGCGCGAACAGTCATTGGACTGGAACCGCGTGCCTTCGTAACATCTATGCCGATCGCTCTGCGCGGTTACGGCACACTGCCCTCGGCTGAGACCTTGTACTTGTCAACGTGTTTTCTGCGGGCACTCGACGCGCAGCAACTCGATGCACTGATTGGTCATGAGCTTGCGCATTTCCGTGAAGGAAACCTTGCATGCACTTCGAGGTTTGGAAGCGGTCCGCGACTGCCTCGTAGTCACCCTAGGAAGCCAAAGCTCACCGTTATACTTCGCAGAGCCGCGGAAAGCACAAATGTATCGGAAATCGACCCCACCCTGTGCTGCGGGAATTTGTTTACTTGTGCTGGCACTTCAGAGCGCAAGTGCATCGGGCCAACAGGTCACGGACCCGCGCAGCCTCACAAGCCCGGCTCGAGCTGGATTTAAACCTGCTTCCATCCCGGCCATGTCTGCGCTGGAGAACGTCTCTCCCGCTTCGTGGTCTCCGGATGGCAGTTCTGTCTTGTATGTGTCGGACCGTTCCGGCGTCGACAATATCTGGCTCACTGAGGTGAACTCCGGCAAATCGCGCGCCGTGAGTCCTTCGAAAAGTTCCCAGAGCGGTCCTGTCTGGTCTCCGGACGGCCAGAAGATTGCCTTTCTGGTCGATGACGCCGGGAACGAGCTCTACGACATAATGATCGCGGACGTCGCGAGTGGTCAGGTGACCAACCTCACCGATACTGCGGAGGTGGCGGAAGTAGATCCCGGCTGGTCTCCGAATGGGCAGCAGCTGGTGTTCAGCTCGCGCCGCGCCGCCGACTCCTCCGCAGAGATCGAGGTTATCGATCTGAACACACACCGCCGCCGCGCTCTAACCGCAGCAGGCTCTCGTGAGCACAGTCGGGTCGCCCCCCTGTGGTCCAGAAACGGGGATGCCGTGTACTTCACCGATTTGAGCTGGTCTTTCACTGACTCGAACGTGATGCTCGTGAGTGCGAATGGCGGCAGTGTCGAAAACCTCACTCCCCACTCGGGTGAGATGCTCAACTCTTTGCAGGATCTGTCCAAAGACGGGCGATGGGCACTGATACTTTCGGACGCTGCCGATGGGTGGCGGAACGTGGCACTGCTCGATCTATCGACCCATGCACGGCGCTGGATAACAGAGGAGCGATCCAACCATTTTGCAGGCGCGTTCTCACCTGACAGTGCGCTGGTATCGTATGTCCGTGACGGGGATGGTTCGGCGCAGATTTTTGCCTATGACATCGCGAAGCGGGTAAGTCGGCAGCTTACGGAAGGAGTTGGCCTGCATGAGTTGGAAGTACCTCTGTCGCTGATGCCCCATGTTGGAGGCCGGACTTTTTCTCCAGATGGGCGGCGTATCGTATATCGGTACCGTAGTGGCACAGTGCCGCCGCAGCTCCGAATCCTGACTTTGCTGAATGGGCAAGAGACCAAGCTCGTTGCCCCGGAAGTCCCTCCGGACGTTGCGCAAGGCCTAGTGGCACCGGTGCATGTTTGGTATGCAAGCAGCGATCGCAGGTTCAAAATCCCGGCACTCGTGTGGGTGCCCCCCAATCTGTCCAGGGATGGATCCAGCCCCGCAATAGTCGAGATTCACGGCGGCCCCATGGATCAGACGCGGCCTGCGCTGCTGACGTACATCCAAGTACTCGCGACGAACGGCTACGTAGTGATCAGTCCGAACTACCGTGGCTCGGCTAACTATGACCGCAGATTTTTTGTGGCTAACCGGATGGACATGGGGGGAGGCGATCTGCAGGACGTGTTCAGCGCGGCGGACTTTCTGCTTCGCACCGGCTACGTGGACCCAACGAAGTTGGGTGTATACGGCGCTTCGAACGGCGCATATCTGGCATTGCTGGCTTTGGAAAAACAGCCGAGCCGCTGGAAGGCTGGCGCGGCGTTGTACCCATTTGTCGACTACTTCACCGGCTACGCGACGGAGTTGCCTTGGATTCAGGCCATCGATCGCGTGCTGATGGGGGATCCGCAACGCAACTCAGACCTTTGGCGAGATCGTTCGCCAATTACTCACGCCAAGCGCATTCGGGCGCCGGTATTGATGACAGCCGGTGCCAACGACCCACGCTGCCCGCCGGAACAGGCGCGACAAATGGGTAGGGCCATTCGTGACGCGGGAGGCAGCATCGACTTGAAGATCTTCGGAGAGCAGGGGCACGGAACTGAGAACGTGGACGCTTATACCGATGAGAACGCCCTGATCGTGAAGTTCTTCGACCAACATCTTCGGGGAGTGCCTACGTCATCCCCTCATTGATCGCGAACGCGGGCCTTCGCGGCCGGGCACGCGAGAGTCAGTACGGTAGCGGTGATTTCCTGGTCCGCTTCTTGCCTACTTACGCTTCCCAGCTGCCCTGCTTTGGTGGTAGTGGCTGCCGGGATCCCGCAGGTGCGAATTAGCCGCGGCCCAGGCGCGATGTTCGCCTGCTGCAGACCTGTCCAGGTTGTCGACAGCCCATGCCGCATGTCGAAGCTGTTTCGAATATCGACCGCGCCTGAAAACAACCGCCGCGCGACAGGTCGGCCTGCTTCCCCACATGTTGTAGGACGTCGACGCGAGTACGCATAGCGGCGCGTCGAGCACATGCCGGTGTGTCTATGCTGCGGACATGTCGCAGGAGCTCTCTGCTTCGCCGCTTGCACGCAGCGCAGCAAACTCAATGCGGTGCCAGCCGTGAGGCCAGCCAGGGCCGCGAGCCTCAGGCAACGCGCCGGGCGCGCGCTGCGCTGCGCCGGCCTTATCGCAGCAATGCTCCTCGCCCGGACCGTCGGCGCCCAGGAGGTGTACCTCTTCGCCGGCGGACAACGTACCGAGGACAGGGCCGAGGGCTCCTACGCCTACGGGCTCGAGTATGCGCACAACCTCAGCGAGCATTTCGTGGCCTCCTACCAGTACCTGAACGAGGGGCACGTCACGGATCACCATCGCGATGGCGTCAGCCCGCAGATCTGGTTTCGTCTGCTGAGCCCAGGGCGCAAGTTTGCCTTTGCTGTGGGAGCGGGCCCGTACCGCTACTACGACACCACCACCGACATGAGCTCCGGGACGACTATCGATGCGCACGGCTGGGGCGGCCTCTTCAGCGCCGCGGCGTCCTGGTATCCCGGGGCGCCCTGGATCGTGCAACTGCGCTACAACCGCGCCCAGGTTGGCTCCAGCATGAGTACCGATTCGCTGCTCTTGGGCCTCGGACTGCAGCTGGACGCCGCGCAACGGCCCGGTCCGGTGGTTCCGCCGGCGACATACGGATTTTCCTCTGCGGAGCGCAACGAGTTCGACGGCTTCGTCGGCAAGACGGTAGTGAACAACTTCCACTCGCCCCAGGGTGCAGCGTGGGCGGTGGAGTATCGACGCAATCTGACCCCCTACGTGGATCTGACCGGCACCTTCCTCGACGAAGGCGATGCTAAGGATGTGAAACGGCAGGGCCTGGCCGGGCAGCTATGGCTCACCCGCGCCTTCTTCCATCAGCGCGCCAGCGTCGGGATCGGTGCCGGACCGTACTTCGCACGCGACCAGGATCAAAGCGATCACAGCACGCACGTCCTTGGGCTCGGCACTACGACCCTGGCTTACCAGTTCGCATCGCAATGGGTCCTGAGAGTCTCATGGCATCGCACCCTGACCTCCTACAACCGCGACACCGATGTCGTGCTTCTCGGGCTGGGCTTGCGCTTCTGAGGCATCGCCTTGCGCGCACGTCGCACTTCGCCTTCTGGCGCGCTGGTAGCTGCGCCGTAACGGCGCGCGATCCGCATCAGCCGGGCTTCCCGCCTCGCCGCCGCGAGCGCCGCCCCACCCGCTCCGTGGCACTGATGCTGGCGGCGACCGGTGGCAGCGTTTCCGGCAGCGGGTCCGTGCCTGTCATGCCCGCGCGGATGAGACGCAGCATCTCCGCATCGAGGCGCGGATCCAGCGGCGGTGAGGAATAAGCGCCGAGGAGCCGCTCGACCTCGGCCTTGGCACGCTGCTCCAGATTCTTGCCACCCTCTTGCATCCAGGTCTCGCGATTGATGCGATCGAAAACCGCGCCCGGCAGGTACAGCTCCTTCGGCCAGTACGACAGCGTGTGTGGCGCGGTGAGCAGGTGCTTGTCAGAGAGCAGTTGGCGCACCAGTTGCACCGTCGGCAGGTCCTCGAGTACCTGCAGGTCGCGGCAGAAGTGCAGCGCCTGCCCGCACAGCTCGTCATCGAACACGAGCTTCTCCAGGCTGAAGGTGAGCACGTAGTCGAGCATTCCCGGCCCCGACACCGAGTTCACGCCGCCGATCGCAGCGAGCAGGGCTCCGCCGAAGGTCTCCGCGCCCGCCTGGGCATCAAGGAACTTGCCCTCACCGAGCGCCATGTAGGCCTGGGTCGGCAGGTCCAGATGCTTGGCGACTTCCACGTACGCCATGTTGAGGTGCAAGGCCTCGATGGCCGCCATCGGCGACATCGCCGTCTTCATGTGAAAGGTCGCCGGCGCGCCCCCAAAGAGCACCGGCGTGCCCGGCTTGATCAGCTGCGCCATGGTGAGCCCGGCGAGCACGTCGGCGACGTGCATCACGGTCGCGCCCACCAGGGTCACCGGCGCGATAAGGCCCATCAGGGTGACGGGCACGATCTCCACCGGGATGCCGGCGGCGGCGCAATCCATGAGGTTCTGGCAGGAGTCCTCGCTGTAGCGGAAGAATCCGGTGGCGGTGACCGTGAAGATGGACATGGGACGGGCGATGAGATCGGCGCGGTCGCGGCGGAACAGCTGCATCATGTCCGCCATGCGCGTCACGCCATGCTCGGTGAAGGCACCCGAGACCACCGGCTTGAGCGAGTTGGTCATGACCAGGTAGAGGCGCCAGGCATCCGAGACCTGCGGCTCGATATCGTTGGTGGAGAAGGCGGTCGCCAGATAGCCCAGATGCTTGAGGCGATCGCCAATGCGCACGTACTCGATGAAGTCGCGGGTCTTGGAGTGCCGCGTCTCGCCGCTGCGATGGTCAAGGATCTGCAACCCGCTGGAGCCAGGCACGAAGTGCACCTTGTCGCCACCGAGCTCGGTGTACGGGTTGCCGTCGCGATCGTAGAGCGCGAAGCGCTTGGGCGCCGTGGCGATCGCACGCTCGACCACGTCCGGCGGCAGCAGCATGCGCTCGGCATCGTCCGCGGTCCGCGCCAGCTTCAGTCCCTGATCGAGCAGGTGCTGCCGCAGACGTGCTCCGCGCACCTCGATGCCGATCTCCGCGAGGATGCGCTTGGCTTCCGTCAGGATCGGCGTGATGAGGGAGTCGGCGACGACGCGTAGCTTGGGTCTCATGTTCCGCGACAGTCACGTGCAGCGCGCCGGTGCGTGCTCACGACTGGCATGCAGGCGCGCCACGCGCCTCGCCGCCCATCGCGAGCCGTCATCCGGCACATCAGCCGTTTGGTGTGTGCCAGTCCTTGAACGGCGTTATGAACACCGAGGCGATGCGCCAGCCGGCCTTCGTGTTCACAAAAACGCCGCTCCAGCGGATTGGGACCGTGTCCGGGTCCTGTCCGGGAGTGGCCTGCGTAAAGAGCACCGGCGCCACCAGCACCGCCACGCCGGGGCCGAGGGTAGCGAGGTGAGCCTCTTTCATCTGCGGCTCGAACTTCCACGTCCCCTTCCAGTGCCGGGCGAGCTCATCGAGCGCCTCCTGGGTGCCCCAGATCGAGTTGCCACGGTATTGCCCCCAGACGAAGTCCGGTGAGTCAAGCAGCGTCGCTCCCACGAGGTTGCGGTCGTGTGCATTCTGCGCTGCGATAAAGCGCGAGAACACGGCCATGACGTCCGCACTAGCCGTGGCGCTGGAGCTGGGCGGGACCACCGCGCTGGCAGCCGCTGCCGGAGTGGCCGCGCCCACGGCGGCCGCGGTGGCGGCCAGGGGCACCGCGGCGGCTGGCACCGGAGCCGCGGTCACCGGAGCGGCCGCAGCCACGGGGGTGGCGGCTGGCGGTGCGGCAGCGGCAGCAGCGGCGGGAGCTGCGACCGCAGCTGCCGTGGCGGCTGGTGCGGCGGGCGTGGCCGGCAGGCCCTTCAGCACATAGCCCTGAGTGACCAGCAGCCCGCGCTTTTCGGCATCGGCGCAGTTGAGCGCGCTGACTGCCGGCTCCTTGAGGCCGGTCATGCCGTCGCTGCGCACGTACGGCGTGCCGCGCACGCCGTTCTCCTCGTTCTTGCCGTTCTTGGGGTTGACCAGACAGTAGTAGCGGTGGGTATCCGGAGGCGTGCCGACCTCAAAGTGCCCGCGCACTACGTCACGGGACGGATCCTGTTCTAGAGCCTGGCGGAAGGAGGAAAGAAAGCCACCCTTGGACTCGGCAACCTGAGCATCGCCCGCCGGCGGATCAGCACCCGCACCGCTCCAGCCGGCCAGGCACACGACCAGCAACCCTAGCGCCGGCACGCATCGACGCGAACTCTGACTCGCAGTAGCCACGCGACCCCCTTCCCCGCTGTGTGGGCGGGATTCTAGCCGCTCGGCCCGCGCGCCGCCTGCGCGGTTACGCCGCCATCACCGCGCGGTGTGCGGAGGGCCGTTCAGCGGCGGGCGCGCTGTCCGCGGCGCGGTCTGCCGGCTGGCCGCTTGCCGCGGGACTCGCGCGCGTACGGGTTGGCATCGGTGCGGTACTCGATCAGCACCGGGGTCGCGAACAGGTCATAGGTCTTGCGGAAGACATTGGCCAGGTAGCGCGTGTAGGCCGCCGGTACGGCCATCGTCTGGTTGCCGTGGATGACGATGCGCGGCGGGTTGCGGCCACCCTGGTGGGCATAGCGCAGCTTGATGCGCCGGCCGCGCACGAGCGGCGGCTGATGCACGCTGAGCGCGTGCTCGAGCGTACGCGTCAGCTCCCGCGTGGGCAGCGTGCGCATCGCCGCCTCGTAGGCACGCATCGCAGCCTGCATGAGCTCCCCCACGCCGCTGCCGTGACGCGCGGAGATGAAATGCACCGGCGCGAAGGGCACGAAATCGAGCTTGAGCGAGAGTTGCCGCTCAACCTGCTCGCGCTGCTCGGGGGCGATCCCGTCCCATTTGTTGACGGCGATGATGAGCGCGCGCCCGCGCTCGAGCGCGATGCCCAGCACGCTCGCGTCCTGCTCGGTGATCCCCTCGTGCGCATCCAGCACCAGGATGACGACATGTGCCTCGGCGATGGCCTGCAGCGTCTTCGCCACGCTGGCGCGTTCGATCACGTTCTCGACCCGCGCCCGGCGGCGCACGCCGGCGGTGTCGATGAGCAGGAAGGCGCGCCCGTCGCGCTCGAAGGGCACGAAGATGCTGTCGCGCGTCGTGCCCGGCTGCTCACTGGCAATCACGCGCTCCTCGCCCAGCAGGCGGTTGACCAGGGTCGACTTGCCGACGTTGGGCCGGCCGATGATGGCGATGCGGATCGCGCCGTCGTCGGCGGTAGCCTCGGGCTGCGCCTCAAAGCCGGCCAGCACCTGCTCCATGAGCGTCTCGCAGCCCTGCCCGTGACTGGCCGAGATCACCTGCGGTTCGCCGAGCCCCAGCGCATGGAACTCCGCGCCCACGACGTCGTGGTCCAGGCCCTCGCCCTTGTTGAGCACGAGCGTGACCGGCTTGCCGGAGCGGCGCAGTTCGCGCGCCACGAACTGGTCCTCGGCGGTGAGCCCGGCGCGGGCGTCGGTGAGGAAGATGAGACGGTCGGCCTCGGCCACCGCGCGCTCGGTCTGGGCGCGCATCTGCGCCGCAATGCCCACCGGGTTCTCAACCAGGCCGCCCGTGTCGATCACCACGCATGGCAGCGGCCCGAGGCGGCCGAAACCGTACTGGCGGTCGCGCGTGAGGCCCGGCTCGTCCGCGACGATGGCGTCGCGGGTGCCCGTGAGGACGTTAAAGAGCGTCGACTTGCCGACGTTGGGACGGCCGACGAGTGCGATGACGGGCAGCATGGCCGGGGGCGCGCGGGTGCCCCGCTGCGCCTTACTCGCTGGCCGCCGGTGCGGGCGTTCGCGGGGCCTGCTTCTTGCCCTTGCTCGCCAGCGGACTCACCCGGTAGACCGCCACCTGGCCACGGTCGTTCACCACGGCGACGGTGTCCGGCGCGGTCACGATCGGCGGCGTGCTGGTAAGGGCGTGGCCGCCCCGGGTGCGGCCGATGATCGCCCCCGTGCCCTTGTCGAGCCAATGCACGTAGCCCTGGAAGTCCGCGACCACGACGGCCGCCTCCATGGCCCCAGGCGTCGAGAGGCCGCGATGCAGCAGCGCGCTCTGGCGCCACACCTCAGCGCCGGTCTTGGCGCGCAGCGCCACGACCTCGCCTTCGGCGGTCGAGACGTAGATGTTCTCCTCGTCGAGGCTCATGCCACGGTAACTGGACATCTCGTGCGACCACCACACCTGGCCGGTGTCAAACGCCAGCATGGCCACGCGCCCCTGGAAGCCCACGGCGTAGATATTCTGCCCCTGCACCAGCACCGCCGAATCGATGTCCGCGAGCCGCTCGAGCTCGGTGCGGCCGTGCGGCGGGGTCACCGTGGTCTCCCACTGCAGGCTGCCGTCGCCCATGTTCACGGCCATCACCTTGCCGTCGTCGAAGCCACACAACACGATGTCCCCGGAGATCACCGGGCGCGCCGTGCCACGCAACGACAGGCGCGGTACCTGCTGCTCCTGCAGCCACAGCTCGTGCCCGTCCGCGGGACTCAGGCCGCGCAGCTTGCCATCGCCGGTGCGCAGCACGATCAGACGCTCGCCGATCGCCGGGGGCGCCAACACCTCGCCGTTCACGCGCACCTGCCAGCGGGTCTTGCCGTCAGCTGCGTTGAGGGCAAACAGCCGGCCGTCGCTGGTACCGATGAGCACCAGGTCTGCCGAGGCTGCCGTACCACCGGCGAGCGGGGCCTTCAATTTCACGCGCCAGGCGCGCCGCCCGTTCTTCAGGTCAAATGCCTGCACGTCGCCGCGGTGGCCGGCCGCGTAGACGCGGTTATTGGCCACGGCCAGTCCCAGGCCGAGCCGCAGCGGCGCTGCCTTCTTGTCATCGACGCTCGCGCTCCATACCCGCTCCACCCGCAGCGCCGGCTGGAAGGCGGTCAGCCTGGCCGGCTCGTCGACCGCCTTCTCCTTGTCCTTCGAGCAGGCGCCGAGCAGCAGCAGCGCGGCCGCGAAACCCAACAAGCCTTGCCAGAGGCGCATGCGGCTCACTTGGCCGCCGCCGCGGTCGCTGTGGCGGACGGCGGCGCCGCGCCGCCGAGATCGGCGATCTTCAGGTCGAGCAGCGGCGTGCTGCCGCCGGCGGCACTGCTTTGCGCACTGCGGTACTCGCGCAGCGCGCCCTGCCTGTCCCCCTTGGCGAACAGGGCATCCCCACGCACCTCGTGCGCGCGGGCCGCAAAGGCACCGACCTCGGTGCCCTCGAGCGTCGCCAGCGCCGCATCCGGCTTGCCCTGGGCGATCTGCACGCGCGCCAGGCGTTGCCGCGCGACCAGAGCGAGCTCCTTGTCGTGCGAGTGGGCAGCGACCGCGCTGAGTTCGGTGGCGGCCTTGTCGAGCTCATTGCCCTCCACGTACAGCCGCGCGGCGAGCAGCTTTGCCTGATCGGTATACGGTGAATCGGGGTACCCGCGCTCGAGCTGCCCGAGCACCACCAGCGCCTGGGAGCGGTCGCTGCGCTCGAGCGCCTGTACCATCTGCATGTACTGGGCGCTGGCCTGCGCCTGGGAGCTGTCAACGCGCTGCTGCCACCAGCGCCAGCCGGCCCAGCCGGCCAGCACCACGGCCAGCGCCAGGATCATCGCCGGGCCGTTGGCGCGCAGCTGCGCCTTGACCCATTCCCATTGCTCTTTATCCGACAGGTAGTCTTCCACGCATCCTCCGGTTCTTATGCGCGCGGCGCCTCGGCCGGACGCAGCGCGGCGAGCGCCTCATCCACCCCGCGCGACAGCTGCGCGAGCGGGCACTCGCTCTGACCGCTCTGCTCGCGCAAAGGTTTCATGGCCACGACACCGCGGGCGAGCTCGTCCTCGCCCAGGATCAGCGCCAGGGAGGCGCCGCTCTTGTCGGCGCGGCGGAACTGTGCCTTGAGGTTCCCGCCCCCCATGTTGAGCTCGATGGCTAGCCCGGGTCGCTCGTTGCGCAGCGCCTCGACGATCGCCAGGGCGCGCGTGGCGCACTCGGCCCCGCCACCCACCACCACGTACAGATCCGGATGGGGTACGGGCGCGGCACCACCGGCTGCGAGCACCTGGCGGACCAGGCGTTCCACGCCCATCGCGAAGCCGATGGCGGGTGTCGCTTCACCGCCGAGCTGCGCGATCAGGCCGTCGTAACGGCCGCCGGAGCATACGGCATTCTGGGCGCCGGTCGCGGCCGTGATCCACTCGAACACGGTGTGCGTGTAGTAATCCAACCCGCGCACCAGGCGCGGGTTGAGGTGGTAGCGCACGCCGATGGCATCGAGCATCGCCTGCAGGGTCTCGAAGTGCTGGCGCGATGCGTCATCCAGGTGCTCGGTGAGCAGCGGCGCGCCGGCTATGAGCTCCTGCATGGCCGGGTTCTTACTGTCGAGGATGCGCAGTGGGTTGCCGCCCAGGCGGCGCCGGCTGTCCTCGTCCAGCTGCGCCTCGTGGGCGCGGAAGTACTCCACCAGGCGCGCGCGGTAGTCACGGCGACTCTCGGGCGTGCCCAGGGAATTGAGCTCGAGCCGCAGGCCTGGAATTCCCAGCCGCTGCCACAGGCGGGCGCTGAAGGCGATCAACTCCGCATCGATGTCCGGACCCGGCCAGCCGACCGCCTCCACGTCCACCTGCCAGAACTGGCGGTAGCGATCCGCCTGCGGGGCCTCGTGGCGGAACATCGGGCCGATGCACCAGAGCCGGTGGCGCTGCCCACGCAGCAGCCCGTTCGAGATCAGGGCGCGCGCGATGCCGGCCGTAGCCTCCGGACGCAGCGTGAGGCTGTCGCCGCCCCGGTCGGTGAAGGTGTACATCTCCTTGCCGACGACGTCGGTGTGCTCGCCGATGGCGCGCTTGAAGAGCTCGGTGTGCTCGAGCAGCGGCACACGGATCTCCTGGTAGCCGTAGCTGGTCAGTAGCGCGCGGGTCACCGCCTCCAGGTGCTGCCAGGCGGCGATCTCGGCCGGCAGCACGTCGTTCATCCCGCGGATTGCCTGGATCTCGCCCGCCACGTCACTCTCCGGCCGGGCGTGCCGGCTCGGCCGACACCGTGCCCCGCGCATCGACCGACAGATGTGCATCGCCACGGCGGCGCACGAGGCCGCTGAGCGAGGCCGGACGGCCGTTCACTTCCAGTGCCACGCCCGGGGCGTTACCGAGCACCACGCGCAGTGGCGCCGCGCCGCTCACCGAGCGCATGCCGCCCGGCGGCTGCAGGCCATCCAGCAGCACCTTGCCGTGCGCATCCGCGACCTGCACCCAGCTCGCTGCACTGAAGCGCAGCGTGAGCGTCGGGCCGGGCGCGGACACCGGTGCAGGGGACGACGACGTCGGTGGCGCGTCGCTTGCGGCTGCGGGCACTGGCGCCGCAGGCGCAGCCGCGGCCGGAGCGGCTGGCGGTGCCGGCGTGCCTGGCGCGGCGACCGCCGGCAATGCCTGCGGGCGGGTGCGCGGCAGAGTCATCAACCACCACAGCAAGCCCCCGAGCGCGATCGCTACGGTCACGAGCAGCACCGGCATCATGAAGCGCGTGGCCTCCGGCGCACGCTCGGCGCGCGGGATACGGGTCAGGTCCGGATGTACGCCGCCACTGGTGCTGGCGCTGTACAGCTCCTGCAGCTGTGCCGAGGACTCCCCCACCAGTTCGGCGTAGCGGCGCAGGTGCCCGCGCACGTACACCACCGCGCCGAGGGGCTCAAAGTTCTCCGCTTCGAGGCTCTCGAGCACGCGCGCATCCACGTGCAGCTTCTCGGCCGCCTGCAGGATGGTGAGTCCGCGACGCTCGCGCGCGGCACGCAGCCGCGCGCCGATGCCGACGCCGCCCGCTTGCATGCTCATGGCATTCAGCCGGGGTTGTGCTCGAGTCCCGCCAGCGCCCGCGTCTGGTCGGTTCCCGGATAGTTCATCTGCAGCTTGCGCGCATAGCGCTGCGCGCCCAGCTGGTCCTTCTGCGCCCGTGCCACGCGTACACCGAGCAGCAGCAGGTCCGGGTTCTCGCCGAAGTTGGCGAGGTAGGCGTCAACCAGCGCGCGTGCCTGGGTAAGGTCGCCGTGCTGCAGGTCCAGGTCCGCCAGCTGCAGCACCGCGTCCGAGAAGCTCGGCTTGATCTGCAGCGCCTTGATGAACTGCGCGCGCGCCTGCTCGTCACGCTTGGCCGCGCGCAGGCACACGCCGGCGTTGGTGTAGGCGGCCTCGGGGGTGCGATACAGCGCGTTCTTGGCCGCCTCTTCGAAGCGCTTGACGCCGTCATCGGTGCGCCCGTGCTGACAGAGGTACACGGCGTAGTTGTTGATGACGTTCGGATCGTTGGGAGCCAGGCGCAGTGCCGTGCGGTACTCGGAGTCGGCTTCCTTCGGCATCTGCATGCGGTCGAACATCATGGCGCGCACGCTGTGCACTTCGGGATTGTTCGGGTCCTGGGCCAGCGCCCGGTCGAGTTTCTCCTTGGCGAGGGCGAGGTCGCCCTGGTGCAGGTAGGCACTGCCCAGCTGCGTGTTGGCGATGGCGGCGTTCTGCTGGTTGGTCAGCCGCTGCGCATCGTTGCCACCACAGCCGCCCAGCAGCAGCGCGGCGGCGACGCCGAAGAGCGCGGTGGATCGCGTGAGGCACGGGAGTTTGTTCATGGTTGAACCGTGACGCCGATGAGCTTGTTGCCCAGGCGTACCGTGGTGCGGTCGATGACCCGGCCGGCGAGCTGCCCGCAGGCCGCGTCGATGTCGTCGCCGCGCGTGCGCCGCACGGTCGCGAGCACGCCTCGCTGCAGCAGCTCGTCGCGGAAGTCCCGGATGGCTGCCGCCGGCGAGCGTGCGTAGCGCGTGCCGGGGAACGGATTGAAGGGAATGAGGTTGACCTTGGCCGGGTGGCCGCGCAGCAGGCGCGCCAGTGCGCGCGCCTGGGCCACCGAGTCGTTGACGCCGGCAAGCATCACGTACTCGAAGGTGACGCTGCGCCCGTTCTGCTCATCCAGGTAGTGCCAACACGCCTCGAGCAGCTCGGCAATCGGGTGGATGCGGTTGATCGGGACCAGCTCGTTGCGCAACTCGTCATCCGGGGCATGCAACGACACCGCCAGCGCCACATTGCTCTGCTCGGCGAGCCGGTAGATCTGCGGTACGAGCCCGGAGGTGGACAGGGTGACCCGGCGCCGCGACAGGTCAAAACCGAAATCATCGAGCAGGATCTGCAGCGCCGGAACCACGTTGCGGAAGTTCGCCAGTGGCTCGCCCATGCCCATCAGCACCACGTTGGTAACGTGGCGCTGCTCGCCCGCGGGCGATGCGGGCGTGTCCGCGGCGGCGCGCGCGCCGCGCGCCAGCTCGCGCGCGGCGAGCCACACCTGGCCGACGATCTCTGCGGTAGTGAGGTTGCGATTGAAGCCCTGCTGTGCGGTGGCGCAGAACGAGCAGTCGAGTGCGCAGCCGACCTGCGAGGATATGCACAGCGTGCCGCGCTTCGGCTCCGGGATGAATACCATCTCGAATGCTTGCTGCACGTCCGCCCTCAGCAGCCACTTGCAGGTTCCGTCCGCGGAGCGCTGCAC
This sequence comes from Steroidobacteraceae bacterium, assembly GCA_035501795.1. Lineage (GTDB taxonomy): Bacteria > Pseudomonadota > Gammaproteobacteria > Steroidobacterales > Steroidobacteraceae > 13-2-20CM-66-19. The sequence continues at coordinate 66,259 of DATJVL010000044.1, forward strand.
CGAGACGATCTGCGGCACGCGCACTTCGGCGCAGGCGATGAGACGTGCACGCAGCTCCTTCGCCAGGTCCGTCATGTCGGCGAAGCTGCCGGTCCCGCGCTTGTAGATCCAGTTCATGAGCTGGCGGGCCCGAAACGGCTTGCTGCCGAGCTGCGCCACGAACGCCTCGAGTCCTGGCCGCGGCAGTCCGAGCAGGTTGGTCAATGGGGCAGCGTGCGCCGTCATGGGTGCCTGGCATCGCCCTCAGGCGCGCGGGTGCAGCTCCGTGGCGCTGAAGAAGTAGGCGATCTCGCGTGCCGCGGTCTCCGGGGCGTCCGAGCCGTGCACCACGTTCTGCTCGATGCTGCTCGCGAGGTCGGCGCGGATCGTGCCCGGGGCGGCCTTCTTCGGGTCGGTCGCACCCATGATGTCGCGGTTGCGGGCGATCGCCTCCTCGCCCTCCAGCAC
>DATJVL010000045.1:0-8318 GCA_035501795.1 Steroidobacteraceae bacterium
CCATGCGAGAATGCGCCATGACTTCGCCTAAGGCCAGCGAGGGGGCCCCGAGGGCGGCCCAGCAGTGCGCGGACGCGGTGCTCATGGTGCGCCCGGCAGCCTTCGGCTTTAACCCCGACACTGCCGCCAGTAACGCCTTCCAGAAGGCCCCCGCAACGAACGCGCCCGACCCCCAGGCCGCAGCTCTGGCCGAGTTCGCGCAGCTTGCCGCCGGGCTCAGTGCCGAAGGCATCGAGGTGTGCATCGCGGAGGACTCGCACACGCCCGCCAAGCCCGATGCGGTCTTTCCCAACAACTGGGTGAGCTTTCACGCCTGTGGGACGCTCGTCACCTACCCGCTCGCCAACCTGAGCCGCCGGCCCGAGCGGCGCGAGGCGGTGATCGAGGCGGCGGTGCGGACGCTGAACTTCCAGGTGAAGCACCTGCTGGACCTGAGCTGGTATGAAGGGGAGGGCAAGCACCTGGAAGGCACCGGCAGCCTGGTGCTCGATCACGTGAACCGCATCGCCTACGCGTGCCGCTCGGTGCGCACCCACCCGCAGCTGGTGCAGGAGTGGTGCCGGGAGCTGAAGTTCGAGCCGGTCCTGTTCGATGCCAGCGACGCAAGCGGCGCGCCCTTCTATCACACCAACGTGTGCCTGTGGATCGGGCAGCAGGTGGCGATGGTCGCCGCCGAGGCGATTGCGGCTCCCGACCGCGAGCGCGTGCTGCAGCACCTTGCGGCGAGCGGGCGCGAGGTGATCCTGATGTCGCGCGCGGAAGTGGCCGCCTTCGCCGGCAACATGCTCGAGCTCGGCACGTGGGACGAGGCCCTCGGGGATGCGCGCGTGCTGGTCATGTCCGCGAGCGCGCGCGCGGCACTGAGCCCGCGCGTGCTCGCGCAGCTCTCGGCCTGCACCGACACGGTGCTCGCAGTTCCCGTGCCCACGATCGAGGCCTGCGGCGGTGGCAGCGTGCGCTGCATGCTGGCCGAGGTGTTCCGGGGTTAGCGTGTCCGGGCTCATCTTAAGGGGCGTGCTCGCGTATCTCTTGGGCTCAATCGTGGCGAGCCTTCTCATCGGCCGCTTCCGCGGCGTGGACATCCGCACGCTCGGCAGCGGCAATGCGGGAGCGACCAACGCGCTGCGCACCCAGGGCAAGGCGGTGGGACTCACGGTGCTCGTCATCGACCTCGCCAAGGGGTACCTCGCGAGCGCGGTGCTCGCCAGCGTGCCGCTGCCCTTCGTGCCCGCCACGTCAGCGGCGGTGAGTGCGTGGAGCGTGCCGGTGTGCTCGCTCGCGGTCATGCTCGGGCACGTCTACCCGCTCTGGTACGGGTTCCGGGGCGGCAAGGGAGTCGCGACGCTCGTCGGCGTCGTGCTCGGGATCGCCCCGGCGCTGCTTCTGGTATTCCTCGTGACCTTTCTCGTTACGGTGATGCTGAGCGGGTACGTGAGCCTGGGCTCGATGCTCGGCACCCTCGCCATCGCGGTCGCGGTGTGGCTCGGGGTAGGGCACCTGAGCCCGCGCGCGCCGGTGCTGGCCTTCGCCATCGCCGCGTTCTTCCTCATCGTCTACACGCACCGCGCGAACATCGCACGCCTGCGCGCCGGCACCGAGTCGCGCGCGCGGCGGCTGTGGCTCCTGAAGAGCAGCGCGGCGTGATGGCGGCGCGCACCCGCTCCGCGCCCCTGCGCACGGCAAGGCTGCCCTTGCCCGAGCGGCTGTTCGGCGAGCTCGCCGACGGCGCCTTCCATTCGGGCGAAGACCTCGCCAAGACGCTCAAGGTCAGCCGCAGCGCCGTATGGAAGGCCGCCGGCACGCTGCGCGAGCTCGGCGCCGCGCTGGAAGCGGTGCGCAACCGGGGCTATCGCCTCGGGCAGGAAACCGAGCCGCTGCAGGCGCAGAAGATCCGCCGCGCACTCCCGGGCGAGGTTCGCGAGCGCGTGCGCGAGCTTGCGACCGTGTGGTCGACCGACTCAACCAACACCACGCTGCTCAGGCGCCCGAACCCGAAGCCCGGGGAGTGCGAGGTTCTGCTCGCCGAGCACCAGAGCGCCGGGCGCGGGCGGCGCGGGCGCAGCTGGGTGGCGCCCCTGGGAGGGGCGATCTGCCTTTCCTTGAGCTGGACGTTCGGCGAGGCGCCGGAGGAGCTCGGGGCCCTGGGGCTCGTGATCGGGGTCTGCGCGCGGCGCGCGCTGCAGCGACTCGGGGTGAAGGACCTCAGGCTCAAGTGGCCGAACGACCTGCTGCTGCATGAGCGGAAGCTCGCCGGCGTGCTGATCGAGCTGCGCGCCGAATCCGCCGGTCCCGCGTGCGTCGTGATCGGCATCGGCGTGAACGTGGCCTTAGGATCCCAGGCGCTGCAGCAGATCGCCCGCCTCGGCATCCCGGCGACCGACCTGACGAGCGCGGGGCTCAAGGGCAGCGCCCGCAACCGCATCGCCGCGGCGCTGATTGCCGAGTGCGTCCAGGGACTCCTGACCTTCGAGCGCGAGCAGCTCAAGCCCTTCATCTCCGAGTGGGGTGAGGCGGATGCCCTGTCCGGCAAGCCGGTGAGCGTGGCGGGCGCCCAGGGCGATAGCTTAGGGATCGCGCGCGGCATCGACCTGCACGGGGCGCTGCTCATCGAGACGCACGCCGGGGTGCAGCGCTTCATCGCCGGTGACGTCACCGTGCGCGCGGAGTGAGCATGGCGCTCCTGCTCATCGATGCCGGTAACACCCGCATCAAGTGGGCGCTCCTGAAGGACGGCCGGCTGCAGCGCTCGCAGGCCGCGGCGCACGGCGCCTGGGGGGCGCGGCAGTTCGCACGCCTCCTCGGCCGGGCACGCCCCGGGCGTGTGCTCGTCTCGAGCGTCGCCGGCGCCCGGGTGCGCGCCGCGCTGCGGCAGGCCGCGCGTCGCGCGGGGGTGCCGCTGACTTTCCTGCGCGTCGCGCGCAGTGCCGGCGGCGTGAAGGTCGGGTACTTCGAGCCCTGGCGGCTCGGGGTCGACCGCTTCGCCGCGCTCGTCGGTGCGCACCAGCTCTTTCCCAGGATCCCGGTGCTGATCGCCGGCATCGGCACCGCCCTCACGCTCGACCTCCTGACACGCCAGGGCGAGCACGTCGGCGGGGCGATCATTCCCTCGCCGGCCCTCATGGTGGAGACGCTGCTGACGCGCACCCAGGGCATCCGCCGCCGCTCGCACGGCGGCCGGCGCGCCGCGCGCGGCCCCTTCGGCCGCTCGACGCGCGATGCCATCCTCGAGGGGGCGCGCTATGCCGCGGCCGCGGCGATCGACCGCGCCGCCGCCGAGGCGGCCGCCATCGCCGGGCGCCGGCCGCTCGTGGTGCTCACCGGTGGCGGCGCCGCCGAGGTGCGCGTGCTGCTTCAGAGCCACTGCGTCACCGTGCCGGACCTGGTGCTCATCGGGCTCGCGGCGCTGAGCGCGCAGCGCCCGCGGGGAGCTTGATCTAGAATCCTTACCCCGTGCGCCGTCTGTTCTTCGCGCTGCTCTTCGTCAATCTCGTCTACTTCGGGTGGGCGCTGTGGGTGATGCCGCCGCCCACCGTGCCGCCGAGCGAGGCGCACCTGCACCTGCCGCCCCTGAAGCTCGTGGAGGAGCTGCCGCCGGAGCAGCGTCCCGACCCGGATGCGGTCCGGCCGGCTCCCGATACCACCCAGGCGTGCCTCTCCATCGGCCCGTTCGCCGACGTGAATGCGAGCGCGCAGGCGGCGGCGCTGCTGAAGGACAAGGGGTTCGATGCGCGGCAGCGCGGGGCGCAGGGCGAGATGACGGAGGGCTACTGGGTGTTCATCGGCAATCTGGCGAACGAGGCGGAGACCGACCACATGCTGGTGTCGCTCGAGCACAATGGGGTCAAGGACGCGCTGGTCATGCCGCCCACCGCCGATACCGGACGGCGCATCTCCCTCGGGCTCTTCACCGAGCGCGGCCGGGCCGAGCGGCGCGCGCAGAGCGTGCGCGCCATGGGCATCAAGGCGGAGGTCGCCGAGCGCAAGCTGCCGGGCACGCTCTATTGGGTGGATCTGTCGCCCCCGCCCGGCATGATGACCGTGCCGCTGCAGGACCTGTTCGCGCAGGGCGTGAGCAATCGGGTCTCGGTCCAGCCCTGCCCTCCGGCAGCTTCGGCGGCTGCGGCACCGGCTCCTGCCGGTGGCGCATCGACGTCCGGGGCGGCCGTCACCCAGGCGTCGCCGGCCGGGCCGCCGAAGCTGCCGTAGTCACGATTTCTTTCCTTTGGCGGATCTGCAGGCTGCCCGCACGGCGCGCGTGAAGCGGCCCGCCTTCTGCCGGTAGAGCGTCTCGGCACGCAGCAGCGACTTCTTCTGCAGCGCCGTGCGGCGCTGCTCGATGAGCGTCACCAGGCGGGTCTGGCTCTGCGGCTCGGGGAAGATCTCGGGCAGCGCATTCACCTGCTGCTGCAGGATCGCCAGGTCATGATCCTCGCCTAAGTCATCGGAGAGCTGGTGGAAGCTCGCCGCGAGCCGGCCGAGGGCTGAGGTCTTCGCCGGCGCAAACAGACGCAGCTGGTGCGCGAGGTACTTGGCCTGCTTGCGCAGCTCATGCAGCGTCTCGGCCGAGGAGTCCGCGCGCGCGGCCGCGAGCGCGCGCCGCCCCTTGCCGTAGTTCTTGCGCAGGCCCTCCAGCAGCTTGTCCGCATCGCGCCGGTGCGTCGGCCAGCGCGAGGCACAGCGGCGCGCCTTGCGCAGCAGGCGGTTCGTGTCCTTTAGGCCCTTGCCGCCCGTGAGTACGCGGTCGCGCTGGTTCGCCAGCGAGACGGCCAGCGCGCGGCGCAGGGTGTGCGTGCCGTGGATGGGGCTTGCGCCGCGGTAACGCGGCAGCAGCCCGTCCAGGTTCGCGATCAGGATCTCGCCGTCGCGGACCTTGCCGAGCGGGCGCGCGGCCCGGGAGAGGAGTGTGTCCCCGGCACGGTAGGCGGAGGCGCCGAGAGCCGGCCGCATCAGGCGCAGCGTCGCGCGGGCGCGCTTGATGTGGCGCCGCGCATCATGGATGGCCTCATCATCGGTGAGCGCGCCGTCCAGCTTTCGAGCCGCGCGGCGGATCTCCTTGCGCACGATCCTGCACGCGTGGCTCGTGCTGCTGCGACCCTTGCCAAGCAGGCTTTCCATCGCCTTCTCCCGGGGGTTGCTCTGGGTCGCCAACGAGGGCTGCCTCGAGGGCCGTTTCGGCGGCGACGGCACCGCCGCGGCCCGTGATGTGGAACTCACGCCCCTCGGCGCGGTTGTAGGCCTCGAGGAATACCTCGATGGCGCGCAGCGCCTCCTCGGGCACCTCATGCAGCTCGCGGAAGAGGGCGGGATTGACCCTGGTCTCCGCGCAGGCGATCAGCCGGTCGTTGCGGATGCGCCTGCCCGACTCGACCTGCTCGGCGTGCACGATGCCGATCAGGCGCGTCGCGGTGAGGCACCCCGGGAAGCAGGGCTCGGCTCCGAGCACCATCGCATCGAGCGCATCTCCATCCTCGGCACGGGTGCCGGGGATGAAGCCGAAGTCATGCGGGAAGCAGAGACCGGCAGGGAGCCTGCGGCTGATGCAGAACGCGCCCAGCGCGGCGTCGTACTTGTACTTGTTGCGGCTTCCCGCAGGGGTGTCGATCAGTACATGGACACGACCGGAAGCCGGCTCCCGTGAGGGCAGTGCGGAAGGAATGGGAGATTTCACAGTGCCACAGCGTCCGGCACGTCATCATCCAGGCCTTCACGCGCTCACCGCGGTGATGTCCCGCGTCCTGCGTGACCCTGAGAGAAGAGGGGAGTGTACGAGGTTGTCCATGATGCCTCGGCAATCGGTTGCGGGTCGGAATTGTCCGCAGACTCTGCGACGGACGTATTGCAGCGTTCCTTCGCCCAAGTCCGGGCGGGCACTGTAGACAATGTCTTGAGTCCTAAGCCATTGCCGCAATTGGCCACTGCCCTGTAGGAATGAGCTGACAGGGGGACTCCGGCCGCCTTTAAGTGCGCAGATATATTGAGCAGCGTTCGCGGTGCCGGGCCGCGATCCCTACGCGTTGTGTCAGCAGTTGCAGCCGCGCTCGTGCATCCGCGTACGTGGCCGGGTCTCCGGGTCGGCAGTCTCAGGCGAAGGTCTTGAGCGCAAAGTGGATCCACTGCGGCGTCGTGACGTAGTGGAGGGCCACGCGGCTGCTGATCAGTAACGCCGCGCCGCCCCAGCCGAAAGCCGGGTGCAGGCGGCGGTGACGCCAGGTGTCGATCGCGATCGGCAGCAGGATCAGTGCGTAGGTTAGCCATAGCGCCTGCTGGTCCGACACCAGTCGGGCGAGCGGCGGGCCCAGGAGACTCATCGAGGCCAGGGTCATCAGGCGCTTGTGCACGTCGCTGCGCCGACGCAGGGCGAGTGCCGTGCCCACCAGAAGCACGAACATCAGCAGGGAGACGAAGTCGTAGCCGGCGATGATGGCGGCCACCGGACCATCTTCGGGGTCGGTACGCAGCCGGGAGACGAAGGCGATCGCGGTTGCGGTGGCGACCGGTACGAGCGCGGCGGCGGTCAGTGCCGTGAGAATTCCAAGCCGTCGGTGAACGTCGACACGCCGGCGGGACACCAGCACGACTTGTGTCAGGAACAGCGCGTACCAGAGTGTCATGAGCGCGCCGTGCGCATAGCGAAGCGCGGACAACGGGGGAGTCTCAAACCACTCCCGCAGATAGAACGACTGCGAGAACCCGACAAACACCACTACGGCGGCCAGTCCTCCCATCGCAAGATACAGGCGCCGGTCGAAGCTGCGGCTCGCCGCAGCGCCGTTCAAGGGTCGGGTTGCGGGCAGGGGTTCAGGACTGGCCATGGCAAGCAGCTGCCGTTAGATGACACAGCAGCATAGTACCGGCGGCCCGACAAAGTCCTGTCGGCAAGTCCGTGGATGGCCCGGCGAGTGAAAATGTGGCTCAAATCCGGCCCGCGGCACGTGCGCCCGGCGGGATTGAGTAGAATTGGAGTCGTCGCCGCCGTAGCTCAGTGGTAGAGCAGCCGCCTTGTAAGCGGCAGGTCGTCTGTTCAATCCAGACCGGCGGCACCAAATCAATCTGACGGTGATCTCAGGCAAACGTGCCAGCAGGCGTGTTGGTCCGCGTAATCGATCGATGGGACGCGCAAGGGCGCTGGTCTTACTTCACGGCGCAGACGACGAGGCCGAGTGTCCAGAGAGTGAGCAAAACGTCAACAGCAACGATACACCCCTGAACCTGAGCGAACTTGAAGATAGCTTTAGGCCCGGCAACGAGGTCGCCCTTCAGCGCCTTATCCATGAGCGAACATACCAGCGAGCGCTGTATCGGGAACAACAGCGCGGTGCTTATGTGGTTCGCGATGGTGACTGGATCCAGATCCCAGGAACCGCCATGGGCGCGCCGCCGCATGAGATGCTCCTCGATGGCCTGGCGCCCGACCTTGGATCCTTCTACTGCGGCGGCCACGGTAATCGCTAGATATTTCTGGAGCGCGGTCGCAAAAACCACGGCGACGAAGATCCAACCGCTCTCCCGCAGGATTGCCGCCGCCATCCCCTGGTGAGCGAGCAGGAAAGCCAGGAGTGCCCCCAGCCCGCCTAGCAGCCATGCGGAGAATGTGTCGAGCATCTTGCTCATCCGAGCCGCCGCGTCAATCAACACACTTGACGTGATCAGCTGCTCGTCGACGCGCGCTACGGTGATTGGTGCCATGACTGCGAGATTCGCTGTGGTGGCAGGCTTGGGATCTGGATGTTGGCTCCTCAGCTGAGCCCTGGGAAACAGCTGACTACGCGGGCTCTTGTCGGGTGCGCGGGCAGCGCAGCGTAAGCCGTCAGAATGTGGGTCTAGATTGTTGCTAGCTCATCAGAGTCCAGGTGAGCCGCTGTCATTGCTTCGCTCACAGAAGGGAACACGGCCGAGTGTGAGCCTCGACTGCTCGCCATCGACTCCGGCGCTGTGCAGCATAATCTCCGCCAGTACCGCGGATACGTCAGCGGATGGCCATTCCAGCCACTCTACGGCGATCGCGCCGGCGCCTGCTCGAACTACGGAAGCAGGAAGCTGGCGGCACCCGGCAACCGTTGAAAGCGGCATCTCGACGACGATATTGGGAGCAGGACAGATGCCCAGCTCCGTTCTGAGCAGCGCTCCGCTGGCACTGACGTTTTCCATGCAACCGAGGCATCTGCAACCGGTATCGCGCGCCTGCATACAGCGCAGGCGCACCGGGATGTTGGTTGAAAGCCGTTCTCCCCAGCGATGCTCCATTGCTTTCTCCCACGGGCCTTCTCATCGACATGTTGCATCTCAGTCCGTTACACAGGCATCCGGAGAATTACCTA
>DATJVL010000046.1:0-67636 GCA_035501795.1 Steroidobacteraceae bacterium
ATCCCCGAGCGGCCAGGCGCGCCACTCCTCCTTGGGCCGGTAGCGCGAGGGGTCGTCGCTGGTCGAGTGCGCCGCGGCGCGGTAGGTGACCTGCTCGATGAGCGTCGGCCCGCCGCTCTGGCGGGCGCGCTGCGCCGCCCACTGCGTGACCGCGTACACGGCGAGGAAGTCGTTGCCGTCCACGCGGATCCCGGGAATGCCGTAGCCCGGACCGCGCTGCGCGAAGGTGCGCTGCTCGCCGCCGGCGAAACCCTGGAAGGTGGAGATCGCCCACTGGTTGTTGACCACGTTGAGGATCACCGGCGCCTGATAGACGGCGGCGAAGGTCATGGCGTGATGGAAGTCGGCCTCGGCACTCGAGCCCTCGCCGATCCAGGTGCAGGCGAGGCGGTCCTCGCCCTTGATCGCCGCCGCCATGGCCCAGCCGACCGCCTGCGGAAACTGCGTCGCGAGGTTGCCGGAGATCGAGAAAATGTTGCCCTCGGCCCAGTGGTACATGATCGGCAGCTGCCGGCCCTTGCACATGTCGCGGGTGTTGGAGAGGCACTGGCACATCAGATCGACCAGGTTCTGCCCGCGCACCACCTGCAGGCCCTGCTGGCGGTAGGACGGAAACAGCATGTCGCCGGGCGTGAGCGCCATGCCGGCCGCCACCGCCACCGCCTCCTCCCCGGTCGACTTGATATAAAAGGAGATGCGTCCCTGGCGCTGGATGCGCTGCATGCGGTCGTCGAACAACCGCGTGAGCAGCATGTGACGCAGCCCGACCTGCAGCTCCTCGGGTTCCAGGTGCGGATTCCAGGGTCCGACCGCGCGGTGGTCCTCCCCGAGCACCCGCACCATCTGCACCGAGAGCTCCTCGATGTCGCGCGGCGCGGCCATGACGTCGGGACGCTGCACTGCACCGGCGGGCGAGATCTGGACGTAGCTGAAATCCGGCTCCTGCCCGGGTCGTGCGGGTGGGTTGGGAACATGCAAGCGCGACCGTGGGGGCATGATGGCCTCTGAAGCAGATCCTGGAGAGTTGCAGCCCGGTGTACGAGTTCGGCAGGATTGTAGTCGTCTGACCCGGGTAACACTACGTGAAGGGCAAACCCACGTTTCGTGGCGTCGTGATGCGCACTGCCCCCGCGGCAGCGCGCCGGCACAGCGGACTTAATGCCGCCGCAACCGGCGGCGCCGCGCCGGCGCGCGTGCGCGTCGGCCGCGAAGTGGCCGGCCGCGCTGGCAAGGGCGTCTCGGTGATCACGGGGCTCCCCCTCGCGCCCGAGGCGCTGCAGGAGCTGGCGACGCGGCTGAAGAAGCTGTGCGGCGCGGGGGGCGCGGTGAAGGCCGGCGTGATCGAGATCCAGGGGGACCACCGGGCGCGGCTGGTGTGCGAGTTACTCAAGCTTGGCTACGCTGCCAAACAGTCCGGTGGCTGACAACATCTAACCGCATTCGCCAAGTGGAATCCGCAGGCGAATGTTGCTATAGAAATGCCCGCCAGGGCGTGCGCGAGGAAACAACGTGCCGAATCAGCAACCGATATCACAGCAGGCACGCAACGGCGAGCGCCTGCTGTTTGCCCGCAACTTCTTCCGCCATCCGCGCATGCTGGGCTCGATCGTGCCGAGTTCCCGCTTCCTCATCAAACAACTGCTGGAACCGATCAATTTCGCGCGCGCACGCGTCATCGTCGAGTACGGCCCCGGCGTGGGTGGCATCACCGCCGAGGTGCTGCGCCACATGCGGCCGGACGCGACGCTGATCGCCATCGAGACGAACCCGGATTTCGTGCGCTACCTGCAGCAGAGCCTGAGCGATCCGCGCCTGCGCGTGGTGGCCGGCTCGGCGGCCCAGGTGGACGAGGTGCTGCGCCGCTTCGGGCTGCTGCGCGCCGATTACATCATCTCCGGCATTCCGTTCAGCACGATCCCTGCCCCGGTACGCGAGCAGATCCTGCGCCGGACGCACGACGTGCTCGAGCCCGAAGGGGCGTTCCTCGTCTATCAGTTCTCAACCCGGGTTTTGCAGGATCTGAAGCGGGTATTCGGCTGCGTCGGGCGCAGGTTCCAGCCGCTGAACGTGCTGCCGGCCCACCTGTTCATCTGTCAGCCCAGCGCGGCCTGAACCGCTCTGGCGTACGGCATGGTCGTACCCGCGTGCGTGGGCGCAGGATCGGCCCGTTGACAGTCACGCGCGCCGCCGGGGATGCTGGCGCCATGAGTCTCTCGCAAGCCGAACGCGCACGTTACGCGCGCCATCTGGCGCTCGGCGAGATTGGCGCCGCCGGCCAGGAGAAGATCAAGGCGGCTCGCGTGCTGATCGTCGGTGCCGGCGGGCTCGGCTCGCCCGCGGCGCTCTACCTGGCTGCCGCAGGCTGTGGGACGCTCGGCCTGCTCGACTGCGACCCGCTCGAGCTGTCGAATCTGCAGCGGCAGATACTCTATGACACCAGCGCCGTCGGTCAGCCCAAGGCGCTCGCCGGCAGCGAACGCCTCGCCGGCCTGAATCCCGAGATACGCATCGTGCCGCATGTCCTCGAGCTCGTGGCTGGCAACGCGCGCGCGCTGGTTGCCGGGTACGACGTCGTGCTCGACGGCTCCGATCGCCTCGCCACGCGCTACCTGGTAAACGATGCCTGCGTGCTCGAAGCGCGTGCCCTAATAGCGGCGGCCATCCACCGCTTCGAGGGCCAACTCTTCACCTACGTCCCCGGCGCAGGCCCATGCTACCGCTGCCTGTTCCCGCAGGCGCGCGATGGCGCCGTGGCTAATTGTGCGCAGGCAGGGGTACTCGGCGTGCTGCCGGGCGTGCTCGGGACGCTGCAGGCCACGGAAGCCCTCAAGCTCATCACCGGCATCGGCGAGCCGCTTATCGGCCGGCTGCTCACTTACGATGCACTCGCCATGCGCTTTCGCGAATTGCGCGCGCGCCGCGACCCGGACTGCCGGGTGTGCGGCACGCATCCCTCGATCAGCGAACCGGAGGAACCTCCCGCCATGAGCCCAGACGCAGCCTTAGCCGCGGTGCGCCGCCTGTCAGTCACGGACCTGCAGGGGCTGCTGCGCGCCGGGGGGCACCCGCCCCTGATCGACGTGCGCGAGGACTACGAGTGGGCGGCCGGGCACCTGCCGGCCGCCATTCACATCCCGCTGGCCCAGCTGCCGGCGCGCCTGGCGGAATTTGCCCGCGGGCCGGCACCGATGTTCATCTGTCGCAGCGGCGGGCGCAGCCTGGCCGCCTGCCAGATGGCGCTGCGCGCCAACATCGCGGCGCCCGCCAACATCGAGGGCGGGATGACAGCCTGGGCGACGCAGATCGATCCGAGCGTGCGCGTCGCCTGAATCGAGCCGCCCACGGCCCGCTTCAGCGGCGCGGCGGCGGGCAGCGCGACCTGGCGAAGTCCGGCGCGTGCGGCGTACTCTCGGGCGGCAGCTCGATGCACGCCTGCAGGCGCTGCAGTGCGGCCGCGGGCGTATCCACGAACTCGAACAGCTGCAGATCCTCGCTCGCGATCGTGCCGTGGCGCACCAGAGCCGGCAGATTCAGCACCTCTTTCCAGAAGCTCGTGCCGTACAGCAGCACCGGGATGCCGCGCGTCAGCTTGCGCGTCTGCGCCAGCGTGAGGATCTCGAACAGTTCGTCGAGCGTGCCAAAGCCGCCGGGAAACACCACGAGCGCACGCGCCAGGTGCGCGAACCAGAGCTTGCGCATGAAGAAATAATGGAACTCGAAGGACAGCCCCGGGGTGATGTAGGGATTGGGGAGCTGCTCCTGCGGCAGACCGATGTTGAGGCCGATGCTGCGCCCGCCGCCGAGTGCCGCACCGCGGTTGGCCGCCTCCATCAATCCCGGGCCGCCACCGGAGCACACCACCAGCGCACCCGCCACGCAGCGGCAACTCCACTCGGTCAGCAGCCGTGCCAGCTCCGTAGCCTCATCCAGGTAGCGCTCCAGCGCAGCCCCGCGGCGCAGCCGCGCCGAGCCGAAGAACACCACGGTGGAGTTGATGCCGGCGGCACGGAAGGCATGCAGCGGACCGAGGTACTCGGAGAGGATACGGACCGGCCGACCCTCCTCGGAGTCGAGGAATTGGCGGTCGTGGTAGGCGAGCGGTGGAACGTCGGGCATGAGTCTCATCCCCCTGCGGCAGCAGCGGCCGCTCGAACGGCAGGCACTCTAACGAAAAGCGACGCGCGCGTGCGACACTGAGGCGGCGCAGACGCAGCCATGCCCCGACTGAGCACACTCATCATCGCACTCCTGGCACTTGGCGCGCGCAGCCATTGCTGCGCCAGCCAACCTGAGCCGCCGGAGCTGTCCGTCGCCGCCGGCACGGTGCTGCTGGTGGTCGCGCCCCATCCGGATGATGAGACCCTGTGCTGCGCGGGCATCATGCAGCGCGTCCTGCGCCAGGGCGGCCGCGTCAGCGTGGCGTGGCTCACGAGCGGGGATGGCTCGGCGCTGGGGGCGCTGCTGAGCGGGCACCGGCCATGGCTTGACGCGCAGCGCATGCGCGCCTACGGCGCGCGGCGCATGGCCGAGGCGCGCAGCGCGAGCGCGCGCCTCGGGGTCGCACCGGCCGGGCAGTTCTTCCTCGGCTACCCGGACGGCGGCCTGCTGAGCGTGCTCGGCACCCCGGCAACGCAGGCCTACCGCTCACCCTTCACCGCGACCAGCGCCGTCCCCTATGCACAGGCGCTGTTTCCCGGCCACAGCTATAGCGCAGCGAACCTGGAGCTGGATTTCGCCGCGGTACTGGCGCGCGTGCAACCGACCCTGATCCTCGCGCCGAGCCCCCGCGATGCGCACCCGGATCACCGCGCCGCCGGCCTCCTCGCGCTGCACGCCGTCGCGGCGCATCCCGGGGCCGCGTTGCGGCTGTGGGTCGTGCACGGCGGCGAGGGCTGGCCGAGCCCGCGCACACTGATGCCGGGCGTGCCGCTCACGCCGCCGCCGCGCGGCGCCACGCTGCAGTTCCGTGCCTTCGCGCTGAGTATCGCGGAGGGGGACGCCAAGCTCGCCGCGCTGCGCAGCTACGCCACCCAGCTGCAGGTCATGGAACCCTTCCTCCTCGCCTTCGTGCGCTCCACCGAGCTGTTTGCCGCGGCGGACGGTGCCCCCTAAGGCAGGCGCCAGCTGTCGAGCACGCGGTCGAGGACACCGGCAATCTGCTCGCGCAGGCGATCAAGCCGCGCGCGCTGGCGCCAGTGGCGCCGGCTCATCTGCCGGGATGCCGCGCAATCCTGCATGAACAACGCGGCCGCCTGCTCGGCCACCGCGGCACTGGCGATCTCCTGGTTGGCCTCGAGGTTCCAGCGGAAGCTCCAGCGGTCGAGGTTGCTCGAGCCCACCGACACCCAGTCATCGCTGAGGATCATCTTGGCGTGCAACATGCTCGGCTGGAATTCGAAGATCTGCACGCCACTGCGCAGCAGCTTGCCGTAGAAGCGCCGCGCCGCCTGGCGCACCCACGGGTGATCGGTGCGCGGCCCCGGCAACAGCAGCCGCACGTCCACGCCGCGACGCGCCGCGCGGCGCAGCGCCTTGCGATAGCGGCGCGAAGGCACGAAATAGGCGCTCATGATCCAGACACGCCGGGTCGCCCGGTCCAGCTGCCGCAGCACGCCATTGGCCAGCACCGAGTGATGCCGCGCCTCGCTCAGCGACAACCGCCCGAGCGCGCCCTGCGGTAGCGGCGCGCACTGCGGCGCCGCACCGAGCTCGGCCGGTGCGCCGCAGCGGGCCCAGCTGCGCTCGAAGGCCAGCCGCCAGTCATGCACCACCGGCCCGCGGACCTCGACCATGAGCTCGCGCCACGGGCCGCGCGGATAGTCGGGCGCGAACTGCGGCGTCAGCCCCGCGCCGCCGACGTAGGCGAGCTCCCCGTCCACCAGCAGCAGCTTGCGGTGATCGCGGCGCAGGTTGGCGAGCCCGTGGCGCAGGCGCAGCGGGTTGTAGAAACGCAGCTCCGCCGCTCCCGCAAGCAGGCGACGGCGGTCGGCGCGGGCGAAGTTGAGCGCGCCGAAGCCGTCCAGCAGCACGCACACGCGCACGTTGCGCTCGCGCGCGCGCAGCAGCGCATCCAGGAACAGCGTGGTGATGGCGCCCGAGCTCACCAGGTACATCTCGAGCAGCACATAGCGGCTGGCCTGCTCGATCGCCGCCAGCATGTGCGCGAAGAACGCCTCGTTCTCGTGCAGCAGGCTGAATTGGTTGCCCGGTCGCCATGGCCAGCCGGTAGTTGTAAATTGCGGCGTCCGAACTTTCGGGCTGTCCGTCATGAGGAAACAATGACCGACCCGCGACGCAGATGCCAGTACCGCGTAGTGCTGTGGCTGCTGGCGCTGGTGCCGCCCTGCGCCGGCGCCGACGTGCTTGATTCGGTCAACGGCGTGCGCAGCCGGGGCTGCGCGGGCGGCGTCAAGTCCCAGCCGCTGCAGCCGAACACGCGACTCGATGAGGTCGCACGGCGCCTCGCCGGCGGCGCCTCGCTGCACACGGCGCAGCAGCAGGCCGGCTACCGTGCGCTCAGCGCCTTCTCGGTCAACATTGCCGACGTGCCCGCCGACGGCGACGTGCGCCAAATCATCGAGCGCCAGTTCTGCCCGCAGGCCACCAATGCGGCCTTTCGCGAGCTCGGCATCTATCGCCAGGGGAACGACGTGTGGCTGGCATTCGCCGCCCCGGTCCCCGGGCCGGCGCAGCTCGACCCGGCCACGCAGAGCGTGCACATGCTGCAGGCGGTGAACGCGGCACGGGCGCAGCCGCATCGCTGCGGCAACGGCACCTATCCAGCCGCCGCGCCGCTCACGCGCGATGCCACGCTCGAGCGCGTCGCCCAGGAATACGCCGAGGACATGGCCACCTTCGGCTACATGGACCATACCGGGCGCGATGGCAGCGCGCCGCACGAGCGCATTACGCGCAGCGGCTACCGCTGGAGCGAGACCGGCGAGAACCTGGCGAGCGGCCTCGGCGATGCCGAGAACGTCGTGGCCGGCTGGCTGCGCAGCCCCGAACACTGCGCCAACATCATGGACCCCGCCTACACGCAGATGGGGGCCGGGGTCGCGGTCAATCCACGCAACGACGCCGCGGTCTACTGGGCGCTGGAGTTCGGGCGCCCGGCCCGTCACTGAGTCGTAAGTCGCGGCGCGTGCCGCACACATTGCGTAAGATGCGCGCCGTTTCGCGCACAGCTAGACGGGGTACACCATGGCGGAGGTCTCGATCCATTCGCACCACCACGATGCCGATGGCTTCGGGCGCGGGGTGGGCGTGCTGGTGGGCAGCATCGGCATATTGCTGGCGGTGACCACCATTGGCGCGCACCGCACCCACACGGCGGCCATCATCACGCGCACCGAGGCCAACGACAAATGGGCCTTCTATCAGGCCAAGAAGGAGCGCGCGCACCTGCAGGACGTGGGAGCGGTGCTGCTCGAGACGCTCGGCAGCGAACCCGTGCGCACTCAGCCGGCGATCGCGAAGTTCCGCGCGGACGAGCAGCGTTACCAGCGCGAAGCCGAGGCCCTGAACCAGGAGGCGCGGGCGCTCGAGGCGGATGTGCAGCGCGAGGAACGGCGCGCGCTGCGCCTGGATCTCGGCGAGGGCTTCCTCGAGCTCGGACTGGTGTTGTCCTCGCTCTACTTCCTGGCGCGCCGCCGCTTCTTCCCCTACTTCGGCGCGAGCGCGGCCGTCATCGGCGTGGCAGTGGCCCTGTGGAGCCTCGCGCCCTAGAACCTCGAGTCGGCGTGGTGTTCCAGGGTGATGATGAGGCCGGCCACCAGATAGAGCGCCGCAAACCAGGCCAGACTGTGGGTGAGCAGGAGGTTGATGCTGCGGTAGATCTCGTGCGTGCGCTCGAGAAATACGGTCGCCTGCACGGCGCCGATCAGCACCGCGGCGCTGGCCGCGAGCAGCAGGATCGGGCCGACCGCCGAGCGCGGCGCGTGCGGATCAGGATGCACGCGCGCGGGCGCCCGCAGGCGCGTGTACCAGATGGCCAGCACTGTCAGGCCGAATACCGAGCTCAGGTACTGCAGCACGTGACACAGCGGACCGGTGTAGGAACCGACCGTGACCGGCGCACTGAGGGCCGCCACGCGATGCACGACCCAGCCGTCCGAGTGCGTGAAGGCATCCCACAGCAGGTGGGTCCACGTCCCCAGGATGATCGCCGGAATGGCCAGCAGCCAGCCGCGCGGCTCGCGCAGCGGCGCGAGCGAGCGCAGGCACAGCCAGCGCGCCCGCGGCGCGAGCAGCGCCGTCAGCGGGCGGCGCAGCACGAACAGCGCGATCATCAGCAGGTAGGCGAGCGCCAGGCAGATGGTGAAGGAAGCCTCGAAGGCATGCGTGTCGGGCACGTTGCGCTGCATGCTGCCGGGCAGGTAGTAGGGCAGGTCGGGGCTCATCGCCCCGAGGATCAGCGGCAGGGTGTGCAGATAGCGGATCCCGCGCAGCGGCAGGATGGCGGCCGGATGGGCGAGCGTGAAGGGCACGCGCTCAGCCCCCCGCCGTGGCCGCGCTCATGCGCACGTGAAAATCGTGCCCCACCCAGTCGGCGCCGCAGCGGTAGGTAAAGTCCAGCGTCCGCCCGGCACCCAGGCGCGGCGCATCGATCCTGAGCAGGTGCAGTCCGAGCGGGTTGGCCCGTGTCTGCTGTTCACGCATGTCCTGCCAGCCGTCCACTCCCGAGCGGATGGCGCCCGCTGCGCGCAGCGCGATGCTGAGCGCGCAGCCCTCCGGCACCTCGCTCACCGGGGCCTGCTCGGTCCAGATGACGTGCCGCAGGGCCGGTCGCTGGCCGCGGTAGCGCTCCCACACCGCCTGCGGGCGGTCGAAGGGCCGTCCCAGCCGGCGCGACACCGCGAGCTTGAGGAACTCCGCGTGGGTCCACACCAGCGGCATCGCGGCGCCGGTCGGCCGACCCGGGGCCAGCGCGCGCGCCGCGATCGGCGCGCTGTCCCACACCTGCTCCGGCAGCATGCCGCCGGCGGAGCCCATGCGCGCCATGCTAAGCAGGTACGGCAGCGGATCAACGCCGGCGCACAGCTCGTAATGTCCACGCTCGCCGCACAGCAATGGCCAGGCGCGCCCGCGCCCGGTGCCATCGAAGGGGCTGCCGTCGTCATGCTCGCCATAACCGTCGTCGTTGTAGCGGTGCCAGCACGGTCCCACTGGAGTCTGCACCTTGAGCAGCGCGTCGGCCACCTTCAGGCTGGCGAGCACCAGCGGGTCATCCGCACGGCGCAGCCCGAAGCGCACCAGCTGCAGGAAGTCCACGCTCACCTGCGCGCTCGCCGGCAGCCCCGGGTCTCGCACCAGATTGCGGATCGGTACCACCGACTCGGGGGCGCCGCGCTGTTCCAGCGCCGTGCGCGGGGCCACGCGCAGGTAGTAGCCGGGCACGGAGTAGAGGCGCGCGAGCGCGGTGTCGCTGACGCTGGTCCACGTCTCGAGCTGTGCGTTCCAGTAATCGGCGAAGGCCAGGGCCAGTTCGCGCGCATCGGGCTCGAGATGCGGCGCGCCGGCCACCAGGGCGGCGATGCAGACGGCGAGCGTGAAGGTGTTCAGGCCCGCATCCTCCTCCCAGCGATCCTGATCGCTCGCCGGCCCCTCGCGCACCAGGAAGCCGAGCGCTGCGCGCACCATGGCGGCGATCTCGGTGCCGCCGAGGGCGTTGCGCTCGGCCAGCGCGGCGCTCAGCAGCACGGGGAAGGCGGTCTCATCAAGCTGCACGCCGAGCCAGTGACCGGTGCCACCCAGCCACTGATTCTGGTACCAGTGGCCGTCCGCCATCTGCGTGGCGGCCAGGTAGCCGAGCACGTTGCGCGCCTCGCGCAGCGCGCCGACCGCGAGCAACGCGCCCGCGCTCTCGCACAGATCGCGCGGCCACACGAGGTGGTAGCCGGCGCGCTCCTCGCGCGTGTTGCCCCACGGCACGCTCAGCGACGCCACCATCGCGCCCGGGTAGGTCTTGTCTTGGTGCACGCGCAGCACCATGGTCGAGATCCGCACCTGCCGTGCGCATTCCTCCGGCAGCTCTCCCGTGAGCGACTCGTCGGGCCCGCGGCGCGTATGCCAGCGCCCCCAGCCACTCAGCTGCCGCTCCCAGGAGCGCTCGAAGGGCTCGGTGAGCGCGCTGCGCGCCAGGGTCGCGGCCGCCTCCGCGCTGCTGCCGAAGCCGAGCGCCAGGGTCGCGCGCGCCGGCAACTCGCCGATGAGGGCGACGTTGCCGGGCCCGGCGGCTGGATAACTCCAGGTGAGCGCGCCGTTGTGCGCGAAGTCCTGCCAGCCGTCACTGCTGCCGACGTAACCGGCGCTGATGCGCGCGAAGGCGTCCTGCTGCGCCGCATCCACCGCCAGCAGCGCGAGGGCAAAGGGTCCCTGCTCGGCCGTGAGCACGCGCCGGCCGCGGTGCTCCAGGGCGCGCGCGAAGTTCTGCGCGCCGGTGCCCCCCAGGTGCGGCGCCAGCAGCGCGTACGGCCGCAGCGGCGCCGCCGCCTGCAGGCTCACCTCGATCAGCAGCACGTCGCGGTGCTCGCACGGGGTGACGCGCAGGCCCAGTTGGAACCTCTCGTGCCGGTGCACGATCTGCACCGCGGGGGTGCCGGGTGCGGCAAGTGTCAGCTCGTGCTGCCACAGCCGCTTCACCTCCACCCAGAAGCCGGCGCCGTCGGCGACAATGAAGCCGAGATCGCGGATCTGCGGCAGGTCCGCGCGCGGGTAGTAGACCTCGTTGAGGATGCCGCCGCCGATCGTGAACCACAGCCGCGACGAGCCGAGCGCGCAGCCCACCATCTCCTTGTTGCTGCTCGACCAGGTGGGCGGAAGGCCGGGCGCTCCGGGGGCCTCCGCCATGTCAGCGTGCGCCGCCGCGCCGCGCGCGTGCCGGCAGCACGCTGCCGCGCAGCTGCCACAGCCGCACGCCGCCGACGAACGCGTTGCGGTTGCTGCCGCGCCGCGCACCCGCGGGCAGCTGCTTCAGCCGCCCGGCGTTGCCGCCGCCGATGACCACGTAGTCCACTTCGAGTGCCGCCTTGAGGTGCGCGGTGATCTGCGCCACGCGGCGCCGCCATTTCTTGGTGCCGCGCCGCTTGCGGCCGCGCTCGCCGAGATAGTCCTCGTACGTGTGGCCGTGGCGGTAGGGCATGTGGCCGAGTTCGGTGGGCTCGATCTGCCCGTCGAGAATCAGCGTGATGCCAAGACCGGTGCCCAGACCGAGAAACAGCATGCGCCCGCCCGCATAGCTGCCGAGCGCCTGCATGGCCGCATCGTTGATGATGCGCACCGGGGCGCCCAGGGCGCGCGCGAAGTCAAAGCCCACCCAGCCGCGAGCGAGATGGTGCGGCTCAGCCACGATGCGTCCGCGGAACACCACACCGGGATAGCCGATCGAGACTGCCTCGAAGCGGCGCCCCTTGAGCCGCGGCCGCAGCCCCGCCAGCAGCCGCGCCGGGTTCAGCCGCCGGCCGGAGACGAACTTGCCGATCGGGCCGCGCGCGTTGAAACGGAACTTCACGTGCGAGCCGCCCACGTCGAGCACGAGAATGCGGCGCGGGATCCGGGGGGTGGCGGCCATTGACGGCGATTCTGGCCTGATTCCCGCGCCCTGACCATCGGTGCGCAAGGCGCGCGCGCGCCGCTGCAGCCAGCGCGGCGGCGCTAGAACAGGCCGCTGATGCGGCCGTGGTCGTCGACGTCGATCGAGTTGGCGGCCGGCACCTTGGGCAGTCCCGGCATGGTCATGATGTCCCCGCAGATCATGATGATGAACTCGGCACCGGCGGCGAGGCGCACCTCGCGCACGCTCACCACGTGGCCCTCCGGGGCGCCGCGCAGCTTCGGGTCGGTCGAGAACGAGTACTGGGTCTTGGCCACGCACACCGGATAGTGGCCGTAGCCGCTCTCCTGCAGCTGGCGGATCTGGTTACGCACCTTGGCATCGGCGGTGATGTCGGCGGCGTGATAGATCTTGGTGGCGATGGTCTTCATCTTGTCCCACAGGGTGAGGCCGTCCTCGTAGACGTAGTGGAAGCTGCTCGGCTCCCCGCACAGTCGCATCACCTCGCGCCCCAGCTCGAGTGCACCGCGGCCACCCTCGGCAAAATGGCTCGCCGCCACTACCCGCACGCCGCGGGCGCCGATGCGCTCGATCAGCAGCTCAATCTCGCGTTCGCTGTCCTCGCTGCGCCGGTTGATGGCCACGACGCACGGCAAGCCGTAGTTGTTGCGCACGTTGTCGATGTGCCGCTCCAGGTTGACCACGCCGTGCTCGAGCGCGCCGAGGTTCTCCTGCTTCAGGTCCGCCAGTTCGACACCGCCGTGATACTTCAGCGCGCGCACGGTGGCGACGATCACCGCGGCGCGTGGCTTGAGGCCCGCCTTGCGGCACTTGATGTCCACGAACTTCTCCGCGCCCAGATCGGCGCCGAAGCCGGCCTCGGTGACCACGTAGTCGGCGAGCTTGAGCGCGGCGCGCGTGGCGATCACCGAGTTGCAGCCGTGCGCGATGTTGGCGAATGGCCCGCCGTGGATGAACGCCGGATTATTCTCGAGCGTCTGCACCAGATTCGGCGCCAGCGCGCTCTTTAGCAGCGCCGTCATCGCGCCGTGCGCCTTGAGCTCGTGCGCGCGGATCGGCTGGTTGTCGGCGCGGTAGCCGACGACGATGCGCCCCAGCCGCTCCTTGAGATCCTTCAGGCTCGTGGCCAGGCACAGGATGGCCATGACCTCGGAAGCCACGACGATGTCGAAGCCGTCCTCGCGCGGCACGCCGTTGGCGGTACCGCCCAGACCGATGACGATCTGGCGCAGTGCACGATCGTTGACGTCCACCACGCGCCGCCAGGTGACGCGGCGCACGTCGAAGTTGAGCGCGTTGCCCTGCTGGATGTGGTTGTCGATGAGGGCCGCCAGCAGATTGTTGGCCAGGGCGATGGCGGCGAAATCCCCGGTGAAGTGCAGGTTGATGTCCTCCATGGGCACCACCTGCGAGTAGCCGCCGCCGGCCGCACCGCCCTTCATGCCGAACACCGGCCCCAGGGCCGGTTCGCGCAGGCAGACGATGGCGCGCTGGCCCAGCTGGTTGAGCGCATCGCCGAGCCCCACGGTGGTGGTGGTCTTGCCTTCCCCGGCCGGCGTGGGGGAGATGGCGGTCACCAGCACGAGCTTGCCGTCCGGGCGGTCACGCAGCTTCGCCAGGTAGTCCAGCGAGATCTTGGCCTTGTAGTGCCCGTAGGGCTCCAGGCTGTCCTCGGGAATCCCGAGTCGCTCGCGCGCCAGCGGCACGATAGGCTTGAGTTTCGCGCGCTGCGCGATCTCGATGTTGCTCGGGACGGGGGCGGCGACGTCGCTGGGCTTCGCAGACATAATCTCTTGCGCTGATGGCCGTTTACGGGGCGGCCATGCTACCAGAGGGCACGCTTCCACAGGCGGCCGTGTTGGCTACAATGCGCGCCGATGCTGTGGCTGAAGGCCTTTCACGTGATCTTCGTGGTGACCTGGTTCGCCGGCCTGTTCTACCTGCCGCGGCTGTTCGTCTACCACGTGGCCGCCAGCGACGCGCCGGGCCTGCAGCGCTTCATCGTCATGGAACGGCGGCTGTTCTTCATCATGACGGTGGGGGCGCTGCTGGCGGTGCTGTTCGCGCTGGCGATGCTCATCGAGCAGCCCGCGTACCTGCAGCAGGGCTGGCTGCGTGCCAAGCTGGCCCTGGTGGCCTGTCTGGTGCTGTACCACTTCGGCTGCTACCGCCTGATGCGCACGCTGCGCGCCGGGCGGCGCCCGCACTCGCAGCGCTGGTTGCGGCTCTACAACGAGGTGCCGGCGCTGCTGCTGGTCGCGATCGTGCTGCTCGCGGTGCTCAAGCCCTTCTGAGCGCGCCGCCGGCGCCTCACCAGATGCGCACGCGCTCCTCGGGTGCCAGGTACATCTTGTCGCCCGGCTGCACGTTGAAGGCCTGGTACCAGGCGTCGATGTTCGGCAATGGCCCGTTGACGCGGAAGCGCGACGGGCTGTGCACGTCGGACATCACCAGCTCGCGCAGCGAGCCGTCGCGGTACTTCTCGCGCCACACCTGCGCATAGGCGAGAAAGAAGCGCTGATCGCCACTCAGCCCGTCGATCACCGGCGCCGGCTGCCCCTTCAGCGACAGCAGGTACGCCTCGTGCGCCATGTTGAGGCCGCCCAAGTCGCCGATGTTCTCCCCGATGGTATTGGCGCCGTTCACGTGCAGCCCGGGCAGCGCCTCGAAGCCGGAGTATTCCTTGATGAGCCTATCCTTGCGCCGCTCGAACACCTCGGCATCCTTGCTCGTCCACCAGTCGTTCATGGCGCCGTCGGGACCGAACTTGCGGCCCTGGTCATCGAAACCGTGGCCGATCTCGTGGCCGATGACCGCGCCGATGCCTCCGTAGTTGACCGCATCGTCCGCGTTGGGATCGAAGAACGGCGGCTGCAGGATGGCGGCCGGGAACACGATCTCGTTATTGAGCGGGTTGTAGTAGGCGTTGATCGTCTGCGGCGTCATGCCCCACTCGCTGCGATCGACGGGCTTGTCGATGCGCGCCACCTGGTAGTCCCACCACCATTGCGAGGCGCGCCGCGCGTTGGCCACCGGCTCGTCGGCCTTGATCAACAGCGTGGAGTAGTCCTTCCAGTGATCCGGGTAGCCGATCTTCGGGGTGAAGGTCGCCAGCTTCTCGTGCGCTCGCGTCTTGGTCGCCGCCGTCATCCAGTCGAGCGCATCCAGGCGCTGGCTGAGGGCGGCGCGCAGGTCCGCGACCAGCTGCTGCATCTTCGCCTTGGACTGCGGCGGGAAGTACTCCGCCACGTACAGCCGCCCCACCGGCTCGCCGATGGCGCCGTTGACGGCGCTCACGCCGCGCTGCCAGCGCTCGCGCTGCTGCGGCTGCCCGCGCAGCGTCTGCCCGTAGAAGGCGAAGCGCGCGTCGTCGAAGCGCTTGGGCAGGTAGGGAGCATTGTCATTCAGATAGTGAAAGGTCAGGAACGCCTTGAGGGTTGGCAGCGGTGTCGCCTGGTAGACCTTCGCCAGATCACGCAGCGCGGTGAGCTCGGCGAGCACCACCTGCTCGCGGCCGCCGAGCTGCTGCGCCTCGAGGAACGCCTGCCACGGGAAGCCCGGCGCATAGGCGATGAGCTGCGCCTTGCTGCGCGGGTTGTAGGTGGCCTGCACGTCACGGCGCTTCTCGAGCGGCCACTGCCCCTGGGCCACCGCGGTTTCGAAGGCCATCAGCGCGCGTGCCTGCGCATGCGCATCTGCGCTGCCGCCGAGCGTGAGCATCTGTGCCACGTAGGCCACGTACTTCTCGCGCAGCTCCTTCAGCTGCGGGTCATCCTTCAGGTAGTAGTCACGGTCGGGCAGCCCGAGTTCGGACTCGCTGATCACGGCGGTGTAGCGGTCCGGGTTCTTGAAATCCGGCAGCAGCTGCACGTCAAAGAGCGTCGCGTAGCCGACCGAGCCGAACAGCCGCGCGATGTCCACGTGCGACTTGGCCGCGGCGATCTTCTCCAGCGCCGGCTGCGCCGGCGCCAGCCCGCGCGCCTCGATGCCGGCCTGGTCCATGAAGGCGCTGTAGTAGTCCCCGATCTGCTGCTCCGGGGTGCCGGCCGCGGCGTGGGCGGCGGCCGAGCGCTCGATGATGTGGCGCACGCGCTCCTTGGAAAGATCATCCAGCCGGTCGAACGGCCCGTAGCTGGCTTTGTCCGCCGGGATGGTGAACTCACGTTCCCAGGTGCCGTTGGCGTAGGCAAAGAAATCATCGCCGGGCTTGACGCTCGCATCACGCGCCGTGAGGTCGACCCCGAAGCTGCCGATCGCCGCCTTCGGCGGCGTGGGGTTTGCCGGCGTCGCTACGACGCTGTTCCCTGGGGCTGACACGGGAGCCTTCTCCTGCGCGGACGTGGTGAGGCTGGCGGCGAGCGCGGCGGCCGCGGCCACGGACAACAGTAAACGCATCATGGGCGGACCTTCAAATGACGCAGCAGGCGCGGATCATACGGCAGCTGCTGTGCGAGCGGTGCGCGCGCCGGCGCTCGCTTCGTCGCAAGGGTTCCCGCAGCCGCGCTTCGGCGCGGCAAAGCCTCGGGCCGCCGCACTAGCCGGTGGGCGAGAACTCGCGCACCAGGTCGCGCCACTCGGCGGGCGGCGGCGGCGGCGGCGCGCCCACCTCGGTGCCCACGTACAGGAAGCCGACGATGGCATCGGCGGCGCGCAGGCCGAGCGCGCGCTTGATCTCATCGTCGTAGGCAGCGCCGCCGGTCTTCCACATGGCGTTGAAGCCGAGCGCGACGCAGGCGAGCATCATGGCCTCGGCCGCGGCCGCCGTGGCCAGCAGCTGCTCGATGACCGGGATCTTCACCGCGGCGTCAGTGTGCGCCGCCACCACGATGATCAGCGGCGCGCGCAGCGCCTTGGCGCGCTCACGCTCGAGCGTCTCGGGAGTGCTGTGCGGGTGCTGGCGCTGCAGGTGCGCCGCCAGCAGCGCCCCGAAGCGCTCGCGTGCCGTGGCGCGTATCAGCAGGAACCGCCACGGGCGCAGGCGACCGTGATCCGGCGCGCGCGCGGCGCTGGCGAGGATCAGATCCAGTGTTGCCGCATCGGGGGCCGGCTCGGTGAGCGTGCGGGCGGAGCGGCGCGTGAGCAGCAGGTCT
Source organism: Steroidobacteraceae bacterium (assembly GCA_035501795.1). GTDB lineage: Bacteria > Pseudomonadota > Gammaproteobacteria > Steroidobacterales > Steroidobacteraceae > 13-2-20CM-66-19. The sequence continues at coordinate 16,666 of DATJVL010000046.1, forward strand.
ATGGCTTGCATGCGCGTATTGTCGCAGACTTCGCCCGTCATGCTCGTAACCGCCGAGGCCAGCGAACGCAACAAGGGACCGATCCTGGAGGTGCTGCGGCGCGAACTGGCGCACGCGCGCGCACTGCTGGAGATCGGCAGCGGCACCGGGCAGCACGCGGTGCACTTCGCGGCGCACCTGCCGCTGCTGCGCTGGCAGCCGAGCGAAGTGGCGGCGCTGCTCGAGCCGCTGGCGCAGCGGATCCAGCTGGCGCACCTGCCGAACCTGGCCGCACCGCTGGCCCTCGACGTGCGCCTGCAGCCCTGGCCGCGCGTTGCGGTGGACGCGGTCTTCAGCGCCAACACGCTGCACATCATGGACGTGGCGGCGGTGGCTGATTTCTTCCGCGGGGTCGGCGTGCTCTTGCAGGGCGGCGGCGTGCTGTGCGTGTACGGACCCTTCAACTACCAGGGCCGCTACACCAGCGACAGCAACGCGCAGTTCGACCAGTGGCTCAAGGCGCGCGATGCGCGCAGCGCGATCCGCGACTTCGAGGCCGTCGATGCGCTGGCGCGCGAGGCCGGCCTCACCCTGGCCGCCGATCACGCCATGCCGGCGAACAACCGCACCCTGGTGTGGCGGCGCGCCGCACCCACCTAGCGTACAGTGGCGCGCATGCCGCCCGTGACCGAGAGCGAGATCCGCGAGGCCATCCGCGCGATCCCGGACTACCCCAAGCCCGGGGTGGTGTTCCGCGACATCACCACGCTGCTCGGCGACGCACGCATCTTCCGGGCGGTGGTTGATCAGCTGGTCGAGCCCTGGCAGCACGCCGGCATCGACCGCGTCGCCGGTATCGAGGCGCGCGGCTTCATTCTCGGCGGCGCCGTGGCGCACCAGCTGTCGGCCGGCTTCGTGCCGGTGCGCAAGAAAGGCAAGCTCCCGCATGCGACCGTGCGCGTCGCCTACTCTCTGGAGTACGGCCTGGACGAGATGGAAATGCATCGGGACGCGGTGCGTGCCGGCGAGCGCATCATCCTCGTGGACGACCTGATCGCCACCGGCGGCACGGCCGCGGCCGCCGTCGACCTGCTGCGCTCGCTCGGGGCGGAAGTGCTCGCGGCCTGCTTCGTGGTCGATCTGCCCGGGCTTGGCGGCTCGGCGCGGCTGGCGCAGCTGGAGGTGCCGGTGCGGCGCCTGGTCAGCTTCGCGGGCGCGTAAGAGTCGCGCCGTCTTGGATATTTTTCATTAAATTTCAATTAGTTATTGTTATTGCTGCGGCGAACATTACGTTGTGGTCATACGCCGTTCTGGCGGGGTCATTGCGTTCATAATACGGCCGCCTTGAGCTGTGGAGCCTGCCCGGCTGATGCGCAATCTCGGCGGATGCGGCCGGGGCGCATGAGCCGGTCAGGCACCCGCCAAGGTGACGCTGCGGATCCCTTTTTCACTGTCTGGAGATCAAATCGATGTTCAAGAAGCTCGTGCCCGTCATCGCCCTCGCCCTGATTGCAGGCCCGGTGTTCGCCGCTGATCCGGCCCCGGCCTCGACCGATCAGGCCCCGGCGAAGTCCAGCTCGCATAAGCACCACAGCAAGAGCAAGAGCAGCAAGCACTCGAAGTCGACCTCGAGCGACTCGACCGCGCCTGCCAAGTAAATAATCCAAGAGTTTGACCCTAAAGAGCCCCGCCGGCCACGGCGGGGCTCTTTTTTTGCAGGACCAAAGCCGCTACGTTTGCGGGGCTTGCGGGTGCCGGCAAACCCGTGCAAATTCTGCAGCCATGGATGAACCTCAACAGGCCGCAATCCACCAGGCGCTGGTTGAAGTACAACATGCCGTCACGAGCATGACATTCCCGAGCTGCGATCAGGAGGACCTGATCGAGGCGATCGACCGCGTGGAGAACGAGCTGCACGTCAACCACCCGAACCTGGCGCTGATGTGCCGTTTCCTCAACTCCATTGCCCGCAGCCTGCGCGCCCAGCCGGAAGCGCGCGACGCCTGCCTGGCAATCGAGGACGCGATCGGGAAGGCCGGCATGCCCAGCACCTGGCAGTCGGGCATCTAGACCGCCCGCGCGCACGAGTTCGCTGGTGCGCGCACCGGAGAAGCACGCGCAGGCGATCACCGCGTAACCGCCCCGCTGCGTCTCCATTGCGCGCCCCGGCGCCTGCCTCTAACTTGATGCGCGATGCTCAGCCCCCTGGCACAGTCGCTGATCCTGCTCGCCGGCTCGGTGCTGCTGGTGACGCTCGCGCACCGCTCGGCGCTGCCCACCAGCATGGCGTACCTCTTGGTGGGGCTCGCCCTCGGTCCGCACGCCTTCGGCGTCATCTCCGACTCGGGTGCCACGCGGCTGCTGGCCGAGCTCGGCGTCGCTTTCCTGCTGTTCACCCTCGGACTGGAGTTCTCGCTGCCGCGCATGCTGGCCATGCGCCGCGAGGTGCTGGGCCTCGGGGCCTGCCAGGTGGCCCTCACCACGGCGGTGTTCGCGCTTCTCGCCCGGCTATTGCACGTGCCCTGGCTGGTCGCGATCGTGCTCGGGGGCGCGATCTCGATGAGCTCCACCGCCATTCTGCTGCAGCAGCTCACCGAGCGCTCCGAGCTCAACCGCACGCACGGGCGGCTCGCCTTCGCCATGCTGCTGTTCCAGGACCTGGCCTTCGTGCCCTTCCTCGCCCTGGCCTCGGCGCTGAGCGCCGGCGAGGACCAGCTGCAGCTCTCGCAGGGGCTGCTGCCGGTGTTCGGCGCCGTGCTTGCCATCGTGGCGGTGCTCGCGGCCGGGCGCTGGTTGCTGCGACCGTTGTTTCACGTGATCGCCCACAGCCGCCTGCGCGAGCTGTTCACGCTCACGGTGCTCCTGGTGGTTCTGTCATCGGCCTGGGCGTCGCACACGGTGGGTCTGTCCTTCGCGCTCGGCGCCTTCCTCGCCGGCATGATGCTGGCAGAGACCGAGTACCGCCATCAGGTCGAGGCGGTCATCCGGCCGTTCCGCGACATCCTGCTCGGGCTGTTCTTCATCTCAGTCGGCATGCTGCTCGACCTGCACCAGCTCGCCCGCCCCACCGAGCTGGCCGCCGTGCTCGCCTTGCTGGTGGTGCTCATCGTGCTCAAGGCGCTGCTGGCCGCGCTCGTGACGCGCCCGTTCACGACCTCGCGCTTCAAGGCGCTGCGCACCGGCATCGTCATGGCCATCGGCGGGGAATTCGGCGTCGCCCTCACCACCATCCTGGTGCAGGCGGGCCTGCTGCCGGCCGCCCTGGGGACGCCGGTGCTGATCGCCATCGTGCTCTCCATGGTGCTCTCGCCCGTGATCCTCAACAATAACAAGCGCGTCGCACGCGCCCTGCTCGCCGAGCACGGCCCGCTGGGCACCGCCAGCGAGCGCGAGGATGCCGCCACGCACGAGATCGCGTTGCGCGATCACGTGGTGCTGTGCGGTTTCGGCCGCGTCGGGCAGAACATCGCGCGCGTGCTCGAGTCGCAGGGATTTGAATACATCGCGCTCGATCTGGACCCGGCGCGCATCCGTGCCGCGCGCCAGGCCGGCGACCCGGTGCTGTTCGGCGATTCCTCCGACGAGGAGATGCTCGGCAAGGCGGGCGTCGACACCGCCAGTGCGGTGGTCATCAGCTTCTCCGATCCGGCCACCTCGATCGGCATCCTGCACAGCGTGCGCCGTCTGCGCCCGGAGGTCCCGGTCCTGGTGCGCACCCAGGATGATGCGCGCATCGAGGAGCTGCGCCGGGCCGGCGCCACGGACGTGGTGCCCGAGACCTTCGAGGCGAGCCTGATGCTGGTTTCGCATGTACTGATGTTGCTGCACGTGCCCGTCTCACGGGTGGTGCGCACCCTCGGGGACATCCGCAGCAGCCGCTACGCGGTGCTGCGCAATCTCGTGCGCCGCGGTGACGCGCGTGCGGTCGATGAGACCAGCGAGCACCGCGAGGAGATCAAGTCGGTGGTCATCCCGCCGGGTGCCTGGTCGGTCGGGCGCAGCCTCGCCGAGGTGCGCAGCCACGGCGTCGAGGCCACCTTCACCGGTGTGCGCCGCCACGGCATCCTCGGGCGCGAGCCCGCGGCCGAGACCGTGCTGCGCGACGGCGACATCGTCGTGATCTACGGGCAGCCGGAGGAGCTCGAGCGGGCCGAGAGCGTGCTGCTGGCCGGCTAGCGCGAGGCCGGCGGCGCGACTCGCTAGAATAGCCGCCCCAACAGTGCGCCCGCGGCCGCTGCGCCGGCGCGAGGAACCACCCCATGCACAAGAGCCGACTGGCCGGATTCATCATCGACTGCCGCACCGAGGACCTGGACGCGGCGGCGCGCTTCTGGGGCGAGGCGCTCGGGCTCAAGCCCGAGCGGCTGCCCGCTGCGAGCGAAGTGGCGTACCGCCGCCTGCACACCGAACCGCACGAACTGCATATCGAAGTGCAGCAGGTTGCCCACGAAAGCCGCGTGCATCTGGACATCGAGGCCGACGACATCGAGGCGGAGGCGCGCCGCCTCGAGGCCCTGGGCGCGCGCCGCATCGCGGCGGTGCAGAGCTGGCTCGTGATGCAGGCCCCGACCGGGCAGCGCTTCTGCATCGTGCGCGTGCAGCGCTCGGACTTTGCCGCCAACGCCAACACCTGGACCTGAGTGAACCGCGCCGATATCCACTTTCCGCCCAAGCACGAGCCGCTGCGCGACGACGTGCACGCGCTCGGCGCGCTCGTCGGCGAGATCCTGCGTGAGCAGGGCGGCGAGCAGCTGTTCGAGCTGGTCGAGGCCGACCGCGTCGCCGCCATCCGCGGACGCGCCGGCGACGCGGCCGCCCGTGCCGCACTGGCCGCGCAGGTGCGCGAGCGCCCGCCGGCACTGGCGCGCGAGCTGGTGCGTGCCTTCTCGATGTGGTTCCAGGCGGTGAACCTCGCGGAGAAGGTGCACCGCATCCGCCGCCGGCGCGACTACTTCCTCAAGGACAGCCAGCGGCCGCAGCCCGGCGGCGTGGAGGATGCCATCGGCGCGCTGCGGCAGCAGGGGCTGGAGGTGCTCGCCGTGGGCGAGCTGCTCGGCAGCCTCTCCATCGAGCCGGTATTCGCGCCGCACTCGACCGAGGCCGCACGCCGCACGCTGCTGCGCAAGCAGCAGCGCGTGGCACAGCGCCTGCTGGAGCGGCTCGATCCGAGCCTCACGCCGCACGAAGCAGAGAGCATCTGGGACAACATCCGCATGGAGCTGACCAGCGGCTGGCAGACCGAGGAGTTGCCGCGCGCCCGTCTGACGGTGGCCGACGAGCGCGAGCAGATCCTCTTCTATTTTCTCGACGTGATCTACCGCGTCGTGCCGGCCTTCTACGAGGAGATCGCGCAGGCGCTCGCGAAGGTGTACGGCGCGCCGGGGGCGGCGCTGCGCGTGCCGGCGCTGCTGCACTTCGGCTCTTGGGCTGGGGGCGACATGGACGGTAACCCCGACGTGCACGCCAAGTCGATCCGCGAGACCTTGGCGCGCCAGCAGCAGGTGATCCTCAACACCTATTTCCAGGAGTGCCAGGAGCTCGCGCAGCGCCTCTCGCAGAGCGCCAGTCGCGTGGGCGCCTCCGCCGAGCTGCTCAAGCGCGTCGAGCACTACATGAGGCTGCTGCCGGGGGCGCGCGCCATCACCCCGGCGCGCCACGACCGCATGCCCTACCGCGTATTCCTGGCGCAGATCGGCGAGCGGCTGCGCGGCGCCTTCGACGGCCGCGCCAGCGGCTATCAGCTCGCGCGCCAGTTCCGCGACGACGTCGCCCTCATCGCCGCCAGCCTCAAGGCCCACAGGGGCACGCACGCCGGACTGTTCTACGTCGAGCGGCTGCTGCGGCGCATCGACACCTTCGGCTTCCACCTGGCGACCCTCGACGTGCGCCAGCAGGCCGGCGTGCTGCACGAGGTCATCGCGCAGGGCCTGGCGGACGATCAGTGGCTGACGCGCAGCCGCCGCGAGCGGCGCGACCTGCTGGCCGCGGCGCTGGAGAAGGACCGCGGCCCGGTGACCGAGCTCGATGCCCTCGGCAAGCGCATGCTGGCGGTGTTCGAGACGATCATGCAGGGCCGGCACCGCTACGGCGCGGACGCCATCGGCTATTTCGTCATCTCCGGCACCGCCGGCGCCGATGACCTGCTGGCGGCGCTGCTGCTGGCGCGCTGGGCCGCCGCCTACGACAAGCACAGCGGCGAGGTCGCGCTCGACATCGCCCCGCAGTTCGAGACCGAGGAGTCGCTGCAGGGCTGCGGGGCCATGCTCGCCGAGCTGCTGGCCGATCCCCTGTATCGCCGTCACCTCGAGTCGCGCGGTCGCCGCCAGTGCGTGCTGATCGGCTACTCCGACAGCAACAAGCAGGCCGGGCCCTGCGCCTCGCGCTTCCTCATCCACCAGGCACAGGCCGAGGTGGCGCGTGTCCTGCACGCCGCCGGCGAGCAGCACGTGCTCTTCCACGCGCGCGGCGGCAGCGTGGCGCGCGGCGGCGGACGCATCGAGGCCATCATCAAGGCGGCGCCGGGCGGCGCGGTGGACGGGGTGCTGCGCATCCGCGAGCAGGGGTCCACCGTCAAGCAGGGCTACGGGCTGCGCCCGATCGCCATGCGCACCCTGGAGCGGGCCTTCAATGCGCTCAGTCTCGCCACCGCCGCGGCGCGCGGCGGGCGTGCGGCGCCGGACTCGGCGGCGCACCTGCAGCTGGCGACGCAGGTGGCGCGGGTGAGCCGCGACGCCTACCGGCGGCTGGTGTACGGGGATGCCGACTTCTACGGCTTCTTCCAGGCGGTGACGCCGATCGACGTCATCGAGCGCATGCAGATCGGCGCGCGCTCGGTGCACCGCTCCGGCAACGCGGACCTCACGGCGCTGCTGCCGGTACCGTGGGTGTTCGCCTGGTCACAGGCGCGCTACATGCTGCCCGGCTGGTTCGGCGCCGGCAGCGCGCTGGCGGCGGCGGTAGGCACGCTGGGCAGCGCCGGCGTGCGCGAGGCGTACGGCAGCTGGTTCTTCTTCCGCAACCTCATCGATGACGTGGAGACCATGCTGGCGCGCGCGGCCCTGGACATCGCACACTATTACGAGGAGCTGTGTCCGGTGCCGTTGCGGCGCTTCGCCACGGACATCACCAGCGAGTACCGCCTGGCGTGCGAGCAGGTGCTGGCCATCAAGGACAGCCGCGAGCTGCTGGACTCGGATCCGACCCTGCAGCGCTCGATCCGGCTGCGCAACCCCTACGTCGACCCCATGAACCTCATGCAGGTCGACCTGCTGCGGCGCTGGCGGGCCGGCGGCCGCGAGGACCAGGACCTGTTCGCAGCGCTCCTGACCAGCGTCGGCGGCATCGCCGAGGGCCTGCAGAGCACCGGCTGAGGAGCACGATGGCCGAGGACATCCGCATCCGCCCGGCGCAACCGGCGGACGTACCGCTGGTGCTCGCCTTCATCCGCGAGCTCGCCGAGTACGAGCGCCTGACGCAGCAGGTCGTGGCCACCGAGGCGGACCTCGAGGTCGCGCTCTTCGGGGTACGCCCCTGGGCCGAGGTCGTGATCGCCAGCCTCGCGGGCGCGCCGGTGGGCTTCGCCCTCTTCTTCCCGAACTTCTCGACCTTCCTCGGCAAGCCCGGGATCTACCTCGAGGACCTGTACGTGCGCCCGCAGGCGCGCGGGCACGGCGTGGGCCGGCACCTGCTCGCCTGGCTGGCGCATGCGACGCTCGCGCGCGGCGGCGGGCGCCTCGACTGGGCGGTGCTCGACTGGAACCAGCCCGCGATCGAGTTCTACCGCGGCGTGGGCGCGGTAGCGCTCGAGGACTGGATCACCTACCGCCTGAGCGGTGCGGCGCTGGCGCGCCTGGGCGCGCTCGCTCAGGGCGAGGGCTGACGGTAGATCACGCCGCCCTTCATGACGAAATTCACCTGCGCCAGGCTCGCGATCGCCTGCGTCGGATCCCCCGGCGCGGCGATCAGGTCTGCCAGCATGCCGGCGCGCACGCGCCCGAGATCGGCCTCGCGGTGCAGGATGCGCGCATCGGTGGCGGTGGCGGCCGTGAGCGCCTGCACGGGCGTCATCCCGTCCTTCACCATCCACTCGAGCTCGCGGTAGTTGCTGCCGTGGGCGAACACCCCGACATCGCTCCCGCAGCCGATCGTGACGCCCGCCTTGAGTGCCAGACGAAACGCCTGCTCCGCCTGGCGCATGCCGGCGGTGGGCGGGCTCACGCCCGGCTGGTAGTGCTCGAAATACTCCGCGTAGGCGGCCGGGGCCGTGAGCGTCGGCAGGAAGGCCACGTGGCGCGCGGCCATGAGACGGAAGGTCTCGGCCGTGCCGCCGAAGCCGTGCTCGATGGTCTCGACGCCGGCCTCGATGGCGCGCCGCATGCCCTCGGCGGTCGCCGCGTGCGCGGCGACCGGCCGGCCGGCGGAGCGCGCGGCCGCCACCAGTGCCTGCAGCTCCTCGAGCGAGAAGGTGGGCTGCTGGCTGCCGCCCGGGCCCCAGCGGTAATCGGCGTAGACCTTGATCCAGTCCGCGCCGCGCCCGGCCTGCTCGCGCACCGCGCGCACCAGCTCATCGGCCCCGCTCGCCTCCTGCGCGCCCTGCGGCGTGCAGCACACGTCCGGGCGCAACGCGCGCGGCGCCGGGCCGTAGCTGGCGGTGGCGACGATGGCGCGGGTCGCGACCAACAGCCGCGGACCCTCGATCAGGCGTTCCTCGATGGCGCGCTTGAGGGACAGGTCGGCATATTCCGCACCTTCGGTGCCCAGGTCCCGCAGCGTGGTGAAGCCGGCGAGCAGCGTGGCGCGTGCCTGCACCGCGGCGCGCAGCGCGCGATAAGCCACCGGCTCCTTGAGCACCTGATCGTCCCAGCTGGCCTCGTTGTAGGGATGCAGGAACAGGTGCGAGTGCAGGTCCATCAGCCCCGGCAGCAGCGTCGCCCCGGGGAGCTCGATCACCTGCGCGCCGGCTGGCAGCGCCACACTCGCCTCGGGACCGACGGCGCTGATGCGCTCGCCCTGCACCAGTACCACCCAGCCGGCATGGGCTGGCTCATCCGCACTCCATACCCGTGCCGGCTTCAGTAGCAGCGCGGGTGCGGCCGCCGCGCACAACGGCAGGGCCGCCAGCAGCGCGGGCGCCGCGCGCCGGAAAAAGTTACACATTGTTATAGCTCCCCTGCCGGCGTGATTTTCGTTGCCCGGGAACCACGGTCCCGGGGGCGCCGCTCAACCGCCCATCAGCACGGTGGTGTCGTAGCTCTCGAAGCCCTGGATGGCGCGCGCATAGGCGTTGAACACCAGCCGCTCGGCGACCTTGTCGGCACGCGGCGCGAGCAGCATGCGCAGCACCACGTCGTCGGCCGGCCGCGTGGCGTCCTCGGCGAGCAGCTGCTCGATGAAGCGCGTCAGGCGGTGATAGAGCTCGTTGACGAAGCGCAGGTGGGCGCCGTCATGCACCTGCTCGCTGCCCGGCCCGTAGGTGCCGCGCGCCTCCTCGGCCAGCTCGTGCAGGAACAGGTTGAGCAGCCGCGCCTTGTCCACCAGTCGCAGCTCGGCATAGAACTGGATTTCGGAGTTGAGGTTCATGGCGCTGTCCGGCGCGTAACCTCAGCACTACGCGGGGAAGAAATCAATGGGCTTGGTGACCGTGATCGCATCGACGTCCTCGGCACCGAACTGCATCAGGCGCACGAGCGCGATGATCTTCTTCTCCAGCTCCGCGTCGTTGAGCTCGCTCGAGACCACGCGGCACATGGTCACCTCGCCGCTGGGCGCGATGGTGAACTCCAGCACCAGCTTGCCGTGCAGCTCGGCGTTGTCGCGCTGCGCGCGCGCGTACAGGCTGTAGAGCCGTCCCTTGTTCTTGTCGAAGGTGAGCGCGATCTCCTCGGCCGCGCGCGCCGGCCTGCCGCCGCCGCCGCTGGCCGTGGGCGTACGGTTGTTGACGCTGCCGTGCGCGATGCCCGAGCTGACCGCGGTGGCGGTGACCCCGGTGAGGGAGCCGGCGCCGCTGCCGAAGCCGCGGCTGCTGTTGGCGGAAGTGATGCCGCCGCTGCCGGCGCCCACCTTGGAGGTGATGAGTGAGCGCTCGGCGTGCGAATCCGCCCCGACCGCACCGGAGAGGTTCTTGGTCTCGAGCGGCTTGAGGTCCATCACCTCGCGCAGGTCGGCCAGCTCGTCCTTCACCTGGTTCAGCTGCTTCTGCGCCTTCTCGTGCGCCTTCTGATGCTGGTCCACCGGCGGTGGCGTGATCGCCGCCACCTTGGGCTGCTCGATCTTCGGCTTCTCCTCCACCTTCGGCGGCGGCGGCGGCGGGGGCTTGGGCTGCTCCTCGATCATGACGCGCGCCAGGCGCTGCGGTACGTCCTCGGTCGTCGGCCGCGCCGGCCGGGGCAGCAGCGGGAACAGGATCCCGAGCAGCAGGAAGATGATGAGCAGCACCCGCAGGATCTTGCGGAAACGCGCCGTGGCCTCCGGGTCACCTTCCCAGGGCAGCTCGTATTCGCGGTAATAGGGAGCGAGCAGCATGCGTCGGTCAGCCGGGCTTGAACTGGCCGGGGGACACCGGCTTTTCCTTCTGGATGACCGCGAGCGAGATGCGCCCGTAGTCGGCCGCCGTGCAGGTCGCCATGACGCGCTTGAGCACGTCGTACGGGATCGCCTTGTCGGCCATGACGGTGATCTCGCGCTGCGCCAGGTCCTTCTCGGTCATCTCCTTGCCGACCAGCAGCGGGCGCTTGAGCGCCGCGCGCAGCGGCTCGACCAACGGTCCTGGGGCGCCGCGGATGGCGGCGATGCTGGTGATGTACTCGCCCTGCACGAACAGGTCGGTCTTGGTGATCATCACTACCACGGACTGCTTGGGCGCGGTCTGCGCGATCGACTGCGGGATCTCGATGCCCTTGGAGTTCTGGATCACCTCGACCTCGGTCGAGTACACCAGCAGGAATGCCACCATTACCGAGAGGATGTCGATGAGCGGAATCAGGTTGAGCGCGGCGTCGGCGCGGTTGCGCACGTGGTGCTGCGCCATGCGCAGCGCGCGGTTGGACATGCTCATGGGTGCGCTCCGGCCGGTGCCGGCGGCGCCGGGTTGGCGACCGGCACCGCGGCATCCAGCGCCGGGGCATCGCCGATGGAGATGTCAGGGAACAGCTCCGCCTGCACCAGCCCAAGGCCGCTGCCGGACTCGAACACCCGCACCCGGTCCATCACCTGCACCAGGATGTCGTAGGGCGTGTCAGTCTCCAGCAGGATGCTGGCGTCCGTCTTCTCCGGGAATTTGGCCTTCACGCGCTTCAGGTACTCGGTGAGCCCGTCATAGTCGTAGCCGCCGGCGTTGTTGGGGAGCGTGGCCAGCGGGCCGCTGTTGCGGTCGGCCACCTGCAGCAGGTCCTTGCGCACCATGACCTCGAGCACCAGCCCGGGCGGCGGCTCGCGGAACTCGCTCTGCGCGGCCGGCAGGTTCAGCTGCAGGATCACCGTGCGCGAGAACACCGCCGTCATGAGCAGGAAGGTCACCAGCACGGTGAAAATGTCGATCATCGGCACGAGCAGCAGCTCGGCCGGCTTGCGCGAGTGGCGCTCGAGCTTGCGGTACTGATAGGAACGGCGCATGCGGGACTCTCAGCCCTGCAGAACTTGGCCGACGCTGCCTGAGCGCTTCAGGCCGCCGCGGGGGCGGCCTGGCGCTCGGTGATCGCGTTCAGGAACTTGACCGAGGCCATCTCCAGGCTGTCGATCAGCTCGGTGGTCTTGGTCTGCAGCCAGGCGTGGATGAACAGCAGCGGCACCGCCGTCATCAGGCCGAAGGCGGTGCAGTTCATGGCCACCGAGATACTCGCCGACAGCAGGTTCGCCTTCTCGGCCGGGTTGACGGTCGAGACCGCCTGGAAGGCGCGGATCAGGCCCATGACGGTGCCGAGCAGCCCGAGCAGTGTCGCCAGGTTGGCGAAGGTCGCGAGGTAGTGCGTGCGCTTCTCCAGGCGCGGCACCACCTCCATCAGGCTCTCCTCCATGGCCTTCTCGATGTCGTCGCGGCGGCGCGCCGACTGGATGCGCGCCAGGCCGTAGTTGAGGATGTGGCCGATGGCCGAATCGCTCTTGGCGGTCGCCTGCGCCACGCCGCGGAAGTTGCCCTGCGAGAGCAACGGCACGATTTCATTCCACAGGCCGCGGTTACGCGCAGCCGTGGCCGTGAGGTAGACGTAGCGCTCGATGGCGATCGCCAGACCCACGACGAAAACGATCGCGATCGGGTACATGAAGTCCCCGCCGCCCTGAAAGAAACGAACGATCAGATTCCACAAGCCCATGGGACACTCCCGCTCTCAAAAGGCCGCCACACACGCGCCAACACTAACCAAACTGAATGACATAAGCCTAAAAAGCTGCGACCCAGCTCTCATTCGCAATGCTGCAGCCCCGATATTTCAGTGCTTGGCATCCGAACCCAGAGCCGCGTCCGGTTTTGGCGCCGCCGCATCCGGCGTCAGCGCCTCGTAATAGCGGTTTTCCCGGCGAAACACGTCCCGGTCCAGCGGCTGCAGCACGTCATCCAACAGGCTGTGTACCGGGCGCCCGGCCATGTCGCCGAGCTCGGAGGGTTTCCAGGGAACGATGTACAGCACCTTGGGCAGCTCGCTGTTGCCCGTGACATCGGTGGCCTCGAGTTCCAGTCGGTCGGGCCCCTTCTTGGCCGCGCCCTTGCCCTGCCCCGCCGGCGGGGCGCTCTTGGCCGGTGCGGGCGCCGCGGCCGCCGTGGCAGCCGGCGCAGCCGGCGCGCCCTGCCTGGCCGGCGCCGGTGGCGGCCCCTGCGGGGGCGCGGTGCTCGCCGGGCCCGGCAGGCTCTTGCTCGTGTCGACCGCGGGTTCGAGCGCCTCCGGGCTCGGCACCGCCTTGCTGGTGCCGGGCGGGCTCGACTGGGCCGCCGCGAGCGCCGGCAGCAGCAGGCCGCACATGAGCGTCATGCACACTCTCGCGTACCGTGCCTTCATGTGGCGCCTCCTTGCGGTTGCGGGTGAGCGGGGACGGCCGCATTCGCCGGCTCGTTGCTCTCGGGAGCCGCGGACGGCGGCGGCGCGGGTGCGCCGCCCGGGCTCGAGGGCGGGGCGGCGCTCGGCTCACCGCTCGGCGGGGCTGGCGCAGCCTCTGGCGGCTTGATGCCCAATCGCTGGCGCAGCTCGGCGATCCAGCCGCTCACCGGCTTGTCCTCGCGCGTCAGCGCCTTGTACTTCTCGAAGGCCGTGAGCGCGCGCTGTGGATCCCCAAGGTAGAGGTCCGCGAGCACGCCGAGGTTCCGGTAAGCCGGGGCGAAATTCGGATCGGCCTCGATGGCCTTCTCGTAGGAGGCGGCGGCTTCCTTGAATTCACCGCGCATGCGCTGCGTCACCCCGAGCTCGGTCCAGGCAATGGGATTGCCGCTCTCGTGGGCCACGGCGTTCTTCAGCGTGCCTTCAGCCTGCTCCAGCTGCCCCTGCTTGCGCTGCATGAGGGCGAGGTCGATCAACGGGGCAGCAAACTGCGGGTACTGCAGCGCCACCTGCTTGAAGCCGAGCTCGGCCTCGGTCGCGTTGCCGGCGCGCAGATAGCGCACGGCACGATCGAAGTCGGCACGTGCCGCCGGCGGCACCTCCGGATGCGGACCCGCGGCCGCCGGCGCTGCCGCCGGGCCTGTGCCCGCAGCGCTCGGCGCCGCCTGTCCCGCGGGCGGCGGCGACACGGCCGGCGCGGGCTGCGGGCGCGGCGGCGCGGAGTGGCAGCCGAGCAGCAGCGCGAGCAAGGCCGCGCCGGCTGCGCCGCGCGGCGCGCGCTTACTCCAGGCTCGCGACCACATCCTGGGTCATCTCCGTCTTGCCGTAGCGCGCGGGCTTGAGTTCCGCGAGCGCCTGGAAGCTCTTGCGCACCGATTCATCGTAGATGCCGTCCTTGGCACGGGCCGCGTTCAGCTCGTGTGCCTTGATCGCCTGCTCCTCGAACGGGAACACCTGCTCCTCGAGCAGCGCGTTGTACTCCTCCAGCTCCTCGCCCTTGAGATTCTTCGGACGCTCGGATGCCAGGAGGTCCTTCGCCAGCGTGCGGTACAGCTCGGCCATCTCGTAGGTGGCCGCAGTGGTGACCTCGGCCACCTGATATTCCGCCGCGCGCTTGTAACCGTCCATGGCCGTCTCGAGCGCGTTGCGCTTGACGATCAGGCTCTTCTTGAGCGGGGCCGTGAGCCGCACCGCGCGGAATGCGTCGCGTGCCGGCTGCGCGAGGGCGAGCTGCGCCTTGGCGGCCAGGAAATGGGAACGCTCGGTACGCTGCGCGCCGGCCTGCGTGTCGGCGCTGATGAGCTCGTGGTACCAGTGGTCGCGCCGCGCAGTGTCGCCGCCCCTGGCGGCGTAGTCGGCCAGCTTGGAGCGCGCCTCCTGCGCCTCGCCGAGCGGGGTGGGATTGGCGCTGACGTACTTCTCCAGCATGCCGGCGGCCTTCGGAGTGTTACCCGCCTGCGCGTACAGATCCGCCGACTGCATCAGCGCCTCGCGCTGCACGGACTTGTCCTCGGTCGGGTTGGCGGCGATGCGCTCGAATTCCGCCGCCGCCTCGCCGGGATGGCCGGCGGCCGTGTAGGCGACGGCGAGCTTGCGGGTGACCTCCGGCTGCAGCGGCGACTGGGGGAACTGGCGCCGGAAATCCTCGAGCACCGCGATGGAGCGATCCCACTGCTTGAGGTTGATGAGCCCGGTGGCGGCGTCGTACTGGGCATTGGCGTGGATCTTGGACGCCGGCGCGACCTGGCCGACGCGCAGGAACGCATCGACCGCGGCGGCGGTGTTGCCGGCCTGCTGCTGCGCCTCGCCCTGCTTGTAGATGCTCGCGGCGAGGCGCTCGGTGAGATCGGTGCGCATCTTCTCGTCGTTGCCGGCCAGGTCGCGCGCCTGCACGAAGGCGGGCTCCGCCTTGGCATAGGCGCCCTGGTCGTAGTAGGACTGCCCGATGATCGTCCAGGCGATGCGCTGCTTGGCCTGATCCACGGGGGGCTGCCGCGCCAGCAGCTCCTGCGAGACGGTGATGGCGCGCGCGCGGTCACCGGAGGCGAAGATGTCCTCGGCCGCGTGCGTCAGCACGATGGCGCTCTCGGGGTGCTCGGGGAAGCTCTCGGCGAACTTGACGCCGGCATCGGTGCTCTGCAGGTGCATGGCATCCTTGGCGGCACCGGTCAGCCCCTCTTCGCCCTTCTGATAGGAGACCAGCGCCGCGTGCGCGGCCTCGGCGGACTTCTCGTTGCGCGGGTAGTCGTAGGCAGTGCGCTGGTACTCGGTGGCGGCCTCGGCGTAGTGGTGGCTCTCGTACAGGCAGTCGGCCAGCAGGTAGTTGGTCGCGGCCGAATCGGACTCGCCGGGGAAGGACTTGAGGTAGTCGCGGTACCAGCGCGCGGCCTCCTCGTAATCGGAGGTGCGCTTGGATTTCTGCGCGCTGGCGTGGAAGTAGGTCGCCACGTCCTTGAGGTTGGTCTTCAGCTCCTCGACCACGCGCGGGTTGTCGGCGCGCTTGCGCGTGGCCCAGTAGGGTGAGTCGAAGTTGTAGTGCTCGACGAACTCGTGCTTGCCGTCGAGCACCAGCTGGCTGAAGCCGCCCTTGCCGTAGGCCTCGATCGCCGACATGTCCAGATCCGGCGCGTGGTCGCTGTAGGGATCGCGCGCCACGTAGGCGCGGTACACGTTCGCGGCGTCCTGGTAGCGCTGCTTGTCGACGTACAGGTCGCCGAGCCGCTGGTAGAGGAGCCAGGTGTACGGACGCTCACCGTGCTCGCGCACGTACTGCTCGAGCGAGGCGGCGCCCTCGTTGTAGGAGAAGGCGATGCTCATGACGCGCAGCGTGTCCTCGACCAGCTCGCGGTCGCCGCGCTTGAGGCTCTCGAGGCGCACCGGCTTGGCCGGGTTGCTGCCCAGCGTGCGGTCGAGCACGCCGCCGAAGGAAGGCAGGCTCTCGAGCGTCTGCGACTGCTTGAACAGCGCCCAGCCGTGTTTGTAGAGGCTCTGCAGGTAAAAGCCCGAGGAGCCACCGTGGCCGATGACCGCCGCGTAGGCCTTCTCGGCCTCCGCGTAGCGCTTGCTGGAGAAGAGCAGCTCGCCGCGGCGGAACTGCACCTCGTCGATGTGCGGGGTCTGCGGGTATTGCGCCACGAGGCGATCGAGCGTCGCGAGCGCCGGGTCGGGCTGCCCCGTGGTCTCGTAGGCGCGCGCCAGCTGGTACAGCACCTGGTCGTTGCGCGGGTAGTCCGGATAGGCCTTCAGCAGCGTCGTGTACAGCTTGATGGCCTCGGCGCCCTGCAGATCGACCTGGGTCACCTCGTGCTCGAGGCGCTCGAGCTCGCCGGCGTCCAGGTTCAGGTCGCCGAGGCGGCGCATGGCCTCGGCGCGCAGCTTCGGATCGGTGTTCTGCAGCTCGAGGAAGCGCCGGTAGTTCTCCATCGCCTTGCTGGCGCTGGCCGCCGCCGGGGTGTCCTTGTGCACCTCGACCTTGTGCTTGGTGAGATCGCCGATGGTCGCAGGAGCGCTGCTGCTCTGCGCGCGCAGCAGCGCGGGCGCGAGCAGCGCCAGGCTCGCGGCGCAGGCGCTGCCGAGGAGCGCGGACACGCGCCGGCTCACTGCGGTGCCTCCGGCGGCTCGCTGCCGCTTTCGTCCTCGGCACCCTTCTGCACGGGCACGGGGGGCTTGGCCGCCGGGCGCGCGGCCTGCTCGCGCGCGGCGCGGTCGTACATGGTGCCGAGCTCGAAGCGCGCCTGGATCTGGTAGGTGGCGAGGCGCTCCTTCTGGCGCTCCAGCTCCTCCACCGCCACGTGCGCCAGGTAGGTGCGCTGCTTCTGCTCGGCGGCCACGAGGCGCCCCTCGAGGCTGTCGATGCGCTGCTGCAGGGCCACTACGCGGTGCGCGAACTCGCCGTTGTTGGCGGGCACGTTCTTGCGCGCGCGCTCGACCCGAATCCAGCGGCTCTGGGTCTCCTGCAGCGCCAGGTTCAGGTCCTTCAGCTCGCGCTGCTCCTGCCACAGCCGCGCGCCGTAGGCATCGTTCAGACGGAAGAACAGCACGCCCTTCACCAGCGCCAGCCGCGTGCGCAGCTCGGCGTTGTCCGGGCTGTCCGGCGCCGCCGCCAGCGCGGTCTCAATGCGCTGGATGCGCCCCCACTGCTCGCGCTCCTCGGCGGTGCCGAGCGCGGCGACCTCGTGCTGCGCCTCGATGGCGCGCAGCCGGTTATCGAGCGCGACCTTGTGCTGCTGCAGCTGCTGCACCGCCCCGGAGTTGAGCAGCGCATCGGCGCGCGGCAGCCGCTCGGCGTAGGCGCGCTCACGCGTCTCGATCATGTCCTCGAAGGCGCCCATGTCATCGGCGTGCCGCTCGAGCGTGCCGCCCATGGCCACCAGGGTGCGGAAGTTCTTCAGCCCCTCCTGAAAGTCGTTGCCGGCGAGCAGCGTGTACAGGTAGCGCGACTCGGGGGCATCCGGCAGGGTCTTCAGCTGCCACGCCCAGCCGAAACGGTCCTCGGCGTTGCGTTCCTGGGAGAGCACGTGCTCGAGCATGTCGCCGCGCTCGATAGCCGCGATGGCCCCGTCGAGGCGCGTGTTCTCGGCGTCGAAGGAGTTGACCGCGCTCTCGTAGTAGGAGGCCGCCTGCGCGTTGGCGTTCATCTTGCCGAAGGCGTACGGCACGGCCAGGTAGGACTCCTGCACCGCGGAGTCGAGCAGGTTGCGCTCGCGCAGCGCCATCCAGGGCGTGAGCGCACCCTGGTAGTCCCCGAGCGCCGCATCCGCCCAGCCCATGCCGAGCAGCGCCTTGCTCGAGTACGGGCCGTTCAGGCGCACGCGCTCGAGCGGCGCGCGGGCGCGCCCCGGCTCGCCGGCCTGCAGGTAGGCGAAGCCCAGTGCCAGGTTGGCGCGATCCCGCAGCGCCGCCGTCTCGGCGCTCGGGGCCATCATGGTGCCGACGGCGCTGAGGAAGGGATCCGCATCGCCGAGGCGCTTATTGCGCACCAGCGCGACGCCGAGATTGAAGCGCGCGTATGCCGACCACAGGTCCGGGCCGCGCCAGTTGCTGAGCACGGTGATGGCTTCATCGAAGCGGTTCTGGCGCATGAGCGCATTGGCGAGCAGCAGCTCGCGCTGCGCCTCGAGGTCCGGGGACATGCGGCCGTTGATCTTGCGCAGCGCGCCCTCGGCGCGGTCCATGTAGCCGCGCGCGTACCAGACCTGCGCCAGGTAGAACCAGGCCTTGTTGCGCACCCCGGTGGGCACGTCGTTGGTGAGCACGCTCTGGAAGATCTCGCCGGCGCGGTTGTGCATGCCGAGCTCCAGATACAGGCCACCCTCGAGCAGCAGGGCGTCGTCCTCGCTGTGCGAGAGGCGGCCCCAGTGATCGTAAGCCAGCAGCCGCGTAAGCGCCGTCAGGTCGGTCTCCTCGGTGTTCTGGAAGAAGTAGAAGAGCACGTCGCCGTAGTGCAGGTCGCGCACGTGCGTGAGCGGCAGCTTCTCCGGATCGTGGCGACGCGCGTCCGCGGCGCCGCCCGCCAGCAGCGCGAGGAGGCCCAGCGTAAGAAGCGCACGCATGCAGGCTCGCTGGCTCACGCGCTATTCCCAGTCGTGGATCTCGAACTCCGGCTGCAGCTTTCTCTGCCGGTCGGCAATCTTCAGCTCCAGGTACTTCGCACCCACGCCCTTCTCGAAGCGCAGCGAGGCGCCGCGCTTATAGGCACGATCGCTCGGCCCCTTGCCGTTGAAGAACGCCACCAGTTCGTGCGGGCCCACCTTCAGATTGCCGACGTACAGGCGTTGCACGCCGCCCTTCAGCAGCGCGTCCACCTCGCGGGGCGTGTAAAGGTAGTTGATCACTTCCTTCTGGTCGATC
This sequence comes from Steroidobacteraceae bacterium, assembly GCA_035501795.1. Taxonomy (GTDB): domain Bacteria; phylum Pseudomonadota; class Gammaproteobacteria; order Steroidobacterales; family Steroidobacteraceae; genus 13-2-20CM-66-19. Next base: position 35,520 of record DATJVL010000046.1, read on the forward strand.
TTCAGCTGCACCGAGTCCAGCGCGAAGAAGTCGCCGATGTCCACCGACAGGAACACCGCCACCTGCGTGTTGGCAGGGAACAGCAGCTCCTCCTCGAGCACGAACAGATCGCGGTTCAGATCGACCACGTCCTTCTTCAGGCCCTGGATCTCCTGGTCGAGTCCGCGCGTGTCGGTCGCAGCCTCCGCCGGCGCCGCCGCCGGCGCCGCGGCGGGTGCGGGCGCGAGCGCCTGGGCGCCCGCCCCCACGGCCTTCTCGATCTTCTCCCGCTGCGCCGGGGACACCACCGGGGGCGCGGCACCGGCGGGTGTGGCCGGCGGATCCGCCGCCAGCACCGCGCTGGCGAGGAACGCCGCGAGCACGCCGGCGCCGAGGCGGCGCAACAGACGGGAACGTGCGAAGAGCATGTGTGACATTTGGCTTTCCGATCACTCGTTCAGCAGGGCACGCAGCTCCTGCAAGTAAACAGGTTCCGTGGCGGCGCTGTAATCGCGCAGCACGTGCCGTACCACGCCGCTGCGGTCGATGAGGACGGTCATGGGCAGGTTGTCGACCTGGTAGCTGCGTGCCACACCCTTGCTCGGATCCAGCAGCATCGGGAAGCTGACCGCGCTGCCGTGCGCAAACTCGAGCGCCTGCGCCGGCTCATCGTCGACGCCGACCCCGTACACCTGCAGCCCCGCCGAGCGGTAGGTCTGGAAGCTGCGGTTGAGCGCGGCCAGCTGGTTGCGGCACGGCGTGCAGCGGCTGCTCCAGAAACTCACCACCACCACTTCTCCTCGGTGTTCCGACAGGCGCACGTTGTCGCCGACGCTGGCGTGCAGCGCGAAGTCCGGCGCCGCCGTGCCCAGCAGCGCGTACCTGGGCTGCGCCACGACGCCCAGGGCGACCCCGAGCGCCAGCGCGGCGATGCCGAGGCGCGCCGGTCGGGCAGTCCGCGCTAACTCACGCCCGGCCGCGCCGGGCGGCGGTTGGGAACTCAATAGAAAGTCCTCGTCGCGGGATGCGATCCTAAAGACCCGCGCCGGCAGGGAAAATTGCACAGCGCACTTAACACTGTCAACGAAGCGAGCGGCGAAATGAGGCCTGCTCCCGCGCGGGGCGCGGGCGTTCTGGGCTCGTCGGTGTCACGCGACAGGGTGCGCGCACCGCGGCTGCGGTGCGCGCACTGCGTCACACGATCGGGGCGAAGGCGGTCAGGCCGGCCAGCGTGCTGCCGGAGCCGAGCCCCTGGGTGGGGAAGATCGTCGTGAACTGGCTGTCGGTGCCGGCGAGACCCATGTAATTGAGCACCACCGCCTGCACCAGCGAGGTCACGTTGTTGGCCACCGGGCTCGAGGTGCCGACCACCGAGCCGTCGGCACTGAAGTAGCCGATCTGCTGGCCCGCCACGCCGTTGCGCAGCTGCGGGCGGCCCTTGGGGCTGTAGACCAGGAAGAAGGTCGAGGAGACCGACTCGTTGTCGCCCTGCCAGCCGAGCTTGCCGCGTCCGGCGGTGCTGTTGTCCGGCATGCCGGTCGAGGTCAGCGAGCCGTCACTGATGACGTAGACCATGACCGGCTTGCCGCGCCGCTGGGCATACTCGAGCACCGCACCGATCATCTGCCCGGCCTTGAAGTTGCGCGTCTCGCCGGTGGCACGGGTGCCGTCGTGATAGTCGTAGCCGCCCATGGCGATCGTGCCGGCGCCGGCGTAGCCATCGATCACCAGCTTCATGATCGTGGCGGTCGCGGCGACGTCGTTGTCCTGGAAGTCGCTCGCCGTGAAGATCGGCGTGGCACCCCCGGTGATGAGGGGCTCCTGGGTCGGATCGAGCGCCGCGGGGTTGCCGTAGGTCGCGGCGGTGTTGGCCGAGGCCACGTAGGAGCAGCGCACCTGGTTCTTGATCATGCCGTCGGTCTGATCGCCCGGATTCACGGGCGAGCTGGGCAGGATCTGCACGCCCGGCGTGCCGCCGTTCGGGGCACTGAGCGCGCCGGAGAAGGCCGCGTTGCTGCTGCCATCCCAGGTCGCGGTGCCACCGCTGATGCGCGCCTGCGACTCCATCACGGCCACCGAGACCGGGTCGGCACTGGCACCACCGGTGCTCACCAGCGAGGTGGCATCGGAGGGGCGGTTGATCGTGGTCGGCTGCAGCGAGGGATCGATGTACATCATGGGCGCCATGGAGTTGCCGCCCGAGGCGCTCGACTCGGTGCCCGTGAGCGTCAGCAGCAGGCCCTTGGCGCCGGCCATCGCGATCGCGTACATCGGGTTGTGCGGGTTGGACTGCGTGTCGTTCTGCGACATGGCGCAGAACACCGCGCCGTTGGTGCCGGCGGCGGTCGCCGCCGTGGTGGCCTTGCTCATGATGCCGCGCTTGATGGCGCCGTCGGCATGCCACAGCAGGCCGAGCGCTGGATCGATGTTGGCGCTCGAGCTCGGCACCATGTTGCCGGGCACGCCGAGGCGGCCATAGCCGGCGGTGGAGAGGAAGTTCGACTGTCCGCCCTGCACGCCCACCAGCACTTCCGAGCCCACCAGGTTTGCGCCGCCGGCGAGATCGAAGCAGATGAACGGGATGGCGCCCGAAGCGGTCGCGACGCTGCACTGGCCACCGGGCAGCAGCGCCTGGATGTCCGGAGAGAGTGCGATCTGGTTGGCCGCATTGGCCGCATTCGACTTCAGCAGCCCCGCCAGCCACGCCGGCCCGATCACCATGCCACCGCCGGAGATCATGCCCGCGGCCAGGAACTGGCGCCGCGTCTTGGGCAGCGGATGGTTGTCGAACCGCAGCGGCTCGCCGAGCGCATGCGGCCGGGGAGGCTTCTTACCGATGATCATTGCACTTACTCCTGATCTCGATCACTGCAGCGTCACGGCCGCGCTGCCCAGCACGGCGGCACACGCCGCCTGGCTCGCAGCCGAGACGGTGGTCGCCGGCAGCTGCGCCTCGACACCGCCCGTGACGCTCACGTTCTGATAGAAGCGGCGCAACAGCGCGTCGACCTCGTTGGTCACCGCCGTGGCCGCGGCCGGCGACACGCCGGTGCCGACGGCGTTCTTGACCAGCGCCGTCTCGACGATCTGGCGGTTGCTCGCGCTGCTGAAGAAGCTGGCCGCCGAGCCAGTGAGGCTGCCCTCCAGGCCTGAGCCGAAGAATGCGGTGCGGTAGCTGGCGTTGGCCAGCAGCTGTCCGCAGTAGGCATTCGCCAGCTGCCCGAGCGAGGTCTGCTCCGAGGCCACGAACGCCGAGATCAGCGGCGTCGAGGGCATGGACTGCTGCGCGCCGCTGTAGAGGGCGAACACCGTCGGGTTGGTGAAGGGCACGCCGGTGATCTTCGCCATGCTGTGCAGAGCGCGCTCGAAGGTGGTCACGCCGAAGTCCGGCTGCGGCGTCGTGGTCGGCACCGGCACCGGGATGGTGACCGGCGGCTCGGTGTAGGCGTGCACGTGCGAGCCGAGCTGGTCGAAGCTCAGGAAGAACAGGTCGTTGGCCGGCCCGAGCGTCGCCGGCACCACGGTGCCGATGTTCGAGAGCAGCTGGCCGTTGCCCGGCGTGTAGTTCGAGCCGCCGATGGTGGCGTTGATCGTCGTGAACGACTGTCCCGCCGGCGCCAGCGCCCCGTTCACGCCGATGCGCATGCCACTGAGCTTCAGATTCGCCGGAATGGTCGCATTCGGGTCGAGGCTGATGAACTTCGGCTGCGCGAACAGGTAGCTGAAGGTGTCGTACTGGCTGCCCTGGAAGAGGATGTAGGACTGCGGCACCCCGGTCAGCTGGCTGACGCCGAACAGCAGGAAGTATTTCTGGCCAACGCCGGCGGCGAAGTTCTGCTGGATCTGCGGCGCGGTGAGCGCGCGGTTGTGGATGGCGGCGAACTTGATCGTGCCCTTCCACTGCCGCTGCCCGGTGGTCTCGTTGCCGAGCACCAGCGCGAAGGTGCTGTCCCAGTTGGCCAGCGAGCCGCCCTTGGAGGGATCCGCGTCACCGGTGTAGATCCCGTTGACGTAGATCTTCTGCCCGTTGACCGGATCGTAGGTGAGCACCACGTGCTGCAGGGCCGCCTGCGCGGCACCGTCGGTGGTGGTGGTCATCAGCGGCGGCATGCCGTTGGTGTCGGTGGTGCTGCTGCGCGCGTAGCCGGCGTACTGCGTCGCCGCTTGGCCGAGCGTCATGTCGCGCGTGGTGTTGCTGCCGGAGTAGCTGACGATGTACGCATTGGTCTGCGTCACGTCCGCCGGCGCCACCCAGGTCTCGATGGTGTACTCACCCGAACCCTGGATCATGTTGGCGAATTTCTGGCTCGAGCTGGTGGAGGCCTGTGCCTTGCCGCCGGCGCCGAGCGTGATGCCCCAGCCACCGGCCCAGGTGACATTGCCCGAGAGCGACAGGTCGGCCGCCGGCGTCACGCCGCTGGTGTCGTACGCGGTGCTGCCGGTGCCAGTCTCGAACATGTACTTGGCAACCAGGTTGGCCTCGTAGCGGCTGCCACCAGCGGCGATCGTGCCCTGCTGCAGCGTGACCGCGTTGGAGACCACCAGGTTCGGATCGATCGGCGTCACCTGGATGCCGTTGGCGAAGGCGGTGATGGCCGCCAGCATCGCCGCGGCGCTGCCGGGGCAGTCGGGCGCACCATTGGACTGGGGCGTGACCCAGCAGTGGTGGAACTCGGTCCCGAGCCGCTCGTAGAAGCGCGACTGGTTCGGCTGCGCCAGGTTCATCTTCGGCTGCGCCGCGAGGTAGGCCGCATTGACGTCGTTCTTGTCGGCGAAGTACGGCTGCTGCGCGGTGGCCGAGCTCGGCGTGTGGCAGCCCGAACAGAACTGCGTCAAGAGCGGGTAGACCGTGTTGGCGAAGCTCGGATTGCCGGCACTGGCGCTCGCCGGGAACTGCTTGCCGCCACCGGCCGACTGCACCGGCGGCGCCACCAGCGTCACGCTGGTGGTCGAGGAGGAGCCCGCGCCGATCCAGCCCTGGATCCACACCAACATGGTGGCCGCGCACGCCGAGGGGTCGGCGACCCAGCAGTTGTGGCCGCCGCCGACCTTGAGCACGAAGGTCGACTGCGACGGGTTGGTGAGATTCACCAGCGGCAGCGCCGCCTGGTACGCGAGGTTCACGTCATCGGTACGCGCAAACTGCGGCGACTGGCCGCCGGCGTGGTGGCAGCCACCGCAGCGGTTGGTCGGGGTGACGTTCGCCCAGAAGGCCAGCTTGAAGGCCTGCACGTCGGCGTTGGCTGGCGGGGGCCCGGTGTAGTTGTCGGCGGAGTTGGTGGGCGGCGTCGACAGCTGGTTGACCACGGTGTCGGGTCCGCCACCGGCGCAGGCCGCGAGCCCGGCGAGCATGGCAGCCACGGCCAGCGCGCGCGCAGCCGCGCTCACGTGAAAGAGGTTACTGAGAGTGCGATTCATTGCGGCGCTCCCTTAACTGCCCGGGCAGGCGGCGGCCGCCAGCTGGAAGACCTGCTTCAGGTGATAGCCGGTCTTGAAGGTCGACTTGATCGAGCCCACCGTCGCCATGTCGGCGGCGCTGGTGGGAGCCCGGAAGCAGACGGCCTGGAACACCTTGGTGACCTGGCACTGCGCGAACGCATCGCTCCCGGCCAGCTCCTGGCCGAGTGACTTGGCGCCCACGCCGCTGCCCGGCAGGCTCTGGTCCCAGCCGAGCGCGATGTTGGTGCCGGCGCGCCAGCGGTTCGACCAGCTGTTGTCGGGCGTGACGAAGCCGAAGGGGAAGTTCGTCGCGTTGATGAAGTACTTCGGCTGCACCTGGCCGGCGGTGTACACCAGCTGGTTCGAGGTGGTGTCGAAGTTGTAGTAGGCGAACGCCTGCGCCATCGGATCCATGCCGCTGTGGCAGCCGACGCAGGTATTGAGGAACAGGCGGCTGTCACCGCCCGGGGAGCGCGCCACGTCCTGCCGGATGCGATCCGTCGGGCGCGTGGTATCCATCACCGTCTCCATGTCATTGCAGAGGTGATTGATCATGGTGAAGCGGAACATGGCGCGGTTGGTGCCGTTGATGAAGAAGGCCGAAGCGGCGCCGCGGGTGGTGATGAGACCTGCGGTCGCGTCCGTGGGAATGCCGTAGGTCTGCGACTGCGTAGTCGCCTTGAGCGTCGCGCTCAGGTCCACGCCGTTGGTCTCGGCCGTGGCGTAGTGGTCGTTGTTGGCCGCCGATACCGCCGGCAGGCCGGGCGAGTTCACCGTATAGAGGATGTCTGCCGACAGCGCGGTGTTGAAGGGTACGTCATCGCGCACCATGCCGATGACGGTCGCGGTGTAATCATTGAGCGGCGCAAACACGGTCTGGTCGCGGTTAGTCCAGGGCGTGACCATGTTCTTCACGGTCACGTTGTAGAAGTCCGGCGCCTGGGTCGCGCTCTGCGCGGCCGTCACCAGAGCGGCATTGCCGGGCGCGCAGCCGGTAGGACAGGCGGCCGAGATAGTCGCCGACATGCTGGCGAGCACGTTGGCCGGCGGCTCCTCGCCCACCAGGCGCTCGTAGATGCGCTTGGCCTGCTCGCTAGGTCCGGCCTGCGCACTCGCAGCGCACATCAGCAGCAGCGCAGACACTGCCACGTGCACGCCGCGTGCGCGGCCGGAACTGACCTGTGCCTGTTGGTTGTTGACATTCATGGCGCTCGTCTACTCCCGATAATGCCGATGCGCGGACGTGACTATACGGCCCGCGCAACCCCGCCCCGAATGTCTCAACACAGTGACGTCGCTAACAACCGACAGTTTGATGTGTTGTTGTTCCGCGCTGCTCAATGCGCGGCAAACTGCGAGTCCGGTCACAGCGTGGGCCCGACCTAACGTCTACCTAGTAGCGCGATCGGCCCGGTCACTCCGGGGCGTATGAAACCCGTCACGCGCGTACAGCCGCCGTGACGGAATCGGCGATATGACGAGAAGTCGAAGAAATGCTACGGAATTACGTTACATTGCAGCCGGAAATGCCGGCATGATCACGGAGATGCACATGCACGCGCAGCGAGGTCCGCTCAAACCGAAGTGCTCGGCGTTCCCCAGGGGCGCGGTGCGCCTGGTGCTGCTCACGGGGCTGGTGCTGCTCACCGCCTGCAGCAGCGGCGCCAACATCAACCTCGGCAACAGCACCGTCGGCGATCCGGCGACCGTCGACTTCCCCATCTTCTACGTGAAGCGTCCGGTACCGCTCGACCAGGCCGGCAACTTCATGCAGGACGACCTGCGCACGCTTAACGACATCGTGCCGGTGTCGGCCGACCTTTATATGCGCGCGACCGCCTCACCGAGCGCGCCCGAGACCAACGTCACGACGCGCATCACCACCGGCGCCATGTGGGATATCAAGGACGTCGACACCTCCGCGGACGGCAAGCGGGTGGTGTTTGCCATGCGCGGACCGCTGGCGATGAACCAGCAGGTCAAGAAGCCGCCCTCGTGGCGCATCTACGAGTACATCATCGCCACCGATGACCTGCACCCGGTCATCAACCCCTCGACCGACCCGGACCCGCTCACCGTCAACGACGAGTCCCCGCACTACCTGCCGGATGGGCGCATCGTGTTCTCCACGACGCGCCAGTCGCAGTCGCAGGGCATCCTGCTCGATGAGGGCTTCCCGCAGTTCTCCTACCAGAACGAGGCGCGCCAGGAGCCGGCCTTCGTGCTGGAGGTGATGAATGCCGACGGCACGCACCTGCACCAGATCACCTTCAACCAGAGCCACGATCGCGACGCCACCGTGCTCGCCAACGGCCGCGTGCTGTGGACGCGCTGGGACAACGCCCCGGGCAAGAACGCCATGTCGCTGTACTCGGCCAACCCGGACGGCACGGACCTGCAGCTCTATTACGGCGCCAACAGTCACAACACCGGCACCAACAACACCGCGGTCGAGTTCAGCCATCCGCACCAGATGCAGGACGGCCGCATCCTCACGATCGCGCGCCAGTACACCGACGTCGACAACGGCGGTGACCTGCTGATCATCGACGGCACGCACTACGTGGAAAACACGCAGGCGCTGCTCGGCAACTCCGGGCTCAGCGGCCCGGCCCAGGTGCCGGCGACACAGAACAACGTGCTCACCATCCCGGGCCCCTCCCCGGGCGGGCGCTTCACCTCCGCCTATCCGCTGCAGGATGGCACGGGCCGCATCCTGGTCAGCTGGACCGAGTGCCGCCTGCTGGACAGCACGCAGACCCCGCCGGCGGTGGTGGCCTGCACCTCGAGCAACCTCGCCGCGGCCAACGTGCAGGTGGCGCCGCCGCTGTACAGCGTGTGGATGTTCGACCCGAACGTGAACACCATGCAGCCGATCATGACGCCGGCCAACGGCACCATGATCACCGACGTGGCGGTGGCCCAGCCGCGCACCCTGCCGAACATCATCCTCGACAAGGTGCCGGGCGTGGACCTGAACCAGGACCTGGTCACCGACGTGCTCGGCATCATTGATATAAGAAGTGTGTACGACATCGACGGCGTGGACAGCGCCAACCCAAACATCGCCACCGTCGCTGACTCCACCAAGACCGCGCCGGCGGCGCGCCCGGCACGCTTCGTGCGCCTGGTGAAGGCGGTGTCGATCCCGGACCGCACGGTGGTGGACCTGGCGAACGACGCCTTCGGGGCGAGCAACTTCATGCTGCAGATCCTCGGCTACGCGCCCGTCGAGCCGGACGGCTCGGTGCGCCTCGAGGTGCCGGCGAACGTCGCCTTCCGCCTGGACGTGCTCGATGCCAACGCGCGGCGCATCGGCAGCTCCCAGGGGGTGTGGCTGAACCTGATCCCCGGTGAGGTGGTGAGCTGCAACGGCTGCCACCGCCCCGGCAGCGCGCAGCACCCGATCTCGCACGGGCGGCAGGACCTCTTCATGAGCGCCTGGGCGGGCGCGGCCACGGGCGGCGTGGCCTTCCCGGGCACTATCTCCTCAGGTCCCGACTCCCTGGTGCCCAATGTGAGCGAGACCATGGCCCAGGCGCGCGTGCGCCACGGCTGCACCAGCGTCACCTCGCCGTGCGCGATCATGACGCCGAGCATGAACGTGCTCTATACGGACGTGTGGACCGATCCGGCGCAGGCCACGCCCGGGGCGCCGATCAACCTGCGCTACGACGATGCCACGCAGTTCAAGACCGCATTCCCGGTCAACGACCCGCAGTGCCTGACGCAGTGGATCCACACCTGCCGCATCATCATCAATTACCCCGAGCACCTGCAGCCGCTGTGGGACCTGCCGCGCCAGGTGACCGACAACACCGGCGCGGTCATCGCCGATCACACCTGCACGCAGGGCGGCTGCCACGCTCCGGTGGATGCGATGGGCGCGGCGGCCATGCCGGCGGGCAACCTCGACCTCACCAATACCGCCGCCGGGCAGCAGCTGACCTCTTATCAGCAGCTGCTGTTCGCGCATAACATAAGTATGATTGACCCGACGGACCCCACCAAGACGATCACGGTCTCGGTGGGCCCGTATCTGAATGCAGGCAGTGCAAATGGCACTCTGTCGAGCCAGTTCATGAATCGCTTCGCCGCGGTGGCCACCAACGCCAGCACGCACAAGGGCTGGCTGAGTGCTGATGAGCTGCGCCTGGTTTCCGAGTGGCTCGATATCGGCGCGCAGTTCTTCAACAACCCCTTCGATCCGGCGGTACCGGTCAATTGAGCAAAGGACGGAATTGATAAGGCGCGCGCATCAGCTTGCGCTCGCGGGTCTTCTGTTGCTGGCTGCACTGCTCGCCCCCACGGTAAGCGCAGCGGACGAGTACCTGCAGCTCTTCGTCACCGAGCCGTATCTCGAGCTGCATACCGGCCCGGGACGCGGCTACCCGGTATTCCACGTGGTGCCGCGCGATGCCAGCGTCGACGTGCTGTTCCGGCGCACCGACTGGTTCAAGGTGCGCACCGAGCAGGGGGTCGAAGGCTGGGCCTCACAGAATGACATGCAGAAGGCGGTGCTGGCCGACGGCTCTCCCTTCAAGTTCGATCTCGGCGACCGCGCCGGCTTCACCTCGCACCGCTACGAGATGGGCATGTTCGCCGGCCAGTACGGCGGCTCGACGCTGGTGTCCGGATACATGTCGGTGTCGTTCAACCCGCAGCTGGCGCTCGAGGGGGCCATCGGGCAGTTCTACGGTACCTATTCCAATGGCGTCACCGGCGACCTCGGCTTCACGCACGTGATCCTGCCGGAGGCGCGCTGCTCGCCGTTCCTCATGCTCGGCGTGGGCCTGGTGCACACCGAGCCCAAGGCGACCCTGGTGACCGCCACGGATCGCACCGAGCAGTCCGCCTATGTCGGCGGCGGCATACGCTTCTATCTCACACGACGTTTCTTCCTGCGCGCTGAATACAAGGCCCACTATATATTCACGAAGCGCAACCAGAACGAGGACGAGGACGAATGGAAAGCCGGGTTCGCGTTTTTCTTCTGATCGCAGTGCTGGCGACGCTTCCTGGCTGCGCCACCGTGCGCGGCTGGTTCCACCACAAGCCGGCCGCCCCCGCCGCCCAGGCCGAGGAGGACAACGCCCCGCCGCCGCGCGTGGTGGAACCGGACGTGGCGCGGCGGCAGATCAAGGTGCCGAAGGTGCGCAGCCGCAACGTCGAGCTCGGCCTGAATTACGGCGTGCTGTCGATCGAGGATTTCGGCACCCACCCCTCCTATGGCGTGACCGCTGCGTACCACATCACAGAGGATTTCTTCTTCCAGGGGGAGGCCGGGCGCTCGACGGCGGCCGAGACCAGCTTCGAGACACTCACCGGAATTCAGCTGCTTACCGGCTCTGAGAGGCGCTTCACGTATTACGATTTGTCACTCGGCTACAACTTCCTGCCGGGCGAGGCCTTTGTCGGTCGCGGCCACGCCATGACGAGCGCCTTTTACCTCATCGGCGGAATCGGGGGCACCGATTTCGGCGGGGACACGAAGTTCACGGTGAACTTCGGTGCCGGCTTCCGGGTGGTGCCGACAGACTGGCTGGCGGTGCACATCACGGTACAGGATCGGACTTTCGAGTCCAACCTGCTCGGCTCCAACAAGCTCACCAACAACATCGAGGCGCGCATCGGAACGACCGTCTTCTTCTGAGGGAGAGACGTACATGAGGAGCCATTTCGTAGCCGTAGCCGCCACTGTGGCGCTCGCCCTGCCGGCGCTCGCCGGCACCGGCACGCCGGCGCCGCAATTCAGCCTCGCCTCGCGCGAGGGCAAGGACGTGAGCCTGACGCAGTACCAGGGCCAGGTGGTCATGATCAACTTCTGGGCCAGCTGGTGCGGCCCGTGCCGCCAGGAAATGCCGCTGCTGGAGAGCATCTACAAGAAGTACAACAAGCTCGGTTTCACGCTGCTCGGCGTGAACGTGGAGCCGGACTCCAAGGCGGCGGTCGACTGGCTCAAGGACACGCCGGTCAGCTTCCCCATCCTGTTCGACAAGGACAGCAAGGTGAGTAAGCTCTACGATGTGGCCGGCATGCCGAGCACGGTTATCATCGATCGCACCGGCAAGGTGCGCGTGCTGCACCGGGGGTACAAACCGGGCGACGAGAACGAGTACATGGACAGCATTCGCTCACTGATCAGGGAGTAAGCATGCCTGCATCATCCAGGGGACCCGGCGGCCACGTGAAGCTGCTGCTCGCTGCCGCAGCGCTGGCCGGCGCGCTGGCCGGCTGCGCGGCGCCGCAACCCTGGGTGAAGCCGTACGAGCGTGAGCACTTCGCCGATCCGATCATGTCCGCGAACCGCGATCCGGTCTCGAGCAGCTACTTCGAGCACGTGTACGAGAGCCGCGAGGGCGCCCGCGGCGCCACCGGCACGATCGGCGGCGGCTGCGGATGCAACTGATCCCGGCGAGCTGGCGGGCGCGCACGGACCGCGGCGTGCGCCTGAGTCCCTTCGCACGCACACTGCTGACGCTGTGTGTGTGCAGCGCCCCGGTGGTGCTCGGCGGCGTGCTGCCCGAGCAGCGCGCCGATGCCATGTTCCACTACTACAGTGGCGGCGACATCACCGTGGAGGGCCCCTCGGTGCTGATCCGCAAGAACGTGGGCAGCAACTGGTCCTTCAGCGCCAACTACTACGAGGACATGATCTCGAGCGCTTCCATCGACGTGAAGCTCTCGGCCAGCCCCTACCACGAGAAGCGCCAGCAGTGGAGTGGCGACATCGAGTACCTGCACGGCAAGTCCACCTACAGCGCCGGTGTGATCACCAGCAGCGAGCCGGACTACAAGGCCAACACCAGCTACTTCTCAGTCAGTCAGGACATGTTCGGCGACCTGACCACGATCACGCTCGGCTACCGCCGTGGCTGGGACCAGATCTACCGCGACATCAAGCAGAACGGCGTCATCATCAACGACCCGACCTTCCATGAGCGCGCCGACCACCGCGGCTACACCTTCTCGCTCAGCCAGATTCTGACGCGCAACCTGATCGGCGGGCTCAATTACGAGCTGCTCACCGATCAAGGCTACCTCGCCAACCCGTACCGCAAGATCCGCTACCTCTCCCCCGGGGTCGGCAACGGCTACACCCTCGCCGACCAGGTCTACCCGAACACCCGCACCAGCAACGCGGTCTCCGCGTCGCTGAAGTACTACCTCTCCTGGCATGCCTCGCTCACCGGCGAGTACCGTTTCTTCCGCGACACCTGGGACATCGTGGCGCACACGCTGGAATTGGATTACACCCAGGGGTGGCACAACTGGATCTTCGATGGCAGCGTGCGCTTCTATCATCAGACCGCCGCCAGCTTCTACAGCGACCTGTTCCCGCGCGCCGACTACCAGAACTTCATGGCGCGCGACCGCGAGCTGGCCAGCTTCGACTCCTACAGCATCGGCGGCGGCTTCGCGTACCAGTTCCCGCACTACGACTGGGCCCGCTGGGTGAGCAAGAGCAGTTTCAACGTGCACTTCCAGCACTACTTCATCGACTACAAGGATTTCCGCAACGCGCTGCTCGCCCCCGACTACGGCGCGGGCAACGAGCCGCTCTACAAGCTGAACGCCAACGTCTTCACCGCCTTCGTCTCCATCTGGTACTGACGCAGCACGCGCCACCGTTTGCCGCTATGCAACACGCGGCGCTTCTTTTCGGTTAGACTGTGTTTCCAGGGTCCCCGCTCGCCGCGACTCTGTCGGTGAGCGGCGACAGTCACGAAGGGGAAGCTTTCATGCGCATCAGCCGTCCGGCCCTGGGATTACTCGCCGTCCTAGCACTCATCTGTTCAGCCGTCGTCCAGGCGCAGGCGCGCCAGGAGGGTCGGCTCCTGATCTCCAGCCAGGTGCTGGAGGAACTGCGGACCTCGCGCGACCAGGCCATCCCGGACCGCCTCCTCGAGCGCGCCTATGGCATCGCCGTCATCCCCGATATGACCAAGATCGCCTTCTTCGCGGGCGGGCGCCACGGCCGCGGCGTACTGGTCGTGCGCGACAGCAAGGGTCGCTTCAGCAACCCCGTATTCATCAGCATGACCGGTGGCAGCTTCGGCTGGCAGTGGGGCGTGCAGTCCTCGGACATCGTGCTGGTGTTCACCACCGAGAAGGGCATCCGCGGCATCAGCGGTGGCAAGCTTACCCTCGGGGCCGACGCCTCGGTGGCGGCGGGCCCGGTGGGGCGCACGGCCTCCGCGGCGACCGACCAGAACTTCAAGGCCGAGGTGTACTCCTACTCGCGCACCCGCGGCATCTTCGCCGGCCTGGCCCTCGATGGCACGGTGCTCTCGATCGACGATAGCGCCAACTCGGAGTTCTACAAGAAGTCCGACGTCGCCGCTTCCGACATCATCACGGGCGCGGTCAGCACCGAGGATCCGGCGGCGCAGCGCTTCCTCGCCGCCATCGCCACCAGCACCGGCACGGTGCGCACCGCCTCGGTCGCAGGCGCGCCACCGGCCGTGCAGCCGGCCATTGCCGCGGGTGCCCCGGCGCCGGCCGCACCAACGCACCCGGCACCGGCGGCCGCTGGTCCACAGACCTTTCCGCTAGCCGATCCGTCCCCGGGCCGCGAGCCCGAGTAGATCGCCACAGGGCGCCGGCGTTAGCCGGCGCCCTTGGGCTCCTGCGCTGCAGGCAGCACGAGCGCTCGGGCGACGCCTGAGCCGAGCCTGCGCCTGAACTCCCGCAGCAGCAGCAGGGTGCTCATCAGCGCCTGCAGTGTCACGGTCGCCACCGACAGCCACCAGACCTCGGTGAGCGTGAATCCCGGCTGCCCCGAGAGCCACACCGCCGGCAGCACGAAGGTGAAGATGCGGCAGGCCGAACTCAGCAACGACGGCCACGCATTGCCGAGCGCCTGGAACATGCCCGAGCACACGAAGATCAGCCCCGTGGCGATGAAATTCCAGGAGATGATGCGCAGGTACCCGGCCCCCACCGTCACGGCCCGCGGGTCGGTGGTGAACAGGCGGATGAACAGCTCCGGGCGCCACTGGCACACGAGGGTGAGCAGGAACATCAGCGCGCTGCTCAGGAGCACGGCGTGGCGGAACACCGCGCGCACGCGCTCATGCTGACCGGCGCCGTAGTTCTGGCCCGCCAGCGGCGTCGCGCCGAAGGCGAGCGCCACCACCGGCAGGAACAGTGCCTGCATCACCCGTCCGCCGATGCCGAACCCGGCCTGGGCCGCGGGACCGAAGGCACGGATGACCCAGTAGATGGCCGTGAGGATCACGAACATCATCAGGAACTCGCCACCCGCGGGCAGACCGATGTTGAGGATGCCGCGGATGCTCGCCGCGTGCGGGCGAAACAGGCGCAGGTCGATGTGCACGTAATGCTCAAGGCGGTGGAAATACAGCCACAGCATCACCACCCCGAGCGTCACAGCGATGCTGCTCGCCAGACCTGCGCCGAAGGTGCCAAGCGGGTGATGCGTGCCCCAGCCGGCGATCAGGATCGGGGCAAGGACGATGTTGACCAGGACGGTCAGCATCTGCACCAGCATGGTCGGCTTCACGATGCCGGTGCCGCGCAGCGCCGAGCCCAGCGCCACCACGGCGAACTGCAGCGCCAGTCCCGGCGTGTAGGCGTAGAGGTAGGCCGTCCCGGCGCTCGCTGCCTGCGGGCTTGCCGCCACGGCACGCAGGAACGGGGCGGTCAGCAGAGCTCCGGCGAGCAGCGTGACCACGCCACACAGGATCGACAGCAGCACCGACTGGTTGAAGATGAGGTTGGCTTCGTCCTGGTCCTTGCGCCCCGTGGCCTGGGCGACCAGCGCCACCGTGCCGGCACCGAGCATCTGGGTAAGCCCGAGGACCACGAAGCCGGCCGTGCCTGCGCTACCGACCCCGGCGATTGCCGCATCCCCCAGGCCGGACACGAAGTACAGGTCCACCAGGATGTACAGCGTCTGGAACAGCATGCCGATGGCAACCGGCACGGACAGCGCGATCAGCTGCCGGGTGATCGGCCCGTGGGTGAGATCCTTCATTGCCGCCCCTCAGTCCTCGCTGGCGAACTTACTCCACTTGCGCCACTCGCGCGTCACCGCCTCGGCCATGCGCTCGCTCGATCTGGTGAGCCAGCTGCGCTTGCGCTGCGCGAGGTCGGCGAGAATCGCGCGCCGGCGCGCGGGCGTGCCCAGGTGCATGTTGGCGCTCTCCCACCCCATCATCCACAGCAGCCGGTTCTCATCGCGCCCCTGCGGCAGGCTGGCCAGCTCGATGCGACTGCAGTCAGGCGCGAGGCGCCGCAGCAGCCAGCTGCCATGCACGGCGAGAACGGGATCGGGGACCCGCACCGCGCGGCGCACCAGCGTCGCGTAGCGCAGCCCGGCGGCCGTGCGCGGATTGCGGGCCCACAGCCACGCCGAAGGCGCGAGCGGCTTGGCCTCGCGCGCCACCGTCGCCGCGCCCCACTCGGCGAGCGCGACGACGCGCGCGCGTCCGAGGCTGCCGACGCCGGCCTGGCGGCGCACGAAGCGCACCCCGCGGCTCCCGGCCGGGAGCGCCCGGCGCAGCAGCCGGCACGCCTGCGGATGAGCGCTCGAGGACACGGTGCGCAGCGCGCGCATGTGCTCCCAGAAGGGACGCTGGTCCTTCAGCCGGGCGATGGCCAGATCGCGCAGCCAGCGATAGCGCTCGCCGAGCACCGCGGGGCTGCCGCCGGCACGCATCCCCTCGCTGTAGCCTTCCAGCACCGCCTCGCAGGCGCGCCGCGCGGAGAGCGTGAGGCGAGACTCCTCGATGGCGAGCACGGCGCTGGTGGCGAGGCGCACCAGATCCTGCGTGTAGGGCATGGCGGCCGTCTCATCGAAGTCATTCACGCCCCAGACGAGCCGCCCCTCGGCGTCACGCCAGGTGCCGAAGTTCTCCACGTGCAGGTCGCCAACCGCCAGGACTACCGGGGCGGCGTTGAGTTCGGGGCAGACCTGGGGCCACTGCTGCGCCCAGCGATAGAAGGTGCCGCGCAGGAAGGAGAACGCGTCCGCGGCCATCAGGCGGTGCTTCAGGTGCAGCCCGGCCCGCAGCACGGGCAGCCGCTGCTGCAGCCAGCGTTCGTAGGCACTGGTGGCCTCGCGGATGTCCACGCGGGCACATTAGAGGAGCCCTCGCGTGCGCGCTATCTGGCTCGCGCCGGGTACCCCGGTGCGAGCAGCCCCCGGAGCGCCGCACTGAACGGCCCCCACCAGCGCTGCATGTCCTCGTAGGCGTGGCCCTCCTCCGGCAGTGGCACGAACTGCGCCCCCGGTACGCCCTGAACGAATGCCCGGTCCTCCCCGGCCGGACACTCCCGGTCCTCGAGCCCGTGCAGTGCAATCCAGGGCGCCCCAACGGGTCCCGCCGGCCGCAGGCGCACTCCCGTCGCGCGCGCCGCCCACGCGAGTGCCGGCGCCGGGCACAGTGGCACGGACAGGTCCAGGTCGGCGCAGAAGGAAAGCGTGACGGCGCCGCCGAAGTCCCCGGCGCGGCCCTCGGCGAGCGCGATGTACGCGAGCGTGGCGCCGGCGGAGTGGCCCACCAGGAGCGGGGCGCTGCGCACCGCATATCGCTCCTGCAGGTAGTGGCCGAGCTCGGCGAGACTCGCGCCCGGGGAGGCGCAGGCGGTCGGCACCTCCTCGAGCGTCCCCAGCCAGTCGCGCACATCGATCCCGGCCACGAGCGTGCCTTGCGCGGCCAGGCGTTGCGCGATCTCATCGAGCCCCCTGCCCCAGCCGCCGTCCCCGGACAAAAGCAGTAGCAGCCGGCCCGCGGGTGGCTGGGGCTCGTAGAGCCGCAGGCGCGCGAACTGCCCGTGCTGCAACAGCAGGGGCGGCTTGCCGGGTGAGGCGCACTGGCACAGCAGCAGCACGCAGCTGAGTGCCAGCAGCCGTGCGCGTACACCCCGATAAGGCGCGCCGGAGCAGCTTGCGAGTTGGCTCACCGGGCGACTGTTTCACTGCGCCCGCCCGAGCGCAACGCCCGACGGCGCGTGGCTCCCCGCGCAGGCGATCGTGATAGATTGCCCCGCATGAGTGGCAATGCCGCCGAGTCCCACGGCTCCGTGCAGACTGCGCTCGCGCATGCCACGCGGCTGCTGCAGCAGGATCCGCGCCTGGCGGAGGAGCAGGCGGCCGAGATCCTGCGCGCCGTGCCCGGGGAACCGCGCGCGCGCCTGGTGCTCGGTGCGGCACGTCGCCTGAGCGGCCAGCTCGCCTCGGCGCTCAGCATCCTCGAGCCGCTCGCGCGCGAACAGCCGCGCGCCACTGCCGTGCACCTCGAGCTCGGGGCCGCCCTGGGGGAAGCCAGTCGCTGCGAGGAAAGCATTCGCGCGCTGCGCCACGCGCTGCAGCTGAATCCGGATTCCCCGGACGGCTGGCGGCTGCTGGCTGACCAGCTCGACGTGCGTGGCGATGCCTCCGGGGCGGACCTGGCGCGTGCGCGCTACCTCAAGGCCGCCACGCGCGACCCGAACCTGATGGAAGCCGCGGCCGCGTTGGTCGCCAACGACCTGCCCCAGGCCGATGCCCGGCTGCGCGCCCACCTGCACCGACATCCCAAGGATGTCGCGGCACTGCGGATGCTTGCCGAAGTGGCAGCGCGGCTGCGGCGTTACCGGGACGCGCAGGAGCTGCTGGAGCGTTGCCTGGAACTGGCACCGAGCTTCGACATGGCGCGCTACAACTACGCCTCGGTGCTCACCCGCGAGGGAAATCCCGCCGCGGCCTTGAACCAGATACAGCAGCTTCTGGCACGCGAGCCGCGCAATCCCGGCTACCGCTACCTGCAGGCGGCCGCGCTCGCCAACATCGGTGACTATGCCGAATCGATCGAGGTCTACGAGCGCGTGCTCAAGGAGTATCCACAGCAACCGAAGATCTGGATGAGCTACGGTCACTCGTTGCGCACGGCCGGTCGTACCGCCGACGCCATCGTCGCCTACCGGCGTTCCATCTCGCTGGACCCGACGCTCGGCGAGGCCTACTGGAGCCTGGCAAACCTGAAGACGTTCCGTTTCACCGATACGGACATCGAAGCACTGCGCGCCGGGCTCAAGCGCACGGACCTCGACACGGACGCTCGCCTGCACTTCGAAGTCACGCTCGGCAAGGCGCTCGAGGACCGCACCGAGTACCAGGAGTCCTTCGAGCACTATACGCGCGGCAATGAGCTGCGGCTGCAGCTGCACCCCTACGATGCGCAGGCCACGACCGCGTACGTGGACCAGTGCGTGCAGGTGTGGACGCGGGAGTTCTTCGAGGCGCGCGCGGGCTCGGGCTCGACAGCCACCGATCCGATATTCATCGTCGGCCTGCCACGCGCCGGCTCGACCCTGCTCGAACAGATCCTGTCGAGCCATTCGCTCGTCGAGGGCACGATGGAGCTGCCTCAGCTGCCGCAGATCGCGCGCGACCTAGCGATCGGACAGGCGCGACAG
The DNA here is from genome assembly GCA_035501795.1 of Steroidobacteraceae bacterium. GTDB lineage: Bacteria > Pseudomonadota > Gammaproteobacteria > Steroidobacterales > Steroidobacteraceae > 13-2-20CM-66-19. The sequence goes on from DATJVL010000046.1 coordinate 54,363, forward strand.
GAGGATTTCCCGCGCACGGTCGGCGCCCTGGACCGCGAGCGGCTGCGCGAGCTGGGGGAGCGCTACATCCGCGAGACCCGCCCCCTGCGCAAGACCGGCGCCCCGTTCTTCATCGACAAGATGCCGAACAACTGCTTCTACGTCGGGCTCATCCAGCTCATCCTGCCGCACGCCCGCATCATCGACGCGCGGCGTCATCCGCTGGCCTGCGGCTTCTCCTGCTACAAGCAGCACTTCGCCCGTGGCCAGAACTTCACCTACCGCCTGGAGGACCTCGGCCGCTACTACCTCGACTACGTGCGCTTCATGACGCACTTCGAGGAGGTCCTGCCAGGGCGCGTGCTGCGGGTGCACTACGAGGACGTGGTCGAGGACACCGAAAGACAGGTGCGCCGGCTGCTCGAATACTGCCGGCTGCCCTTCGAAGAGGGGTGTCTTAAGTTCTACGAGAACGAGCGCGCCGTGCGCACTGCCAGCTCCGAGCAGGTCCGCCAGCCGATCTTCCGGGAGGGGCTGGAACACTGGCGCCACTACGAGCCCTGGCTGGACCCCCTTAAACAGAGTCTCGGGCCGATGCTCGAAGCGTACCCCGAAGTACCGGCATCACTTTGAGGTATTGAACATCTGTTAAGGAACCATTTAGAGTTGCTTGCATAAGTACTACACAGGGGAGTCGCTTCATGACCCGTAGCCGACGTCGGAAACTCAGCCGAAATAATGGGTTGAAGAGTCATCCGGTCCTGCGCAAGGGCATCCCTGTTGCTTCGACGCTACTGGCTTCCCTGCCCTGGGCCCTCGCCCATGCGCAGGAACAGGAGCAAACCGTCGGACTACAAGAGGTCATCGTCACCGCTCAGAAGCGTGTCGAGAACCTTCAGGACGTGCCCGTTGCCGTGCAGGTGCTCGACAGCACCAAGCTGCAGCAGCTGGACATCACCAACGTCGATGACTACGTGAAGTACACGCCCAGCCTGAGCTATTCGCGCGGCAATGGTCAGGGCGGCAGCGCCGCGCCGGGGCAGGCACACATCTATATCCGCGGCGTGGTCAACGGCGGCGACGGCAATCACTCCGGCTCACAGCCCGCGGTCGGCACCTACCTCGATGAGCAGCCGATCACGACCATCGACGGCACGCCCGAGGTGCACCTGTACGACATCGCCCGCGTCGAGGTGCTCGAGGGCCCGCAGGGTACGTTGTTCGGCGCGAGTTCCGAGTCCGGCACGGTGCGCATCATCACCAACAAGCCCGATACCACCAAGTTCTCCGGGAACTTCACGGCCGAGGGCAACCAGGTGACTCACGGCGGTACCGGCTGGGAGGCCGAGGGCTTCATCAACGTGCCGCTGGCGGACTGGACGGCCATCCGGCTGGTCGGTTGGGCGCAGCGTGACGCGGGCTACATCGACCAGGTGATGGGCTCGAGTGCCAACGGCTGCATCGTCAACGGCATCCGCACCTTCCCCACCTGGAGCGGCCAGACCCCAAGCTACGTCACCTGCCCCACTCCGGGGGTCGTGGGTGCCGGGGCGATCTCGGCCGCACCGTGGGTGAAAAAAGACGCCAACCCCGTCGACACCTACGGCGGACGCGCCGCGATGAAGTTCGACATCGGCCAGAACTGGACGGTGACCCCGTCGGCGATGGCGCAGCAAGTCAAGACCGATGGCTTCTTCGGCTACGACCCGCAGGTCGGCGACCTGCAGGTGGTGCGCTTCGGTGACACCAACACGCACGATTCCTGGTACCAGCTGGCCCTCACGGTCGAGGGCAAGATGAGCGACTTCGACCTGGTGTACGCGGGCGCGTTCATGAAGCGCACCAACCACACCCTGGCCGAGTACAGCGACTACTCGATCTTCTACGATCGGGTGTACGGCTCGGGCGCCGTCTGGGTGGGCGAGGACAACAAAACACCGATCATGCCGCAGGAGTTCGTGATCGGCGGCGGTTACTTCGAGAAGTGGAATCAGGAACTGCGCCTCACCACCCCGTCGCAGTATCCGATCCGCGGCACCATTGGCGGCTTCTATCAGCGCCAGCTGCACAACATCGTGCAGCAGTACACCATGCCCGGATATGGTTACACGCACGTCACCAGCGGCGATGGTCAGCCTGGCAACCCCAATGGCTTCTCTAGCTACTATTCGGTGTCACCCGACCTGCCCAACACCATCTGGCTCACGGCCGAGCAGCGCGTCGACCGCGACAAGGCAGTATTCGCGCAGTTCGACTGGGACATCACTCCCTGGTTGATGCTGACCGGCGGCATCCGCCAGTACTGGTACGACAACTCGCTCGTCGGTTTCTTCGGTTACGGCATAAACTTCTCGAGTCACACGGGTGCGGCGACTTGCTTCGAGGCGGCCTACGTCAAGAACACGCCGTGCACCAACCTCGATACCTCGACCAGTGGCCACGGCAACGTGCCGAAGGTCACGCTGACCTGGAAGATTGCCCCGGGCAAGATGATGTACGCGACCTACTCCAAGGGGTTCCGCCCCGGTGGCGTGAATCGCATCGCAGGTCCTAACGGCATTCCGTACCAGCCTGATTCCCTCAAGAACTACGAGATCGGCTGGAAGACGGAGTGGTTGGACCACCGTCTGCGCTGGAACGCCGCGCTGTTCTGGGAAGACTGGCAGAACTTCCAGTTCGGGTTCCTCGTGCCGCCGAGCATCACGGCCATCACCAACGCGGGCAACGCCCGCATCAAGGGCATGGAGAACGAGCTCATCTTCCAGCCCACCCACCAGCTGATGCTGAGCGCGAACTTCACCGTGCTGCACGCAGTGACCACAACGGACATCTGTCAGGGGTCGGCGGAGGTTAGCGGACCAGGCTGCGTTAATGACCCAACGGTATTCGGGCCGATCTTCGCACCCTTCCAGCCGCCCACCTATGAGTTCACCGGGCCGCTCGCGGCAGCCGGTACGGACCTGCCGCAGGTGCCGAAATTCAAGGGCAACGTCGTGATGCGTTACCAGTTCTCGGACATCGCCGCCTGGGCACCGTACGGTCAGGTGTCGTACATGTACCAGAGCAAGACCGCGCCGAACCTCAAGCAGAACGAGCAGGCAGTAATCGGCTTCACGCCGGCGTACGGTCTGCTGGATCTTGCGGCCGGGGCAAGCCACAACAACACCGAGCTGACCTTCTACGTCAGTAACGTGACCGACGAGCGCGCCCAGGTGACGCGCTTTGCCAACATCACCCCGGCGCACGACAACCAGATCTACATTGTGCCGGCGCAACCGCGCACGTTCGGGATCCGGGTATCGCAGAACTTCTAGGCTCGATCGCGACCCCAAAGAGCGGCGCGGTGCACTTAGGTGCACCGCGCCTTTTCTTTTTGCCCCCACTTCGGGAGATGCGCCGCTCGAGCAGATACGCTCCAATGAACCGCCTGCTCCAGAGCGGAGAAGCTTGGTCTTGAACGATTCTGCTCCCGCCGTAGCCGCGGCACGCCGCGCCGGCGGCACCGCCTTCGGGGTCCTGGCCGCGATCAGCTTCTGCCACATGCTGAACGACATGATGCAGTCGCTCCTGCCGGCGATGTACCCGATGCTCAAGAGCGCCTATCGCCTGGACTTCGGGCAGGTGGGACTGCTGACCTTCACCTTCCAGTTCACCGCCTCGCTCCTGCAACCGCTCATCGGCGCCTACGCGGACCGCAGGCCCCGTCCGTACAGCCTGGCGGCGGGGATGGGTTTCACGCTGTGCGGGTTGCTGCTGCTCGCGTATGCGGACAGCTACGCCTTGCTGCTGTGTGGGGCGGCACTCATCGGCACCGGCTCGTCGGTGTTTCACCCCGAGTCCTCGCGCGTGGCGCGCATGGCCTCGGGCGGGCGGCATGGCCTCGCGCAGTCCGTGTTCCAGGTCGGCGGCAATTTCGGCTCCTCGGCCGGACCGCTGCTGGCGGCATTCATCGTCCTGCCCAAGGGGCAGACGAGCGTCGCATGGTTTTCCCTGGTGGCGCTGCTCGGGATGCTGGTGCTGCTGCAGGTCGGGCACTGGTACAAGACCCACGGCGTGGCGCGCCAGCGTGCCGCAGCGGCCCAGCCCGCCGCGTCGCGCCGCCACGTGGCGCTCGCGATCACGGTGCTGCTGGCGCTCATCTTCTCCAAGTACTTCTACCTGGCGAGCATCACCAGTTACTACACGTTCTATCTCATCGACCACTTCCACGTGTCGGTGCGCAACTCGCAGCTGCTGCTGTTCGTGTTCCTCGCCTCCGCCGCGCTGGGGGGCTTCATCGGCGGGCCGCTCGGGGATAAGCTCGGAGCCAAGTACATCATCTGGGCTTCGATCCTCGGGGTGCTGCCCTTCACCCTCCTCCTGCCGCACGTGAACCTGCTGTGGACCGCGCTGCTGACGGTGCCGATCGGGCTGATCCTGTCGTCGGCGTTTCCGGCCATCGTGGTCTATGCGCAGGATCTGCTGCCCGGGCGCACCGGCACGGTGGCCGGGCTGTTCTTCGGGCTCGCCTTCGGCATGGGAAGCGTCGGCGCAGCAGTCCTCGGCGAGCTGGCCGACCACGTCGGCATCCGGCTCGTGTATCAGATCTGCGCGTTCCTGCCGCTGATCGGGCTACTCGCCGCGTGGCTCCCGGACGTGCACCGGTACAAGAGCGCCCCTGGCGGTTGATATGCTTTGCCGATGAAGATCCTCGCGCGTTCGCTGCTCGATGAGCTCGCCGCCCGGGCTGCGGCCAGCCCCCGCGCCCGCGCACACCACAACATCCACGAGAGCCCCGCCGACCCGGTGCAGCGCTTCTTCGTGGCCGCGCTTGCGGACTCCTACTTCCGGCCGCACCGGCACGCGGCGCGCTCGGAGCTCGCGCTGGTGGTGCGCGGCAGCTTCGACGTGCTCACCTTCGATGCGCACGGCATCGTGCGGGCGCGCTCCGGGTCGGGGAAGGCACTGCGGGGCTCGCCTACGAGACGCCCGCCGGCACCTGGCACACGCTGCTCCCGGGTGAAGCGGGCGGCACCTTCCTCGAGATCAAGGAAGGCCCCTACGATCCGGCAACCGCGATCGAGTTTGCGCCCTGGGCGCCGGCCGAAGGCAGCGCGGAGGTCGCGAGCTACCTGGCATGGCTACGCCGTGCGCAGCCGGGCGAGGGAACTCCCCCTAGGAGGACCGTCCCTGCGCCTGCGCCTTGAGGGCGCGCCCCAGGTCCTTGCCCCCCAGGAGCGTCCCCACATAGTCGAAGGATCCCTGCTGGGCCTGCCGCGCCGCGGACAGCAGCCCGGTCATGGCCGCGCGGTACAGCGTGGTCGACAGGCTGATGCGCTTGACGCCGGCCGCGGCGAGCTCGGCGCGCGAGAACGAGGCCCCAGGGACACCCACCATGAAGTTCACCGGGCGCTTCAGTGCCGCACACACGGTGCGCACCGCCGCCAGGTCGGGCAGGCAGGGCGCGAACAGCACGTCCGCGCCGGCGCGCTCGAAGGCCTGCAGGCGGCGCACCGTGTCCTCGAGATCGGCGTGACCGTGCAGGAAGTTCTCGGCGCGCGCCGTCAGCACGAAGGGCACCGGGGCCGCCCGGGCTGCCTCCACCGCGGCTTTTACACGCGCGCAGGCATGCTCGAACTCGTAGATCGGATGCGCCGTGTCCCCGCTGGCATCCTCGATCGACGCCCCGACCAGTCCCGCCTGCACCGCCAGGCGCACGGTCTCCGCCACTACCGCGGGCTCGTGGCCGAAGCCGTTCTCCAGGTCCGCGGCCACCGGCAGCGCGCTCAGCTCTGCGATCAACCGCGCATGGCCGAGCGCCTCGGCGCGGGTCAGCCCGCCGTCGAGCTTGCCGAGGGTGGCGGCGGCCGCGGAACTGGAGGTGGCCAGCGCGGCGAACCCCAGCTCCGCCATGAGCGCCGCGGAGCCGCCGTCCCAGACGTTCGGGATAATGAAGGCGCCGGAGTCCTCGTGCAGCGCGCGGAAGCGGCGCGTCTTTTCCTCATAGGTGGGCATGCGGGAGCGTCTCCGTAGGTACCGTGCAGGTCCTGTGGCTCACGTGCCGGATGCCGCCGGGCAGGTGAATTCCTTCTCGGCCGCCTTTTCCTTCGGCGTCACCAGCTTCCAGCCGGTTGGAATCTCGAACTTGTCGGCCGGGACGGCGTCGCTCGTGATCGCCGTGGTCTCCATCGTCATCGCGGCCACCCGCACCATGTTCGGTGCCGCCGCGGGTGCCGCGCTCGCGGGCGCGGCCGCCGGCGCGCTGGCCTTCTTCTGGAAGAGACTGCTGGCGAGCTTGCTGCCGAAGCTGCTGGCGGCGCTGCCGAGGATCGAGCTGGCGTGACCCCCGGCGGCGTTCGCCGCCGCCACACCGGCAGCCGAGCCGGCCTCGGCCGCGGCGGAACTGGCCGCCGCACTGGCCGCGGCGCTGCCCGCATCGGCCAGCGGATTGCCGACACTGGCAGTCGCTGGCGCATCCTTGGCGGCGGCGCACTGTGCGCCGCCGTAAGAGATGCTGAGCGCGGTCCTCAGCGGGATGCCCTTGAAATCCTCGGCCTTGGCCGAGAGTTGCTTGAGGCTGTCCTTATAAGGGGCGAGGAACTGCTGCAGGCTCTGCTGAACCTGCGCGCTCATCTCATCGAGGCCCATCTTCTTCAGATAGGCGGCCTGAAACGCCTTGCGATCCGCAAGCCCCGGGATCTCATCCTGCGTGAGCCAGCTTTCCATGGTGAAGGTGAAATCGCAGGTATCGTTGGTCTCGCGGTTGTGGCAGCTCTGCGTGAGCGTCACCTGCGTCAGGCGGCTGTCGTGACCGGCGATGCTCTGGTGCTGGTCGGTCTGGTGCTCCTCCAGCTTCGGCGGAGAAGGATCGCACTTGGAAGTATCCGGGGCGCTGCTCTGCTGCTGCACGGTTGGGCAGCTCTTGAGCTTGTCCAGGGTCTCGCGCACCTTCGCTGCGGCCGCCGCGCGCTCTGCCTCGGTCGGGAAGCGGCGTTCACGGTATTCCTTCTTCTTCGGCTCGAGCGACCATTCCACGTCGCGGTCGAGGCGGATGATGTGGCCGTCGGCCTGGTGCCCACAGATCATGGACATGAACCCGTCGCAGTGCGTCTCGCTGTCGCGACGCTGCTTCTCGCCGCTGGTGTACTCGGTGCTCACCGAGCTCGACTTGATGATCGACAGATCGAAGGTGGACTTCTGCTGCACCGTCACGTCGGCGCTCGCCGCAAGGGGAAGCAGCGCGCCGGCCGCAACCAGTGCGGACAGAAGATTCGGCAGCTTGCGAGAAGCAGACATGTGTTATTCCTTGTATTGCTTTGGCGGCCTGCCCGCGAGCACGCAGTGTAAGCTCTCGAGATCGGCTGTCCAGCTTCCTGCGCAGTTCCGGAGGGGTCCGCGTCTGGCTGATCGGGGCGAAAGCCATTGAAGAACAGCGGCGTGCACGCATCCGGAGAGGGGCGCGACCGCCAGCTGCGACGCAGCCGGCAAGCGCTCTTATCGCGCGTGGCACTCGCCCTGCTGCTGCTTTGCGGCGCGCGGCTGCTGCAGGCGGCGCCCGTATGTGCCGCGGATCCGCGCGCGGCGGCCGCGGTGGCGCACCTGCGGGCTCTGCTTGCGCAGGCGCGGTTCATCACCTATGAGCCGACCTCGCTGCAGGTCATCGAGGGGCGCGTGCAGAGCGCCGATGCCAGCAGCATCCGCGCCGACCTCGAGGTGCTGCGCCGGCGTTTCGATGCCCTCATCACCTACGACGCGATCCACGGGGCCGAGCAGATCGCCCCGATCGCCGCGGCGCTGCACTACCGCGCGCTCATCATCGGGGTGTGGAACCCCCTCGATGAGCGCGAGCGGTCGCAGGCCCTGGCCACCGCCGCACGCTACCCCCGGCTGGTCGCCGGCCTCTCGCTCGGCAACGAGATGATCTTCACCCACCGCGCCGATGCGGCCGCGCTTGCCGCGGCGCTCAAGGCCCTGCGCGCGCAGCGACCGCAGCTGCCACTGTCCATCAGCGAGCCCTTTCACATCTTCGAGTCCGCGGCCGGCGCTGCGCTGCTGCCGCAGCTCGACTTCCTGCTGGTCAACGTGCACCCGCTGTTCCAGCCGTGGTTCGCCAGTGCCACCGATGCCACCGCGGCGCAATTCGTGGTGAATGTCGCGGATGATCTGGCGCAGCGCTACTGCGGTCCGATCCTGATCAAGGAGTCGGGGCTGCCGAGCGGGCCGCCCGAGCATGCCGGCCTTTCCGCGGCGCGCCAGGCCTCCTTTTATAAGGAGCTGCGCGCACGCCTGCCGCCCACCAGCGCGCGCGCCTTCGCCTACTTCTCCGCTTTCGATGCGCCCTGGCGCACGCAGGATGTCACCGGCGTTCCCGGGCCGCACCCGGAGGAGGCCTACTGGGGGCTGTACGACGCCGCGCGTCGCCCGAAGGCCGCGGTAGAACAACTGGCGCCGCTGGAGCAAGATCGCGCCGGCCGCAACACCAACTAGAAGCGGAGTCGCCCATGTGGAACCAGGTCTACGCGCCGCTTGGCGGCAGCCTCGCCCTGTCGGGGCTGGGCGCCGCGCTTCCGATCTTCGTCATGCTGCTGCTGCTGGCCGTGCTGCGCACCGCCGCCTGGAAGGCGGCACTCGCCGGCGTGCTCACGGCCCTGTTCGTGGCCGGAGTGCTCTACGGCATGCCCTGGAAGCTGGCCCTGAACGCCGCCCTGTTCGGAGCGGCCTTCGGCCTCTTCCCGATCGCCTGGGTTGTCTTCTGGGCCATCGCCCTCTATCGCCTCACGGTCGCGACGGGGCAATTCGACATCATCCGCGCCTCGATCGGCGGCCTCACCCGCGATGCGCGCCTGCAGGCGCTGCTGATCGCCTTTGCCTTCGGGGCCTTCATCGAGGGCGCCTCCGGATTCGGTACCCCGGTGGCGGTGGCGAGCGCGATGTTGGCCGGGCTCGGCTTCTCTGCGTTCAACGCGGCCGCGATCTGCCTGATCGCCAACACCGCGCCGGTGGCCTTCGGCGCGATCGCGACACCGATCGTCACGCTCGCCTCGGTGACGGCGCTGCCCATCGGCGCCCTCAGCGCCGGCGTGGGGCGCATCTGTGCGCCGGTGGCCCTGTTCCTGCCAGCCTACCTGATGCTGGTGATGGGCGGCCGGCGCGCGCTGGCAGCGGTCTGGCCGGCGGCGCTCGTGGCGGGGCTGTGCTTCGGCATCACGCAGTTCCTGGTGTCCAACTTCCTCGGCCCGTACCTCACGGACATCCTCTCCTCCTTCGTCGCGATCACGGGACTGGTGTTGCTGCTGCGCGTGTGGCGACCGCGCGATGAGCAGGCGGCCGACGCTGCGCTTGGACACGCCGCGCGCGGCGCCGCCACCGCGACGGTGCTGCGCGCCTGGACGCCGTACATCCTGCTGGTGTTCTTCGTGCTGCTGTGGGGTTATGCCCCATTCAAGGCATTGCTCGACACGTCCAGCGTCGGGCTGCCGTGGCATGGTCTTGATGGACAGATCCAGCGCCTGCCGCCCGCGGTCGCCAAGCCCGGCCCGTACGCGGCGAAGTTCAACCTGAACCTGCTTTCGGCCTCCGGTACCGCGGTGCTGTTCGCCTACCTGTGCGCGGCGCTCGCCCTGCGGGTGCCACTCGGGCGCACGCTTGCGATCGTCGCACAGACAGCGCGCGAGCTGTCGCTCTCGATCCTCACCATGGCGCTGGTGCTGGCGCTCGCCTATCTCATGAACTACTGCGGCGCGACCGCGACGCTCGGACTTGCCTTCGCGGCCACCGGCGTCGCCTTCCCGTTCTTCAGCGCCTACCTGGGGTGGCTCGGTACCTTCCTCACCGGCAGTGATACCTCCACCAACGCGCTGTTCGGGAACCTGCAGGTGGTGACCGCCAACCGCCTCGACCTCTCGCCCGCGCTGATGGCGGCGTCGAACTCGAGCGGCGGCGTCATGGGCAAGATGATCAGCCTGCAGAGCATCTCGGTGGCCGCGGCAGCCACCGGCATGGCGGCGCAGGAGGAGTCGAAGCTGTTTCGCTTCACGCTCAAGCACAGCCTCCTGCTGGCCGGCATCGTCGGCCTGATCGTGCTGGCGTATGCCTACCTCGTGCCGGCCTGGAGCGTGTGAGCGGCGGAGCTATTTCAGGGCCAGTTCGACCTTGACGCGCTCGCCGGCGGCCGGCTTGGCCGCCGCGGCCACGATGAAGACCCGGGCGGCTTCGACCTGCCCGTCGGCGACCAGTGCGCCCTGGATCGCCTGGGCGCGCGCCTTGCCGAGGGCCTCCAGGTCCGCGTCCGAGACTTCGTTCTTGGCGCGCAGCGCCGCGCTCAGTTCATCGATGGCCTGATCGTAGGGCGGCGCCTCCTTGCGCTTGGCCTGCTCGACCGCCTGCGCCGAATCGGGCAGCGGGCTGTCCTTGCCGAGCACCGCGCGGTACTGCTCGAGCAGCAGCTTGTAGTGCTTCTCCGGATCCGCCAGCGTCTCCTCGAGCGCGGTCTGCGGATGCCGCCGGCCCTGGCGGGTGTCCGCGATGCGCGCCGCCAGCGCCTCATCGAGCTTCGCATTGGCGAGCTGCGGCGCGTCAGTGTCCCTGGAGTAGACGATGGGCACGTCGAGCTTGAGTTGCGGCCGCTCCTTCAGTGACTTGGCTACCGCGCCGAGCTGCTCCTTCGCCGCCGGCTCCAGCTCGGCGCTCCCGGGCGCAAACTCCACCACGTTCATGTGCTCGCCGCCGCCGAACATGTGCCCGAGCAATGCGAAGGGCGCGGTCGCCACCTTGACGATCAGGTTGACGAAGGCCTTCCAGATGAGCGGACCCACGCGGAACGTCGGGTCGTCGATCGAGCCGCTCATCGGCAGGTCGAGGTCGATGATGCCGTTGCGGTCCTTCAGCAGTGCCACCGCGAGCTTGATGGGCGCGTGAATGGCGTCGGGACTCTCCACGCGGTCACCCAGTTCGAGCTGGTCGACAACGAAATGCTGCTTGGCATCGAGCTTGCGGTTGTCGATCTTGTAGGAGACGTCGACCGAGAGCTTGCCCTTGTCGATCTTGTAGCCGACGAAATGCCCCGAGTAGGGATTGACGATGGTCAGGTCGATGTCCTTGTAGCTCATCGTGATGTCGGTATAGAGCGCCGCGGACAGTACGTTGAGCTCACCGCCGATGTGGGCGGGCGAGTAGCGCTCGATCTTGCCGCTCAGGTCCACCTTGGCGCGCGAATGCGGGTCGCTGGAGAGTCCCGTGATCGCGCCATTGAGCGTCTGGATCCCGACCGAGAAGCTCGGCTTGATCCACAGGTCCGTGTAATCGAGCGTGGCGTTGACGAAGCGGATGGCGCCGATGGACAGGGGCCACGGCGTCAGGGGCTTCGGCGGGGTGGCCCTGGGCGGCGGCGCCTCAGCTTTGCCCGTGCGCTGCGCCCCTGGTGCCGGCTTTGCAGGTGCCGGGGCGGCGGTGGTCGTCGTCGGTTCTTGCGCCACCGGGGTCGCCGCGGGCTTGCTGCCCGCGGGGCGCAGGATCTCGCCGACGTTGGTGGTGCGGTCGGGAAAGATGATCATGCGCGCGTACGGCTGCACCAGCGTCACGCTCTTGATGCGCAGGCTCTGCGGCCGCGAGCGGTAGCTGGCATCCTCGACCTTGAGCTCCTTCCACGTGACGAAGTCACGCCGGTTCTTGTCGTCGACCGTCCTCAGGTCCGAGATGCGCGTGCTGCCCTTGATCTGCAGCGTGCCATCGGCTGCGTGCTCCAGATCCACGTGCGCGCCGAGTGCTCCCTTGGCGAGCGTCATCGAGGTGTAGCGCGACAGGTAGGGCTGGATGAGGGGCAAGCCGAGCGCGGCCAGATCCGCATGCAGGCTGAGCGCGCCGTTCTGCGGAGTCACTTTGCCCTTGGCGGTGAGCTTGCCGGTCCCGTTGATGCTCGAGTCCAGGGCCACATCGAGCACGGCGTCCGGGCGCGTGTTGAATCCGGCCACCTGCAGATTCAGCGGAGCGATGCTGACGGCGAGCGCCGGCTTCACCTGCCGGTCCTCGAATGCAATCTTCAACGCCTCGATGGAAATCTGCGGCACGGCGACCGACCAGGCCGCCTGGTTGCCGCCGCTCGTCTGCGCCTTTACCGGCGCACGCGCGGGCGGGGCAGCCTCGGCCGCAGCGTCGGCCGCGGGCGCACGGCCGGCCAGGTCCAGCAGGTTCAGGCGCCCCTGCTCATCGAGCCAGACCTTGATGTCCCCACCGCTGAGGGCCACCTTGGCGACGTCGACGGAATGCCGGCCGAGATCGACGCGCGTGTCATCCACGGAGATCTTGGCAACCCTGACGTAGTCGCCGCCGCCGCCCTTGGGCCTGACTCCCAGCTCGGTCACGGTGGCATTCGCGAGGCCGAGGTGTGCCTGCAACGGGCCGGCGCCGCTGTTGAGCTCATAGTCTCCCCTCAGGCCGAGCATGCCCGCAGCAAGCTCGCAGGGCATCAGCTCACGCAGGTACTCCCACAGCGTGTGCACGCGCACGTCGGCGAACTCGAACTGGCCGCGCGAGGCGAACGGCGTCAGCTGCAACGTGCCGTTCCAGTTGAAGCGCCCGCCCTGCTCGAGGGTGGCGTTGAGCGTGTAGGCGCCCCCGCGGTTGCCCACGGTGCTGAAGTCGCGCAGCTCAAACCCGATGGGCTTCAGTTCGGCGCTGAAGGCACGCGTCTCATCGGCAAAGGCCGCGGCGCCACCGGTGACCGCGAAGCGCCCGATGTACAGGCGCATCGGCTTGGATTCCCGCGGCGGCGGTTGCTTGCGCGGCTCCTCCGGGAAGCCCTTGCCCAGATCTGCCAGGTTGAGCGCGCCGTCCTTGCGGATGACGGCGCGCACGAACGGCCGCTCGAGCAGGATCTCCTTGAAGCTCGGGCCCAGCCGCCACAGGGACGCCAGCTGCAGGTCCACGTGAAGGTGCGCGAAAGCCAGCAGCGGGCGGCCATCCGCATCGGGAAGCGACAGATCGCTGACGTCCAGCCTCAGCGTGAACGGGTTGAAGCGGATCTCGCCGAGCTGCAGGGTGCGCCCGTAATGCTGCCGGACGAAATCGACCGCGGCCTTGCGCCCGAAATGCGGCACCGCCCAGAACCCCGCCAGGGCGTAAGCCGCGACCAACACCAGCACGACTGCGAGCGCGATGAGGTAGCGACGGTAACGGGCCATGGCCTGCGGTCCGCTCTTCTTCTAGGCGGCAGTTATCGTAGAGCATCGCCGTCGCAGCCACCATGGCCCCAGGGGCGTACGATGCGCCGCCGCAAGGCAGCGCAGCGCCGGCGCCGGATAAACGCAGCCGGCGGCCTG
>DATJVL010000047.1:0-47364 GCA_035501795.1 Steroidobacteraceae bacterium
TCACGGCTGGCTGCTGGAGATGGACCCGCGCCGCCCGGTGGAGCTGCGCGGCGGCACCCCTGCCGGGGTCCTCATGAACTGCCTGCTGCACAAGGACCTGGCACGCGGCACCGAAGAGCACTGGTGGTGCGGGCCGGTCTCAAGCCTGCAGGAGCCGTGCTTCATCCCGCGCCACAAGGCCGCGCCCGAGGGTGACGGCTGGATCGTGCAGGTCTGCAACCGCCTCGATGAGCACAGGAGCGACCTGCTGCTGTTCGAGGCGCAGGACATCGCCAGCGGCCCAATCGCCACCATCCAGGTGCCGATCCGCATGCGCTTCGGGCTGCACGGCAACTGGGCACCGTCCTCGGCCATCGGCCTCGCCGCGTAGGCAGCGGGAGGGCTAGGCGGCGCTGCGCGCGCCCTCGATCAGCACCTCGCCACCGGCACGGGCGCGCTCGAGCAGCCGCTCCTCGTCGCGCCGCGCCCGCGCGAGCAGTGCGATCAGCATGAGGACGATCGGCGGGGCCACCCAGTTGATGGTGAGGATCGCCGCGGCGAGATTGCCGCCGTTGGCATCCGAGACCATGCCGACGATGAAGGGACCGATGCCGATGCCGAAGAGCGTGGTGACGATGATGTAGAGGCTGGTGGTGATGCCACGCATGCGCGGCAAGACCTGCTCGAACATGACCGCATACAGCGGTGGGTACCACGCGGTCAGCACCAGGCTGTAGAGCACGAAGCGTGCGTAGAAGCTCGCCGGCGTCGGGGCGTGATAGACCCACAGCGCGATGAGCGGCGAGACGCCGAGCGAAACCAGGGTCACCCATACCCGGCCTGCGCCCGGGAAGCGCGCGTTGACCTTATCCGAGAGCGGACCTGCGATCAGGGGGCCGACGATGCCGAGCGCGCCGGCCAGAAGGCCAAACTGCAGCCCCGTGGTCGCGGGCGACAGCCCGTAGTGCTTCATGAGGAATGAGGGCGTGAAGCCCATCGTGCCGTAGTTGATCATCATCTGCAGCGCGCCGATTCCCATGCACAGGAGCAGCGCCGGCGAGCCCGTGATCACCGCATAGGCCGGCGCGTCCGCCTGGCGCAGCCGCTGCAGCAGGTTCACGACCACCAGCGCGCCAAAGCCCACCACCGCCCACTGCAGCGCGTGTGGGCTCACGGCGATGGCACCGAAGTGCAGCAGCGGCCGCGGCGCGATGTCCGCGGTGAAGCGTGCCAGGAGGATCGCGCCGCCCACGACGATGACGAGCGCGACGAGGCTCACACGCCAGTAGCGCGCGCCGCCACGTCCGGCCATCGCCAGGTAGTTTGTGCCCGGCGTGACCGCAGCCAGCAGCGCGAGACTTGCGCGCCAGGGATGCGGATCGGGCGGAGAGACGATGCCATCGAGCCGCCCGCGCTCGGGTTCAGGGGTCGCCCACAGGAGGAGCGCCAGCAGGAAGCCCGGGATTGCGGCCAACAAAAACGCGAACTGCCAGCCCTTGAGCGCGCCATCTCGATGCAGGTGATCCCACCAATCCGCGGCCACGCCGCCGAGCACGGAGGAGCCGCCAAGTCCGAGTGCGATGGCGGCGGCGATCACCGCCGTGGCGAAGCCGCGGCGCGGCTTGGCGTAGTGATCGAACACCAGCGAGAACCCGGCCGGCTGGGCGGCGCCCTCGCCGACCCCAACGCCCAGGCGCGAGAGCGCGAGGAGGCCGAAGCCCTGTGCGGCGGCGGCCAGCGCGGTGGCGAACGACCAGAATGCGAGCGCGATGGCGAGCAGCCGCCCGCGCCGCCAGCCATCCGCCAGCCTGCCGAGTGGCAGCGAGAAGAGCGCATAGAAAAGCGCGAACACCGTGCCGTAGAGCAGGCCCATCTCGGCATCGCCGATGGCGAGGTCGTGTTTGATGCGCGGCGCGAGGATCGCGAGGATGTTGCGGTCGAGCAGGCTGATGGCGTTGGTGAGCGCCACCAGGGTGAGCGCGTAGCCTGCGCTGCGGGTGAGCGCGTTGCCGCTCACAGCCTGAACCAGCGCTCGGCGTTGGTCTGCATCAGCTTCTTCTTGGTGGCGAGCGGGATGTCGAGCAGGTCGTGGGTGCGCACCTCCTCGGGCTCGAACTGGTACGGATAATCCATGGCGTACATGACGCGGTCCTCGCCCACGACCTGCTGGGTGTAGAGGATCGCCGGACCAAAGGCCATGCCACTCGTGGTGATGAGCACGTTCGAGCGCAGGTACTCGAGGATCGTCTTCTGCAGCGGCTTGAGGGCGGCGTAGCGTTTCGAGCGCACCGTGGCCGCGTGCATGTAGTCGATGCGATAGATCCAGAACGGCAGCGCCTCGCCCATGTGGCCGACCATGATCTGCAGCTGCGGGTAGCGGTCGAAGATGCCGCTCGTGATCAGGCGCAGCAGGTGCAGGCCGACTTCGACGCCGAAGCCGAAGATCGCCCCGTCGAGTCCCGCCTCCACCATCGGACCGATCATGGCGTCCGGCGGCGCCGAGGGGTGGATGTAGAGCGGCTGGCCGGTGTCCGCCAGGGCGCGGAAGATCGGGTCGAACTTCGGCAGGTCCAGGTACTCGCCCTGGGTGTGGCTGTTGATCTGCACGCCCTTGAACTTCAGTTCGCGCGCACCGCGCACGATCTCGCGCGCCGACCACTGCGGATCCTGCGGCGCGACCGTCGTCATGCCGATGTAGCGATCCGGGTGCGCCGCGACGTGCTCGGCGAGGTAGTCATTGGCACGCTGCGCCAGCTGGCGCGCCGCCGCGACGTCCGGCAGTGCCTGGGCGCCCGGCGCGGTGAGCGCCAGCACCGCCTTGTCGATGCCGGTCGCGTCCATGTGGCGCAGCCGCTCCTCACCCAGATCCAGGAGGCGCGCCAGGATCGTGGTGGCGCGCTCGGACGGGCTGCGCGCGTAGAAGCCCCACAGCGAGGTAAGACCGCGGTCGGCGCTGCCCTCCTGCACCATGCGCAGGTACCAGTCGATCTGCTCGCGCGTGGCGAAGGCTTCCTCGGTCGCGATGCGCAGGTAGCCGCGATCGCCGCCGGTCTTAAGTTGGTGGCTCATGGATTTCAACCCTCGTGGACCGCCTTCACCACCATGCAGGCCATGATGCCCTCGGGGCCGTTCTCCGAGCCGTGGCCCGACCATTTCACTCCGCCGAACGGTGCATCCGGTCCGCCCAGCACCACGGTATTGAGGCAGAACATGCCCGACTCGATGGCGCGTGCCAGACGCTTCTGCCGTGCGGCATCGCGTGTCCAGGCAAACGCCGCCAGCCCGTACGGCAGGCGGTTGGCTTCCTCGATCATCGCCTCCTCGCTCCGGAACGCATTCACCAGCGCCACCGGGCCGAAGGGCTCCTCGTTCATGATGGGCGCATCGAGGGGCACCTCGGAGAGCACCGTGGGCGCGTAGAAGAAGCCGCGCGTGCCGAGGCGCTTGGCGCCGGTATGCAGCCGCGCGCCCGCGCGCAGTGCCCCGCCGATCAGCCGTTCCATCGCTTCCGGGCGGCGCGGGTTCGCCATCGGTCCCATCTGTACGCCCTCCTCCAGGCCGTCGCCGACGCGCCAGGCCGCGGCGCGCTCGGTGAAGCCCGCGAGGAAGCGCTCGTACACGCCTTCCTGCACGATGAAGCGCGTCGGCGCGATGCATACCTGGCCGGCATTGCGGAACTTGGAGGCCACCATCACCTCCAGCACCTGCTCGACGTCGACGTCGTCGAACACCAGCACCGGGCCGTGGCCGCCGAGCTCCATGGTGGTGCGCTTGCAGTCCTCGGCGGCGAGCTTCATGAGATGCTTGCCGACCACGGTCGAGCCGGTGAAGCTCAGCTTGCGGATGATCTTCGAGCCGAGCAGGTGGCGGGACACCTCGTCCGGCACCCCGAACACCGCCTGCCCGACCTCGGGCGGCAGCCCCGCATCGAGGAGGCACTGCAGCACCCCGAGCGCAGAGGCCGGGGCCTCCTCGGCGGCCTTGAGAATCACGGAGCAGCCGGCGGCGATGGGGGCGGCGAGCTTGCGTCCCGGGTTGCCGATCGGGAAGTTCCAGGGCGCGAACGCCGCCACGGGTCCCACCGGCTCGCACACCACGGTGGAGCGCATGCCCGGCGGGCGCACCAGCTGCCGCCCGTAGAAGCGCTGGCACTCGCCGGCGTAGAACTCGAACAGGCCGATGTTCATGCCGACTTCGATGCGCGCCTCGGTGAGCGTCTTGCCCTCCTCCAGGGTCGCGTTGCGCGCGATCTCCTCCTGGCGCTCGCGCAGCAGGCGCGCCGCGCCGGCGAGCACCGCGGCGCGCTGCCCGCTCGGCGCCTCGCGCCACAGCCGGAAGCCGCGCTGCGCGGCGGCGAGCGCGCGGTCGAGGTCGGCCGCTTCCGCCAGCGGCAGCGCACCGAGTGCCTCGCCGGTGGCCGGATTGATCACGGTGTGGGTGCGACGCGTGCCGGCGAGCACTTTCTCGCCCGCGATGAGCATGTGCAGTTCGGGGTAGCTCATGAGGCTTCAGGCGCCTGCGGCGTTCAGCCGCTCGGCGCGCTCGAGCTCGACGATCTCGCTCCCGTAGGGCCGCACGCCGAGCGAGATGATGAACGCGGCCAGCGGCAGGAGGATCGAGGCGGTGAGCACGATGCTCTTCCACAGGTCGGCATCGTTGTGGAACACGCGCTGCGTGACGGTACCGATCAGCTGGCCGCCGAAGGATCCGAAGAAGATGAACATGAAGAGGTAGATCGCGGTCACGCGGCCGCGCATCGCATTCGGCGTGATGCGCTGGATCGCGGCGTTCTGCGGCACGGAGGAGGCGAGCGCGCACACCCCGCCGACGGCGATGCACAGGAGCGCGAGCTCACCGCTGGGCATCAGCGGAGCGGCGATCTCGAACGGCGCGGTGAGCGCGAACAGGACGGCCGCGGCACGCACGTGCGAGTCCTTGTAGCGCTTCGCCAGCCACTCGGTGAGCACCGTGCCGACGAAGGCGCCGAGCAGGTACGACAGCAGGATCACGACGCTCAGCCAGTGGCCGATGCGCTCGGGGCTCCACCCGTAAGTGCGGGTGAGGAAGGCCGGGCGCCACACCCCCAGCCCGAGGAATTCCGTGGCGCTGCAGGCGAGCCCGATGAAGAGGGGCAGGTAAACCCGGCGGCGCCGCCAGATCTCAGCCGCCACGGCGGACATCGGCACGTCCAGTCCCTCCGAGGACAGGCCGCGCCGCGGAGGTTCCCTGGCAAAAAGCAGCAGCACGCCGACGAGAAGACCGGGGGCGCCGACCATCATGAGCACCCACTGCCAGCCGTGAATCGTCAGTCCCATCCAGTGGCTGACCGGCCAGCTGGCCACCAGCGTGAGCAGCAGGCCGCCCAGGTAGACCCCGCCTGCATTGCCGCCGATGAAGCCGAGCTGCAGGAACCCGATGGCGCGCGGCAGGCGCGCCGGCGGGTAGTAATCCGACAGCATCGAGTAGGAGCCGGGGGCGTGGGCCGAGGCGCCCGCCCCGACCAGCATGCGGCTCAGGAACAGCTGCACGAAGTTCTGCGCCAGGCCGCCGAGCGCGGTGATGCCACCGATTAGCGTGACGCCGCCGGCGAGCACGTACTTGCGCGGGTACATGTCCACCAGGCGCGCCAGCGGGATGCCGACCAGCACGTAGAAGATGATGTTGGCGGGGCCGAGCAGGAAGCCGAGCTGCTCGTCGCTCAGGTGGAAGTCGGCCTTGATGTGCTGCGCGAGCATGCTGAAGATCTGCTGGTCGAGGAAATTCAGCGCGGTGGCCAGGATGATGACGAACAGTCCGTAATGCGCGGCGCTGCGCGCCGGCCAGGGCTGCGCCGGCACCTGCACCTGAGGCTGCGCCACGGGACCTGCGCCCGCGCCGAGTTCCGCGACCATCGATTCCCCCTCTGGGCGGCCGGCGCTTTGCCAGCGCCAGACTGTATGTGTTAGATACAATATGACTCGCGGCGGTTTGTCCAGCGCTTTTGTGGCGCACGGCAGCACCGCCGCAAACGCAGCTATTTTAGGGGGAACGGGCACATGCAGAACCTGCCCGGCAAGACGGCATTCGTGACCGGCGGTGCCAGCGGCATCGGGCTCGGTATCGCCAAGGCGCTGCTTGGCGCCGGGATGAACGTGGTGATCGCGGACATCCGCGAGGACCATCTCGAGCAAGCCAGCGCGGAGCTCGGCGTACGCGAGCGCGTGCTCGCGCTCAAGCTCGACATCACCGATCGCGCCGCCTATGCGCGCGCCGCGGATGCCGCCGAGGCGCGCTTCCGCCGCGTGCACATCCTCTGCAACAACGCCGGCGTTGGCCTCGTGGGGCCGACCGAGCTCGCCACCTACGCCGACTGGGACTGGGTGCTCGGGGTTAACCTCGGGGGCACCGTCAACGGCATCGTCACCTTCCTGCCGCGCATGCTCGCGCACGGCGAAGGCGGGCATATTGTTAATACCGCCTCGATGTCCGGCCTCATGCCGCACCCGGGCGCCACGCTGTACGGCACCTCCAAGGGCGCGGTGGTGGCCATGATCGAGAGCATGCGCGGCGAGCTCGAGCCGCGCGGCATCGTGTGCTCGGCGTTCTGCCCGGGCGCGGTGCAGTCGAACATCGCCGAGTCCGCGCGGACCCGCCCGGCGGCACTCGCCGCAACCGGCTACGCCGAGGCCGACAAGCGCCGCCAGGGACTCGGCCAGTTCTTCCACCTGTTCCGCACCAAGGAGGCGATCGGCCAGCGCGTGCTCGAGGGGATCCTGCGCGATGAGCTCTACATTCTCACGCACAGCGAGTTCCGCGAGGGCATCGAGGATCGCACCGCCGCCATGCGCGCCGCGGTCCCCGACCTGCCCGAGGACCCCGAGTACAAGAAGACCTTCGCCGTGCTGTTCCGCAACCCGATCCACGCCGCCGAGGTGGCGCGCCAGCGAGGTGAGCGATGAAAGACTTTGCCGGCCGCACGGCCTTCGTCACCGGCGGCGCCCACGGGGTCGGCATCGGCCTGGTGCGCGCGCTGCTCAAGGAAGGCTGCAACGTCGCCATCGCCGACATCCGGCCCGCCGCCATCGAGGCGGCGTTGCAGAGCCTCGACAACCCGCGCGCCATGGGCGTGCCGGTGGACGTGTCCTCGCGCGCACAGCTCGAGGCCGCTGCGGATGCGGTCGAGGCGCGCTTCGGGCCGGTGACGCTGCTGTTCAACAACGCGGGCGTGAACCTGTTCCAGACCATCGAGGAGTCGAGCTTCGATGACTGGGACTGGATCATGGGGGTGAACCTGCAGGGACCGATCAATGGCGTCGGCATCTTCGTGCCGCGCATGATCCGCGCCGGCAAGGGCGGCTACGTGGTGAACACCGCCTCGATGGCGAGCTTCCTTGCCGGCGGCACCTGCGGCATCTACAACACCACCAAGTTCGCGGTGCGCGGGCTATCCGGCTCGCTGCGCGCGAGCCTCGCGCAGCACAACATCGGGGTCTCCGTGCTGTGCCCCGGGCTGGTCAAGTCCTACATTTACGCGAGCGATGAGGTGCGGCCGGACTCCCTCAAGGCCGGCGCGAAGCCGGTCAACACGCAGTTCGTGCAGAACCTCGCGCAGCTGCACGAGTTCGGCATGGAGCCGGACGTCATCGCCGCGCGGGTGCTGGAGGCGATGCGCGAGGACCGCTTTCACGTCTTCTCGCACCCGGAGTTCCGCGACGAGCTCAAGGAGCTGTTCGCCGAGACGCTCGAGGACTTCCGCGACTACCCCGCCGACCCCGGGCACGACAAGCGCACCGAGTTCGAGAAGACGCGCCGCGAGAGCTACCGCAAGCAGCGCCTGGGCCTGAAGGCGCCGCGATGAGCGTGCACGTCGAGGCGCTCGATCACGTCAATATCATCACGGGGGATCTGGAGGGCACGGCGCGCTTCTACGCCGAGCTCCTCGGACTCGAGCCACGCGACGGCCCGCCGCCGCTCACGCACGCCAACGCGCGCTGGCTGTACGATCAGGCGGGCCGCGCCGTGCTGCACCTGAACAGCCTCGACTGCCCGCGCGCCTACGACCGCGAGGTGCGTCCCGGGCCGACCGGGGCGCTGCACCACGTGGCGCTGCGCTGCACGGGCTTCGAGGAGATCCGTGCGCGCCTGGCGCAGCGTGGACTGCAGAGCCGCCTCAACGAGGTCAGCGCCATCGGCCTCAGACAGATCTTCGTGCTCGACCCGAACGAGATCCTGCTGGAGCTGAATTTCTTCGGCCCCTGAGCTCGGGCGCGCGCTCAGGCGCTGCCGTGCGTGCGCCAGCCCTGCTTATAGGTCTCGCGCACGTCGCGGCTGTAGGGCACGGGGCTGACGGTGACACTCACCTCGAGCTGCTTGTGCGGCTCGACCGTGGTCTTCTTCGTGCCGCCGCCCTCCTCGCCCCACACCACCTTGAGCTTGGTGCCGACGGGGATGTCGGGCCGGATGGTGGCGAGGCTCAGGGCCTGCTTCTCGTTGTAGCTGTAGCCGGTGAACATCGACAGCCCCACGGTGCGTCCGCGCTCATCCACTACGCGGTCGTAGTTGGAGGAGGCGTAGTTGGCCAGCGGCACGTCGAAGAACTTGTACTGCTCACCGTCGGGGTCGAAGAGCGAGCTCATGATCTTCGTCATGTCCTCGTGGCTCCAGGCGAGCGTCACCTTGTGGCGCTGCGTCTCGGGCTTGATGGCCTCGAGTGCCGCGCGCCCGTGGAAGTCGTGGTCGAACTTCACGAACGAGCCGTAGCCGAGCTCCCAGGGGTTCAAGTAGTAGTCCTCGATGTTGTCGGAGACGAAGCTGCCGCCGATGGAGCCGGTGGCCTCGTAGCTGTCGGCGGTGAGCCACTGCCGGTACCCCTTGAGCTTCTCGCCGCTGTAGATCGCCGGCAGCGGCGAGGGGATCCAGCCCGACTCGAGCGTGTTGGAGGGATAGGCGCGACTGCCGCACGGCAGCAGGCCGAACTCCTTGCCGGCGGCGAGGATCGCGGCGCGGATCTCCTCCTGCTCCGCGTACGGACCCCAGATCTCCAGTCCCGGCGCCCCCGACATGCCATGGCGCAGCGTACGCACCGTGCGCCCGGCGATCTTCATGGTGGACATGTTGAAGAACTTCAGCTGCTCGAGCGGCCCGCCGTTGAGCTTCTCGATGACGGCCCAGGCCTTGGGTCCCTGGATCTGGAAGCGCCACACCGAGCGCGTCACCGGCTTGCCCATCGGGCGCATGGGCGAGCGGTCATCCAGCTCGACCTGCACGTTGTAGCCACCGGTGGCGGCGTGGAAGCGCAGCCAGTTGGCCGCCGGCGCGCGCCCGACGTACAGCAGCTCCTCGGGTGCGAGATAGAAGAGGATGCCATCCCCGATGACGTGCCCGTACGGGGTCGTGGGCACGTATTGCTTGGCCTTGTTGAGGGTGAAGCCCTGCATCGAGTTGATGGCGGTGTCGCTGAAGAGCTTGAGCGCGTCCTTGCCGCGCACGTACAGGTTCACCATGTGGTGCGTCTGGTCGAAGAGCACCGCGCTGTGACGCCAGGCCCACTGCTCGCTGCGCCAGTTGCTGAACTCCGCCGCGACCACCGGGTAGACGTAGGCGCCCAGCTGCGAGTTGCGCAGCAGCTGCACGGTGTTGCCGGCACCCGAGAGAATCTCGTCCAAATTGCGCGCGGCCATGTCTCGTCCCCCTCTTCTTTAGAACGGGTATGATACCGCAGTTTGTATGTGACACAAACGAATTGCCGCGCACACGCCGCCCGCGCGCGCGCCTGCCGCCTGCGCAGGCTACGTGGCGCTGGCGATCACCACCTTGCCGAAGAGCGCGCTGGAGGCCTGGTAGGCATAGGCCGCCTTGGCCTCGCTGAAGTCAAAGACGCGGTCGACGACCGGCTTCAGGGCGTGCGCGTCGACGAAGTCATTCAGCTTGTGCGCCATGGCCGCCGAGCCGACGAAGATACCGCGCAGGCTCGCCCCCTTGACCATGAGCGGCATCGGGTTGGTGTCCCCCTGCATCGAGAGCACCCCGATGAGGGCGATCTCGCCGCCGAAGCCGATCGCCTGCATCGACTGCGCCAGCGTTCCCAGCCCGCCCACCTCGACCACGTGGTGGATGGCGCCGCCGGCGAGCTCGGCGGCCTTCGCGCCCCACTGCGGAGTCGTCTTGTAGTTAAGGGTCAGGTCGGCGCCCAGCGCGCGCACACGCTCGAGCTTCTCCTCGCTCGAGGAGGTCGCGATGACGCGGGCACCGGCCGCCTTGGCGATGCGCAGCGCCAGGAGCGAGACCCCGCCGGTGCCGATCAGCAGCACGGTGTTGCCGCGCTCGAGCGGGCGCACGCCGAGCATGAGCGCGTTCCAGGCGGTGACCCCGGCACACGGCAGCGTCGCTGCCTCCTCGAAGCTGAGCGAGCGTGCCATCTTGATCAGGCCGTGCGCGGGCAGTACGACGTACTCGGCCAGCATGCCGCGCGCCGGCGGGCACCCGAGCGCCTCGCCCATGGCCGGCGTCGGCGGACCGTCCATCCAGCCCTGGAAGAAGAGGCTCGCCACACGGTCGCCGGGTGAGAATGCCTTCACACCACTGCCGACCGCCTCGACGACGCCCGCGCCATCGGACAGCGGCGCGCCGGCTGCCTTGATTGCGGCGCCGAAGTAGCGGCCGAGCGCGATCGCCTGGTCGCGGAAGTTCAGCGAGGTGGCGCGCACGCGCACCAGCACCTCGTTGTGGGCAGGCGTGGGCCGCGGCAGCTCCAGCATCTGCAGGCTGTCGACGGAGGTGCAGCCGGCGGGCAGCTGCCAGGCGCGCATCTTCGGTGTGCTCATGGGAAAGTCTCCTAGTTGGACGCGGCCGGCGTGCCGCCGGCGAGCGCCAGCGCCACGGCCGGGCGCGCGCGCACGCGCGCGCGCCACTCGAGCAGCCGCGGTGCGCGCTCGGGGGTGGCCAGCTCGGCGAAGTTGCGCTCGAGTGAGTCGGCGCAGTTGGCGAAGAAGTTGATGTCGGCCAGGGTGTATGCGGGGCCGGCGAGCCACGGCGTCTCCCGCAGCTGCCTCTCCACCTTGTCGACCGCGAAGTGGATCTTGCGGCGCGCGTAGTCGAGGTCGGCCTGCGGGAAGCCGGCGCGTGCCGCGCGCCACTTGGTGCTCTGATCCGGCAGCGGGATGCGCGCCATGAGCCGCTCGAACTCTTCGGCCGCGACGGCGCGCGCGATCGGGCCGATGTAGTTCTGCCAGCCGTGGATGGAGACGTAGTTCATGACGTGCTCGTCGACGAACTTGTTCCAGTAGCGCATGCGCGCCGCACCCACCGCATCGCGCGGCCGCAGCGGCACGTCCGGGAACACATCCTCCAGGTACTCGTTGATCACGGTCGCGTGCGTGATGATGACGCCGTCGTGATCGAGCACCGGCACCTGCCCTTCCGGATTGATGGCCAGGAACCACGGTTCGTGCTGCTCGAACTTGTGCAGGTCGACGTGCACGCTCTGGAAGGCCAGCCCCTTCTCCAGCAGCGGGATGTGCGACTTGAGGCCGTTCGCGGCTGGCGGGCCGTGATAGTACTTGAGCGTCATGGAGTCATCCGTCCTAGCGGGGTATCAGGGTGCCGAGGATGCCGCCGTCGACCGCGAGCGTCTGCGCGGTGATGTGACTGGCGCGCTCGGAAAGCAAAAAGCACACCAGCTGCGCCAGCTCGTCCGCGGTGCCGATTTGCCCGAGCGGCACGTTGGCGGCCAGGCGGGCGCGGATGGCCTCGGGCGGGGCCTGGGGGTCGAGCTGCATGAGCATCGGCGTCTCGATGAGCCCGGGCAACACGCAGTTGACGCGCACCTTGTGCGGGGCGGCTTCCGCGGCCGCCGCGCGCGCCAGCCCGAGGAGCGCATGCTTGGAGGCGACATAGGCCACGTTGTGCGGCATGCCGCGGCTGCTGGCCATGCTGCCCGTCACGACGATGCTGCCGCCGCCGCGCGCATACATGCCGGGCAGCACGCGCTTGATGGCCCAGTAAGCGCTCATGAGGTTGGTGCGCAGCACGCTCTCGAACAGCGCATCGTCGTACTCGGTGAGCGCGCTGAAGCGTCCGCCGGTGCCGGCGTTGGCAAAGAGGCCGGCAATGGGTCCGAAGGTGCGCTCGGCGGCGCCGATGGCCTCGAGGAGCGCTGCCTGGTCGGCGACGTCGGCGGCGCAGAAGGCGGCCTGCCCGCCCGAGCGCGCGATGTCCTCGGTGGCCTGGCGCAGCAGCGCCTCGCGGCGCGCCACCAGGAACACGCGCGCGCCGGCTCGCGCCATGAGGCGGGCACTCGCGAGCCCGATGCCGCTCGAGGCCCCGGTCACGAGCACGTGCAGACCGGCAAGCTCGCTCAAGCCAGCCCCAGAAGGCGCGCCGCGTTGTCCTTCATGATCCCCGGCAGTACCTCGGGCTTGAAGCCCACCTGCTGTGCGGCCTCGAGCCACTTGTCGGGATGGATGAGGGGAAAGTCCGAGCCGAACATCATCTTCCGGCGCAGCGGCCCGTTGGCGTACTGGATGATCTGCGGCTGGAAGTACTTCGGGCTCCAGCCGGAGAGGTCGATGTAGACGTTCTCCTTGTGCAGCGCCATCGACAGGCTCTCGTCCACCCATGGCCAGCTCGGGTGCGCCAGCACGATCTTCATAGCGGGGAAGTCCGCCGCCACGTCATCGATCAGCATCGGCTGGCCCCACTTCAGGCGCACGCCGCCGCCGCCGGGAAGGCCCGTGCCCATGCCCGAGTGGCCGGTGTGGAAGATGGCGGGCAGCTGGTGCGCGGCGATGACCTCGTAGAGCGGGTAGGCGATGCGGTCGGCCGGGTTGATGTCCTGCATGATCGGGTGGAACTTGAAGCCACGCACCCCGTGCTTCTCGATGAGCTCGCGCGCCTCGCGCGCGCCCGCGCGTCCCTTGCGCGGGTCGATGGAGGCGAACGGGATGAGGATGTCCGGATTCTTCGCGGCGGCTTCGGCGATCTCGTAGTTGCTGACGCGCTTGGCTCCAAGGCTGCTCTCGCAGTCGACCGTGAACAGCACGAAGGCGATCTGCTGCGTGCGGTACAGGCTGACGATCTCCGGGATCTTGGGACGTGCGCGCGGCGCCTTGAAGTACGCCGAGGCCGCATCGTAGAAGCGGCCCATGACGGGGTCCTCCGGGTCGTGGCAGGAGACATCGGCGTGCACGTGCACGTCGATGGCGCGCACCTTGGTGAGATCGATCATCGAACGCCCCCTGGCCGCTATACCAGCATCTTCGGCCCGGTCTTGCGCGCCGCCTCGAGCTCGGCCTCGCGGTTGCGCTTGATGGGCACGTCGCGGCCGGCCTGTACCGCCGGGCGCGCGCCGACCAAGGCCAGCCAGCGCTGCAGGTGCGCGAACTCGGCCACACTCACCCCCGACCACTCGTAGCCGGAGACCCAGGGCCACAGCGCGATGTCCGCGATCGAATACTCCCCGGCGATGTACTCGTGGCGTCCGAGCTGCACGTCCAGCACGCCGAACAGGCGCTGCACCTCGCGCTGGTAACGGTCGATGGCCGCCGGGATCTTCTCCGGGAAGTAGCGGTAGAACACGTTCGCCTGGCCCATCATGGGACCAATGCCCCCCATCTGGAACATCAGCCACTGCAGCACGCGGCTGCGGCCCTGCACGTCCCGCGGCAGGAACTGCCCGGTCTTCTCCGCCAGGTAGATGAGGATCGCACCCGACTCGAACACCGCGAAGCCCTCGTCCTCCAGCGTCGGGATGCGCCCGTTCGGGTTGAGTTTCACGTACCAGTCGGCCTTCTGCTCGTTGCTGGCGAAGTCGATGACCCGCACCTCGTAGGGCAGGCGCATCTCCTCGAGCGCGATCGAGACCTTCCAGCCGTTGGGGGTCGCCGCCGTATAGAGTTTGATGGCCATCGTTTCCCTTCTTCCTCGCCTCTTGCCTTCGGGCTAGCCCCAGCGGTTGATTTCCGGGCCGACGCTCCAGACGGCGGACGGATCCGGGCTGCGCGCGAGTGCCAGCGCGCGCGCCACCGCCGGCTGCGCCCGCACCCGCTCGAGCCACTCGCGCGTGCGCGGGCGCTGTGCGAAGGCCTCGGGCACCAGCGCCGCCATGCCCGCGAGCCAGGCATAGCTCTCCAGGTCCGCGACGCTGAAGCCCCCCAGCAGCCACTCGCGCCCGTCGAGGCGCGCCTCGATGCGCTCGGTGGCCTGACCGATCTTGCTGCGCGAATCGGCGAGCTGCTCGGGGCTGAAGCGCTGCGCGCTCATCGCCTCCCAGCGCGCGCGCAGGTCGACGCTGCCGACCTGCGCCAGCGTCCCGGCGTCGATGCGCGGCGGGTGCGCGTGGCAGCCCAGCAGCGCCGCCGCCGGCGCGGTGCGCTCGATCAGCTGCCGGCACCAGGCCATCACTTCCCACCTCGCGTAGGCGCCCGGCGGACGCAGCGCCACGCCACGGCCCACGTCATCGAGGTAGCAGGCGATGAAGAGCGAGTCACTCATCGCCTCGCCGTCGGCCACCAGCACCGGGCCCTCGCCCTCGATGCTCAGCGCCACCAGCGGCTCGCGCGCGCAGGGCAGTTGATGGCGCGCGCCGTGCTCGAGCGCGATCGGCACCAGCTCGGCCGCCACGTCCTTGGCAAAGAGCGCGGCGAGCACCGTGAGCGAGGGGCCGTTCGGCTCGCCGTGATAAAGGATGAGGCTCACGCACCCTCCCGGACCGCGCCGATGTGCGGCTGCTCGAGGATTGCGACCCGCTTGGCGAGGTTGGTGCGCCCGTAGGCCCAGCACTTGCGCGTCGCCGGGCGCGCATAGATGGCGCGCAGCCAGCGCATGATGTTGGGGGTCACGTCGTCGTTGGCCAGGTGCGGCTGGGAGACCGGCAGCGCGTAGGCGAGGTTGAAGCCGTTGATGTCGGCCAGGCTGTATTGCGGGCTCGCGAGCCACTCGCGCCGCCCGAGCTCCTCCTCCAGCAGCCGCACGCCGAGTTCGCAGCGGCGCTTGGATTCGGCCAGCTCCTCCGCGCTGAACTGCCCGGAGATCGCCTTGCGCCAGGCGACGCGCCGCTCCGGCAGCGGGATGCGCTCGACCGCGGCATCCAGCTCCTTGGGGTCGCGCGCGCGCACCGCCGGTCCCACGAACACGCTCCAGCCGAACATCGAGAAGCTCGGTCCGAGCCACTGGTCCATGAGCTTCATCCACCAGCGCACGCGCCAGCGGTCGCGCGCATCGGCGGGCATGAGGCGCGGCCCGGGGAAGCACTCCTCGACATATTCCATGATCGCGGTCGACTCGGTCAGCACGCGCTCGCCGTGCCGCATCGCCGGGATCGTGCCCTGCGGGTTCACGGCCAGGTATTCGGGCTTGTGCTGGTCGAAGGCGAGCAGGTCCAGGTAGTGGCTCTCGAAGGCCACCCCCTTCTCCAGCAGCGCCAGCATCGGCTTGCCGGAGTTCGCGTTCGGCTCCCAGTGATACAAGGTGACGCTGTGCATCCCGGCCGATCCCCTTTTGTAAGTGTTACGTACCATTGGCGCGCGCGCCGGTCAAGCCGCGCCACGGTAGCGCTCAAGCGTCAGTCGAAGCTAAGTCCAACGTAATTCTCCGCCAGCGCGCGGGCGGCCGCCGGCGAGCTCAGCAGGTACTCGAGCTCGGCGCGCTGCAGGCGCTCGCTGAAGGGATCGCTGGCGAAGCGGTGCAGCAGCCCGGTGAACCACCAGGAGAAGCGGATCGCCCCCCACACGCGCCGCAGGGCACGCGCCGAATATTCCTCCAGCAGGGCATCGCTGCCTTCGCGGTAGTGC
Source organism: Steroidobacteraceae bacterium (assembly GCA_035501795.1). Classification (GTDB taxonomy): domain Bacteria; phylum Pseudomonadota; class Gammaproteobacteria; order Steroidobacterales; family Steroidobacteraceae; genus 13-2-20CM-66-19. Next base: position 15,747 of record DATJVL010000047.1, read on the forward strand.
TCGGCCAGCGCCTGCGCCAGCACGCGCACGTCGGCCGCGGCGAGGTTGAGCCCCTTGGCGCCGGTGGGCGGCACGATGTGGGCCGCGTCCCCGGCCAGGAACAGCCGCCCGCAGCGCATCGGCTCCGTGACGAAGCTGCGCAGCGGCGCGATGCTCTTCTCGAAGGAGGGTCCGCGCACCAGCTGGCGCGCGTGCGAGGCCGGCAGCCGTGCCTCGAGCTCATCCCAGAAGCGCGCATCGGGCCACTCCTCCGGGCGCTCATCGAGCGCGCACTGCAGGTAATAGCGGCTGCGCTGCCGCGAGCGCATGCTGCAGAGTGCAAAGCCGCGCTCGTGGCTCACGTACACGACCTCCTCGTACAGGGGCGGCACGTCCGCCAGCAGCCCGAGCCAGCCGAACGGATAGACCCGCTCGTACTCGGTGCGCGCCGCGCGCGGGATGCTGGCGCGGCTGACGCCATGGAAGCCGTCGCAGCCGGCGATGAAGTCGCAGGCCAGCTCACCGGGCTTCCCGCCGTGGCGGTAGCTGACCCGCGGCCGGGCACCGTCGAAGCCGTGCAGCGCGACCTCGGCTGCCTCCCACAGCACCGTGCCCTCGTGGGCACAGCAGGCCTCGGCCAGGTCCCGTTCCAGCTCGGTCTGACCATAGACCAGCATGCAGCGTCCGGTGAGCGCCTTGAGGTCGATGCGGTGCAAGGCGCCGCGGAAGGCGATGCCGAAGCCCTCGTGCACCAGGCCCTCGCGCAGCATGCGCTCACCGACGCCGGCCTCCTCCAGCAGCTGCACGGTGCCCCACTCGAGCACCCCGGCGCGGATGCGCGCCTGCACGTGATCGCGCGACTGCCGCTCGAGCACGACCGAGTCGATGCCGTGGCGGCGCAGGAGCTGCGCCAGCATGAGGCCCGCGGGCCCGGCACCGATGATCGCGACCTGGGTGGAGCGCATGGCATTGCGAGCTTATGTCAGGGCGCGCCCGGATTGAACGTGGGCGTGGCAGCCGAGGCGGTCAGCGCCGCCGCCCGGCCGGGCGCGCCGCGGCGGCACGCGCGTGCCGGCGCAGCCCCTCGATGAGCTGCGCCTGCACGTCGGTCGCACGCCAGTCGCGCCGCACCGTGAGCCCGATCGCGCGACTCACCGGGCCGAAGGGGTGTGGCAGCGCGATGAGCTCGCCCGCGTCCAGCTCGTGGCGGATCTGGTGCTCGGAGAGCAGCATGACGCGCTCGCTGGCGAGCAGCATCGAGCGCGCCGCCACCAGCGAGCTGCACTCGATCGGCGCCGCCGGCGGCGCTGGCAGCCGCGCCACCAGCGCCTCGAAATGGCGCCGGAGCGGGGAGTCACGCCGCGGCGCAATCCACGGGAAGCTCCCGAGTGCAGCCGCCGCGGGCGCGCCGCGCCCCGCGAGCGGGTGGTGCGCACCGATGACGATCGCCAGCGGGTCATCGAACAGGTGTTCCTGCACGATGTCCTCGTAGGGCAGCGGGTCGCGCAGCGCGCCGACGAGCACGTCCGCGGCGCCGCGCCGCAGTGCCCCGAGCATGCTCTCGTAGGGCCCGTCGAGGATCGTGATGCCGTGCTCGGGCCTGGCGGCGGCGAACTCGAGCACCGCGCGCGCCACCAGCACGCTGCGCGCCAGCGGCATGGCCCCGATCGTGGTCGAGCCGCTCCCGGTGCCGGCCACGGTGGCCACCTCCGCCTGCGCCTGGGCAAGCTCGGCCAGCGCCAGGCGCGCGCGCAGCGCCAGCTTCTCCGCCTCGCGCGTGGGGCGCACGCCGAAGCTCGTGAGCTCGAAGAGCTCGCGGCCCAGGGAGCGCTCCAGCTGGCGTGCGGCGCGGTGCACGGCCGCCCGCGCCCGGCCGCTGCGGCGCGCCGCGCGCGCGAACGCCCCGGCCTCGGCCACCGCCAGCAGTGCCGCCAGTTGCGTGGAAGTTATGCCCCGCAGCGGCTCTCCCGCAGCCGCCTCCTCCCCGCGGGCGCGCGCCCCCGTGACGGCCTCGCGCAACCCCTGCAGGGCGCGCTCCACGCGCGGCGCGGCCACGCGCCCGGCCGGCGTCAGGGTGAGCCCGGTATAGCTGCGCTCCAGGAGCCGTGCCCCCAGGGCCGATTCCACGTGGGCGACCGCCTGGGTGACCGCCGGCTGGGTGAGATTCGCCGCCCGTGCCGCAGCGCTCACGCTGCCGCGGCGGACCACCTGCTCGAAGAGCGCCAGGTGCCGCAGGTTGACGGGGGCCCGCTCCGGGACACGTTTGTTAAATGCCATGTTCGCAATTTCTTATACCCAGCCGTCAATTGCAATTACCCGCCCCTCTAACCCCGGGCGGACAATGCCCGCACCACACAAGCCCTTGCGGGTCGCACCATGAGCGTCGTCTACACCAACATCCGCCGCGCCAGCGCCGAGGTCGTGGACAGCTTCGCGCGCCTCGGCGTGGCTACCGTGCACGAAGCCCAGGGACGTACCGGGCTGCTCGGCCCGCAGCTGCGCCCGATCTACGCGGGCGCTCAGGTCGCCGGCTCGGCGGTGACGGTGAGCCTGCCGCCGGCCGACAACTGGATGATTCACGTGGCGGTGGAGCAGTGCCAGGCCGGGGACGTGCTCGTCGTGGCGCCGACCTCGTTCTCGGATGCCGGCTACTTCGGCGAGCTGCTCGCCTCCTCGCTCGCGGGCCGCGGCGTGCGCGCGCTGGTGATCGATGCCGGCGTGCGCGACGTACGCGAGCTCACCGCCATGGACTTCCCGGTCTGGTCGAAGGCAGTGCACGCACAGGGCACGGTCAAGGAGACCCTGGGCTCGGTGAACGTCCCGGTGGTGTGCGGCGGCGGCCTGGTGCACCCGGGCGACGTCGTGATCGCCGACGATGATGGCGTGTGCGTCGTGCCGCGCCGCGAGGCCGCCGCGGTGCTCAAGGCGAGCCAGGCACGCGAGGCCAAGGAGGAGCAGGTGCGCGCGCGCCTCAGGGCCGGCGAGCTCGGGCTGGACATCTACGACATGCGCGAGAAGCTCGCCAGGCGCGGGCTCACCTACCGCGCACAGTCGCTGCCGGAGTGAGGCACCGTGCTGCGCGCCATCCCCGGCACCCTCATGCGCGGCGGCACCTCCAAGGCGCTGTATTTCAACGCCGCCGACCTGCCGCGCGCGCCGGGCGCGCGCGCTGCGGTGCTGCTCGCGGCCATGGGCTCACCGGATGCACGCCAGATCGACGGCGTCGGCGGGGCGCACCCGCTCACCAGCAAGGTCGCCATCATCAGCCCTTCCACGCACGCCGGCGCCGACGTCGACTACCTCTTCCTGCAGGTGGTGGTGGACAAGGCCGAGGTCAGTGACTCGCAGAACTGCGGCAACATCCTCGCCGGTGTCGGCCCGTGGGCCATCGAGCACGGCCTGGTGAGGGTCAGCGGTGCGAGTACCCCGGTGCGCATCCGCATGCTCAACACCGACAGCATCGCCGTGGCGCACGTGCCGACCCCGGATGGTGCGGTCGAGTACGAGGGCCAAGCACGCATCGACGGCGTGCCGGGCACCGCCGCCGCGATTCCCATCGACTTCCTGGACGTGGCCGGCTCCTCCTGCGGCAAGCTGTTCCCCACCGATGCCCCGCGTGAGCGCATCGAGGGGCTCGAGGTCACCTGCATCGACAACGGCATGCCGGTGGTGCTGGTGAAGGCGGTGGACCTGGGCAAGCGCGGCGACGAGTCGCCCGCGGAGCTCGAGGCCGATGCCACCCTCAAGGCGCGCATCGAGCGGCTGCGGCTTGAATGCGGCCGGCGCATGAACCTGGGCGACGTCGCGAAGCAGACCGTGCCGAAGATGTGCCTCATCTCGGCGCCGCGTCACGGCGGCGCCCTGCATACGCGCACCTTCATCCCGCACCGCGTGCACGAGGCGATCGGTGTGCTGGGAGCGGTGAGCGTCGCCACCGCGTGCGTGACGCCCCACTCGGTCGCGGCCGAGGTGTCAGGACTTGCGCCCCGCTCGGGTACGCAGCGCCTGGAGATCGAGCATCCCACCGGCTTCTTCACGGTGGAGATGGACGTGACGCTCGCGGGCGATGCGGTGACGGTGAACCGCTCGGCGCTGCTGCGCACGGCGCGCAAGCTGATGGCCGGCGAGGTCTACGTGCCGGCGGCGGCCTGGAGCGAGCCGTGAGCGCGCTGCCGGTGGCCCTGGTGGGCCTGGGAGAGGTGGGCGAGGTGCTCGCGCGCGACCTGCATGCGGCCGGCGGCGTGACCTTGGGCGCCTGGGACCGGCTCTTCCCGCAGCCCGCGAGCGCGCCGCGGCGCCTGGCGGACTCGCTCCCCTACCTCGAGCGCGCCGCCAGCATGGCCCAGGCGGTGCGCGGCCGGTCACTCGTCATCAGCGCCGTCACCGCGGCGGAATGCTGCGCGGCCGCCGCGGAGGTGGCGCGCAGCATCGAGCGCGGCGCGTTCTACCTGGACCTCAACTCGGTTTCCCCCGGCACCAAGGCGCAGGCCGCGCACGCGATCGAGGCCGCCGGCGGCCGCTACGTCGAGGCGGCCGTGATGTCGCCCATCTCGCCGCAGCGCTTGGGTGCCCCCCTCTGGCTCGCCGGCCCGCACGCGGCCGAGTTCCTGCCGCAGGCGCGCACCCTGGGATTTACTGGCGCGGCGGTGTATTCAGCGTCGCCCGGCAAGGCGGCGGCCGCCAAGATGTGCCGTAGCGTCATCGTCAAGGGCATGGAGGCGCTGCTGGCCGAGTCGCTCGTCACTGCGCGCCACTACCAGGTCGAGGACGCGGTGCTCAGCTCGCTCAAGGACCTGCTGCCCGCGGCCGACTGGTCACACCTGGCGCGCTACATGATCGGCCGCTCGCTGCAGCACGGGGCACGGCGTGCCGAAGAGATGCGCGAGGCGGTGCGCACGGTGGCCGAGGCGGGCCTCGACCCCTGGATGAGCCGCGGCTGCGTCGAGCGGCAGCAGTGGGCGGCCGAGCATGCGGACGCACAGCAGGTGGAGGGCCTTGCCGGGGTACTGGATGCGCTGCTGCCGGAGCTGTCCCTGCCGCCGGGTGAGCGCACCGGGAGCGGCACGCCATGATCATCGACTGTCACGGCCACTACACCACCGCGCCGGCCGCGCACCAGAAGTTCCGCGAGGCGCAGCTGCTGGCCTTCAAGGATCCTTCCGCCCCGCCGGCCCGCGCCGCGGCGATCTCGGACGACGAGATCCGCGAGACGATCGAGAAGAACCAGCTGCGCCTGCAGAAGCAGCGCGGCTCGGACCTGACGCTGTTCTCGCCGCGTGCCTCGGCGATGGGACATCACCAGGGGGATGAGGCCATCTCCCTCGCCTGGGCGCGCGCCAACAACGACCTCATCCGGCGCGTGGTCGAGCTGTACCCCGAGAACTTCGTCGGCGTGTGCCAGCTGCCGCAGTCCCCGGGCGTGCCGGTCGCGCACTCCGTCGCCGAGCTCGAGCGCTGCGTGCGCGAGCTTGGCTTCGTGGGCTGCAACCTGAACCCCGACCCCTCCGGCGGTCACTGGACCTCAGCGCCGCTCACCGACCGCTCCTGGTACCCCTTCTACGAGAAGATGGTCGAGCTCGACGTGCCGGCGATGGTGCACGTGTCCGCCTCCTGCAACCCGAACTTCCACGCCACCGGTGCGCACTACATCAACGCCGACACCACGGCCTTCATGCAGTTCATCGAGGGCGACCTGTTCCGCGATTTCCCGACCCTGCGCTTCATCATCCCGCATGGCGGCGGGGCGGTGCCCTACCACTGGGGTCGCTACCGCGGGCTCGCCGACATGCTCAAACGCCCGCCGCTGGAAGAGCACGTGATGCGCAACGTGTTCTTTGACACCTGCGTCTACCACCAAGCCGGCATCGACCTGCTGGTGCGGGTGATCGACGTGGGCAACATCCTCTTCGGCTCGGAGATGGTGGGCGCGGTGCGCGGCATCGACCCCACCAGCGGCCACTACTTCGATGACACGCGCCGCTACGTCGACGCCCTGAGCCTCCCGGCCGCCGCCAAGGCGCGTATCTACGAGGGCAACGCGCGCCGGGTGTTCCCGCGCCTCGATGCGCTGCTGAAGCGCCGGGCCCTGTGAGCACACCCATCACTCCCGGGGATCCGCGCTGGCCGGCCACGCCGGCGAGCGGCGGCTTCACCACGGATCCTGACTGGCTTGCCTTTCATGGGCGTCCCTCGCGCCCGCGCTTCGCCGCGCCCGCCGGCGCGGTGGATGCGCACTGCCACGTGTTCGGCCCGGGCGCGCACTTTCCCTTCGCGAGCGAGCGGCGCTACACGCCGTGCGATGCGCCCAAGGAGAAGCTGTGGGGCTTGCGCGATTACCTCGGGTTTGCGCGCAACGTCATCGTGCAGGCCACCTGCCACGGCGCCGACAACCGCGCGCTGGTGGATGCACTCAGGGACGCCGGCGACCGGGCGCGCGGAGTCGCGACGGTGACCGCGGACGTGAGCGATGCGGAGCTCGCCGCGCTCGATGCCGCCGGCGTGCGCGGCGTGCGCTTCAACTTCGTGCGGCGCCTGGTGGATAGCACCCCGCGCGCGATGCTGCTCGAGATCGCCCGCCGCATCGCTCCGCTCAAGTGGCACGTGGTCATCTATTTCGAGGCGCAGGACCTGCCGGAGCTGTACGACTTCTTCGCCACGCTCCCGGCCACGGTGGTGGTCGATCACATGGGCCGCCCGGATGTCACGCGGGCCGTGGATGGCCCCGGGTTCGCGCTGTTCGTGAAGCTCATGCGCGAGCATCCCAATATCTGGTCCAAGGTGAGCTGCCCGGACCGGCTCTCCAGGAGCGGACCGCCGCACTACGAGGACGTCGTGCCCTTCGCGCGGCACCTGGTGGAGAGCTTTCCGGAGCGCGTGCTGTGGGGCACGGACTGGCCGCACCCGAACCTCAAGACGCACATGCCCGATGATGGCGCGCTCGTGGATTTCGTGCCGAAGATCGCGCCCACCGCGCAGCTGCAGCAGCAGCTGCTGGTAGACAACCCAATGCGCCTTTACTGGAGCCGCTGAAGGAGCACCATGGATCAACCGAGCCTGTCCAAGGAGAGCGCCTGATGGCCCGCATCACCGCCGGCGTCACCACCTCGCACGTGCCCGCGATCGGCGCCGCGTTCGATACCGGCAAGTCGCGCGATGCCTACTGGGGCCCGGTGTTCGCCGGCTACGACTTCTCCAAGGAGTGGATCGCGCGCGCCCGGCCCGACGTGGTGATCCTGGTCTACAACGACCACGCCACCGCGTTCAACCTCGACATCGTGCCGACCTTCGCCATCGGCTGCGCGGAGAGCTTCACGCCGGCGGACGAGGGCTGGGGCCCGCGGCCGGTGCCGGTGGTCAAGGGTCACGCGGAGCTCGCCGCGCACGTCGCGCAATCCGTCATCCAGCAGGACTTCGACCTGACCATCGTGAACCGCATGGACGTCGATCACGGGCTCACCGTGCCCTTGTCGCTCATGTTCGGCAAGGTGGATGCCTGGCCGGTGCGCGTGATCCCACTGCCGGTCAACGTGGTGCTCTACCCGCCGCCCTCCGGCAGGCGCTGCTACGAGCTCGGCAAGGCGCTGCGCCGTGCGGTCGAGCTGTTCGATGCCGACCTCGACGTGCAGGTGTGGGGAACCGGCGGCATGAGCCACCAGCTGCAGGGACCGCGCGCCGGCCTCATCAACAAGCCCTGGGACGCGGCTTTCATCGAACGCCTCATCGAGGACCCGGAGGAGCTCGCGCGCATGCCGCACCTGGAGTACGTGCGCGAGGCCGGCTCCGAGGGCATCGAGCTCGTCATGTGGCTCATCATGCGCGGCGCCCTGAGCCCGCGGGTGCGCACCGTGCACCGCTTCTACCACGTGCCCGCTTCCAACACGGCGGTCGGCCACCTGATCCTGGAGGATGCGCCATGAAGATCGTGCTCGCCGGCGCCGGTGCCTTCGGCGTCAAGCACCTGGAGGCGATCCGCGCCATCGGCGGCATCGAGGTGGCCTCCGTCGTCGGCCGCACCCTCGAGCCCACGCAGGCCGTGGCGCAGAAATACGGCGTCACGCACGCCACGACCAAGCTCACCGAGGCGCTCGCCCTCCCCGGCGTCACCGCCGCGATCCTCGCCACCCCGACGCAGCTGCACGCCGCGCAGGCCCTCGAGTGCCTGAAGGCCGGCAAGCACGTGCAGGTGGAGATCCCGCTCGCGGACAACTGGGCGGACGCGCAGGCCGTGGCGCAGCTGCAGCAGCGCACCGGACTCACCTGCATGGTGGGCCACACGCGGCGCTTCAACCCCTCGCACCAGTGGCTGCACCGGCGCATCGTCGAGGGCGAGCTGGCACTGCAGCAGCTGGACGTGCAGACGTATTTCTTCCGGCGTACCAACATCAACGCCCTCGGCCAGGCGCGCTCCTGGACCGACCACCTGCTGTGGCACCACGCCGCGCACACCGTGGACCTCTTTACCTACCAGGCCGGCGCGCCGGTCACCATCGCGCACGCCATCGAGGGTCCCATCCATCCGACGCTCGGCATCGCCATGGACATGTCGATCCAGCTGAAGAGCGGCAGCGGGGCGATCTGCACGCTGTCGCTGTCCTTCAACAATGACGGCCCGCTCGGCACCTTCTTCCGCTACATCTGCGACCACGGCACCTACATCGCGCGCTACGACGACCTCATCGACGGCAAGGAGCAGAAGATCGACGTCTCGAAGGTCGCCGTGTCGATGAACGGCATCGAGCTGCAGGACCGCGAGTTCTTCGCCGCGCTCCGCGAGCAGCGTGAGCCCAACGCCAGCGTGGCGCAGGTGCTGCCCTGCTACCGCACGCTCGCCGAGCTCGAGCGCCAGCTCGCGGCCCAGAGCTAGCCAACCGGACTTTTTCGAGGGGGATACGCGCCAGATGATACCGATGCAGTCCTTCAGTACCGCGGGCCTGGAGCCGCGCCGCCGCCTGGCCTACTGGAACGATGCCGCCGGCGAGTCCTTCTCGCCGCTGGTCTCGGACCCGGCCGACATCGGCACCTTCCACGGCTCGATCGAGCGCACCGCCATCGGGGAGCTGAGCCTGGCGGAGGCCTTCTCGGAGGCACAGACCGTGCACCACTCGCGCGCGCACGTGGCGCGCACGCGCGGCGCGCTGTTCTTCCTGCTGGTGCAGCTCGCCGGTGAGAGCCGCAACCGCCAGGACGGGCGCGAGGCCTACCTGAAGCCCGGGGATTTCACCCTCTTCGACAGCACGCGTCAGTACGACATCGTCTTCCCGGGCACGAACCGCATGCTGGTGCTCGGTATCCCCGAGGCGCAGCTGCGTCGCCAGATCCCCTGCCCCGAGTCGCTGCTCGCCGTGGCGGTGCCCGCCGACGGCGGCGTGCCGGCGCTGCTGTCACGGTTCCTACGCAGCTTCTGGGTGGCCTGCCACCAAGACCTGGATGCGGAAGGCGCCGCGCGCGTCACCGGGACGATCCTCGACCTGCTCGGCGCCGCCTACGCCGACGTGCCGCGCGCTCACGGTGAGCGCTCCGCGGTGGCCGCGGCGCAGCGCATCCGCCTCCTCAACCACATCGAATCGCACCTGCACGACCCGGAGCTCACCCCGAGCGCCCTGGCCGAGTCCTGCCGCATCACGCCGCGCTACCTTCATCACCTGTTCGCGTGTTCCGGGGAAACCGTGGGACGCTACCTGCTGCGGCGGCGCCTGGAGGAGTGCGCGCGTGCGCTCATCGCGCCGGTGCAGCTCGGGCGCACGGTGGCAGCCATCGCCTTCGATCATGGGTTCAACAGCCCGACGCACTTCGGCCGGGTGTTCCGCCGCAAGTTCGGCATGACCCCGCGCGAGTATCGCGAGCGGCACGCCGCGGCGTGCGCCGCGAACGCGGCTCAGATGAAGGAGCGCACCGGATCCTTGCCGTCCCAGGCGCAGCTTTCGCGGTAGAAGCGCCCGAACACCTCCTCGAAGGCGCCGCCGAGCTCGATCAGCTCGGTGAAGCCGCCGAGCACGGCCGTGGTGTCCATGTAGCCGACGCGTCCGCCGCTCGGCACGGCAGCCACGAACGCGAGCGCATGGCCGGCCCGCTCGTATTTGGCGACCGCGGCATCGAACTCCCAGGTGGCCACCCCGAAGTGATGGAAGCCGTAGCCGCGCCGCTCGATCACCTCGCGGTAGACCGAGGGCTCGTCGTTCTTCGGCTGGATGAGCTCGACGTTCATATGCCCGGCGAAGCCCATGGCGAGCTTCACGGCCGCGCGCGAGTGCTGTCCGCGGTACAGCGGTTTCTCGCCCGTGAAGTGCTCGAGCACGAACCACGGGCCGACGTTGAGCGAGGTGCGCCACTGCGCCATGGCCGCATCCAGGTCCTCCACCACGTAGGCCATCTGGATGATGCCGTTGTCCGGCTGTCCGAATCCCACCTGACCCATGTGCCACCCCCTTTCGGCGTGCGGACATGTTGCGAGCCTGCGCCCCGCGGCGCTCGACCCAGGGCGCACCCAGTCTCCCCCGCCAGGGAAATCCCGGCAACCGCATGCGCGCCGCCGGCAAGTGGCTTCCGGTAAAGTGGCCCACGGCGCCGGCCAGGGGGTTTGATGAAAACGATGCGCTACGAGCAGCGGCTGATCTGGGTCCTGGGCATCACCTTCGGGTTCCTGTTCTTCGACCGCAACGCGGCGAACTACGTGATGCCCTTCATCGTCGACGACCTGCACTTCAACAACCAGCAGGTTGGGCTGCTGGCCTCGGCGCTCTCCTTCACCTGGGCGCTGTCCTCGTACCTCGGCGGCGTGCTCTCGGACCGCACCGGGCTGCGCAAGCCGGTGCTGCTGGTGAGCGTCGTCGCCTTCTCGGTCTGCTCGGCGCTCTCCGGACTCGCCATGTCCTTCGCCGCCCTGTTCGCCGCGCGGCTGCTCATGGGGCTCGTCGAGGGCCCGTTCCTGCCGGTCTGCCAGTCGCTGGTCGCGGCGGAGTCCGACCACGCGCGCCGCGGCAACAACATGGGCGTCATGCAGAACTTCGGCAGCAACTTCCTCGGCTCCTTCCTCGCCCCGCTGCTGCTGGTACCGATCGCCGCGCACTGGAGCTGGCGCATGGCGTTCTTCCTCAGCGCGGTGCCGGGCCTGGTGATGGCCATCCTCATCGCCCGCTACGTGCACGAGCCGGGGCGCAGGTCGCATCCGCTGGCGGGCGAGCGCGCGGTGCCGGGGCAGCTCGAGATGCTGCGCTATCGCAACATGCTCTTGTGCACGCTCATGAGCATCGTCATGGTGGCCTGGATGGTGCTGGGGTGGGCGTTCCTGCCACTCTTCTATGTGAAGGTGCGCCACATCGACGCCAACGGCGGCATGAAGGTGCTGATGAGCCTCCTGGGACTGTCGGCCGCGTTCTTCAGCTTCATCGTGCCGCGCCTGTCGGATCGGCTCGGGCGCCGGCCGGTGGTGGTCATGTTCAACCTGCTCGGACTGCTGGTGCCGCTCGCCGCGCTCTACTGGCAGGGCTCGATCTGGATGCTGGGCGTGCTGATCTTCATCGGCTGGGCCGCCAGCGGCACCTTCCCGCTCTTCATGGGCACGATTCCCTCCGAGACCATCCCGCCCCGCTATGTGGCCACGGCCCTCGGCATCACGGTCGGGATCGGCGAGATCTTCGGCGGGGTCTGCGGGCCTGCGATCGCCGGCTGGGCCGCCGATCGCTCGACACTGGCCGCGCCGCTCGTGATCCAGGCCGGCTGCGCCATCGCCGGTGCGCTGATCGCGCTGGGATTGCAGGAGACGGCGCCGAGCCGGGTCGCACGCGCCGCGGCGGCGAGCGTCGCGACCTGAAGGAGCACAGCACATGAGCGGCAGCGTGCGCGAGGCGGTGTTCGGGCTGCTGCGCGAGCTCGGCCTCACCACGATCTTCGGCAACCCCGGTTCCACCGAGCTGCCGATGTACCGGGATTTTCCGCGCGACTTCCGCTACGTGCTGGCGCTGCAGGAATCCGTCGCCGTGGCGATGGCGGATGGCTTCGCGCAGGCGCGCCGCGGCGCGGCCCTGGTCAACCTGCATTCGGCCATCGGCGTCGGTCACGCCATGGGGAGCCTCTTCACCGCCTGGCGCAACCAGGCGCCACTCGTCGTCACCGCCGGCCAGCAGGCGCGCTCGCTGCTGCCGCTCGAGCCGTTCCTCTACTCCGAGCGCGCCGCTGAACTGCCGCGACCGTACGTGAAGTGGAGCTGCGAGCCGGCGCGCGCCCAGGACGTGCCGGCGGCACTCGCGCGTGCCTGCCATGTCGCCCTGCAGTCCCCCTGCGGGCCGACCTTCGTCTCGATCCCGGTGGATGACTGGGGGCGCCCGGCCGGGCCGCCGCCCGCGCAACACGAGGCAAGCCGACGGGTGGGCGGTGATCCGCAGCTGCTCGAGCGCGCCGCGGCGCGGCTCGCCGCCGCGCGGCAGCCGGTGCTCGTCGTCGGCCCGGGCGTGGCACGCGCGTCGGCATGGAGCGAGGTGATCGCGCTGGCCGAGCGCCACAAGGCGCCCGCATGGGTGAGTCCCATGTCATCGCGCAACAGCTTCCCCGAGACCCACGCGCTCTTTGCCGGCTTCCTGCCGGCCGAGCGCAAGCAGCTACTGGCGCGGCTCGCTGGCTGCGACCTGGTGCTGGTGCTCGGTGCACCCGTCTTCACTTATCACGTCGAGGGCGAGGGTCCGTTGATCCCGGAGGGCGCCACGCTCGTGCAGCTCACGGACGATCCGGCCGAGGCCGCGCGCGCACCGCTCGGACTCTGCATCGTGACGGACCTCAAGCTCGGGATCGGCGCGCTGCTGGATGCCGCCGCCCCGGCACGTGCCGCCCCCGTGCTGCCGCCGCGTGCGGCGCCGGTGGACGCCACGCGCCTCACCGACCGCTATCTCATGCAACAGCTGGCCGCGCTACGCCCGGCGGGCAGCATCATCGTCGAGGAAGCCCCAAGCAGCCGCGGCCCGATGCACGATCACCTGCCGATCCTCGAGCCCGACACTTTTTATACGTGCGCGAGCGGCGGGCTGGGCTACTCGCTGCCGGCGGCGGTGGGCGTCGCGCTCGCGCACCCCGAGCGCAGGGTGATCGCGCTCATCGGTGATGGCTCGGCGATGTACTCGATACAAGGACTCTGGAGCGCGGCGGAGCTCAACGTGAACGTCACGTTCGTGATCGTCAACAACGGCAGCTACAAGGCGCTCGAGCAGTTCGCGCCGCACTTCGGGCTCACCGACCCGCCGGGCACGCGCCTCGCGCACCTGGATTTCTGCGCCCTCGCGCATGCCCAAGGCATCCCGGCCGTGCGCATCGTGAACCCATCGGACCTGGACGGCGCCCTCACAGCGGCCTTCGGCACGCAGGGAGCGTCGCTCCTTGAGGTGTGTATCGCGACCTAGACCCCCGGCAGCGCGGGTTCCGGCGGCATCGCCGCCTGCACCTCGCCCGCAGCATCCAGCCGCGAGAGGTAGTCCGCGATGGCCTGGATGTCCTGCTGCTCCAGGGGGGCAAACAAGCGCACGTGCGCCGGGGTGAAATTGGGACGTCGTCCCTCGAGCGCGTCATGAATCTGCCTGCGCAGGTATTCGTAGTGCTGCGCGGCGATGCGCGGGATTCCGCGCGCGGCATCCCCCAGCGCGGTGTCACCGTGACAGCTGCGGCACTGGCGCGCGTAGAGCCTAGCCCCCTGCTCGAGCAGTTTCCCCGGGCCCTTGCCGACCGGCACCGCACCCTCGAGCCTGCTCACGTAGGCGGTGACATCGGCGATTTCCTGCGCGCTCTGCAGGTTGTGGCGATCGGCAACTGTCTGCATACGAGGGTCCCAGCGCCGATCGTACCGGTAGTCCACCAGCTCCTTGGCCAGCACCGAGGCATGCTGACCGGCGATGCGCGGTACCCAACCATCGAAGGTACCGGCACCCTGCGCCCCATGGCACCCCGCGCACAGCCCGAAGAGATCAGCGCCGTGCGCTAGGTTGGGAGTGCAGTGGCGCACCCGTTCGAGCTCCTGGGTGGCGGTCAGCGCCGCCGCCGTCGCGGCCAGCAGCCCGAGCGCCAGAACGACCGCCACCGCGTTCAGGCGCGGGCGTGCGCCGCATTTGGGAATCCGCCCGGTGGGTCTCATGGTACGCCGCAGACTAGCTGACACGCGTGCGGCATCCAACCGCAGGAATGCGTACGCGTCGGGGACCATGCGCACGAGTACGCCGGTGAGCGCCTCCGATGAGGTGACGCTCGCGGCGCAGTTGATACGGGAGGAGCACATCGGCTACCTGGTGGTCAGGAAGGGGACCCGGCGGATGGCGCGCAACGCCCTGTCGGAGTGCTCACCGACCGCGACATCGTCGTCAGCGTCGCTGCCCGTGGGATTGATCCTCGCAGCCTGCGCATGGCGGACATCATGACGCCCGAGCCGGTCCTGCTCAGCGAACACGAAACCATCGCGCGGGCACTGCTGCAGATGCGCCGCATCGGCGTACGACACCTGCTGGTCATCTCCGAACAAGGCCAACCGGTTGGCCTGCTCTGGCTCGATGATCTGCTGGATCTGCTCGCGGACGAGCTGCAGGATGTGGCGCCGAGGGCACTGAGCCGTCTTTCGGCTGGGCGGCGAGCGCGCCGCGATATTGCGCTGCACCAGGCTCAGGCCTGCGCAGCCCGGCGCGATGGGTGCGCGCTTCCCCGCAAGGAGCGGCCTTTAGTGTCCAGATGAAGGACAAGCTGCGGCGGCGACGCGCGGCATTGCGCTGCAGCGCAAGGTGGTGCTGCCAGGCCTCTTCAGGTCAAATGCCTGACCTCAGGCATAAGACGCCGGTTCGGTTACCGGCTCGTGCCATGGATTTGGCCGCAGCAGCTGAGTTTTCAAATGTCGCAATCACAGACCGTGCAACAGACGCTCGCGCGCCCTGGGGTGCATCAGCGCTGGATCAATGACTACTACAGCGACGAAAGCCCCTTCTACGATGCGGCGTTTGACCGCATCACAGACCTGCTCGCCGATCGCGAAAAATCGACCTTCCTGGACGCGGGTTGCGGCGATGGCTCCCACTCGTTGAGGCTCGCGCGCCGCGGCTATCCCGTGGTCGCGGTCGACTTGTCGGATTACATCCTGGAGGAAGCCCGCCGGAATGTTGCGGCGAACAATCTCGGTCACCTGGTCACGGTCGAGCGCGGCAGCCTGCTCGACCTGCCCGCCGCCGACGGCGCCTTCGACTTCGTACTGTGCTGGGGCGTGCTGATGCATATCCCCAAGGTCGAGGAAGCCGTCGCCGAGCTGGCCCGAGTGACCAGGCCCGGTGGCTTCCTGGTGATCAGCGAGGACAACATGTGGTCGATCGAATCCACCCTGGTGCGGCTCGCACGTCGCCTGCTCAGTGGTGGGCTGGTGAGGCGGCTGCAGGGCAAGAAGCCGGCTGAGCTGAGCGTCAACGCGCGCGGCGCCGAGTACTGGCGCCAGACCGAATCGGGGATGCTGCTATGCCGTGAGGCACGCATTCCGTGGCTCGTCCAGAACCTCAAAGGCCATGGGTTTGCGATGCGACGGCGGATGGCCGGAGCGTTCATCGAGCGCGAAACGTCGGTGCCCACGAAATTCCTGCGCGGCTGGCTGCGCGCATTCAACCTCGCATGGTTCAAGTACATCCGCCTGCCGCAGCCGGCGATGGGCAACCTGCTGATCTTCCAGAAGGTTGCAGGTCCCGAGACGTCGGCGCGGCCTCACTAAGTTCGCAGGCACCCGGTGACGGAAGCAGCCGCGCCTCCCGCAGCCTTCCACTCAGACGACTGGGTAGCCTTTTGCGGAACCTGGGGGGACGAGGACAAGTCCCAGTTCCTGCGTCGGCAATCAAGATGAGGAGAGACTCATGGCCAAGTATCTCATTCAGGGTTCGTATACTGCCGAGGGACTCAAGGGCCTGCTCAAGGACAAGGCCTCGGGGCGCAAGCAGGCGGTCGCCCGGCTGCTCGAGAGCGTGGAAGGCAAGCTCGATGCGGCGTATTTCTCCATGGGCGAGCACGACGTCGTGCTGATCGTCGACGTGCCGGATCTCGTGACGGCCGCGGCGATTTCACTGAACGTCTCGGCGGCCGGCCTGGTGCGCACGCGCACCACCGCGCTGCTCACGGTCGAAGAGACCGACCGGGCGCTCACCAAGAAGCTTGAGTATCGGGCCCCCGGAAGCGCCTGACCGGCTGCGGTCGCCGCACGGCCCGCGGGCCCGTGCGGCGGGCCGCTCGGCTCAGGTGCTGTGCTTGGCCGCCGGCTTCGAAGGCCAGGGATGCTCGCCCTTGCCGTGGAAGATCCGCTCGGCCGCGGCGTGCTCGAGCCTCCAGCTGCCGTTGCCGAGCTCGGCTTCCAGCTGACCCGGACCCCACCCGGAGTGCCCGACATAGATCCGCAGCCCGGCCATCGGCTCATCGCGTCGCAGCAGCTGCAGCAGCAGGTCGCGGCTGGCGCTCAGGTACACCCCCTGCAGCACGGGGATGGCATGCTCCGGCCGCTTGGCCGCGCGGAACAGGAACCAGACCGAGTCGAGGTCGACCGGCCCTCCGAAGTACACCTTGTCGCGCATGCGTTCGGGGCGTCCCAGGTCCGGGAATAGCTTCGAGACGGAGATCTCCGTGGGGCGGTTGATGATGACGCCGACCGGGGCGGGGCCAATGTTGTTCATCACCAGCACCACGGAGTCTGCGAAGTTCGGATCGTCGAGGTCGTCCTTGGCGATGAGCAGGATGGCATTCATGGGCTTCGCGTCGGCGGCGCCGGCAGAACCCGTGAGCGCGGGCAGCGCCAGCAGCATGGCCAGCGCCGCCACGACATAAGGCTGCAGGTTGGAACGGCCTTTCACGTTGCACCCGGACGACTTCACTCACCGCGTGCGCACACGATAGCGCAGCGCGCTCGCCTCGCGCCGCACACTTAACATCACGGGTGTTTCCGGACGGTGACTGGAGCGTGGCTACCCGCCGGGGCACCACTGGGACTCGCAGGGCACCGCGTCGTGGTCCCCGTCCATCTTCACGTTCGGGCAGTGTCGCAGGAAGTATCTCGCCTCGGCGCACGAGCTCATCTGCGAGCAGTAGGTGCGTCCGTCGCAATGGAACACGGCGTCCGTCTCCCCGGCTCCCCCGGTCTCGGAGGTGCGTGCCGGCGCATCGGGCGCGGCCTCGGGAGGCTCCGGGTCTGCCACGGCAGGTAACGCCGGGGAAGCCGGCCGCTCCGTGAGCTTGCCGTAGATCAATACCGCGACGGTGACGATGCAGACCGGGACGATCCTGCGAACGAACTGCCCCACACGTTCAGTCCGCCGGTCCGAGCGTCCAGCCGCCGTCGATCGTGATCTGCTGGCCGGTGATGTAGCCGGAGGCCTGAGAAGCGAGGAACAGCGCCAGTCCCTGGATGTCCTCGGGGAAGCCGACGCGGTGCATCGGCAGCAGCTTCGCCATCGCCGCCTGCACATCCGGGTGCTTCGCATGGCCGCCGCCGATGTTGGTGACGAAAAATCCCGGCGCGATGGCGTTCACCGTGATGTTGTAGGCGGCGAGCTCCTGCGCCACGCAGCGCATCAGGTGCGCCGCGCCCGCCTTCGCGGCCATGTAGGCCGAGCCGATCGCCGGCTCGCACTGGTAGCCGGCCACCGAGGTGGTGACGATGATGCGCCCGGCACGCTGCGGCTTCATGCGGCGGGCCGCGGCGCGCACGCTCGCGAACACCCCGTTCAGGTTGACGTCGATGACGCGGTTCCAGCGCTCATCCGAGTAGTTCTCGAGCGCCCCGTCGGGGTTGCGCGTGCGTCCCTCGCCCGACCAGCCGGAGAGGAACCCGGGGCCTGAGTCGATGCCGGCATTGGCGAACACGATGTCGAGCCGGGCGTGCTCGGCGAGCGCGGCATCGAAGGCGCGCTCGAGCGCTGCATGGTCGCTGATGTCCGCCACGGCGCCGCGCACGGCGTAGCCGAGGGCCGCGAGGCGCTGCGTCTGCGCCGCGATGCGCCCGGCGTCCACGTCGAGCAGCGTCACGCGCGCGCCGTTCTCGGCGAGCGCCTCCGCGATCGCCAGCCCGAGCCCGCTCGCCGCGCCGGTGACGAGCGCGCCCTGGCCGGCGACACTGAACAGCTCCGCGCACTTCATCCGCGTTACTCCGGGTGCTTCAGGCGGCCGTGCCGGCGACGTCCACCACGATCTTGATGCCCTGCTGGCGCTGCAGCCGCCGCAGGCCCTGCTCCACCACGCCCTCGAACGGGATGGTCTCGACCCAGCCCTCGAGCGGGTAGCTGCCGCGGGCCATCTCCGCGATGACCGCCGGGAAGGCGTTCACCGAGAGCGCCACCCCGGTCAGGTACACCTCCGGCATCAGCATGTCGAAGGGCGGGATGACGATCGGCTGGTGGTGGATCGCCACTACCACGGCGGTGCCATCGACCCGCGTGCCGTGCAGCATCGCGGCGAACGAGGCCGGCACGCCGGCCGCGTCGATCGAGGCGTCCGCGCCATGGCCGCCGGTGAGGTCGCGGATCGCCGCCACCACGTCGTCGCTCTTCGGATCCAGCAGGTGTCGTGCGCCGAGGGCGGCGAGCGCGGCGCGCCGCACGGGCGAGGGATCGACCACGATCACCTGCACGCCGCGGCGGTTCAGGGTGAGGAAGGCGCCGACCCCGATGGGACCTGCGCCGTGCACGGCGACCACCTGGCCGGCGGCGACCGCGCAGCGGTTGACGGTGTGCCAGGCGATCGCCAGCGGCTCGATGAGCGCACCCTGCAGCGCGCTCACCCCGCCGGGCAGGCGGTGCGCGCGCTCGCGCTTGACCACCGTGTAGTCGGCGAGCCCGCCGTGGCGGTTGTAGCCCTGGATGGCCAGCAGCGCGCAGTGGTTGTACTGGCCGCCCTCGCAGTAGCGGCAGTGGCCGCAGGTCTCCACCGGCTCGACCGCGACCAGGTCGCCGACGCTCAGGTGCTGCGCGCCCTCACCCAGGGCGACCACCTCGCCGCACAGCTCGTGGCCCATGATCACCGGGTTCTGCACGCCGGTGAGCGGGTGCGGGCTGCTGCGGCTGGTCACCGGGCCGTCGTAGTATTCGAGCAGGTCGCTGCCGCAGATGCCGTTGTAGCGCACGCGCAGCAGCACCTCGCCGGCGCCGGGCTGCGGGTCGGGGACCGTGGTGAGGCGCAGGTCCTCGCGGCCGTAGAAGAGCGCAGCGCGCATCGCGGTCTCTTTCAGCCCTGCGGCGCGCGGCCGCCGCCGAGCATCATCTGCGCGTACTCGGCCTGCGACATGCCCGCCATCTGCGCGGCGACGTACTGGAAGCTCTTGCCGTCGGTGGCGAACAGCTTGGCGAGGAAGTAGATGTTGCCGCCGAGGGAGATCATGCGGTTGTAGTCGCGGTCGAGAACTGCGAGCTTCTGCGCCTCGCTCATGGGCCACTCGTCGAGATACGCGCGCTCGCCGGCCTTGAAGCGCGCGCGGTTCTCGGCCTTCATCAACGACACGCAGAACATGTTCAGGTGATAGCCGAGGCGCGCCTGGTCGGTATCGAAGATCGTGGTGCCGGGGATGTCAGCGTAGGGTTTCGTCAGGGACATGGTGCTCTCCGGAAATCCTGGTCAGCGCGCGCGCCGTGCGAGCCTGGCACGCGCCTTGCTCCGGCGCGCGCGCGTCGGAGGAGGCAAGGTGCGCGCCGCGCGGGCGCGGCGCCGGGGTGCCGGCACGGCGCCCGCAGGCGCGGCAACCCAGTCGAGCACTTCGCGCAGCCCGGCCAGTATGGCGTGCGGGCGGTGCGTGCGCGCCTGGCGCGCCCACTCCTTGCGTGAGGTGGTGCCGGTCGTCACTGCGAGCGCGGTGGCGCCGGCGCGGCGTGCCATGAGGATCTCCACCAGGGGGTCATCCCCGACCACCGCGAGCTCGCGCACCGGCACGCCGAGGCGCGCGGCCACGAAACGCAGCGCGAGCACCGCGGGCTTGCCGGTGAGGGTCATCGGGGCACGGGTCAGGCGGCGGATGGCCGCGGTGATCGCGAACGAGTAGCCGATGGTACGCCCCTGCTGGGTGGCGAAGAACGGCACGTCCGAGGCCACGTAGAGCTTCGCGCCATCCCAGATGGCGCGCGCGGCGGCCTCGATGTCCTTCATGCCGCAGGCGGGATGCCAGCCGACGTAGACGGCGCCCACCTCCGTGGCGCCCGGCTCGCCGGTGTGCACGGTCTGGATGCCTGCAGCGCGCAGCGCCGCACCGACGCCGGCGCTGCCGAGCACCAGGGTGCGCGCGATGCCGCGCTCACGCATGTGCTGCGCGGCGATCACCGAGGGGGTCAGCATCTGCTCGTCGCGCACCGGCAGACCTGCGGCGCGCAGCTTCGCGGCCTGCTCGGCGGGCGGGTAGGCGCTGCCGTTGGTGAAGAGCGCGAACGGCACGCCGCGCTCGTTGAGCGCCGACAGCACCTCGACGGCCCCTGGGAGGAGCTCGTATTCCCCGAGTGTGCGGTCGCTGAGGAGCAGCGTTCCGTCGACGTCGAAGACCACGCCGCGCACCGCGGCTGCGCGGGCGGCGCTCACGCGCGCACCCCGCCGGCCCCGCCGCGCAGCTTGAGGCTGAAGTCGCGCTTCTGCACGGTGAGCTCGGCCACGCCGCGGAGCTTGAGCACGCGGCGCAGCAGCTCCATCACCGGCGGCGCGTCCGGGTCGTAGTTCCGTGGCGCAGGTCCCGCGGCGCGCATCGCATCCACCTGGCCGGCGGGCATGGTGGCGCGCAGCAGGAACTCCTCGTCCGACAGCTGCGCCCCGAGACGCGCGCGCAGCTCGGGCAGCGCCTCCATCGGCCGCTCGGCGCGCAGCTCGCGCGTGCGCGGCAGCGCCTCGATGCGCTCGAGCACCGCGGGAGCGATCGGCACGTTGGGGCGGCCGAAGCGCCCGAGCGCGTAGCGGATCGCCTCGTCCGGGACGACGGCGTAGCGCTCGCGCCCGGTGACGTTGAGGAAGGCCTGCGTCAGCAGGATCTGCGCGAACGGCGTCATGACGATCGGCCAGCCGAGCTCCTCGCGCACGTGCGCGATCTCCTCGATGACCGCGCCCTCGAGGTGCGCCAGCTTCTGCTCGGCGAGCTGGCGGCGCATGGTGCCGATCATGCCCCCGGGCAGCTGGTGGCGCAGGTAGTTGGCGTCGAAGGGCTGCGGTGAGCCCTGCGGCAGGCCCTCGGCCTCGGCCACGCGGCGGAAGTAGCGGTCGACCTCGGCGAGCGCATCCATGTCGACGCTGACACGGTGCCCGAGGGCTGCGAGGTTCTGCGCCACGCGCAGCGCCGGCGGGTTCGAGATGCCATCCGCGGTCGCCCCCGAGGCGCACTGCAACGCGCTCACCCCGTAGTCCACCGCGTCCATGTACAGGAGCTCGCCTAAGCCCACGGTGCAGTGCGAGTGCAGCTCGAGGGGCTTGGCGCCAATCACCGCCTTCACCGCCGGGATCAGGCTCGCGGCACGCCGCGGTGAGAGCAGTCCCCCCGGGTCCTTGATGTAGATGGCATCCACCTCGGGGCAGGCGGCGAGCTTGGCGGCGGCGGCGGCATAGTGGGCGTCGTCGTGGATCGGACTGATGGTGAAGACCAGCGCGGCGATCACGAACTCGCCGCCGGCGCGCTTGACCATGCGCGCGCAGGCGACGTTCGAGTCGGCATCGTTCATGGGGTCGGCGAGGCAGAAGCGGCGGATGCCGTTGCGCGCGAGCGCGGCGAAGGCCAGCGCCATGAACTCCGGGCTCGCGGTCTCCCAGGAGATGAAGCGGAAGCCGGTCGACATGAACTGCAGCGGCGTGCGCGGCGTGGCCGCGGCCATGAGGCGGATGCGCTCCCAGGGATCCTCACGCTTGTAGCGCACCGCGACCCCCATGTGGGTCGAGGTGGTGAAGTCGATGGCCTTGTAGCCGACGCGGTCCATCACCGGGGCGATGGTGAGCGTCTTGGCCGTGTCGATCCCGATGGCGCCCCAGAGGCTCTGGTTGCCATCGCGGAGCGAGGTGTCGACGAGCGCGACCTCAGCCACGGACCCCTCCGGGCGTGATGCGCAGCAGCGCCTGGCCGTACTCGACCACCGCGCCGTCCTCGACCAGCACCTGCGCCACCGTGCCGCGCACCTCGGCACGCACGGTGTTCATGAGCTTCATGACCTCGATGATGCCGACGATCGTGTCCTCGGTGACGTCGGTCCCCACGTCCACGAACGGCGCCGCGCCGGGCTTGGGCGCGCGGTAGAAGATGCCGACGAACGGTGCGTTGACGATGAGTCCCGCGTCGGCCCCGGTGTGCGCCGGCGCCGCGGGTGCGGGCGCCTCGGACACCCGCGGTGCGGTGGCGGCAGCCGGCGGCGCGCTGCGCGGCGGCGCGCCGGAGCGGCGCAGCGTGATCTTCAGGCCATCCTGCTCCAGGTGCAGCTCCTCGAACTGCGACTCCTCGAGCAGGCGCGTGATCTCGGCGACGTCCTGGGCGCTCAGGGGCACTGGCGGTTCCCGAAGACGGACAGGACGTGCCGGAGCGGGTCCTGCTCGGCGCGCGCGATCGGCGCGCTCTCGCGCGCGGACCACACGGTCTCGGGCCGGCTCTGCAGCAGCAGGATCGTGCCGCGCGCGCGATCGATGGCCCACTCGATGTCCTGGGCGCGGCCGTAGTGGCGCTCCACGCGGCGCGCCAGTGCGCCGAGGGCCTGCAGCTCGGCATCGCTCAGGCAGGGCACGCGCCGCTCGCCCTCCGCGACCGGCACCACCACGATGCCACCCCCGGCGGCGGGCGCGTGGCGGATGGCCTTGTCGGAGATCTCGCGCACCGAGATCTCGCCGGTGATCTTGCTCAGCACCCAGCGGTCCGGCGTCACCTCCCCGCCCACCACCGCCGAGCCCAGGCCCCAGGCAGCCTCGATGGTCACTACCGAGCGGTCCCCGGTCGTCGGGCTGCGCGTGAACATGACGCCGGCGGTGCGGGCATCCACCATGAGCTGCACCACGACCGCCATGGCGACGCGCTCCTCGGCGAAGGCGTGCTGGCGGCGGTAGCTCAGGGATTCAACCGAGTACAGGCTCCCCCAGCAGCTGCGCACGCGCTGCAGCGTCTGCGCGAGGTCCGGCACCCATAGATAAGTGTCCTGCAGCCCCGCGAAGCTGGCATCCGCGGCGTCCTCGCAGGTGGCAGACGAGCGCACCGCGACGGTGGCGTGCGGGTGCGCGTGGGTGAGCTGCGTGTATGCGGCCGTGAGCGAGTCGCGCAGGACCTGGGGGAGGGTTGCGCCCTCGAAGCGCGCGCGCAGCGCCGCGGCACGCGCGCTGATCTCCCCGAGCGCCCCCGGATCGAGCGCGGCGACGGCGGCGCGCACCGGCGCCTCGCACTCCAGCGCCGCGAGGCAGTGCTCGAAGGCAGCCGTGGTGAGGACGAACCCCGGCGGCACCGCGAGGCCGGCGCGCGTGAGCTCGCCGAGGCTCGCGCCCTTGCCGCCGGCCTGGTCGCGGTCACCGAGGCCGAGCGCCTCGAACCAGGCGATGTGCGCAGGCGAACCCATCCGTGAGCCTCAGCCGAGCAGCGTGACCACGCCGCGCCCGCCGTCGACGCGGATGCGCTGGCCGTCCTTGATGCGCGCGGTGGCGGTGCCGGTGCCGACCACCGCCGGCAGCCCGAACTCGCGCGCCACGATGGCCGCGTGGCTCATGGAGCCGCCGATGTCGGACACCGCCCCGGCGATCTTCTGGAAGATCGGCGCCCAGGTGGGATTGGTGACCTGGCAGACCAGGATGTCGCCGGGGCGCACGCGGCAGATCTCCTCGACCGACTTCACCACGCACGCCGGCCCTTCGACCACGCCGCTCGAGGCGGCGAAGCCGCGCAGCTCGCGCGCATCGGTCTCGCTCCCGGCGCGCAGCCAGCGATCCAGGCTCTCGCGCGTGATGCCCCACAGCATCACGATCGCCGGGTCGTCGATCACGTCCGGCACTGGACCTAAGGCCGGCGGGGTGTCGTGCCGGGCCCACTCGGCGATGGCCGCACGCCGCTCGCGTACCACCTGCGGCCAGTGCTGCGGGCCGCGCGGCGCCGAGCCGTTCGACCAGGCCGTCATGAGATCGATGATCGCGGCCTCGAGCTCGTAGTGGGTGAGCTGGAAGACGTCCTCGGCGTCGGCGAAGAAGCCGTGGCCCGCGAGCAGCGCGCCGAACTCGCGGATCTTGTTGAAGAACAGGTTGGTGTACCAGTGCTCGCAGTAGAACTTGTGGCCCTCGACGTAGGGGAACACGCGGTGCGCGAGCGTGATCATCTGGTCGTAGGCGGCGCGCTCCTCGTCCGAGCCCAGAAGCTCGCGGTAGTCCTGAATCAGCTGCGTGCGCTGCGCGCGCAGCTCCTCCACCGGGCGCTCGAGCGACTCACCGGCGCGGATGCGCCCGATGTAGCCGGGAAGCCCCGCGAAGGGCATCGACAGGTCATCGTTCCAGGAGCGGTGGTAGTGGTAGAAGCCATCGCCGACGTTGATGTTGAACCAGGGATCGCGGGCCGCGGCCAGCTCTTCCAGCCAGGCGCGGCCGCTCGGCCCGCGCCTCTCCAGCGCAGCCAGGACCTCGGCCGCCGCCCGCCCCTCGCGGAACTCGTCGTCCACGCCGAGCTGCACGGCCCGGCGCGCCAGGCGGCGCAGCTCCTCGTCGGGGCGGAAGATCTCGGCGTCGATCCCGGCCACCATACGCGCCACGGTCTGGTCGGTGATCTCGGGGAAGGCCTTCTTGCAGAAGGCGAAGAAGGTCAGGTAGGCACCGTAGCCGAGCAGCAGGAACTCGAAGTGGTGGTGCCACATGCGGAAGTAGCCCTCGAGGGTCTTCTGGTAGACCACGAGCAGCTGGTGGTTGCTGGCGATGCCGCGCCCGGCGTGCACGTGCTCGAGCGGCTCGAACTCGGGCAGCGCCAGAGTGGGTGCGGCCTGCGCCTCGCGGATCAGCGCCATCATCTTCTCGCGCCACTGCCCGTACAGGCGCTCCCAGTTGTCGTAGTAGTAGAAGGCGCGCTGCTGGAACTCCGAGGTGCGGCGCGCGATCTCCTCGGGGTCGGTGACGGCGTTGCCGCCGATGTACACGCGTCCGTTGATGATGCGGTAGTCGATGCCGAGGGTGGTGGGGATACAGTGCACGCGCGTGGTGGAGGAGCCGAGCGCACAGTAGGCGGCCTCCGCGGTCACCATGTCGAAGGCCGACATGGGCTCGGGGAAGTGCATGGAGTTGTAGAACCAGAAGCGCTGATCGTCGCCGCTGGTGAACTGCATGTAGTACGGGTACGCCGCCTGCGCGCGCTCGGTGCCGGGTACGACCTTGAGCGAGCTCGGCGCCGGGAAGGCACCCGGGGTGTCGTTGCTGATGACGGCTCTCCCGCGCCCCGCGCACCCGGAGCGCACCATGTTGCTCCCAAGCGTACGCCGAGATCTGCGCCCGGGCGAGGATCGAGAGCGCAACGGGCTTGGCCTGAGGGTGCAACCAGTCCCGCAATAGCGGGTTTCCTGTTTACAATTTCTCCCCTTGTTTTTCAGGCGATTGAGCGCAGCGCATGCAGATGGGAGAGCTCCTGTGGACCCCCGGCCCGGAGCGCGTCCGGCAGGCCAACGTCACGGCGTTTGCCGAGTGGCTCTCCCGCGAGCGCGGCCGGCACTTCGCCGACTACAGCGCGCTGTGGCGCTGGTCGGTGCAGGACCTGGAGGGGTTCTGGCAGGCGCTGTGGGATTACTTCCGCATCGAGGCCTCGGTGCCGCCCAAGGGCGTGCTCGGCCGCCGCAGCATGCCGGGCGCGGAGTGGTTCCCGGGCGCGCACCTGAATTACGCCCAGCACGTGTTGCGGCGCGAGCCGCAGGGCGGGGATGCGCTGCTTTATGTCAGCGAGACGCGCCCCCTGGCCGCGCTGCCGTGGGCCACGCTCGCCGGGCAGGTGCGCATCCTCGCCACGCAGCTGCGCGCGCTCGGGATCGTCCCCGGCGACCGGGTGGTCGCCTGGATGCCCAACATCCCCGAGACCATGATCGCCATGCTCGCCACCACGGCCATCGGGGCGATCTGGGCCTGCTGCTCGCCGGACTTCGGCGAGCGCGGCACGCTCGACCGGCTCGTGCAGCTCGCGCCGAAGCTGCTGTTCGCGATCGACGGCTACCGCTACGGCGGCAAGTCCTTCGACCGTCGCGCCGAGCTGCGCCGCATCGCCGGCAGCCTGCCCTCGCTGCAGCACACGGTCTACCTGCCCTACCTCAACCCGCAGGATGAGTCCCTCGCGCTGCCGGGGGCGCTGCTGTGGCGCACGCTGCTCGAGAAGCCGGCCGTTTCGGCGCAGGACTTCCACTACGCGCAGGTGCCCTTCGCTCACCCGCTGTGGACGCTCTTCTCCTCCGGCACCACGGGACTGCCCAAGCCCATCGTGCACGGCCACGGCGGGATCCTGCTCGAGAACCTGAAGAACGCCACCTTCCACTTCGACCTGCACGAGCAGGACCGGGTGTTCTTCTTCACCACCTCCGGCTGGATGCTGTGGAACTTCATCACCGGCACCCCGCTCACCGGTGCGCTGCCGGTGCTCTACGACGGGCATCCGGCCCACCCCGCGCCGGATCTGCTGTGGAAGATGGCAGACGAGGCGAACGTCGCCTCCTTCGGCGCGAGCCCGACCTACGTGGAGCAGCTCAGCCGCTCGGGCATCGTGCCGCGCGAGCGCTTCAACCTTAAGGCGCTGCGCACCATCAACCTCGCCGGCTCGCCCGCCACGCCCGAGTCCATGGCCTGGTTCTACCGCAACGTGAAGGAGGACCTGTGGGTCGCCAACGGCAGCGGCGGCACCGACTGCTGCACCGGTTTCGTCGGCGGGGTCCCCACACTCCCGGTGCGGGCCGGGGAGATCCAGGCCCCGCAGCTCGGGGTCTCGGCCAAGGCCTTCAACGCACGCGGCGAGTCGGTCATTGACGAGGTCGGCGAGCTGGTGCTCACCGAGCCCATGCCCTCGATGCCGCTGTACTTCTGGAACGACACCGGCAACCGCCGCTACCTCGAGACCTATTTCCAGGAATTCCCCGGCATCTGGAGGCACGGGGACTTCTTCAAGATCAACGCGCAGGGCAACTGCTGGGTGCTCGGGCGCTCGGACGCCACGCTCAACCGCTTCGGCATCCGCATCGGCACCGCCGAGGTGTATCGCACGATTGCGCTCATCCCGCAGGTGCAGGATGCGCTCATCGTCAACCTGGACCTGCCGGATGGCGCCTTCTTCATGCCGCTGTTCGTCAAGCTCGCAGCCGGCGCCGCGCTCGATGCGGCGCTGGAGGCGAAGATCCGCGAGACCCTGCGCCGCGAGTACACCCCGCGCCACGTGCCGGACAAGATCTACCAGGTGCCGGGCATCCCCTACACCCTCACCGGCAAGAAGATGGAGGTGCCGGTGCGCCGCATCCTCATGGGCGTGCCGCCCGAGAAAGCCGCGACGCGCAGCGGCGTGGTCGACCCCGCCACCCTCGACTTCTTCATCGAGTATGCCCGCACCCAGCAGGACTACCGCCTCTGAGCGCCGCTGCCTGCTCCTGCTGCCGGGGCTGCTGTGCGATGCGGCGGTCTGGGCCGGGCAGGTGGCGCGGCTCGAGGAGAAGTTCGAGTGCCGGATCCCCTGCTACGGCGAGCTCGACTCGATCGAAGGCATGGCGCGGGCGGTGCTCGCGGATGCGCCACCGCGTTTCACCCTCATCGGCCACTCGATGGGCGGCCGCGTCGCGCTCGAGATCACGCGCAGCGCGCCCGAACGCGTGAGCGCGCTCGCGCTCCTCAACACCGGCTACGCCGCGCGTGCCTGCGGTGCCGAGGGTGAGCGCGAGGTGCGCGAACGGCTGGCGCTGGTCGAGCTGGCGCAGCGCGCGGGCATGCGCGCCATGGGGCGCACCTGGGTGCAGGCGATGGTGCACCCGGCGCGCCTCGAGGATCAGCCGCTCATCGAGGCCATCCTCGCCATGGTGGAGCGCGCCACACCGCAGTCCTTTGCCGCGCAGATCCGCGCGCTTCTCGAGCGGCCGGATGCCACGGACGTGCTCGGCGGGATCCGCTGCCCGACGCTGCTCCTGTGCGGGCGCGAGGATCAGTGGAGCCCGCTCGCACGCCACCAGCGGATGGCACGCCTCATCCCGCAGGCCGAGCTCGCCGTGATCGAGCGCTGCGGCCACATGGCACCGATGGAGCGCCCGCAGGAGCTCGCCGCGCGGCTCGCGCGCTGGCTCGCCTGAGCCGCGCTGAGCGCTTCAGCGCGGCTGGGTGCGCCAGCCCTGGTGGTAGCTCTCGCGCGCGGCCTGCGCAAACGGGGTCGGCGCGACCTTCACGCGGACCTCCAGCTGGCGGTGCGGCTCGACGGTGGTCTTCTTCGTGCCGCCGTTCTCCTCGCCCCACACCAGCGTCAGCTCGTCGCCGAGGTTGACCTCGGGATCGACCACGCCGAGCGAAAGCGCGGTGCGCTCGTTGTAGCTGTAGCCGCCGAACATCGAGAAGCCCACCGTGCGCCCCTTCGAGACGATGCGGTCGAAGGAGGACGAGGCGTAGTTGCAGTTCGGGAAGTCCCAGTACTTGTAGTTCACCTCGCCGGGCGCCAGGAGCGAGGCGAAGATCTTGAGCACGTCCTGCGGGTTCCAGGCGAAGGTGACCTTCTTGCGGTGCGGCCCGGCGGCCATCTTCTCCAGCGCCTCGCGCCCGATGAAGTCGTGGTCGAACTTGATGAACGGGCCATAGCCGAGCGCGTACGGGCTGAGGTAGTAGTCCTCGATCCGCTGCGACACGAAACTGCCGCCGATCGAGGCAGTGCCCTCGTAGCCGGCGGCCGGCAGCCACTCGCGGTACTTCTTCATGCGCTCGCCGGTGTACACCGCCGGCAACGGCGAGGGAATCCAGCCCGACTCCAGCGTGTTGCTCGAGTAGGCGCGCGCGCCCACCTGCACCAGGCCGAAGTCGCGCCCCGCCTCCAGGATCGCCTCGCGCACCGCGTCGGCCTGCGCGTACGGGCCCCACACCTCCAGCCCCGGCGCACCGGCCATGCCATGGCGCAGGCAGCGCACCGGGCGGCCGCGGATGCTGATCGTACCCATCTGGAAGAACTTCACCTCCGGCAGGGGCGCGCCGTTGAGCCTCTCCAGCACCTGCGCCGCGGCCGGTCCCTGGATCTGGTAGCGGTAGTGGCGGCGCGTGACCGCCTTGCCGCGCGGGTGCGAGGGGGAGCGGTCGTCACGGATGAACTCCACCTTGAACGGCCCGGTCTCGGCGTGGAACTGGATCCAGTTCACCGTCGGCGTGCGCCCCACGAAGAGCAGCTCGTCCTTGTCCAGGTAGAAGAGGATGCCGTCGCCGATCACGTAGCCGTCGTGGCTGCACGGCACCATCTGCTTGGCGCGGTTGGGCACGAAGTTGTTGAAGCTGTTGATGGTGAGGTAGGAGAGCAGCTTCAGCGCGTCCGGGCCCCTCACGGTGAGCTCGGCCATGTGGTGCGACTGGTCGAACAGCACGGCGGCCTTCTGCCAGCCGACCTGCTCGCTGCGCCAGTTGCTGAACTCGATCGGCACCACCGGGTAGATGTAGGCGCCGACCTGCGAGTTGCGCAGCAGCTCGACGATGTTGGGCGCCTTCTGCAGCAGACTTTCCAGACTCTGACCACTCATCGTGCGTTTCCTTCGGAAGTATTGCTAGGTTTTCGCCGGCGGCGGCTGGCCGGCCACCGAGTAGAGCACCTGGGCGTTGCGCGTCTTCTGGAAATCCTCCAGCGACTGCCCGCGCATCGCCGCATACACGTGCAGATTGGTGACGCCCACCACCGCGGCCAGCTTCTCCAGCAGGAAGAAGATCACGCCGTAGTGGATGAGCGCGCGCCAGTCGCGCCGCCGGATGAGCTCGCGCTCCTCCGCCGTGAGCTGCGCGGCCTCGAACAGCGGCTCGGGGTCGGCGAGGAAGGCGCGCCGGAACTGCGGCTCGATCAGCCGGTGCAGGAAGTGATTGATGCGGTAGGCCCTGACGCTGCGGTCGAGCGTGAACGGATAGGTGCCGGGCAGCTGCTCCACGCCCTCGAGTTCGCGGGCGATGCGCGCGCGGAACTCGGCGCGCGACTGCGCTGCGCTCACCGGGGCATCGTCCTCGAGGATCAGCGACACGATCGGGGTCATGGAGGGCAGGTAGTAGGTGCTGTGCAGCTTCCTCACCTTCGGCGCGAGCGCGCCGCGCATGATCAGCCACATGATGACTTCCGCGCCCTCGAGCCCGCCACGCTTGGCGTACTCGGCGATGGTGAGCGCGGCCAGCCGCTCCGGGTCCTTCTCGAGCAGCTCGAGGAACTCCATGTCCCAGGGGGTGTTGTTGAAGCCGGCGCGCTCGCCGTGCACCTGGTGCGCGAGCCCGCCGGTGGCGACGATCGCTACCTTGAGGTCCTCGGGGTAGCTCTCGATCGCACGCCGCAGCGAGCGCCCGAGCTTCAGGCACCGCCGCGCCGTGGGGATGGGGAACTCCAGCACCCCGACCTGCAGCGGCACGATCGCGCCCGGCCAGCCATCCGCGTGCGGCCACATGACCGAGAGCGGCGAGAAGCAGCCGTGATCCAGGGGCTTGCCCTGGAAGTACGACAGGTCGAACTCATCATGGGTGAGCGCGGTGGCGATGTGGCGCGCCAGCGCGGGATGGCCCTTCACCGGCGGCAGCCGGCGCGGCCCCCCGCCCTCGTCCGCCACCGCGTACTCCGCGCCCACGCCGAGCGCGAAGTGTGAGTAGTGGTCGAAGAAGAACGAGGTGACGTGGTCGTTGTAGATGAAGAACAGCACGTCCGGCCGCTTCTCGGCGAGCCAGCGCTGCACGGGCTTGTAGCCCTCGAAGATGGGCGCCCAGACCGGATCGGCCTGCTTGCTGGTGTCCAGGGCGAAGCCGATCGTCGGCGTATGCGAGGAGCCGATCCCGCCCACGATCCGTGCCATGGCCTACGCTACCCCTGCGTGCCCTCCACGGCCGCCCCGCTCACAGGTACAGCTCCTTGTTGAGCGGGATGCCGTGCTCGCGGCAGTAGGTCTCGTAATGGTTCATGAACCACCACACGTCGACGGTCTCGGCCAGCACGCCGTGCTCGTCGTAGAACTCGATCGGGCCCTGCAGCCACCCGAAGAGCTTCACGCCCTGCGGATGGTCCGACACCAGCGTGTGGCACAGGCCCGGGGTCTCGTAGATGAAGCTGCCCGGCGTGGCGACCCAGTCGTACTCCAGGTAGCGCACGCTCCCCTCCAGGCACATCATCACCACAGTGCCGCGGTGCTTGTGCGTGCCCACCACGCCCTTGGACTTCACCCACAGCACGTTGCTGAAGATGTTGTGGCGCACGTCGAAGGCCACGTGGCGGATCGCCGCGTTCGGCCCGAACGGCACCCATGGGCTCTCCTTCTCGTCCGGGCCGACGTGCGTGCCGGGCACCGCGTAGCGCTTGATGACGTCCTTGTGGATCTCCGGGATGTCCACGATGCGGTACGCGGTCGAGGGCGGTGCGGTGATCGGCTTGGGCGCGGCCGCGCTCTTGGCGGCCTTGATCGGGGTCGGCTTCACGGCCGTCGGCTTGGCCGCCGGCTTGCGCGCTGTGGACGTTGCCATGTTGATCCCTCCGTTGCAGCGCGCCGCAGCCAACGCTGCGGCG
>DATJVL010000048.1:0-2560 GCA_035501795.1 Steroidobacteraceae bacterium
CCGGCACCGGCAGCAGCTCGCGCCAGCGCCAGAGGCCCGTCGGGCGCTGCTCGATTTCCGCTCGCGTCAGCTCGTGCCGCAACGCCGCGAGATCGTAACGGGCGAGCAGCGGCTTGCCGGCGGCCGACAGTCCCTGCAGGCGGGTGATGTCATGGCGCTCACCGGTGGCGCTGCATTCGAGGTGGGTTGCGTAGGAGTGGCGCACTCGAGGCTCCCGCTTGTGATACAACAGCCCGATGCCTGAGGGGCCATCGCACCGCACGCCGCTGCAACTGGTCCGTGTCATCGGCCGCTGGAGCATGGTAGCACTGGCGGTGAACTGCATAATCGGCAGCGGGATCTTCGGGCTGCCTTCGCTGCTCGCTGGCTACGTCGGCCGCTCGAGTCCGGTGGCGGTGCTGATCGGCGGGCTCGCGATGGGGGTGATCATCGGCTGCTACGCCGAGGTGGCCTCGCAGTTCACCGAGACCGGCGGACACTATATATACGTGCGCCGCGCCTTCGGGCGTTTCGCAGGGCTGCAGGTCGGCTGGCTCAATCTCCTCTCCCGCATCACCGCCTGCGGCGCGTCGGTGAATCTGCTGGTCATCTCGCTCGGGGAGTTCTGGCCGTCGGCGGGTGCGCCGGTGCCGCGCCTGATCATCATCACCTTGCTGGTCGGGACGCTCGCCGCCGCGAACTACCGCGGCGTGGCTTCGGGCACGCTGGTCAGCAACGTGTCGGTGGCGACGAAGCTGGTGCCGCTCGCGGTAGTGGGCGCCGTGGGCCTTCTCTACCTCGCGCTGCACGGGCGGACCGCGCCGCCGCTCCCGGCGGGGGACGTCCACGGCTGGCTCGGGGCCATGCTGCTGCTCTTCTTCGCCTACGGCGGCTACGAGACGGCGCTCAACCCCATGGGGGAGGCGAGGGATCCGCGGCGTGATGCCGCGTTTGCCCTCTTCGTCGCGCTCATCGTCGTCACCTTCTTCTACACGGCGCTGCAGCTCATCGTGGTGGACGTGCTGCCCGACGCCCCGCACAGCGAGCGCCCGCTTGCGGATGCCGCGCGCGTCATGATGGGCGAGGGCGGCGCCGCGCTCATCTCGATAGGCGCGCTGATCTCGGTGTACGGTTACCTGAGCGCGAACATGCTGAGCGTGCCGCGCGGCATCTTCGCCCTCGCCGAGCGCGGTGACTTCCCGCGCGCCTTTGCGGCCGTCCATCCAGGCTTCCGCACGCCGCATGTGTCGATCCTGAGCGTTGCGCTCCTGATGTGGGCGTTCTCGCTGTTCGGCGGCTTTGCCTGGAACGTCACGCTGTCGGCGGTCGCACGACTCTTTTACTACGGCGCGGTGTGCGCCGCCGTGCCGGTGCTGCGCCGCCGGCAGCCCGGGGCGGCGGCGTTCCGCCTGCCGGGCGGGGCACTGCTGCCAGCGCTCGGTGTGCTGATCTGCCTGGTGCTCCTCACACGCGTGGACTTCAGCAAGTCCCTCATCCTGCTCGCGGTCATTCTGGCGGCCACCGTGAACTGGCTGCTGGTGCGAGGCCGCGGCACAATGACGCAGGGAGAACATGCATGAGCAACGATGAGCCGCTGGTGAAACGCAGCCGGGACTCGCGCGGCGTGGTCAGGCTGACCCTGAATCGCCCGCAGGCCTACAACGCTCTGTCCGAGGCGCTGCTCGGCGCCTTGCAGCTCGAGATCGATTCGATCGCGAACGATGAATCGGTGCGGGTCGTGGTGCTTGCCGCCGAGGGCAAGGCCTTCTGCGCCGGCCATGACCTGCGCGAGATGCGCGCCGCGCCCTCGCAGGAATACTACGAGCGGCTCTTCGCGCAGTGCAGCCGCATGATGCTGAGCCTCACGCGGCTCCCGGTTCCGGTGATCGCGCGCGTGCAGGGCATCGCCACCGCGGCGGGCTGTCAGCTGGTCGCGCAGTGCGATCTCGCGGTGGCCGCGAGCACTGCGCGCTTCGCGGTGAGCGGCGTCAACCTCGGGCTCTTCTGCTCGACCCCTGCAGTGCCGCTGTCGCGCAACGTCTCGCGCAAGCGCGCCTTCGAGATGCTGGTGACGGGCGACTTCATCGACGCGCACGAGGCGCTCTCCCGCGGTCTCGTGAACCGCGTGGCCGAGCCCGCGGAGCTTGACGCGCAGACCGAGCGGCTGGTGGCGAGCATCGTGGCGAAGCCCCGCGTCGCGGTGGCCATGGGGAAGGAGCTCTTTTACCGGCAGGCGGAGCTCGGCCTCGCGAGCGCCTACGAGGCGGCGGGCGAGACCATGGCTTGCAACATGATGGAGGAGGCCGCCCTCGAGGGGGTGCAGGCCTTCATCGAGAAGCGACCGCCGCGCTGGGGATCGTGACCAGCGCATGCGCCGTCATGGACGCTTGTCCTCGCGATAGAGCTTTATCAGATCCACCACGCGCACAGCACCGGCGCTCGTTGCGAGCTTGCGTGCCTCGTACTTCTCTTCCCGCGTTCCTACGTAGCCGGTGAAGGTCACGACGCCGCGTTCCGCCTGGACGTCGACATGCCGGAAGTAGAACAGTGTGTCTGCACTCAGCGCTGCCTGTATGCGCCC
>DATJVL010000049.1:0-2885 GCA_035501795.1 Steroidobacteraceae bacterium
TCTGATCGTCATCTCCTGGCGCGATATTCCGGCGCAGGTGCTGGTGAAGCGCGGTCGCGAGACCGCGAAGGTGCAGCTGTCGCCGCGCTTCCAGGAGGCGGTCGACCGCGCCGCCATGCGCGCCGGCAAGGGCAGCTCGGACGCCTACCTCGCAGACTGGAAGCGCAGCGAGCCGCGCCCCTGCGGGGATGACCTGCAGGCGGAAGCCGCCGCCGAGGCGGCGCGCATCGAAGCGGCCTTTACCGACGAGGCGCTGGAGGCGCTGATCAAAGCCAAGGGACTGCTCGCCCCGGAGCGCTGATCATGTATGCCGTGAGACTGTGGTCCGTGCGTCACGCACGGGGGCTGAACGCCTTCTACCGCGCCTTTGAGGCGGCGCTGGTGCGCCTTGACCCGCTGTGGCGCGCGATCGGCTACGGGCGGCTCGAGCGCCCGGTCGCCGCCGTGGAGCGCCAGGTGAAGGGGTTCCTGTTCGACTGCCGCATGTGCGGGCAGTGCATCCTCAGTGCCACCGGCATGTCCTGCCCGATGAACTGCCCCAAGAACCTGCGCAACGGTCCGTGCGGCGGGGTGCGCGCCGATGGCGGCTGCGAAGTGCGCCCCGAGATGCAGTGCGTGTGGCGCGAGGCGGTGGCCGGGAGCGCACGCATCCCCGGCGGCGATGCGGCGATCCGCGAGGTGCAGCACGCGGTGGACCGCCGCCTGCAGGGCCGCTCCTCCTGGCTGCGCGTGGTGCGCGAGCGCACCGGCGGTACGCCGTGATCTTCACCGACGAGCCGGTGCCCGGCTACCCGCTGCCGATCCTGCCCGGCCATACCTCCCCGGGCCGCTTCGAGCGGCTGCTGCGCGCCGGCCAGTTCGCCGTCACCGCCGAGCTGGCGCCGCCTGATTCGGCCGACCCCGAGGAGGTCTACCGCCGCGCACAGATCTTCGATGGCTATGTCGATGCCATCAACGCCACCGACGGCTCGGGCGCCAACTGCCACATGTCGAGCCTCGCCGTGTGCGCGCTGCTGACGCGCCTCGGCTACGCGCCGGTCATGCAGATCTCCTGCCGCGACAAGAATCGCATCGCTATCCAGGGCGACATCCTCGGCGCGGCCGCCATGGGCGTGTGCAACCTGCTGTGCCTCACCGGCGATGGCGTGCAGGCGGGCGATCATCCGCAGGCGCTGCCGGTGTTCGACCTGGACTCGATGTCGCTTTTGGAAACGGCACGGACGCTGCGCGACGAGCACCGTTTCCTCTCCGGGCGCAAGATCTCCTACGCGCCACGTGTGCTGCTCGGGGCGGCGGAGAATCCGTTCGCCCGTCCGGTGGAATGGCGCGCCGCGCGGCTCGCCAAGAAGGTCGCCGCCGGCGCGCAGTTCATCCAGACGCAGTACTGCTACGACGTGCCGCTGCTGCGCACTTTCATGCGCCAGGTGGAGGAGCTGGGACTGCTCGACAGGGTCTACATCCTGGTGGGCGTGGGACCGCTGAAGTCGGCCAAGGCCGGCGAGTGGATGCGCACGCACGTGCCCGGCGTGCACATCCCGGATGCGGTGCTGCAGCGGCTGCGCGGCGCACAGGACCAGGCGCTGGAGGGCCGGCGCTTGTGCACCGAGCTGGTGCAGGAGATCCGCAGCCTGCGGGGCGTGCACGGCGTGCACCTCATGGCCTACCGCCAGGAGGAGACCGTGGCGGAGATTATCGACCGTTCCGGAGTGCTCGGCGGCCGCCGGCCGTGGCACCCGGCGCGTGATGCAGCAACGAGCTCAAACAGGATTGCCTCATGACCGATACCGTCATCAGTTCCGCCACCCGCGAGGTCGTCATCGGCTTCGAGCGCCCGTTCGTCATGATCGGCGAGCGCATCAATCCCACGGGCCGCAAGATCCTGGCGGCCGAGATGGCCGCCGGCAACTTCACCCGCGTCGAGGCGGACACGCGCGCGCAGCTGGCCGCGGGTGCGCAGATGCTGGACGTCAACGCCGGCATCCCGCTCGCCGACGAGCCGGCGATCCTCGCCAAGACGGTGCAGCTGGTGCAGTCGCTCACCGACGTGCCGCTGTCGATCGACTCCTCGATCGTGGCCGCGCTGGAAGCGGGCCTGGCCGTCTACAAGGGCAAGCCGCTGGTGAACTCGGTGACCGGTGAGGAGGAGCGCCTGGAGAGCGTGCTGCCGCTGGTGAAGAAGTACGGCGCCGCGGTGGTGGCGATCTCCAATGACGAAACCGGCATCTCCGAGGACCCGGACGTGCGTTTCGAGGTCGCCAGGAAGATCGTGCATCGCGCGCAGGACCACGGCATCCCGGTGAGTGACGTGGTGGTCGACCCGCTGGTCATGCCGATCGGGGCCATCAACCAGGCCGGGGTGCAGGTCATGCGCCTGCTCGGCCGGCTGAAGAACGAGCTCAAGGTGAACACCACCTGCGGAGCTTCCAACGTGAGCTTCGGGCTGCCGGCGCGCGAGGGCATCAGCGCGGTGTTCCTCTCCATGGCGATCGGCGCCGGGCTCACCTCGGCGATCATGAACCCGATGCACGTGGAGATCGTCAAGGCCTGCATGGGCGCGGATGTCATGATGGGACACGACCCGGACTGCGCGCGCTGGATCAAGCGCTTCCGCGAGGCCCCGCCGCTGCAGGCCGGCGGCGGCACCGCCGCGCCCGCCGAGGGTGCCGCACGCGGCCGCCGCGAGGGCGGGCACCGGAGGCGCGTACAGTCCGCGACATGAGCGCGGCGGACGCACTGGTCGTCTTCACCCCTTCCGGCAAGCGCGGCCGCTTCCCCCTAGGCACGCCGCTGCTGCAGGCGGCGCGCAGCCTCGGCGTCGACGTCGACTCGGTGTGCGGCGGGCGGGCGCTGTGCGGGCGCTGCCAGGTGCTGGTCATGGAGGGCGA
>DATJVL010000050.1:0-12072 GCA_035501795.1 Steroidobacteraceae bacterium
CAGCGGGCTCACGCTGGGGGCTCAGGAAGCGGCGGAGGCCGGCGGCCGCAGGCTGAGCTTGAGCACCGCCGCGTCCTCGCGGCCGTTGACCGCCTGGTAATAGCCGCGCCGCGTACCCACCTGCTCGAAACCGAGCGCCTGGTACAGCCGTATGGCCGTCACGTTCGAGGGGCGCACCTCGAGGAACGCCTCCAGCATGCCGGCGGCCTGGGCGCGCTCGATCAGGCACAGGAGCAGCCGGCGCCCGCCGCCGCGGCAGCGGAACGCCTCGCCGATGCACAGGTTGAGCACGTGCGCTTCGCCTGCGCCGACGCTCATGACGCCGTAACCCTGCACCTGGCGCGCGGCGATGATGACCCGGCACACGTAGCCGACCCGCAGGCAGTCGCGGAAGATCCCCTCGCTCCAGGGGAACTGGTAGGAGGCGCGCTCGATCGCCACCACCTCGGCGACGTCGCTGCCGCGCATGGGGCGGATGAGGATTTCGGCCTCGCCGGTGAGCAGTTCAGGTGCGGTGGCCATCGCTGGCGCTAGCCTGCAGCAATTGCTGGTACACGTTGCGCGCGAACTTCAGGTCCTCCCATGCCTTGCGCTTGTCCGCCGGAGTGCGCAGGAGGTAGGCCGGATGATACGTCACCACCAGCGGGGTATCACCGAAGCGGTGCACCTGGCCGCGCAGCCGGCCGAGCGGGGCCGCGGTGTCGAGCAGGCTCTGCGCGGCGATGCGCCCCACCGCCAGCATCAGCTTCGGGCGCAGCAGCGCGATCTGCGCCTGCAGGTACGGCATGCAGGCAGCGATCTCCTCGGGCTTCGGATCGCGGTTGTTCGGCGGACGGCTCTTGAGGATGTTGGCAATGTAGACGTTGCTCTTGCGGTCGAGCCCGATGGCCCTGAGCATGGCATCGAGCAGCTGTCCCGCCGCGCCCACGAAGGGCTCCCCGCGCCGGTCCTCCTCGGCTCCCGGTGCCTCGCCGACCACGAGCCAGTCGACCCGGTGCGGCCCGACGCCAAAGACGCCCTGCGTGCGCGTGCGGTGCAGTGCGCAGCGCGTGCAGCCGAGCACCTGCGCGCGCAGCGCCTCCCAGCTCGGCGCTGCGGCGGCAGCGCCGCGCGGCGCGGCCGCGGGCGTGACGGGCGCGCTCCCCGGCACCGGCGGCGCGATCGGTGCGGCGGCGGGCGCAGCGGCGCGCGCGAGCCACAGGTCGATGCCGAGCGCCTCCAGGTACTCGCGGCGGTGTGCGTTGCCGGCGCTCACGGGGCACCGCGCGAGGGTGGCCGGCGCAGCAGGCGACGCAGGCGCCGCCCAACCCACAGCACCGGCGCTGAGAGCGCATACGTGCCGAACATCGACAGCAGCATGGTCGGCGGGTCGACGGCGATCAGGATGATGGTGAGCGGCACCAGCAGCATGTAGACGAAGCGGATGCGCCGATCCAGGTCGAACTGCTTGAAGCTCGGGTAGCCGAAGCTCGAGACCATGAGCGCGCCGGCGCTCGCCGTGACCAGGAAGGCGGCGATCAGGCCGGTGAGGCGCGGCTCGCGCCAGTCACTGCAGAACCACACGAAGGCGGCCACGATGGCGGCGGCCGAGGGACTCGGCAGCCCCTCGAAGTAGCGCTTGTCGGCCGTGGCGGCGCGCGCGTTGAAGCGCGCCAGCCGCAAAGCCGCGGCCGCGGCGTAGAAGAAGCACGCCAGCCAGCCGAAGCGGCCCCAGTGCCGCCCGTACTCCATGATGCGCACCACCCCCCACTGGTAGGCGACGATGGCGGGCGCGAGCCCGAAGGCCACCATGTCCGCGAGGCTGTCGTACTCCTTGCCGAACGCGCTCTCGGTGCGGGTGAGGCGCGCGATGCGCCCGTCGAGCGTGTCGAAGATCATGGCCGCGAACACCGCGATGCCGGCCTTCTCGAAGTGCTGGTCGATCGCCGCCACCACCGCGTAGAAGCCCGAGAACAGGCAGCCGGTGGTCAGCAGGTTCGGCAGCAGGTAGATGCCCTTGCGGCGTGGCCGCAGCGGTGCGGTGAACTCCTCGGTCACGCCCGCCATCTTATCAGGGGGCACCTGTTAAGATGCGAGCCTCCCCGTTTCCACTTCCAGGCAGGCAAGAGAAAGCGCGCGACGATGAGGCTGTCCGAGTACCCGATCAACACCATGAAGGAGACCCCCGCCGAGGCGGAGGTCGTGAGCCACCAGCTGATGCTGCGTGCCGGCCTCATCCGCCGCGCGGCCGCGGGGCTGTACAGCTGGCTGCCGCTCGGGCTGCGGGTGCTGAAGAAGGTGGAGCGCATCGTGCGCGAGGAGATGGACCGCGCCGGCGCGCTCGAGCTGGTGATGCCGGTGGTGCAGCCGGCGGAGCTGTGGCAGGAGTCCGGGCGCTGGAGCGCCTACGGGCCGGAGCTGTTGCGCCTCAAGGACCGCCACGAGCGCGACTTCGTCGCCGGTCCCACGCACGAGGAGGTGATCACCGACATCGCGCGGCGCGAGCTCAAGAGCTACCGCCAGCTGCCGGTCAACTTCTACCAGATCCAGACCAAGTTCCGTGACGAGGTGCGGCCGCGTTTCGGCGTCATGCGTGCCCGTGAGTTCATCATGAAGGACGCCTACTCCTTCCATCTGGACCAGGACTCGCTCACCGCCGGCTACCGCGCCATGTACGAGGCCTACACGCGCATCTTCACGCGCACCGGCCTCAGCTTCCGCGCCGTGCGCGCCGACTCGGGCGCGATCGGCGGCGACGTCAGCCAGGAATTCCACGTGCTCGCCGCCTCCGGCGAGGACGCGATCGTGTTCTCCGACGCCGATGACTACGCCGCCAACCTCGAGGCGGCGGCGGCGCTGCCGCCGCCAGAGCCGCGGGCAGCGGCCACGCAGCCGCTGCGCAAGGTGCCGACCCCCGGGGCGCGCACCATCGCCGACGTCGCCGCACTCCTCAAGGTCGCGCCCGAGCGTTGCGTGAAGACGCTGATCGTCGAGGGGGACGACGGCGTAGTGGCGCTCGCCCTGCGCGGCGATCACGAGCTCAATGCGGTCAAGGCCCAGAAGCTCCCCGGCGTCGCCAGCCCGCTGCGCCTGGCGAGCCCCGGGCAGGTGCAGGCGGTGAGTGGCACGGAGCCCGGCTACGTGGGCGTCACCGCGCTCAAGTGTCCGCTGTTCGTCGATCACGCCGCCGCGGCGCTGGCGGACTTCGTCAGCGGGGCGAACGAGAAGGACATGCACTTCACCGGCGTCAACTGGGAGCGCGACGTCGGTACCGTGCAGGTCGCCGACCTGCGCAAGGTGGTGGCCGGGGATCCGAGTCCCTCCGGCAAGGGCAGGCTGCAGGTCGTGCGCGGCATCGAGGTGGGCCACATCTTCCAGCTGGGCGACAAGTACAGCCGCCCGATGAAGGCGTGCGTGCTGGATGAGGCGGGCCGGGAGGTCACCCTGCTCATGGGCTGTTACGGCATAGGTGTGACGCGTATCGTGGCCGCGGCCATCGAACAGAACCACGATGAGCGCGGCATCATATGGCCGACCCCTATCGCCCCGTTTCAGGTAGTCCTAGTCCCCCTGAACCTGCAAAAATCCGCCCGTGTCCGCGAGCTCACCGAGAAGCTGTACGCCGAGTTCACCGCCGCCGGGATCGAGACGCTGCTCGATGACCGCGACGCGCGCCCCGGCGTCAAGTTCGCCGACGCGGAGCTGCTGGGCATTCCGCACCGCCTGGTCATCGCCGAGCGCGGCCTGGAATCCGGCCGGCTCGAGTACCGCGGGCGCCGCGACAGTGCCAGCCGCGAATTCCCGCTGGACGAGGCGCTCAGCTTTCTGCGCGCGCGCCTGGCCGGCTAGGCGGCGCCGCTCGGCACTCGCCGCGCTGGCCGCGTGCCTGCTGGTTTGGCTGCACGCGCCGGCCGCGCGCGCCGACGGTCAGACCGATCCTGAGCTCAGGGGCGTCATCGCCAGGGCCATCGCGCAGGCGCAGTGCTTCACCGACCAGTACGACTCGGCCGTGTGGTACACGCTCATGGAGCCGCGGCTGCGCGCGCTGGTGAAGCAGAAGGACGAGCGCCTCGACATCCTGAAGCAGGTGTACTGCGAGACGCACCGCTACGGCGAGGCGCGCCTGCCGCCGGGGCTGGTGATGGCGCTCATCGACGTCGAGAGCCGCTTCGACCGCTGGGCGGTCTCGACCGCCGGCGCGGTGGGCCTGATGCAGGTGATGCCGTTCTGGCCGCAGCGGCTCGGCCTGCAGCGCTATGAGCTGGTGCACGTGGCTCCCAACATCCGCATGGGCTGCGCGATCCTCCGCTTCTACATGAGCTACGAGCACAACGACGTGCGGCGCGCGCTGGCGCGCTACAACGGCAGTGTCGGGCGGCGCGACTATCCGGACCTGGTGATCGGGCGCTGGACGCACTGGTCGGGGGCGGACGACCTGGGATTCCCCAAGAGCCCCACCGGCGCGCGCTGAGGACCTGCGGCTAGCTGCCGGCGGCGCGCTTGGCCTTCTGCGGCGGCGGCAGCATGCGCGCCACGCCCTCGCGGCGCGAGTCCGCGGCACCCTCGTAGGTACCGTCGGCGTGGCGCAGGATGGCGTGCAGGCCCGAGTTCTCCGCGTGCCCGGACTTAAGCTCGATACCGCGCTCGCGCAGGCCCGTCAGCAGTTGCGGCGTGAAGCGGGTGAGCTCCCCGGTGTAGCCGTCGCCACGTGCGATCAGGTTCGGCAGCTCGATCGCCTGCTTGAGCGAGAGCCTCCAGGCGAGCAGTGCCACCAGCGTCTTGGCGTTGTAGTCGAGGATGGCGTTGCCGCCCGGGGAGCCGAGCGCGGCCACGAAGTGATTGGCCTGGTCGAGCACGATGACGGGCGCCATCGAGGAGCGCGGCCGCTTGCCGCCGCGCACCGCGTTGGCCACCGGGCGGCCCTCATCGTTCGGGTCGAAGGCGAAGTCGGTCAGCTGGTTGTTCAGCACGAAGCCGCCCACCGTACGTCCGGAGCCGAAGATCGACTCGACGGTGGTGGTCATCGACACCACGTTGCCATCCGCATCCACCACCACGAAGTGGCTGGTGCCGGCGGCCTCGCGCGTGTTGTCGCGTCCGCTCGGGTGCACGAGCTCCCCCGGCGGCGGCGCCGGACCGGCGCGCGTGCCGATCAGCTGCTCGCGCAGCTTGATGTAGCCGGGGTTGAGCATGCGCTCCACCGGTACGGCCACGAAGCGCGGGTCGGCCACGTAGCGGTCCCGGTCTGCGTACATGAGGCGGCTCGCCTGCGCGAACAGGAACCACGCCTGCGGGTCGTTCGGGTTGCGCGCGGCGATGTCGGTGTGATCGAGGATCTCGAGCATCTGCAGCAGCGCCACTCCGCTTGAGGGCGGCGGTGGGACGCACACCGTGAACACCCGGTACGGGCGGCACAGCGGCTCGACCCAGCTGGTGCGATAGCCGGCGAGGTCCTTGGCGGTCATGGTCCCGGGCAGCGGCTCGAGGTGCGTGACGCGCACGATCTCCTGGGCGATCGTACCTTCGTAGAGCGCGCGCGGCCCCTCCTGCGCGATGCGCTCGAGGGTCTTGGCGTACTCCAGGTTACGGAACACGTCGCCTTCCTGCAGGATCTCCCCGTCGGGACGCGCGAACAGGTTGCGGATCTCGGTGGTGGGCGGGAAGGGCGAACCCTCGCCGAGGAACAGGGCGAGGCGCCCCGGGACCTTGAAGCCCTGCGAGGCCGCGCGGATCGCCGGCACGAACAGCTCCTTCCAGCGCAGCACCCCGCCGCGTTGGTGCGCGGTGTAGAGCATCCCGATTACACCGGGCACCCCGGTCGAGCGCCCGCTGCGTACCGCCTCCACGTACGACATCGGCTTGCCCGCATCGAGAAACATCTCGGGGCTTGCACCGAGCGGGGCGCGCTCGCGCCCGTCGATGGCGCTCACCTGGCCGCTGGCGACGTCGTAGTAGAGCAGGAAGGCGCCGCCGCCGACGCCGGAGCTCTGCGGCTCGACCAGGCCGAGCATTGCCTGCACCGCCACCGCCGCATCGAGCGCCTTGCCGCCCTTGCGCAGGATCTCAAGACCTGCCTCCACCGCCAGCGGGTTGGCAGCGGCCACCCACGCCTGATGCGAGTTGGGCGTGAGGAAGCGCCGGGGTGCCGGCATTGCCGGCGCCGCGGCGGGCTCG
This sequence comes from Steroidobacteraceae bacterium, assembly GCA_035501795.1. Lineage (GTDB taxonomy): Bacteria > Pseudomonadota > Gammaproteobacteria > Steroidobacterales > Steroidobacteraceae > 13-2-20CM-66-19. The sequence continues at coordinate 6,154 of DATJVL010000050.1, forward strand.
AAAGGCAGCGTCTCGGGCTGTGTGCCGGTCTCCGGCACGGGCACGGCCGGCGGCACCTCGGCGGGCGGCTGGCTCGGCTCTGCGGCCGGCGGCGGTGCCGGCGGCGGGCTCTCGGGCGCCGGCGCGGCGGCGGCCTCGGGCGCGGCGGGCTGGGCGCGCACTGCGAGCGCGCCGCTGGCGGCGAGCAGCAGGACGCTCAGCAGCGCAGAGAGGGTGAGGCGTGGGGGCATCGGGAACCTAGCCGGTGCTGAAGCCGCGCATGCCGTGCGCCGCGGCCGCGCTGACATCGCTCACTTCGACCGAGGTGACCTGGGAGGCGGAGGAGCCGATCCACAGCCAGCTGACGAAGGCGCTGACCGCCGGCTCCTCGCCGCAGGCGAGCACCTCGACGCGCCCGTCGGGCAGGTTGCGCGCGTAGCCCTGCAGGTGCAGTTCCTGCGCGCGACGCGCCGCGGTGGCGCGATAAAAGACTCCCTGGACGCGACCGCCCACGAGGCATTTCTTGCAGTGCATATTCGGGCTGTGAGCGCGCCGAGTGACGCGTACGTAGTGTAGATCCATCCGGTGGAACGGGGCAGATGATGGCACATCTGTTTTGTGGCAACGTAGCCACGGGCACAAAAACCGTCGCAGCGTACGCGGCCGTTGCCCGGCGAGGGCGAATCGGGCATGGCAGAGGTACTGGTGCTCTATTACTCCCGCGGTGGCGCCACGGCGGAGCTGGCACGACAGGTGTGCCGGGGCGTCGAGACCGTGTCCAGCGCGCAGGCGCGGCTGCGCACGGTACCGGCGGTCACCGCAGCGAGCGAGGCGGTGCCCCAGGCGGTGCCCGCTGCCGGCGCGCCGTACGCACGCATCGAGGATTTGAAGGAGACCGATGCGCTGATCCTCGGCAGCCCCACGCGTTTTGGCAACATGGCAGCGCCCCTGAAGCACTTCCTCGACGGCACCGCGAGCCTGTGGCTTACCGGGGCGCTCGTCGGCAAACCCGCCGGCGTCTTTACCTCCACGCAGACCATGCACGGCGGGCAGGAGACCACGCTCGTCTCCATGATGCTGCCGCTGCTGCACCACGGCATGTATCTGGTCGGGCTGCCCTACAGCGAGCGCGCCCTGAACGAGACGCTGCGCGGCGGCAGTCCCTACGGGGCCTCGCACGTCAGTGGCGGCGCCACCCATGCAGTGCTGAGCGAGGACGAGAAGACGTTGGCGCAGGCGCTCGGGCGGCGCGTGGCAACCCTCGCCGTGCAGCTGCGGTCACTCGCGGCGCGCCGCGCTTAGCACCTCGCGGATGAAGGGGATCGTCAGGCGGCGCTGCGCGGCGAGCGCGGCCTGATCCAGGGTATCGAGCAGCGCGTACAGCGTGCGCATGTCGCGCGGCAGACGCCGCTGCAGCCATTGCAGCGTCTCATCGGGCAGCTCGAAGCCGCGCAGTCGCGCGCGCAGCTTCAGGGCCGCCTGCTGCTCGGCCTCATCGAGGGCGCGCAGCTGCAGCACCGCACCGGCGGCGCAGCGCGAGCCGAGGTCTGCGAGCACCCACGGCTGCAGCACCGGCGGCGCCTGGGCGGCGAGCACCAGGCGGCCGCCACCGTCCTCGAGCTCGCGCAGCAGCGCAAACAGCGCGCGCTCCCAGGCCCCCTGCCCCACGACCGCATCGACGTCGTCCACGCACAGGCAGGCCAGCTGCGGCAGGCCCTCGAGCACGCCGACGCCGAGCGTGGCGCACTCGCGCAGCGGCAGGTAGCCGGCGGGCGAGCGCTGGCTCGCGGCGCTGGCGATCGCCTGCAGCAGGTGGCTCTTGCCGGCCGCGGGCGGCCCGCACAGCCAGGTGAGGCCGCCACTCTCGCCGGCGGCCACGCGCTGGGCGTGGCTGAGGGCTTCCGCGTTGCGCGCCGGCAGGAAGCTGGCGAACAGCGCGCGGTCCGCCAGCCGCAGGCCGAGTGGGATCTGCTGCATGGGCCGCAGTCTACGTCGGCGCCGGGCGCGACCAGGCCCGCAGCGCGAAACTGCGCAGGTAATGCAGGCCCGAGAGCACCGTGGTGGCCAGCACGATGAGTGCGGCCGCCTCGAGCATCTCGCGCGGCGGCACCCCGATGCTCAGGGCGAGCAGCACCAGCGCCAGGTAGAGCAGCTGCGCGCCGGTGTTGAACTTGCTGATGGCCGTCGGCCGACCGTGCAGCGGGCCGAACCAGGCGCGGAAGATGAGCGCGCCCACGCCGATCATCACGTCGCGCGCCACGACCGCGGCGCTGAGCCACCAGGGCACGAGCGCGAGCCAGGCGCACTGCACGAACAGCACCATCAGCAGCAGCTTGTCGGCGAGCGGATCAAGGAAGCGGCCCAGGTCCGAGGTCCAGCGGAAGCGCTTGGCAAGATAACCGTCGAGGCCGTCGGAGACGGCGGCGACGATGAAGAGCGCGAGTGCCACCGGATACTGCCCGGCGCGCAGCGCCACCACCGTCGGCCAGATGAGCGCGATGCGCGCGAGGCAGATGAGGTTGGGCAGGTGACGCAGGCTGAGTGCGCGGGCCGCCATCATGCGCCTCAGGGCTGGTAGTGAAGGAGCGTGCGCCCGTCCGCGCTGCCGGAGTGCGTCAGGTGCGTCTGTCCGGTGAGCGCCTGCTCGAGCCCGGCGGCGCCGCCGCGCACGGTCACCAGAAACTGCACACGCGCCGGGTCGGCGCCGACGAGGCTCGCACGACGCACGCCGGGGGTGGCCTGCAGCAGGCGCGTTACCATGGCGTAGTCCGTCAGGCTGCGCACGTTGTCGATCTCGACCCGCGCATCGCTCTCGGCCAGTTGCGAGGCGCCGGCCGGCGGCACCAGCTGATCGACCGTGTGGTCGATGCCGGCGGCGAGCGGGCCGCTCCAGCTCTCGCTGGCCGCGCGCGCGTACAGCGTCCACTGCAGCGGCGCATCGGCGGCCCCTTCACCGCGGCCCACGAGCAGCGCATCCGCGCCGTAGCGCTGCGCCGATTCCAGCAGCGCCTCGGGGGCGAGGGGCTTGCCGGCGCTGTCGGCGAGCGCCATCGGGATCAGGCTCACCGGCAGGCCGCGCGCGGCCGCGGCACGCTCGAGCTCGGCGCGCGCGGCCTCCGCCTGCGCGCGATTGCGCGGTGGATCGAGCACGATCAATGTGAACGGCCGGTCGGCATCCCAGACGCTGCGGCCCGCCGCGCTGATGGCCTGCTGCACGGCCGCCGCGTCGAACACCACCTGCGACTCCCCGCGCGGACCGGTGGTGTAGCTCTGCACGTAGCGTGAGGCGTTGGTGACGATAGCGCCCAGCGCCGGATCATCGGCCGCCTCGCGCCGGCCGGTGGCGCGCACCAGAGCCTGGCGCATCGCTTCCTGCAGGGCGGCGCCCGAGCGCTCGGCGATGTCGACCTCGTACACGCGCACCGGGCGGGCGAACGCGCCCAGTGCCAGCAGGCACGCCACAGCGGTGAAGCTGAGCAGCGGCAAACGCACCCGCCGCCATGCCGTGGGTGACTTGGAAACCGGTCGCCTCATTGTTTGTGTCGGGCACGCAACAGCGCGGAGCGGCGGGTACAATAGCATACGCACCCCCACCCTACGGCAGCCGCGGGGGCTGCGTTCCGACATGAGCGAGAGCCACAGCATCACGTACCGCGATGCCGGCGTCGACATCGACGCGGGTGACGAACTGGTCGAGCGCATCAAGCCGCTCGTGCGCCGCGCACAGCGACCCGAGGTACTGACCGGCATCGGCGGGTTCGGTGCGCTCGTCGAGCTGCCGGCCGGTTATCGGCATCCGGTGCTGGTCTCCGGCACCGACGGCGTCGGCACCAAGCTGCGCCTCGCCATCGACACCGCGCGCCACGACACCATCGGCATCGACCTGGTCGCCATGTGCGCCAACGACGTCGTGGTGCAGGGCGCGGAGCCGCTGTTCTTCCTCGACTACTACGCCACCGGCAAGCTGCGCGTGGCGGTCGCCGAGGCCGTGGTGCGCGGCATCGTCGAGGGCTGCGTGCAGGCCGGCGCCGCCCTGGTCGGCGGCGAGACCGCCGAGATGCCGGGCATGTACCACGGCGAGGACTACGATCTGGCCGGCTTCTGCGTGGGCGTGGTGGAGAAGGACGCCATCATCGACGGCAGCCGGGTGAGCGATGGGGATGCGATCGTGGGCCTCTCCTCCTCCGGGCCGCATTCGAACGGCTACTCGCTCATCCGCAAGCTCATCGCCACGGCCGATGCGACGCCGGCCACCCAGCTCGACGGGCGCCCCCTCTTCGAGCGATTGCTCGCTCCGACGCGCATCTACGTGAAGCCGCTACTGGCGCTGCTGCGGGCCTTGCCGGTGCACGGGCTGGCGCACATCACCGGTGGTGGCCTGACCGACAACATCCCGCGCGCGCTGCCGGCGGGGCTCGAGGCGCGGCTGCAGCGGCGCGCCTGGCCGCGCGATCCGGTGTTCGACTGGCTGCAGCACATCGCACGGGTCGACGCGGCCGAGATGTACCGCACGTTCAACTGCGGGATCGGCATGGTCGCCATCGTCCCGGCCGCGCAGGCGCCGGCAGCGCTCGCGCTGCTCAGGGAGCACGGCGAGCAGGCGCAGCTGATCGGCGAGGTGCGCGCCGGCACCGGCGGCGTCGTCATCGAAGAATGAGCGCGCCCGCGCCGCTGCGCATCGCGATCCTCATCTCCGGGCGCGGCAGCAACATGAGCGCCATCGCGCGCGCCTGCCTCGCCGGGGAGATCAACGCTGAGGTCGCGGCCGTCATCGCCGACCGCGCCGAGGCCGCAGGGCTCGCCGCCGCGCGTGACTTCGGCGCAGCCACCGCCACCGTGGCGCGGGCCGGCGGCGAGACGACGCCGGCTTTCGAGGCGCGGCTCGGCGCCGCGATCGATGGCTGCCGCCCCGATGCGATCGCCCTCGCCGGCTTCATGCGCATCCTCTCGGGCGAGTTCGTCGCGCGTTATCTCGGGCGCATGCTCAACATCCATCCCTCGCTGCTGCCCGCCTATCGCGGCCTGCACACGCACCGGCGCGCACTCGCAGCCGGCGAGCGCGAGCACGGCGCCAGCGTGCACTTTGTCACGCCCGAACTCGACGCCGGCCCGGTCGTGCTGCAGTCGAAGGTGCCGGTGCGCACCGCCGACACGGAGGCCACGCTCGCGGCCCGCGTGCTCACGACCGAGCACGTGATCTATCCGCGCGTGCTTGGCTGGTTCGCGCAACGGCGCCTCAAGTGGCACGATGGGCGCGTGTGGCTTGATGACACCCGCCTCGAGGCACCCATCGTGGAGGACTTCCGTGCACTCTGAGGCGCGCCGGAGCACGGCCGCCCTGCTGGCCGCGGGCATGCTGCTGCTGGCCGCGTCCGGTGCGCGCGCCGATGAGCTGCGGCCCTTTACCGCTTCCTACAACTGGATCTGGAAGGGTCTCACCGTGGCCAACTCCAGCCTGAAGCTCGAGCGCACGGACGATACCTGGACCTACAGCTCCAAGAGCGATCCGCGCGGCATCGGGCGTGCTTTCTCGGAGCGCCCGCGCCAGGTGAGCATCGTCAACGTCACGCCCGAGGGCGTGCGGCCGCTCAGCTACAAGGCTGACGATGGCACGAGCTCCAGCAAGCGCACCATCGATCTCAAATACGACTGGCAGAGCCAGCGCGTCACCGGCGTCTATGAACAGACACGCGTGGACCTGCCGCTCACGCCCGAGGTGCAGGACGATGCCTCCATACAGCTGGAGCTGATGGTGGAACTCATCGCCGGGCGCACGCCCCACAAGCTGAGCCTGATCGACAAGAACGGCGTGCGCGAATACAACTACACGCGCGAGGGTGAGGCCACCCTCGATACCGCTCTCGGCTCGGTCAGGACCATTGTGTACCGCGCGCAGAAGGCCTACTCACCGCGGGTGACCCGCTTCTGGTGTGCGCCCGA
>DATJVL010000051.1:0-50319 GCA_035501795.1 Steroidobacteraceae bacterium
CCGCCCGTGCGAGCTCGGCGCTCGCGAGCCACACCTGGCCGACGATCTCGGCGGTGCTCAGGTTGCGATTGAAGCCCTGCTGCGCGGTCGCGCAGAACGAGCAGTCGAGGGCGCAGCCGACCTGGGATGAGATACACAGCGTGCCGCGGTCGGGCTCCGGGATGAAGACCATCTCGAAGGCCTGGCGCGCGTCCGCGCGCAGCAGCCATTTGGTGGTGCCGTCGCAGGAGCGCTGCACGCTCATGATCTGCGGGGTGCTCACCTGCGCGCGTTCCTCCAGCTGCGCCCGCAGCGGCTTCGCCAGATCGCTCATCGCGGCGAAACTGCCGACCCCGCGCTTGTAGATCCAGTTCATCAGCTGGCGCGCGCGGAACGGCTTGCTGCCCAGCCCGGCGACGAACGCCTCCAGCTCCGGCCGTGGCAGCCCGAGGAGGTTGGTGCGTTCCGTGGCGAGGTCCATGGTGGCTTGCCGGTCGGCGTGCCTCAGGCGCGCGGGTGCAGCTCGATGGCGCTGAAGAAGTAGGCGATCTCGCGGGCCGCCGTGTCGGGGGCATCCGAGCCGTGCACGACGTTCTGCTCGATGCTGCGGGCCAGGTCAGCGCGGATCGTGCCGGGCGCGGCCTTCTGCGGATCCGTTGCGCCCATGATCTCGCGGTTCTTGGCGATCGCGTCCTGGCCTTCGAGCACCTGCACGATCACCGGCCCGGAGGTCATGTAGCGCACCAGGTCCTTGAAGAACGGACGCTCGCGGTGCACCGCGTAGAAGCCCTCGGCCTGCGCCTGGGAGAGCTGCTGCATGCGGGCGGCGATGACGCGAAGGCCGGCCTTCTCAAAGCGGCGATAGACCTCGCCGATCAGGTTGGCGGCTACTCCGTCGGGCTTGACGATGGACAGGGTGCGCTCGAGCGCCATTCGCTTAACCTTTCGAGATCAAAAGTGGATGCGGGAAGCGACCCGGCGAGCTTGCTTTCCCCCCGGGGGCAAGCGGCGCAGTTTACCTTGCCGCTGCCACTCACGGCAATGTAAAACGACTTGGAAGTCTCGGTTTGGTAAGGCTTTTTTCCCGAGACGCGCGCCGGGGCGGAGCGCCGACGCGCCTTCAGACGGAGAAGCTCTCTCCGCAGCCGCACTCCCCCTTCACGTTCGGGTTGCGGAAGCGGAAGGCCTCGTTCAGGCCTTCCTTCACGAAATCCACCACCGTGCCATCGAGCAGCTGCAGGCTGGCGGCATCCACGTATACGCGCACGCCACGGTCCTCGAACACCGCGTCCGCCGGATCAGCCTTCTCGGCGTAGTTAATGACGTAGGCGAAGCCCGAGCAGCCGGTCTTGCGAACGCTCAGCCGCAACCCGATGCCGTGGCCGCGCGCGGCGAGAAAGCTCTTGACCCGGGTGGCGGCGGATTCCGTCAGGGAGATGGCCATCGGTCCTCACATTGTAGCGCCTTCGGTCCAGCGTGTAAGGCAGGCGCGCAGCGCATCTTCGATCACGAGCAGGCGGCCCAGCTTCTCCACCGGCACCGCGCATGCCCGCGCCCACTGCGCGGGCGTCCCCGGGATCAGGTCCGCCCGCGTACGGCCGCGCAGCTGCTGGCACAGCCAGCGCGCCGTATGCACAGTATGGGGGCAAGCAAAGGCTTTAAAACGTGCCTCCTTCACATTGTCCCCCTCCAGCAGCAGCTGGAAACGCACCCAGGTGCCCTCGCCCTGCGCCCCCGCCTCGCCGCTCACCGCGCGCCCGGCCACCGGCGGCAACTCGCAGGCGGGCGAGAGCGCGCGCAGCCGCTCGACCGCTGCGCGCACCGCCGCCACCGCCTGCTCGAGCTCTGCAGCGGTCGTGTAGCGTCCGAGGCTGAAGCGCAGCGAGCTCTCGGCCAGACGCGCATCGCGCCCCAAGGCGCGCAGCACATACGATGGCTCGCCGGTAGCGGAATTGCAGGCCGCTCCGGTGGCGAGCGCCAGCTCCGGCAGAGCGCTCACCAGGCTCTCCCCCTCCACGTGCTCGAAGGACACGTTCTGGATCCCGGGCGCACGTGGCGCGCGCGCGCCATTCAGGTGCACGCCGGGAAGCTGCGCGAGCCCGCGCCACAGCTGCGCGTCGAGCGCCGCCAGGCGCAGCGCCTCGGCCGGGAGCGCGCGCTGCGCCAGCTCGCAGGCCGCGCCGAAGCCGACGATCTGGTGCACGGGGAGCGTGCCCGGGCGCAAGCCGCGTTCCTGCCCGCCGCCGAAGAGCAGCGGTTGCAGCAGCGCGCGCGCCCCCTGGCGCACGTACAGCGCGCCGATCCCCTTCGGTCCATAGAGCTTGTGCGCGGTGAGGGAGAAGAAGTCCACCCCGAGCGCGTGCACATCGACGGCGACGCGCGCGGCCGACTGCGCCCCGTCACAGTGCAGGGCGACGCCGCGCTCGCGGCACAGCGCGGCCAAGGCGCCGATGTCCTGCAGCACGCCGGTCTCGTTGTTGGCTTGCATGACGGAGACCAGCACCGTTTCCGGGCGCAGCGCCGCCGCCAGCGCCGCCACCGACAGCAGGCCGTCGCGGTCGGGTGTCAGGTAAGTGACGCGCGCGCCCACGCGCTCCAGGTGCCGGCAGCAATCAAGCACCGCCTTGTGCTCAGTGCGCAGCGTCACCAGGTGGGGTGGCCGGTCCGCCTGCGCGCGCGCCGCCCCGAGGATGGCCAGGTTGTTGGCCTCGGTGGCACCGGAGGTGAAGTAGATCTCCTGCGGCGCGGCCCCGAGCAGCGCCGCCACCTGAGCGCGCGCCTGCGCCACGCGTGTCGCGGCCGCGTGGCCATAGGCATGCGCGGAAGCGGCATTGCCGAAGTCCCCCTCGCGCGTCAGGCACTCGCTCATGGCACGCGCCACCAGCGGGTCCACCGGCGTGGTGGCCGCGTAGTCGAGGTAGATCGCGGGCGTGGCGCTCACCGTGGCGCACCGGCGGGCCGCCGCCGGCTCTGCACCGCGGTGAGGACACCGCGCAGGATGTTGACCTCGTTCTGGTCGAGCTCGGCACGCTGTAGGAAGCGCCGGATGCGTGCCATGAGGTGGGTGCCGCTCTGGGTGCGGTCGCGGAAGTCGATCTCCTCCAGCACCTGCGCGAAGTGCGCGAACAGGCGCTGCATTTCGGTGGCCGTGGCCAGCGGCGCCGCCAGCGGCTCGCTGGGCGCGCGCGGCGCGCCGCCGGCGCGGAACAGCTCGTAGGCCACCAGCTGCACGGCCATGGCGAGGTTGAGCGAGGCGTAAGTGGGACTGGCGGGGATGCGCACCAGCAGGTGCGCGCTCTCCAGTTCCTCGTTGGTGAGTCCGGTGCGCTCGGCGCCGAAGACTACCGCCGCCGGCGCGCGCTGCGCCTCGGCCACCAGCCGCGCGGCCGCATCGCGCACATCGAGCACACGGAAATACTGGTCGCGCTCGCGCGCGGTGGTGGCGGCGACCATGCCGCAGTCGGCTATGGCTTCGGCGAGGGTGTTCACCACGCGGGCCCGGGCGAGCAGGTCATCCGCGCCGGAGGCGCGCGCACTGGCCTCCGGGTGCGGAAACTGGCGCGGGCCGACGAGCACCAGCTCGCTCAGGCCCATGTTCTTCATGGCGCGCGCCGCGGCCCCGATGTTGCCCGGATGGGAAGGCGCCACCAGTACGATGCGAATGGCCGGGGAGTTCATCTGCTACGCTAGCGTTACTTGCGGTCCGGAAGCTGCGACGGCAGCGCGGATCCGTCCGCATCCTTCACGCGAGCTTAGTGACCGTGCAGCCGCTTCTCAACATTGCCGTGCGCGCCGCGCGCCGCGCCGGCGAGCTGATCGTGCGCAGCCTGAACCGCCTCGAATCGCTCACCATCCACTCCAAGGGGCGCAACGACTTCGTCACCGAGGTCGACCAGGCCGCCGAGCAGGAGATCATCGCCAGCATCCGCCGCCACTACCCCGCGCACGCGTTCCTGGCCGAGGAGAGCGGACGCAGCGGCGAGAACGATACCGTCTGGATCATCGACCCGCTCGACGGCACCACGAATTTCCTCCACGGCTTCCCGGTATTCGCGGTCTCGATCGCCTGCCAGATCCGCGGACGCCTGGAACACGCCGTCATCTACGATCCCATGCGCGGCGAGCTGTTCACCGCGAGTCGCGGTGCCGGCGCGCATCTGGATAACCACCGCATCCGCGTCAGCAAGGCGCGGGCGCTGGAGGGCTCCTTGATCGGCACCGGCTTCCCGTACCGCGCCAACACGCGCTATCTGGACGCCTACATGGGCATGCTGCGCGCCGTCACCGAGCATGCGGCCGGTGTGCGCCGCCCGGGCGCGGCGGCGCTCGATCTGGCCTACGTCGCGGCGGGCCGCGTCGATGCGTTCTGGGAGATCGGGCTGTCCCCCTGGGACACCGCCGCCGGCACCCTGCTGATCCAGGAGGCGGGCGGCCGCATCGGCACGCTCACCGGGGCGGAGTATCGCCAGGGCGGACATATCGTGGCCGGTTCGCCGAAGACCTACGCCGCGTTGCTGGAGCTGCTCGCGCCCTACGTGCCCGCGGAACTGCGCGATTCCTGAGCACGGCGCCGCTGCTCGCTTTCCCGAAAGTGCTTGTGTAGAGTCCTCGCGCAAAAGCTCGGGGGTCTCATGGCATCACAGCTTCTTGCGACAAAGTCCATCGACCAGCTGCACGCTGAGGAGTCGAAGGACAATCAGCTGCGACGCGCACTGAACGCGACGCAACTGACGTTGCTTGGCATTGGTGGCGTGATCGGCACCGGCATTTTTGTGCTGACGGGGGTCGCGGCGGCGGAGCACGCGGGACCTGCGCTGCCCCTGTCCTTCATCTTCGCCGGCATCGGCTGCACGCTCGCTGGGCTTTGCTACGCCGAGTTCGCCGCCATGATTCCGGTATCCGGCAGCGCCTACTCCTATTCCTACGCCACCCTGGGCGAAGGCATCGCCTGGTTCATCGGCTGGAATCTGGTGCTGGAATACCTGTTCGCGGTCGCGACCGTCTCGGTCGGCTGGTCCGGCTACGCCGTCAGCTTCCTGAACCACTTCGGCGTGCACATTCCTGCGGCGCTGTCGCACGCCCCCTTCGATGAGGGGCCCAACGGACTCGGCGCGACCGGCGCCATCATCAACGTGCCGGCGATGCTGATCGTCGCGACCATCGCCACCATCTGCTACATCGGCATCAAGCAGTCGTCATGGTTCAACGCGGTCATCGTCTCCATCAAGCTGACGGTGATCGTGCTGTTCGTGGTGTTCGGCCTCAGCTACGTCAACAGCGCCAACCTGCACCCGTTCATCCCGGCCAACACCGGCGAGTTTGGTCGCTACGGCTGGAGCGGCATCGGCGCTGCTGCCGGCGTGATCTTCTTCGCTTACATCGGCTTCGATGCGATCTCGACCGCCGCGCAGGAGACCAAGAACCCGCAGCGCGACATGCCGATCGGCATACTCGCGAGCCTCATCATCTGCACGATTCTCTACGTAGTCGTCGCGGCGGTATTGACCGGCATGGTGCACTACACCGAGCTGAATGTGCCGGCGCCGGTCGCGCTGGCCCTGGAAAAGTATCAGGGTCTCAACTGGCTGCGTCCCTGGGTGGAGGGTGGCGCCCTAGCGGGAATGACCTCGGTCATGCTGGTCATGACGCTGGCGCAGGCGCGCATCTTCTTCGCGATGGCGCGCGATGGCCTGCTGCCCGCATTCTTCTCGCGCGTTCATCCGCGCTTCAAGACGCCCTCCACCGGCACCGTCATCACGGGGATATTCGCCGCCATCATCGGCGGTCTGCTGCCGGTGGGACTGCTCGGGCACATCGTTTCGATCGGCACGCTGGCGGCGTTCGTCACCGTGTGCATCGGCGTGCTGGTGCTGCGGCGCACGCGTCCGGAGCTGCCGCGACCGTTCAGGACGCCCATGCCCTGGCTGACCTGCACGCTGGGCGCTCTGGTGTGCTTCGGGATGATGCTGTTTCTTGGCTGGGCCACCTGGGTGCGCTTGCTGGTGTGGACCATCATCGGCGCCCTGGTGTACTGGCTCTACGGATACCGCCACAGCCGGGTGCGCGCCGGCGCGCGCAGCTAGCGCTCTGCGCCGTTGCCGCGGGCACGACGCGCATCCAGACGCCGCCGCACCCGCATGTTGATGAGCTCGACGCCGACCGAGAAAGCCATGGCGAAGTACAGATAGCCCTTCGGGATATCGAAGTGCACGCCCTCGGCCACCAGGGCCAGGCCGATCAGCAGCAGGAATGCCAGCGCCAGCACCTTTATCGTCGGGTGCGCCGCGATGAACTTGGCGATCGAGTTCGATACCGCCATCATCACCAGGATCGCCACCACGATTGCCGCCACCATCACTTCCAGCTGGCGCACCAGCCCGATGGCGGTGAACACCGAGTCGAGCGAGAACACGATGTCGATCAGGCCAATCTGCACGATGACCGCGACGAGGCTGCTGTGCGCGCGCGCCGGGCTGGCCTGCGGGGCGGCGCCCTCGACGGTGTGATGCATCTCGAGCACGCTCTTCACCAGCAGGAACAGCCCGCCCGCGAGCAGCACCAGGTCGCGACCGGAGAAGCTGTAGCCGAGGATCTGCACCAGCGGACGCGTGAGATGCGTGATCCAGACCAGGGTGAACAGCAGCAGGATGCGCGTCACCATCGCCACCAGGAGCCCGCTGATGCGCGCACGGTTCTTGAGGTGCGCCGGCAGGCGCTCCACCAGGATGGCGATGAAGATCAGGTTGTCGATGCCGAGGACGATCTCCAGCAGCGACAGCGTGATAAACGCCAGCCAGGCATGTGGGTCAGTGAGCAGCGGGCAGCTCCGGGCTCACGGCAGATGGTCGAGGGCCGCCTTCTTGACGCTCGGGAACACGTGCTCGGCCGTGAGGCCGCAGTCGAGCGCGATGGCGCTGGAGATGTAGATCGAGGAATAGGTGCCGGCGATGATGCCGATCAGCAGCGCCGCTGAGAAGCCCTTGAGCACGGGTCCGCCGAGGAACAGCAACGCCACCACCACGATCGAGGTCACCACCTTGGTCATGATGGTGCGCGACAGGGTCTGATTGATCGATTCGTCGAGGACGGTGGCGGGCGGCGAGCGGCGGTTAGTCTCGAAGCGCTCGCGGATCCGGTCGAACACCACCACGGTGTCGTTGAGCGAGTAGCCGATGACCGCGAGGATCGCCGCCACCACGGCCAGGTCAAAAGACATCTGCGTGATGGAAAAGAACCCCAGCACCAGGATCGGGTCGTGCAGCACCGCGAGGATTGCGCCGAACGACAGCCGCCAGGTATGGAAGCGCATGGCGATGTAGATGAAGATCCCCGCCAGCGTGCACAGCAGCGCCCACAGGGCGCTCATCTTCAGCTCGTTGCCGACCTGCGGCCCGACCACGTCCAGCTGCGCCACCTGCACGCTGGGGTCGAGCTGCTTCAAGGCGCCCTCCAGGCGCGCGCGCACTTCCGTGGGCGCCAGCTTCGCATCCGGCGGCAAGCGGATCGCGATGTCGCGCGAGGAGCCGAAGTTCTGCACTTCCGGCTCGTGAAAGCCGGCGGCAGTGAGGGCGTTGCGCACCTGCTCGACGTCGGCGGCGCGGCTGAAGTTGACCTCGGCACTAACGCCACCGGTGAAGTCGATCGCCAGGTTCAGGCCACGCGTGAAGTAAGAGCTGAGCGACAGCGCAATCAGCACGGCCGACAGCGTGTACCACACCCTGCGGGTGGCCATGAAAGGGAAACGCGTCTGATGGCTGAAGAATTCCACGTTGGCTCCTTGAGGCTAGCCGATCGAGAGTCGGGCGATCTTGCGCCGGCCGCCGTACATGAGCGTGAGCAGCGCGCGGCTGCCCATGAGCGAGGTGAACATGGAAGTCAGGATGCCGAGTGACAGCACGATGGCAAAGCCCTTGATCGGCCCGGTACCGAGCACCCACAGCACCACGCCGGCGATCAGCGTGGTCACGTTCGAGTCGGTGATGGCCGAGAGTGCCTTGTCGAAGCCGGCGCGGATGGCGGCCTGCGGCGTCACCCCCTTGCGGATCTCCTCGCGGATGCGCTCGTAGATCAGCACGTTGGCATCCACCGCCACGCCCACCGTGAGGATGATGCCGGCGATGCCCGGCAGCGACAGCGAGGCGCGCATCATCGACAGCAGTGCCGTGAGCAGCACCACGTTGGCGAGCAGCACCAGGTCGGCGACCAGCCCGAAGGTGTGGTAGTAGATGAACATGAAGAGGAACACGCCCGCCATGCCGACAAGCAGCGCGGTCACCCCTTTCTCGATGTTCTCGCGCCCCAGGCTCGGGCCCACGGCGCGCTCCTCGATGGGATAGATGCCGGTCGCGAGCGAGCCGGAACGCAGCAGCAGCGCCAGCTCGCGTGCCTCGCCAGCGCCAAGCCCGGTGATCTGGAACTGGTTGCTGAAGACACCGCGGATGGTGGCATCGTTGATGACCTCCTCGTCGGTCACCTCCTTGGACACCTTCTCGCCGTTGACCTCCTTGGTCTCGCGCCGCTTCTCGATCAGCACCACCGCCATGCGCTTGTTGAGGTTGGCGCGCGTCGTCTTGAGCATGTTCTCGCCCGCGCGCGCGTCGAGCTTGATGTTGACCGCGGGTCCCTCCTGCGACTGGCCACTGGTGGCATTGGTCAGCTGGTCACCGGTCGCGATCACCTCGCGCTTCAGCAGCAGCGGGCGGCCGACGCGGGTGTGCGTATACAGCTTCGAGCCGAGCGGCGCCCGCCCGGAAGCGGCTGCCTCCATGGCATTGTTCTGCATGTCCTCCAGGCGGAACTCGAGCGTCGCCACGCGCCCCAGGATGTCCTTGACCTCGGCGCTGTTCTGCACCCCCGGCAGCTGCACGTTGATGCGGTCGATCCCTTGCCGCTGCACGATGGGCTCGGACACGCCGAGTTCGTTGACGCGGTTGCGCAACGTGGTGATGTTCTGCTGGATGGCGTAGTCCTGGCGCTCGCGGATCTGCGCCACCGTCATGACGCCCGTGATGGCCGCGCCGCCGGCGAGGCTGGTGGTAGTCAGGCTCAGCCCGGCGAGCGGCTGGTTGAGTGCGTCGCGCGCCGCGCTCGCGTCCGCATCCGGCGGCAGCACGATGCGCACGGCGTTCGGGCGCGGGCTGTCCAGCGCCACGGTGGTGACGTCGGTGACCGGGATGTTGGCCGCGGCGAGCGCGCGGCGCGCGTCCTGGGCATAGCCCTCGAGGGCCTGCGCGACCGCGGCGTTGACGTCCACCTGGTAAAGCAGGTAGAGGCCGCCGCGCAGGTCCAGGCCGAGCGGCATCGGGCGCAGGCCGAGCGCGCGCAGGAAGTCGGGCGTGCGCGGCGCGAACGAGAGCGCGGTGATGTAGGTGCCGGTGTACTTCTCATTCACCGCATCGCGCGCGGCCAGCTGGTCGGGCACGTTGGCGAACCGCACCATCAGGCGGCCGTTGTCGAGGTAGGTGCTGCCGGTGCGCAGGTTGCGCTCCTTGAGGAAGGCCTGCAGCTCCTTGGAGCTCTCGGGGGTGAGGGCGTTGTGGTCCTTGCGCGCCACTTGCAGCGCCGGGTCCTCGCCGAAGAAGTTCGGCAACGCGAACAGCATCGCCAGCAGCAGCACCGCCGCGACCAGGACGTACTTCCAGCGCGGGTACTCCAGCATGTCAGGCGCTCTTGAGCGTGCCCTTGGGCATCAACTGCGTGACCTGCACCTTCTGCACCTTGATGCGCACCCCCTCGGCGATCTCGAGGGTGACGAAGGTATCGCCCACCTCGGTGACCTTGCCGAGCAGGCCGCCGCTGGTGACGACCTCGTCGCCGACGGCGAGTTTGGCGAGCAGGTTCTGGTGCTCCTTGGCACGCTTCTGCTGGGGCCGGAACAGCAGGAAGTAGAAGATGACGAAGAACACGCCCACCATCAGCAGTGGCGTGAGCTGGCCGGAGGCTGCGGGCGCGGACTGCGCCCAAGCGTCGGAAATCAAACCATTCATTGGTACGGTCCGGGCGGCGAAAAGGGCGGCATTATGCCACAGGGTCGCCGGCGCGCCGGGCCGCCAGGAATCGCGCCGCCCACTGGCCCAGGGTGTCCGCGCGGATGGCTGCGCGCAGCGAGGCGAGCAGCTGCAGATAGAAGTGCAGGTTGTGGATCGTGTTCAGGCGGGCCCCGAGGATCTCGTGGCAGCGATCCAGGTGGCGCAGGTAGGCGCGGCTGTAGTTGCGGCAGGTGTAGCAGGCGCAGTCCGGGTCCACCGGGCCAAGATCCGCCTGGTGGCTGGCGTTGCGGATGTTGATGACCCCGCGGGCCGTGAACAGGTGGCCGTTGCGCGCATGCCGCGTAGGCATGACGCAGTCGAACAGGTCGACGCCGCGCAGCACGGCGGCGACGATGTCCTCCGGACGCCCGACCCCCATCAGGTAGCGCGGCCGCTCCGCGGGCATGTGCGGCATCAGACTCTCGAGGATCTGCAGGCGCTCCTCCTCGCTCTCCCCGACCGCAAGACCGCCGATGGCCAGCCCGGGCCAGTCAAGCCGCGAAAGTGCCTCGAGGCAGGCCAGGCGCAGCTGTGGGTACATGCCGCCCTGCACGATGCCGAACAGGCCACCTGGCGAGGCACCGTCCTGGTAGTAGCGCGTGTGGCTGCGCCGTGCCCAGCGCATCGAGCGCTCCATCGAAACACGCGCCTGGGCCTCGCTGGCCGGATGCTCGGTGCAGTCATCGAGCGCCATGGCGATGTCCGAGCGCAGCGCCAGCTGCATGGCCATGGAATCCTCGGGCGTGAGCCGCACCTCACTGCCATCGACCGGGGAGCGAAACGACACCCCCTCCTCGGAAATGCGCCGCAAGCTCTTCAGGCTGAACACCTGAAAGCCCCCCGAGTCGGTGAGGATCGGTCCGCGCCAGTGCATGAAGCCGTGCAGCCCGCCGTGCGCGGCGATCACCTGCGCACCGGGCCGCAGCAGCAGGTGGAAGGTGTTGCCGAGCACGATCTGGGTGCCGAGCTGCTCCAGCTCCTCCGCCGTCATGGCCTTCACCGTGCCGTACGTGCCGACCGGCATGAAGGCAGGCGTCGTGACCTCGCCGTGCGCCGTGCGCAGCAGCCCGACGCGCGCCGCGCCCGCCCGGGCCTCGACCCTGAAGGTGGGGATCAAGCCGCCCTCCGCGTGAGCAGCATGGCATCCCCGTAGCTGAAGAAGCGGTAGCGCGCCCGCACCGCATGCGCGTAGGCCGCCAGCACCTGCTGCTGGCCGGCGAAGGCGCACACGAGCATGAGCAGCGTGGATTCGGGCAGGTGAAAGTTGGTCAGCAGCAGATCGCTCACCCGGAAAGGGAACCCTGGCGTAATGAAGAGCCGCGTCTCACCGGACCAGGGGGCGAGCGCCCCGCCGTTGGCCTGGGCGGCCGCCTCCAGAGCCCGTACCACGGTGGTGCCGACCGCCACCACGCGCGCTCCTGCGGCGCGCGCGCCTGCAACCGCCGCACAGGCTGCGGCATCGACGCAGACGCGCTCGGCGTGCATGCGATGCTCGCTCAGGCTCTCACTGCGCACCGGCTGGAAGGTGCCGGCGCCGACGTGCAGTGTGATGCAGGTGTGCTGCACGCCGCGCGCCGCCAGCTGCGCCAGCAGCACCGCATCGAAATGCAGGCTCGCCGTGGGCGCAGCGACCGCACCGGGCGCGCGCGCGAAGATGCTCTGGTAGCGCTCGCGGTCGGCCGCTGCCGGTGCGCGGCGGATGTAAGGCGGCAGGGGGACCTCGCCGAAACGCTCGAAGAACTCGTGCGCGGCCTGGGGCAGGCGCACGCGCCACAGGCCCGCGTCCTGCTCCAGGACCTGCAGCGCGCCCCCGGCGGTAGCAATGCTGCTGCCGGCGCGCACGGCCTTGCTGGCCGAGAGCTGCACCAGAGCCTCGTCGCCCTCCAGCGCGCGTTCCAGCAGGATCTCGACGCGTCCGCCGCTGGCCTTGTGCCCGAAGAGGCGCGCCGGCAGCACGCGCGTATCGTTGAAGACCAGCAGGTCGTTGGGCTGCAGCAGCTCGGGCAGCTCGCGCATGCACCGGTCGACGCACGCGCCGCTGCGCGGGTCGAGCAGCAGCAGCCGCGCCGCAGTGCGCTCGGCGGGCGGCGTCTGCGCGATCAGCTCGGCGGGTAGTTCATAGGCGAAGTCCTGGCGGTGCACAGCTGCATGTTACACGCGCCCCGCACGCCAGCCGCGCCGGCGGGCAGCAGTACGCGCTCCGCCCGGCCGGGGGCACCTTCATGATGCGAGTGTGGCTCGCGGGCCGCGCGCTCGGGCAGCGTGCTCTGCAGTTCCAGCGTCTTGCGGTCGCGCAGGATGCGCAGACTGACCTTCTCACCGCGCTGGTAGGAGCTGAGGATGCGGGTCGCGTGGGCACCGCTGGTCGGCTCGCGCCCATCGATCGCCAGAATCACGTCGCCGTCCTGCAGCTGCAACGCCCCGTCGCTCGGGGCACGCACCACCAGCACGCCGTGGTCGGCGCCGAAGTAGCTGCCCAGGCGCGGCGTCAGGCTCGCGAGCTCCATGTCCATGAACGGGCGGTGCACCATGAGGCTCGGCAGCTGCGCCAGATCAAAGTCGAGGTTTGGCAGTTCGTGGCCGGCAAAAAAGCCGGGCGCACTGCGCGGAGTCACGGTCAGCTCCAGCGGCTTGCCGGCCCGCAGCACCCGCAACGGCACGCGCGTATCCGGCTGCAGCGTCTGCAGGATCGAGCTCACCTGCTCCGCGGGCGCAGCGCCACGCAGCTCCGTGCCGTTGAGCGCCACGATGACATCCCCGACGCGCACCCCGGCCTCGGCGGCCGGGCCGCCCGGACTGATCTCGCGCACCCGCGCACCGGACTGGCCGGCGATCGGCTCGAGCTGCACGCCGATGATGACGCGTGCCTCGCCAAAGGGCATCACCTGTGCCAGCACGGAGCTGCTGATCTGCGTGGACAGCCGCGCCACATCGTGGGCAGCACGCTCGAGCTCGCGCTGCGCGGCCTGCAGCTGGGCGTCGAGGTCATCTCGCATCACGTGCGGAGGTGCCGGCGGGGCCGGCGCCAGCGGCGCATCGGCCGCATGCAGGCAAGCACTGGCGCTGAACGTGACACAGGCGGCCGCGGCGAGAAACAGACACTTGTTCATGGGAACTCCGGGGGCGTGGCATCGGCAAGGCTCTCGGCGTAGCGCACCTGCTGCAGCGAATGGAGCAGGCGCGCGCGCTCCTGCTGCAGGGCGGCCAGGCGCTGCGCGTCGCGCTCACCGCGCGCGACGCTCAGAAGGTCATCCAGCTGCGCGATGTGGTCTTCGAGCCCCATGAGCGCGGCGCGCGTGCCGACCCTTACCAGGGCCGCCTCGCGCGCGGGGGTCTCGCCGACGCCGCTCCCCGGCGAGAGGGCCTCATCGCCGGGGCCGGCCGCCGGATAGACCGCTGCCGCGGGCGTCACGGCTTTCTCAGTGGCGCCCGGGAACGGGCCCAGGCGCGCGAGCACGGCCAGCCCCGCTACGAGCAGTACGCAGGCGCCCGCCAGGCGCCGCTCCCCGGCGAGCTCGGGGCGGCGGCGGGTACGCCGCAGGGCGCGCCGCTGGAACTCCGCGTAGTCGTACGGCGCGCTGGCGGCGTCAGGCAACTCGCGCAGCCACGTGGCCAGTGTGCCGGCGGAGGGTTCTAGATCAGGGTGCACGGTGGCGGATGCTCCTCAGGTTGCAGACAGTGACGTAACCGCGCGTGGGCGCGCGCCAGCTGTGATTTGGAGAAGCTGATCGAGCGGCCGAAGGCCTGGGCGATCTCCTGGTGCGAATAGCCTTCGACCTCGTAGAGCCACACGACCGCGCGCGCCGTCGGCGCCAGACTCGCGAGCGCACGTTCCAGATCGATCAGTTCGCTGCGATAGCTGGGCGTCACGAGCGCCGCTACCTCCGCAGTCACCGCGGTATCGATCGGCTCGAGGCACAGCCGCGCGCGGCGCCACGGCGAGCGCAGGTACATGAGGCAGCGCGACAGGGCGATCTGCCGCAGCCAGGCACCCAGCGGCGCCTCGGCACGAAACTGCGGCAGCCGCTCGAACATGATCATCATGGTGTCCTGGAACAAGTCCTCGGCGAGGGTCCGCTGACCTACCAGCCGGCGGATCAGGGTGAGCGTTGCGGGCGCCACGGCGCGGTAGAGCGCTTCGCACGCCCCCGCCTCACCCGCGCGCGCACGAGCGACCACCTCGGAAGACACGTGGATGTCGGCAAGTCCGGCCATCCACCCTTAGATGCGCCAAGCGGCGAAAAGGTCGCAGCGGCGGGCGGTGACCGGCTGCCCGCGGTTATACTGCTACCTCGGCCTGGCCGGACCCAACTCACTGCCCGAGTGGCGGAACTGGTAGACGCAGCGGACTCAGACCAAAAAATTGAGCCCGCGGGGAGAAATCCCCGCGGTGACACCCGTCAAACTCGGTGAAGGCCCTGGAGCGCTTGCGCTTCGAGCTGATGCCGAGCCAAGCCCCGCCGGTGCGGGGAAGGTGTAGAGAGCAGACGGCGGGCACCTAAAGCCGGCAAGGCCAAGGTGAAGGCGTGCTCCAGACCACGAACCCGGGTGCGCGGCATCACGGGGCGGCGAAAGCCGAAGTGGCACGAAAATCCGCCGCCCTTAAAAGCGTGTCGGTTCGAATCCGACCTCGGGCACCACGCCTGCCACCCGTGCAACGGCGGCCATGTCGCGCGGCAGGCGCGATGCGCTGCCGGATCGGAGCTGCTGGCGCATCACGCGCCCTGCGACGAGATCTGCACCGCCGAGGCACGTGTCAGTCACCTGACACGCACCGCAAGAGGAGTAGTGCCCGCCGATGACGGCGCGCCGGCACCGTTGCTACACTCCGAGCGAACCCAACATCGGAGTGTTGGTTTTCAGGGAACGAAACGGAAGCTTGGCATTGAGCAACATGGAGGTGCGCATTAGCCGGCCGGCGCTGCACGCCAATGCTGCTGCGCCTGGCGCCGCCCGCCGTGTCGCTGCTGGCCGACGACTTGCGGTACGCGCGCCGCGCGTGCGACGTTCAGGCCAGCAACGCAAGAACCAGACAAGGGATTGTCCATGATGCGAGAGCGCCCCGGCGGCCGTGGCACCTGCCTGCTCCTTTGTGTCCTGTGGCTGAGCGCGTGCGGTCATGACAGTCCGACTACCGCCAACACTGAGCCGAGTGCGCCGAGCATCACCACGCAGCCGGCCGCGCAGTCGGTCGTCGTCGGTGCGACGGCGAGCTTCTCGGTGGCCGCCTCCGGCACGGCACCCCTGAGCTACCAGTGGACCAAGAACGGCACGCCGATCGCCGGCGCCACCGCGGCGACCTACGTGACGCCGCCGGTCGCGGCGACTGATGACGGCGCCACCTTCGCCGTGGGGGTGAGCAACAGCGCCGGCACCGCCACCAGCCAGGCCGCGAAGCTCACCGTCAGCGCCGCGCCGGCCCCGCCGAGCATCACCACGCAACCGGCCGATCAGAGCATCCGCTCAGGCCAGAGCGCCACATTCAGCGTCGTGGCCACCGGCAGCGCGCCGCTCACCTATCAATGGCGCAAGAACGGCACGGCCATCGCCGGCGCCACCGCCGCCACCTACACCACGCCCGCAGGGACCAGCGCCGACAACGGCGCCTTGTTTTCCGTCGTGGTCAGCAATTCCCTCGGCAGTGCCAGCAGCAACAACGCCAAACTCACCGTGACCGCGGCGAGTGCGGGCACGGATGTGGTCACGTACAAGAATGACCTTGCGCGCACCGGGCAGAACCTCACCGAGAAGCTGCTGACGCTCGCCAATGTCAACAGCGCCAGTTTCGGCAAGCTGCGCACGCTCGCCACCGACGGCAAGGTGGACGGCCAGGTGCTGTATCTCTCGGGGCTGAGCCTCGGCGGCGCCACCCACAATGTTGTGTACGCCGGCACCGAGAACGACTCGCTGTATGCCTTCGACGCCGATACGGGCGCGCAGCTGTGGAAGGTCTCGCTCGTCCCGGCCAATGAGAAGGCCAGCGGACCGGTCAATTGTGATGAGATCACACCGACCATCGGTATCACCGGCACGCCGGTGATCGACCGCGCCGCCGGCGTGATCTACGTCATCGCCCTCACGGTCTCCAGCGATGACACCACCTACCACCATCGCCTGCATGCGCTCGACCTTGCCAGCGGCGCCGAGCGCCTCGGCGGCCCCAGCGAGATCAAGGCTACTTACAACACCGCCTCCGGAGCGATCAGCTTCGACCCGCAGCAGTACGTGGAGAAGACCGGACTGCTGCTGCTGAATGGCACGCTCTACACCGCGTGGACCTCGCACTGCGACAACAAGTTCTATACCGGCTGGCTGATGGGCTATAACGCCAGCAACCTGCAGCAGCAGACCGCCGTGCTCAACGTCGCGCCCAACAGTGGCGGCGTCGGACCCTCGATCTGGATGTCCGGGGGCGGCATCGCCGCCGACGGCAGCGGCAACATCTACGTGATCACCGCCAACGGCGCGTTCGAGGAGACACTCGACGGCAACGGCTTCCCCAACATGGGCGACTTCGGCGACTCCTTCCTGAAGATCTCGACCAGCGGCGGACTCACGGTCGTCGACTACTTCTCGCCCTATATCAACGCCTACCTGCAGGGGAACGATCTCGACCTGGGTTCCGGCGGCATCCTGCTGCTGCCGGACATGAGCGACTCAGCGGGCAGCGTGCGGCACCTGGCGGTGGGGGCGGGCAAGGACGGCAACATCTACCTGGTGGACCGTGACTCGATGGGCCACTTCACCTCCGGCAGCAACAACATCTGGCAGCAGCTCACCGGCGCGCTCGGCAATCAGTACACCAACCCGAACGGCAACGGCGGTGTTTGGGGAACGCCGGCCTACTTCAACGGCAGTGTCTACTACTGCCCGCGTGGCGGACTGCTGGAGGCGTTCCGCTTCTCGCAGGCACGCCTCGGCAGCACCCCGAGTTCCATGAGTGCCGCGGCCTTTCCGTACCCGGGATGCTCACCGGCGGTGTCTGCCAACGGCAGCAGCAACGGCATCGTGTGGGCACTGATGCGCACCACGCCCGCGGTGCTGTATGCCTACGACGCCTCGAACCTCGCCAAGCTCCTCTACAACAGCAACCAGGCCGGGGGGGCGCGCGACCAGCTCGGCACGCCGGTGACCTTCTCGGCCCCCACCATCGCGGACGGCAAGGTGTTCATCCAGCAGGCGAACGGGGTCGCGGTGTTCGGACTGCTCAATTAGCGCGACACTGCGGGAGCGGCGGCGTCGACAAGCCGCCGTACCGCCCGTATCCTCGACGGCACATCATGAAGTTCTGCAGCGAATGCGCAGCTCCAGTGCAGTTGCGTGTGCCGGCCGGCGATCATCTGCCACGTTACGTCTGTGATGCCTGCGGCACGATCCACTATCAGAATCCGCGCCTGGTGGTCGGCTGCGTCCCGGACTTCGAGGGCAGCATCCTGCTGTGCCGGCGCGCCATCGAGCCACGGCGCGGCTTCTGGACCGTGCCGGCCGGCTTCATGGAGAACCGTGAGACGCTGCAGGAAGCCGCGGCACGCGAGTCGTACGAGGAGGCGCTGGCGGAGGTCGTGATCGGCTCGCTCCTGAGCGTCGTGCACGTGCTGCACGCCGAGCAGGTGCACGTCTTCTTCCGCGCCGCGCTGCCGCAGGCGCGCTTCGCGCCCGGACCCGAGAGCCTGGAAGTGGCGCTGGTCGCCCCGCCGGACATCCCCTGGGAGGAGCTGGCCTTTCGCAGCACCGAGTTCACCCTGCGCCGCTACTTCGAGGACCAGGCGGCGGGGCGCCAGGGGCATTACTTCACCACCCTGGACCGCCGCGCCCCACCGCCGCGGGCCTGAAAATTCACCGCCGCGGTACGCCGTGGCACAATGCCGCCCCCGTTTCCGCCCGCAATTGCGCGGCCGGCGGCAGCGGGTGCGCCGCTTGAGGAACCCGAATGACTTTTGTCGTCACCGAAAACTGCATCAAGTGCAAGTACATGGACTGTGTCGAGGTGTGCCCGGTCGACTGCTTTCACGAGGGGCCCAACTTCCTGGCCATCGACCCGGAGGAGTGCATCGACTGCACCCTGTGCGAACCGGAGTGCCCGGTAGAGGCGATCTTCTCCGAGGAGGAGCTGCCGGCCGGTCAGGAGCAGTTCAAGCAGCTGAACGCGGAGCTGGCCAAGCAGTGGCCGGTGATCACCGAGAAGAAGGACGCCCCGGCGGATGCCAAGGATTGGGAAGGCAAGCCGGATAAGCTGAAGCTGCTCGAGCGCTGAGCCCGGACAGCTCAGCGCTGGGCGGTAGCGCCCTTGGCTGCGTCCTGCAGGTCCTTCGCCAGCACGTCCGGCGGCACGTAACCGGGCAGCATCTCCCCGTCGGCCAGAACGATGGCCGGCGTACCCTGGAGCGCGAACTGCTGCCCCAGGGCATAAGAGCGCGCGACGGGGTTATCGCTGCAGGGCTTGGTCTTCAGCTCCTGTCCGAGCTTGGCGCGCGTGAGCGCATCGTTGCGGTCGGAGGAGCACCACACCTGCTCCGCCTTGGTCCAGGAGGTGGTGTTCGGCCCGGTGCGCGGATACAGCAGGTAGCGCACACGGATGCCGAGGCGGTTGTAGTCGGCGATCTGGCTGTGCAGCTTGCGGCAGAAGCCGCAGTCGACGTCGGTGAACACCGTGACCGTGTACTTGGGGTCCTTGGGCCCGAACACCAGCATCTGGTTTTCCGGGAAGCCGGCGATCATCTGCAGGCGCAGCTCGCGGCGGTGGTTTTCGGTGAGGTTGTTGTCGGCGGCGATGTCGTACAGGTCGCCGTTGATCGCGTACTTGCCGTCCGCGGTCACGTAGGCGATGTCGGTGCCGCGCGTGTACTCGTACATGCCCTTGATGGGCGAGGCACGCAGGTCATCGGGCTTGGCGCCGGGCAGATGGCTGGCAACCTCGGCGCGCGGGTCACTGGGGTCGGTGGCGGGGGCGGCCGCGTCCGCCTGGGCGAGCATGCCCGCGAGGACGAGCAAACCGATTAAGCCTGTGCGTGTCATGGGATTTCCGTCACTTGCGCGCTGCCCGAGTCTTCAGTCGCCCGGGCCGTTCCAGCTGTCGCGCCGGGCGGGGTGCAGTCTAACAGAGCGAGCGCCGCACGGCGGCAGAGCGTTCCCGGAGTGGCCGCTCAGCCGCGCGGGTGATGCTGCGAGTGCAGGTCCTTGAGGCGCTCGCGCGCTACGTGGGTGTAGATCTGCGTGGTCGACAGGTCGCTGTGCCCGAGCAGCATCTGCACCACGCGCAGGTCGGCGCCGTGGTTGAGCAGGTGCGTGGCGAAGGCGTGCCGCAGGGTGTGCGGCGAGAGCTCTTTGGCGATCCCGGCCTTGCGGGCATAGCGCTTGATGATGTGCCAGAACGCCTGGCGCGTCATGCGATCGCCGCGGCGCGTCGGGAACAGGTAGTCGGTCTGCCGCTCCAGCAGGATCTCACCGCGCGGGCCGCGGGCGAACTCCTTGAGGGCACGCATGGCCTCCTCCCCGAGCGGGATGAGCCGCTCGCGATCGCCCTTGCCGAGGATGCGGATCACGCCCTGATTCAGGTTGATCTGACTCTGGCGCAGGTTCACCAGCTCGGAGACGCGCAGTCCCGTGGCGTAGAGCACCTCGAGCATGGTGCGGTCACGATTGCCGAGCGGGTCGGTGATCAACGGGGCCGACAGCAGCGACTCGACCTCCTCCTCGGTGAGCGAGCGCGGCAGGGAGCGGCCGATCTTCGGCATCGCAATCTGCGCCGTCGGATCCTCGCGGATGGCACCCTCGCGCATCAGGTAGCGGAAGAAGCGGCGGAAGCTGGACAGCTGCCGTGCGGTCGAGCGCGGCCGGGCGCCGGCGCGCACGCGCCAGGCGATGAAGTCCTGCAGGTCGGCACGCGAGGTGCGCATGATCTGCACGTTGCGTTCAGCCAGCCAGCGGGCGAGCGCGGTGAGATCAGCGCGATAGGCCGCCAGGGTGTTGGGCGACAGGCCGCGCTCCATCCACACGGCGTCGAGGAAGCGCGACACCGCAGGATCGGCCGAATCGGCGGTAGAAGTCATGGCGATCGCGGTATTGGACAAGCCTGGTCTCGCTGGGAGGTCAAGGTGAGCGCCATGCAGCGACTGCGCTGTACGGACCAGGACTTCCCGGTAATGTGGTGACCACAGTATGGTGAGCGGCCCCCCCGCATCGACGTGATGACCTTCACATCAGTAAGCCCGCATTAACATAAAGAGAACCAGTTCACATCCACGGTGATCGATACGCCATGACTTACGGGCTTCTGTGACGCTGCGCTCCATGAGCCGCTCCCTGCTCGGGCCAGCCCTGCGGCTGCTATACACGCCGTGGGTGATGCTAGCGTTTCTGCTGCTCGGGCTGGGGGCGCTGGTGCTGCTGGTGCTGCTGCCCCGGCTTCCCCAGCGGCGCGCCGCGGCGCGGCAGCTGGCGCGCGCCTTCCTCCTGACTGCCGGCATGCCCGTGCGCGTGCACGCGGCGCAGCCGCTGCCCCGCGGGCAATGCGTCGTGGTGTGCAACCATGCCAGTTACATCGACGGTATCGTGCTGACCGCGGCGCTGCCCCCGCGGTTTGGCTTCGTCATCAAGCGCGAGATGGCCGAGGTGCCGCTGGTAGGACCGCTCCTGAGGCGTCTGGGCTCACACTTCGTCGAGCGCTTCGACCGCCAGCGCAGCGCCGCCGATGCGCGGCGCGTGCTGCGCACCGCCACCGAGGGTAACTCGGTGGTGTTCTTCCCCGAGGGTACCTTCCCGGATCGCCCGGGGTTGCTGAAGTTTCACCTCGGCGCCTTCGTGACCGCGGTGCGCGCGGGATGCCCGTTGGTGCCGGCGGCGCTGCGCGGCACGCGTCGGGTGCTGCCACCGCGCGGGCTGCCCTGCCCGGGCCGCATCGAGCTGCAGCTGCTGGCGGCGCTCGCGCCGGGTGAGGCCGCCGATCAGCACGCCGTGCCCCGGCTGCGCGATGCGGCCCGTCAGGCGGTACTGACCGCGCTCGGCGAACCCGACCTTACATGTTCCGGCGGTACTGACCGCCTACCTGATACAGCGCCTGCGAGATCTGCCCCAGCGAGCAGGTCTTGACCGTCTCCATGAGTTCCTCGAACACGTTGCCGCCGCCGGCCGCCAGCTGCTGCAACCGGGCCAGTGCCGCCGGCGCGCGCGGCGCGTTGCGGGCCTGAAAGGCGCGCACGCCGGCGACCTGCGCCTGCTTCTCTTCCTCGGTGGAGCGGATCAGCTCCGCCCCCTTGTGCTCCTCGGTCGCATCAGCGCCGGAGAGAAACGTGTTGACACCGACGATCGGCAGCGAGCCGTCGTGTTTCTTGGTCTCGTAGTAGAGCGACTCTTCCTGGATCTTGCCGCGCTGGTACATGGTCTCCATCGCCCCAAGCACCCCGCCGCGCTCCGACAGTGCCTCGAACTCCTTGTACACGGCCTCCTCCACCATGTCGGTGAGGTAGTCGATGGCGAAGGATCCCTGCCAGGGGTTCTGCACCTTGTTGAGCCCGAGCTCGCGGTTAATGACCAGCTGAATCGCCACCGCACGCCGCACGCTCTCCTCGGTGGGCGTGGTCAGCGCCTCGTCATAGGCGTTGGTGTGCAGGCTGTTGCAGTTGTCGAACAGCGCATACAGCGCCTGCAGTGTGGTGCGGATGTCGTTGAAGGCGATTTCACGCGCGTGCAGGCTGCGTCCCGAAGTCTGCACGTGATACTTGAGCATCTGGCTGCGCGGTCCGGCGCGATAGCGATCGCGCATGGCGCGCGCCCAGATGCGGCGCGCCACGCGCCCGATGACGACGTACTCGGGATCCATGCCGTTGGAGAAGAAGAACGAGAGATTGGGGGCGAACTCGTCGACCTGCATGCCGCGCGCCATGTAGTACTCGACGATGGTGAAGCCGTTGGCGAGCGTGAAGGCGAGCTGGGAGATCGGGTTGGCTCCCGCCTCGGCGATGTGATAGCCGGAGATGGAGACCGAGTAGAAGTTGCGCACCCGCTGGTCGCTGAAGTACTGCTGCACGTCACCCATCATGCGCAGCGCGAATTCAGTCGAGAAGATGCAGGTGTTCTGCGCCTGATCCTCCTTGAGGATGTCCGCCTGCACCGTGCCGCGCACGGCGCGCAGCGCCGCGGTGCGGATGCGCTCGTAGGTCTCCCGCTCGAGCAGCTGATCACCCGTGATGCCCAGTAGCGCCAGACCGGAGCCGTCATGGTGCGGCGGCAGCGGTCCGTGGTAGGCCGGCGGCGCCACACCGCGGACTCGGTTGGCCTCGTGCAGCGCGGCGATCTTGCCTTGCGCTTCCGGCCAGCGTCCCTCGGCCTTCAGGTAGCGCTCGACCTGCTGATCCACCGCGGTGTTCATGAACATCGCGAGGATCATCGGCGCCGGGCCGTTGATGGTCATGGACACCGAAGTGGTCGGCAGGCACAGATCGAAGCCGGAGTAGAGCTTCTTCATGTCATCGAGCGTGGCGATTGACACGCCGGAGTTGCCGGTGCGCCCGTAGACGTCGGGACGCGTGTCCGGATCCTCTCCGTAGAGGGTGGTCGAATCGAACGCGGTCGAGAGGCGCGCCGCGCCGTGCCCGTGCGCCACGTAGTGGAAGCGCCGGTTGGTACGTTCCGGTCCACCCTCCCCTGCAAACATCCGCGTCGGGTCCTCCTCCTCGCGCCGGTACGGGTAGACCCCGCCCGTATAGGGAAAGAAGCCGGGCAGGTTCTCGTTGAGGATGAAGTGCAGCAGCTCGCCCCAGTCGGCCAGGCGCGGCACGGCGAGTTTGGGGATCGGCAGGCGCGACAGGCTCTCGGTGTAGTTCTCTCCGCTCACCTGCCGGTCGCGCACCTTGTAGCTGTAGGTGGGCGCGGTGGCAGCGCGCGCGCGCGCGGGCCAGGCCTTCAGTTCCGCCACTGCCTCGGCACCGACGGCCTCGAGCGCACGGTTGTAGTGCGCGCGCAGCTCGCGCCGCGAGGCATCCACGCCCGCCTCCTGCAGCAGCGGTGCCGGAAAGGGCTCGAGCGGCGGCGGCAGCTGCGGTTCCTGCAGTGCGCGCAAGGCTTCGTACAGTCCATAGGCACGGCGTGCCGCCGCGACCTGCGCTTCGATCCGGGCCCGCGCCTCCCGGCCGCCCTGGGCGATCTCGGCCAGGTAGCGGCTGCGCGCGCCGGGCACCAGCGGCGCCTGCGCATCCACAGCGATGACGCCCGGGTCGGTGAGCGCCCAGGAGGCGTTGCCGACGTGCTTGGCGGCGAGCGCCTGGCACACGGCGGCAAACAGCCGGTTGACTCCGGGGTCGTTGAAGCGGCTGGCGATGGTCGGGAACACGGGCAGGTCCGCATCGGGCAGCTGCGCGCGCTCGGGATGGTTGCGACGCCACTGCTTGCGCACGTCGCGCAGACTGTCCGCCGCGCCGCGCTTCTCGCTCTTGTTGAGCACGATGCAGTCGGCGTAGTCGAGCATGTCGATCTTTTCCAGCTGGCTGGCGGCGCCGTACTCGCTCGTCATGACATACAGCGACAGGTCCACCAGGTCGACGACCTCGGTATCGGACTGGCCGATGCCCGCGGTCTCGACGAGGATCAGATCGAAAGCGGCCGCCTGGTAGAGCTCGATCACGTCCTTGAGGACCGCCGCGGTCGCCAGGTGGGCGCGGCGCGTCGCCAGCGAGCGCATGTAGATGTTCTCGGCGGCCAGGCTGTTCATGCGGATGCGATCGCCGAGCAGCGCCCCGCCGCTGCGGCGCCGCGTCGGATCCATGGCCACCACCGCGACCTGCAGCTGGGGGAAGTGTCGCACCAGGCGCGCCAGCAGCTCATCGGTCAGGCTCGATTTGCCGGCGCCCCCGGTGCCGGTGATGCCGATCACTGGCACCTTATGGCGGCTGCGTGCCACCGCGCGGCGGATCTGCTCGGCCTGGCCCTCGGCCCCGGCCCCCTCCAGCACCGAAATCGTCCTGGCGATCAGGCCATGGTCGCGCGCATTCAGCGGTCGCAGTTCGTAGGGTGGCTTGCGCGCGGCCGCGACGCGGCGGAACACGTCGTCGATCATGCCGGCGAGGCCCATGCGCCGCCCGTCCTCGGGCGTGTAGATCTTTTCCACGCCGTGGCGCTCCAGCGCCGCGATCTCGTCCGGAGAGATGGTGCCGCCGCCGCCGACAATGACGCGCACGTGCTCGTAGCCGCGCTCGCGCAGCATGTCGACCATGTAGGCGAAATACTCGTTGTGTCCGCCCTGGTAGGAGCTCACGGCTATCGCGTCGGCATCCTCGTCGATGGCCGCGCGCACGATGTCGGCAACACTGCGGTTGTGACCCAAGTGCACCACTTCGGCGCCGCGCGCCTGCAGCAGGCGCCGGATCATGTTGATGGCGGCGTCGTGACCGTCGAAGAGCGATGCGGCCGATACGAAGCGCAACGGCGCGCCGGTCGCCGCGGCCTCAACGCGCGGCGCAGCCGCGCCCCCCTTAACACCGGCGTTCATGGTGCGTCTCTCGCTGCGGCAAGCTTGAGTCCGATGCGGCTGGACGTAATTGTTTACCGACGGGTAGGATATCTACTCCCCAGTATGATCGAGCTGCCGCAGGCCGGTCAACGCAGGCCCGGCGCCCCTCTTGGCGCGCCGCGGCAAGCCACGCCGCCGCCCCCCGCGCCGCTATAATACGCGCACACCATGAACAATCGCCGCTCCGGCCCGGGTACCCCGGGCAAGACCCCTGTCACCGCCTCGCCGTGGAAGGCGAGTCACGAGCGCGAGCGTGACCGCGAGGTCAAGCGGGACGCCGTGATCCGTGCCGCGGCGCGCGAATTCAACCGCAAGGGATATCACAACACGTCCCTGGACGATATCGCGGCACGCCTCGAGGTCACCAAGCCGACGGTCTACTACTACGTCACCAGCAAGGAGCAGCTGCTGTTCCAGTGCTTCGTCGCCGGCGTGGAGCGCATCCGCGCCGCGTTCCGCGAGGTGCGGCGTTCGCAGGCGCCCGGCCGCGAGCGCCTGAGCGCCGTACTGCGCCACTACGGCGAGGCGGTGGCTTCGGAGTTCGGCTGGTGCATGGTACGCGCCGAGGAGCAGGACCTCGCCCCCGCCATGAGCCGCCACATCAAGGCGCTCAAGTCCGAGATCGATCAGGGAATCCGGCGGCTGATCCGCGAGGGGGTGCAGGACGGCTCGATCCAGCCGTGCGACCCGAAGATGACCGCCTTCGCGCTCGCCGGCGCACTCAACTGGATCGCGCACTGGTACCGTGAAGATCAATCACTCAGCGGCGCGCAGATCGCCGCGGCGTTCGTGACGGTGTTCGAAGCCGGGCTGCGGCCACGCGGCAACGGCGCCGTGGCGGAGCCGGCCGCGCGGGAGGCGCCGCGCCGTCGCGCGCGGCGCACCGCCGCGGCGCTCACGCGCTGACCCTCATCAAGGAAGGAAACGCACATGTCAAGCAACGAAGTCGTCATCGTTTCCGCCAAGCGCACGCCCATCGGGGCGTTCCTCGGCGCGCTCGCCCCGCTCACCGCGGTGCAGCTCGGGGCGGCGGCCCTCAGGGCCGCGATCTCCTCCGCCGGCATCAACGGCGCAGACCTCGAGGAGGTCATCATGGGCTGCGTGCTGCCCGCCGGGCTCGGCCAGGCACCCGCGCGGCAGGCGGCGATCGGCGCCGGCGTGCCGGCCGCGGTGCCGGCGACCACCGTGAACAAGATGTGCGGCTCGGCGCTGAAGGCGGTGATGCTCGGGGCCGAGCAGATCCGTGCCGGCTCCGCGCAGGTAGTGGCGGCCGGTGGCCTCGAGTCGATGTCCAACGCACCCTACCTGCTGCCCAAGGGACGCAGCGGCTATCGCATGGGGCACGGCGAGGTGCTCGATCACATGTTCTATGACGGTCTGCAGAGCCCGTGGGACAACAAGCTCATGGGGTGCTTCGCCGATGCGACCGCAGCCAAGTACAACTTCAGCCGTGCGCAGCAGGACGCCTTCGCCGCCGAGTCGGTGCGCCGCGCCCTGCGTGCCGTGGAGGCCGGCGAGTTCGACGCCGAGATCACGCCGCTCAGCGTGCGGGGACGCAAGGGCGAGACCGTCGTGGCGCGCGATGAGACGCCCGGCACCTGCGACCTCGGCAAGATTGCGCAGCTGAAGCCGGCCTTCAGCAAGGACGGCACCGTCACCGCGGCCAGCTCGTCCTCGATCTCCGACGGCGCGGCGGCGCTGGTGCTGATGAGCGAGGCCGCCGCGCGCAGCCGCGGCCTGAAGCCACTCGCGCGGCTGCTGGCCTTCGCCAGCCACGCGCAGGAGCCCGAGTGGTTCACCACTGCGCCGGTCGGGGCGATCCGCAAGGTGCTGCAGCAACTGAACTGGACGGCGCGCGACACCGACCTGTTCGAGATCAACGAGGCCTTCGCCGCCGTGACCATGGCGGCCATGCACGATTTGGAACTCGACCACGCCCGCGTCAACGTCAACGGCGGCGCGTGCGCGCTCGGACATCCGGTCGGGGCCACCGGGGCACGCATCCTCACGACGCTGCTGCACGCGCTCAGGCAGCGGCGCGGCAGGCGCGGCATTGCCGCGTTGTGCATCGGCGGCGGCGAGGCCGTGGCCGTCGCGGTTGAGCTGCTCTAGATAACGTTCGCAACAGGCCAGGCCGCGGGAGTCGCGCATGAAGCTTCAGGACGTACGTGCAGTCATCACCGGCGGTGCCTCGGGGCTCGGTCACGCGGTTGCACGCCATGTGAGTGCGGCCGGCGGCAAGGTGGTGATCCTCGACGTGCAGGAAGGCCCCGGGCGCGCCGCCGCGAGCGCCCTCGGTGCCGCCGCGTTGTTCGTGCGCTGTGACGTCACCGCCGAGGCCGAGGTCAATGCCGCCATCGAGGCCGCCCACCGGCACATGGGCGGTCTCAACCTGCTGGTCAACTGCGCCGGCGTGGTCGGGGCCGGCCGCGTGCTCGGCAAGAACGGCCCCATGGCCGGGGAATTCTTTACCAAGGTGATCCACATCAACCTCATCGGCACCTTCCTGTGCGACAAGGCGGCGGCCGCCCTGATGCAGAACAATGCCCCGGGTCCGGACGGTGAGCGCGGCCTGCTGATTCATACCTCCTCCGTCGCCGCCTTCGAGGGGCAGATCGGGCAGGCGGCCTATTCGGCCACCAAGGCAGGGGTCGCCGGCATGACGTTGCCGATCGCGCGCGAGCTGGCACGTTTCGGCATCCGCTGCGTCGCGATCGCCCCGGGCATCTTTCACACCCCCATGATGGACAGCCTGCCAGCCGACGCGCAGGCTTCGCTCGCCGCGCAGGTGCCCTTCCCCGCGCGCCTCGGCCGTCCGGAGGAGTTCGCCCAGCTGGTCGCCAACGTGTGCGAGCTCACCATGCTGAACGGCGCGACGATCCGCCTCGATGGGGCGATCCGCATGCAGCCCAAGTAGGCGCCACCGCGGGATGCACGCGGCCAACAGGGGGACAGTGTGACTGAGGGAATCGAGCGGGACGTCATGCAGTATGACGTCGTCATCGTCGGCGCAGGGCCGGCCGGTCTTGCCTGCGCGATCCGGCTCAAGCAGCTGAAGCCACAAGCCAGCATATGCGTGCTGGAGAAGGCCTCGGCGGTCGGCGCCCAGTCCCTCTCCGGGGCGGTGCTCGAGCCCGGTCCGCTCGAGCAGCTGCTGCCGGAGTGGCGCACCGCGTATCCCGGCATGAAGGTGGCTGCAACTGCGGATGACTTCCGCATCATGACGCCGCAGGGTTCCTACAAGCCGGTGCCGGACTTCCTCGTGCGCTGGTTGCCCGCTTCCCTCACCTACAGCACGCCCTTCAACAACCATGGAAACTTCATCGTTTCTCTCGGGCAGCTGACTGCGTGGCTGGCGCAGAAGGCGGAGAACCTCGGGGTGGAGATCTTCCCCGGCTTCGCAGCCGCTTCGGCGCTCTTTGACGAGGCCGGTGCGGTCAAGGGGGTGCAGATCGGTGATATGGGGCTCGACCGCGAGGGCAAGCCCGGACCGAATTTCACGCCCGGGGTTGAGATCCACGCGCCGGTGACGGTGATTGCGGAAGGCTGCCGTGGCTCGGTGGCGAAGACACTCATCACCCGCTACCAGCTCGACCATGGCCATTGCCCGCAGACCTTCGCGCTCGGCTACAAGGAGCTGTGGCAGCTGCCGCCGGGGCGGGTGCAGCCGGGGCGCATCGAGCACGCGCTTGGCTGGCCGGCTGATCCGCACACCTACGCGGGTAGCTTTCTATACCACCTCGACCAAGACCGGGTGTACGTCGGCTACATCGTCGGGCTCGACTACAAGGACCCGCGACTCGCGCCGTTCGAAGCCTTCCAGCAATACAAGAATCATCCGCAGGTCAAGGCGCTGCTCGAGGGCGGCGAGATCCTCTCCGCCGGCGCCCGCAGCATCGCCGCCGGCGGCTGGCAATCGACCCCGACGCTCGAGATGCCGGGCGCACTGCTGGTGGGCGATGCGGGCGGTACCCTCAACTTCGCCAAGATCAAGGGCGTGCACCAGGCTATCCGCAGCGGCACGCTGGCGGGCGAGCACCTGGCGCAGGGCGGCACGGCAAGCGGGTTCGATGCCAAGTGGCGCGGCTCCGCCGGCGGCCAGGAGCTCAGGCGCATCCGCAACTTCAAGCCCGGATTCAAGCGCGGCATGTGGTTCGGCCTGTTGAACTCGGCCTGGGAGATGCTGACACGCGGCAAATCGCCGTGGACCCTGAAGAACACGGCTGACTGGCAGCGCCTGCAAAAACTCGACGAGTTCCACTCGCCCGAGCGGCACTGGGTCGAGCGCACTCTGCCACCGCGTGATCGGGCGTCCTTCGTGTTCTTTGCCGGCAACGCCCACGAAGAGAGTCAGCCGGTGCACCTCAAGGTCGCCGACACCAGTATCTGTGCGCAGCGCTGCGGCAAGGAATACGGCAATCCCTGCGAGCGCTTCTGTCCGGCCGGGGTATACGAGATGGTGGACGATGGCCGGGGTGGACGGCGTCTGCAGATCAATGCCGCCAACTGCGTGCACTGCAAGGCCTGTGACATCAAGGACCCCTACGCCATCATCACCTGGACCACGCCCGAGGGCGGCTCGGGGCCGAACTATCAGTCGTTGTAGCATGCCGAGCGGTAACTGCCGATGAGCGAACTCTGGCGCCCGTCCGCCGCCCGCGTCGCCGACAGCAACCTCACGCGCTTCATGCGCTGCCTCAAGGCGCGCCGCGGGGTCGAGTTCGGTGAATACGGCGAGCTGTACGCCTGGTCCCTGGCTGAGCCGGAGGCGTTCTGGAGCGAGGTGGCCCGCTTCACCGACCTGCGTGCCGAGTGGGGCAGCGGCCCGGTGCTGGAAAATCCTGGCCAGATGCCCGGGGCGCGCTTCTTCCCGCAGGCACAGCTGAACTTCGCCGCCAACCTGCTGAAGTTCGACGACGACCAGCCGGCCCTGGTGTTCCGCAACGAGGCCGGGGCGCGGCGCGCGCTGTCCTACCGCGAGCTGCGGGCCGAGGTGGCGCGCGTGGCTGCCGGGCTCGGCGCGGCCGGCGTGGTCGCCGGCGACCGCGTGGTCGGCTTTCTGCCCAACGTGCCGGAGGCGGCCATCGCCATGCTGGCGGCGGCCAGTCTCGGGGCCATCTGGAGCTCCTGCTCGCCGGATTTCGGCGTGCACGGCGTACTCGACCGCTTCGGGCAGATCACTCCTAAGGTGCTGTTTACCGCCGACGGTTATCTCTACGGGGGCAAGCGACTCGACTCGCTCGAGCCGATGGCTGCCGTGCTCGATAAGCTCGGCGAGCTCGCCAAGGTCGTCGTCATCCCCT
Organism: Steroidobacteraceae bacterium; assembly: GCA_035501795.1. GTDB lineage: Bacteria > Pseudomonadota > Gammaproteobacteria > Steroidobacterales > Steroidobacteraceae > 13-2-20CM-66-19. Next base: position 29,814 of record DATJVL010000051.1, read on the forward strand.
ACCTGAGCAGCGCACCGCAGCTTGCGAAGCTCGGCGCAAGCGCGTCGCGGGCCGTGCTGTGGAGTGCCTTCGGCAGCGCGGGCCGGCCGCTGCGCTGCGCGCCGCAGCCCTTCAACCACCCGCTGTACATCCTGTACTCCTCCGGCACCACCGGCGTCCCCAAGTGCATCGTGCACGGCGCGGGCGGCACGCTGGCGCAGCACCTGAAGGAGCAGGTGTTGCACGTCGATCTGCGGCGCAGCGACCGCATCTTCTACTTCACCACCTGCGGCTGGATGATGTGGAACTGGCTGATGAGCGCACTTGCCTGCGGCGCCACGCTGGTGCTCTACGACGGCAACCCTTTCTATCCCGGGCCCTCGGCTCTGTGGCAGATGGCCGCCGAGGAGCGCATCAGCATCTTCGGCACCAGCGCCAAATACCTGTCGGCGCTGCAGAAGCACGACTACCATCCCGCCCGCGCGGCCGACCTCGGCGCGCTGCGCGCGCTGCTGTCGACCGGTTCGCCACTGCTGCCGGAGGGCTTCGATTACGTCTACCAGTCGGTCAAGGCCGATCTGCAGCTTGCCTCGATCTCGGGAGGGACCGACATCGTCTCCTGCTTCGCGCTGGGTTGCCCGACGCGCCCGGTCTATCGCGGCGAGCTGCAGTGCCGCGGACTTGGCATGAGTGTCGAGATCTTCGACGAGCGCGGGCAGCCCTTGCGCGGGCAGCGCGGTGAGTTGGTGTGCACCGCCCCCTTCCCCTCGATGCCGGTCGGCTTCTGGAACGATCCCAGTGGCGCCAAATACCGCGCCGCCTACTTCGAGCGCTTTCCCGGCATCTGGCACCACGGCGACTACGCGGCCATCACCGAGCACGACGGCGTGGTGATCTACGGGCGCTCCGATGCGGTCCTCAATCCCGGCGGCGTGCGCATAGGCACGGCGGAGATCTACTCCGCCGTGGAGGCGCTGCCGCAGATCGCCGAGGCACTTGCCGTCGGCCAGGACTGGCAGGGTGATGTGCGCATCGTGCTGTTCGTGCGCCTGCAGCCGCAGGTGCAGCTGGACGAGGCGCTCCGCAAGCAGATCCGCGACACCATCCGCGCCCAGGCCAGCCCACGGCACGTGCCGGCACGCATCATCGCCGTGCCGGACATACCGCGCACGCTCTCGGGCAAACTCACCGAGCTGGCGGTGCGCAATGTCATCCACGGACTGCCGGTGAAGAACGCGGATGCCCTCGCCAACCCCGCGGCACTCGAGCACTTCCGCGACCTGCCCGAGCTCAAGAACTAAGGCGCAGGGTGGCAGCGCAAGTACCGCAGGCAGGCGCCGCGGAGCCCGGGGTGCTGCGGCGCTGCTACGAGGAGCAGCGGCAGGCGCGTGGCTTCGCTGCCGACGCCGCGCAACTCGCCGCGCTCGCGCGCCTGGAGGAGCTGCGCACCCGGCTGTGCACCGCGGGCCCCGCGCGCCACTGGCTTGGCAAGCTGCTGCGCCGGCGCCAGCAGCCGCGTGTGCGCGGCCTGTACCTGTGGGGTGGCGTGGGCCGCGGCAAGACCTGGCTCATGGACCTGTTCTGCGACAGCCTGCCGCAGGGCTATGGCCGACGGCTGCATTTCCACCGCTTCATGCATGAGGTGCACGCCGAGCTGCGCACGCTGCGCGACGCGCGCGCGCCACTTGAGCAGGTCGCAGAGCGCATCCGCGGTGGGCTGCGCGTCCTGTGCCTGGATGAGCTGTTCGTCGCCGACATCGCCGATGCCATGATCCTCGGCGGCCTCTTCAGCAGCCTGCTCGCGGGCGGCGTCACCCTGGTGGCAACCTCAAACGTGCCGCCACGCGAGCTCTACAAAGACGGGCTGCAGCGCACGCGCTTCGAGCCGGCGATTGCCCTCCTGGAACAGCATCTCGAGATCGTGCAGGTCGCCGGCCCCACCGATTACCGCCTGCGGCACCTGACCCAGGCCGGCACCTATCTGTCCGCGGCCGCACCGGGCGCTCAGGCGCAGCTGGGTACCCTGTTCGCGGAGCTCGGCGGCGCCCACGCGCAGCAGGGCGGCGTCATCGAGATCGAGGCGCGCTCGATCCCGGTGGTGCGCCTGGCGCATGGGGCGGTGTGGTTCGAGTTTCAGTCGCTGTGCGCCAGTGCCCGCAGCCAGGAAGACTACATCGAGCTCGCACGCGAGTTTCACTCGGTGTTCCTGAGCAACGTGCCGCTCTTGGCGGCTGAGCAGGACAACGAGGCGCGCCGGCTGGTGGCGCTGGTCGATGAGCTGTACGACCACAACGTGAAGCTGGTGGTCTCCGCCGCGGCGCCGCCGGCGCAGCTTTATCGCGGGCAGCGGTTGCGCGAGGCCTTTGCGCGCACCGCCAGCCGGCTCATCGAGATGCAGAGCGCGGAATACCTGGCGCGCGAGCACCGCCCGTGAGGCATGCCGCGGCCTGACTCACAGTACACCGCGGCGGATCTGATCCTGCTCGATCGACTCGAACAGCGCGCGGAAATTGCCTTCGCCGAATCCCTCGTTGCCCTTGCGCTGGATGATCTCGAAGAAGATCGGCCCGATGACGTTTTGCGTAAAGATCTGCAGCAGCACGCCTTCGCCCTTGCCGGGATTGCCGTCAATCAGGATGCGGCGGCGGCGCAGCTCATCGAGCGGCTCGCCGTGCCCCGGGACGCGCGCGGCGACGCGCTCGTAATAAGTGTCGGGCGTGTCCTGGAACGCGACCCCATGGCCGCGCAGCACGTCCACGGTGCGGTAGATGTCGACGCTCGCGAGCGCGATGTGCTGGATGCCCTCGCCCTGGTATTCACGCAGGTATTCCTCGATCTGGCTCTTGTCGTCCTGTGACTCGTTGATGGGGATGCGGATCTTGCCGCACGGGCTGGTCATGGCGCGCGAGAACAGTCCGGTGTGCTTGCCCTCGATGTCGAAGTAGCGGATCTCACGGAAATTGAATAACTTCTCGTAAAAGCCGGCCCAGGTGTCCATGCGGCCGCGACCGACGTTGTGCGTCAGGTGATCGATCAGCCTCAGGCCTGCACTCTCCGGGGCAGCGCCGGAACTTACCGGGCGAAAGTCGACGTCATAGATGGAACGCTCCCCGTACAAGTCGACCAGGTAGATGAGCGAGCCGCCGATGCCCTCGATGCACGGGATGTTCAGCTCCATCGGCCCGGCGCTTTGCGGACCCGGTTTGGCGCCGAGCGCCAGCGCGCGCGCGTAGGCTTGGGCGGCGTCGCGCACGCGGAAGGCCATGGCGCAGGCGGAGGGCCCATGGGCGCGGGCGAACCCCTGCGCGAAAGACTGCGGCTCGGCGTTGATGATGAAGTTGATCTCGCCCTGGCGGTGCAGCGTCACGTTCTTGGAGCGATGGCGGGCCACCACCGGAAATCCAAGCCGCTCGAACAAGCTGCGCAGCAGCTGCGGGTCGGGCGCCGTGTACTCGACGAACTCGAACCCATCCGTGCCCATCGGGTTGTCATAAAGATCACTCATGGGCTGATCCTCGCCAGCTCGGCGGTAATCGTTGCACCGGCAGCCATTATAGCCCCCCGGTGGCACGGCTCCCGCCGCGCGAACGGGCATAGCGCGCCACATGTATAATCGCGCGCCGCGACAACGGGGGATCATGGCCGCGTCGTTCTGTCAGAAGGTGCAAGGGCAGGACGTGCAACGTCAGCCCCGTCCCTGCGAGGAAGCTTTCGCGCATGCACGCCGTTGAAGACAGTCGGCAGCTCCACAGCATCCCTGCCGCGCGGGTGGCGCTCATCGAACGCATCGCGCGCGGCGCGCGCGGCGGCGCACGCCGGGACCTGACGGCGCGCTTCCTGCGCGCCTACTTCCACGGCGTCGCCGAGGAGGATCTGGCGGCACGCCGTCCGCAGGCGCTGGCGCAGGCTGCGCTCGCCCACCTCGAATTCGGCGCCCGCCGTCTGCCCGGCCGCACGCTGGTGCGCGTCTTCAATCCGCAGATGGCCAGCGACGGCTTCGAGTGCCCGCATACCCTCGTGTTCACGGTCACCGATGACATGCCGTTCCTGGTCGACTCGCTCGGCGTGGCATTCGTGCGCGCCGACCTCGCGGTGCACATGATCGTGCATCCGGTGCTGGCGGTACGGCGCGACCGCCGCGGGCGGCTGCTTGACCTGGGCACCAACGGTGCCGCGCCATCACGGGCCGAGTCCTGGCAGCTGTACGAAATCGACCGCATCACCGAGCCCGAGGCCCTGCGCCGCCTGCAACGCGACCTCGAGGCGACGCTGGCCGATGTGCGTGCCGCCGTGCGGGACTGGCCGAGCATGCGCGAGCGCGTGCGCACGATCGTCGGTGCTCTCAGCAGTAAGCCGCCGCCGCTGCCGCCGCCCGAGATTCACGAGGTAGCGCACCTGCTTGAGTGGATGGAGGCGCGCCACTTCGTCTTCCTCGGCTACCGCCACTACCAGCTGCAACGGGGCCGCAGCGCTGATCGGCTGGTGCCCGAGCGCGCTTCGGGCCTGGGGATCCTGAGCGCGCAACGCGGTCAGCGTGCCCACGGCCGTGGCGGCACACTGCTGCGCGGCGACATCCGCGCCAAGGCACGCGAGCCTGAGCTGCTCATCATCACCAAGGCCAACTCCAGCGCCACCGTGCACCGCGGCGAACTGCTCGACTACGTGGGCGTCAAGACCTTCGACCGGCGCGGGCGCGTCAACGGCGAGCACCGCTTCCTGGGCCTCTGGACCTCGACCGCCTACCACAGCAGCCCGCGTGACATCCCGGTGTTGCGGCACAAGGTGGATCGGGTCATCGAGCACTTTGGCCTCGATCCGGCCAGCCACGATGGCAAGGAAGTGCTCAACGTGCTCGAGACCTATCCGCGCGATGAGCTGTTCCAGGCCGGGGTGCCCGACCTGATCCGCATCGTGCGCGGCGTGGTGAACCTCTACGAGCGGCGCACCGTGCGGCTGCTGGTGCGCCGCGACCCCTACCATCGCTTCTATTCCTGCCTGGTCTACGTGCCGCGAGACCGTTACAACACCGAGGTGCGCCAGCGGATCGAGGCCATCGCGCGCGAGGGCTTCGGTGGCAGCGGCGTCGAGAGCCAGGCGCAGATCTCCAGCGCCAGTCACGCGCGGCTGCACGTCGTGGTGCGCACCGACCCGGCCAGGCGCCAGGCACCTGACTTCACGCGCATCGAGCGTCGCATCGCCGAAGCGGCCCTCACCTGGTACGACCGGCTGCGCGAGGTGCTGGTGAACCGCCGCGGCGAGGCCGAGGGCCTCACGCTCGCGGCCCGCTACCAGCAGGCCTTTCCGCTGGCGTACGAGGAGGACGTGGCGCCCGGCGAGGTGCTCGAGGACCTCGCGGACCTTGAGACGCTGCGCGCGCAGCCGCGCGCACTGCGCCTGAACCTGTACCGTCCGCCGGGTCAGGCGGCGGCACGCGTGCACCTGAAGATCGTCAAGCTCGGCGACCCGGTGCCGATCTCCGACGTGCTGCCGATGCTGGAGAACTTCGGCCTGCGCGTCATTGCGGAGCGGCCCTACGAGCTGCGCTGGCCGGAAGGTGGCGCCGCCTGGATCCAGGACTTCGAGCTCGAGCATCGCGACGGCCTGATCGTCGAGATCGAGCGCATCGAGGACATGTTCCGCGATGCCTTCGCCGCGGCCTGGAGCGGTGCGATCGAGAACGACGGCTTCAACCGGCTGCTGCTGAGCGCGCAGCTGAGTGCGCGGCAGGTGGTAGTGCTGCGCGCCTATTGCCGCTACCTGCTGCAGACCGGGGTGCCCTTCAGCCAAAGCTACATGGAGCGCACGCTTGCGGCCAACCCGCAGATCGCCGCGCTGCTGGTACGGCTGTTCGAGGCGCGCTTCAATCCAGCTGCACAGCGCCAGCGCGGCAGCGACCGTCGCGCCGTGGGTATCGTCAGCCAGATCCGCACCGCACTCGATGCCGTGAGCAGCCTGGATGATGACCGCATCCTGCGTGCCTACCTGACGCTGGTGCAGGCGACGCTGCGCACCAACTTTTGCCAGCGCGCCGCGGACGGCCTCGCCAAGTCGTACCTGTCCTTCAAGTTCGACCCGGGCAAGCTGCCGGAGCTGCCGCTGCCGCGGCCGAAGTTCGAGATCTTCGTCTACAGCCCGCGGGTGGAGGGAGTACACCTGCGCATGGGCTACGTGGCACGCGGCGGGCTGCGCTGGTCGGACCGCCGCGAGGACTTCCGCACCGAGGTCCTGGGCCTGATGAAGGCGCAGAACGTCAAGAACACCCTCATCGTACCGGTGGGTGCCAAGGGCGGCTTCGTCGCCAAGCGTCTGCCAGCGAGTGGTACGCGCGAGGAAGTACAGGCCGAGGTGGTGGCGTGCTACCAGATCTTTATCCGCGCACTGCTCGATCTGACCGATAACATCGCCTCCGGCCGTATCGTGCCGCCGCCTGAGCTGGTGCGCGCCGACGGCGATGACGCCTACCTGGTGGTGGCGGCGGACAAGGGGACGGCGACCTTCTCGGACATCGCCAACGCCATCGCCGCCGACTACCAGTTCTGGCTCGGCGATGCCTTTGCCTCCGGCGGCTCGGCCGGCTACGACCACAAGAAGATGGGCATCACGGCGCGCGGCGCCTGGGAATGCGTCAAGCGGCACTTCCGCGAGATCGGTCTCGACACGCAGAAGATGGACTTCAGCGTCGTCGGTATCGGCGATATGTCCGGGGACGTCTTCGGCAACGGCATGCTGCTGTCGCGGCACATCCGCCTGCAGGCGGCCTTCGACCACCGCCACATCTTCCTCGATCCCGACCCGGATACCGCGGTGAGCTTCGCGGAGCGCGCGCGCCTCTTCGCGTTGCCGCGCTCCAGCTGGGATGACTACGACCGCCGCAAGCTGTCGCGCGGCGGCGGCGTCTTTGCGCGCTCGGCCAAGTCCATCGCCCTCTCGGCAGAAGCGCGCGCCCTGCTCGGGCTGGAGAGCGCCAGCGCCGCGCCCAACGACGTGATGCGGGCGATCCTGCGTATGCCCGTGGACCTGCTGTGGAATGGCGGCATTGGCACGTACGTGAAGGCGAGCGACGAGCGCAACGTCGAGGTGGGCGATCGCGCCAACGATGCGCTGCGCATCGACGGCAACGAGCTGCGCGCCAAGGTCGTCGGCGAAGGCGGCAACCTCGGCCTGACGCAGCGTGGGCGCGTCGAGTACGCGCTGGCGCATGGCCGTCTCAATACCGACTTCATCGACAATTCCGCTGGCGTCAACACCTCCGACGTCGAAGTGAACATCAAGATCCTGCTCAACCCGCTGGTGAGCGAGGGCAAGCTGACGCGTGGCGAGCGCAACCAGCTGCTGGCGCGCATGACGCACGAGGTGGCCGCGCTAGTGCTGCGCAACAACTACCTGCAGAGCCAGGCCATCAGTACGCTCGAGCTGCAATCGACCGCGCGCCTGCCGGAATTTCAGCACCTGATCCGCCTGCTGGAGCGCTCCGGAGAACTGAACCGCGCGCTCGAGTTTCTGCCCACGGACGAGGAACTCACCGAGCGGCGCAAGAGCGGCGCCGGACTCACGCGTCCGGAACTGGCGTTGCTGCTCGCCTACAGCAAGATCTGGCTCAACGCGCATCTGCTGGCCTCCGACGTACCGGAGGACCCGTACCTGGCGACCGAGCTGACGCGCTACTTCCCGACACCCATCCAGCAGCGCTTTCCGCGCGCCATCGGCCAGCATCGCCTGCGCCGCGAAATCATCGCGACCGCTACCACCAACAGCCTCGTGAACCGCATGGGGCCCACCTTCGTGACGCGCGCGCTCGAGGACACCGGCGTCGAGCCGGCGCAGGTGGCGCGCGCCTACACCGCGGCACGCGAGATCTTCGCCATGCGCGAGGTCTGGGAGCGCATCGAGGCACTCGACAACAAGGTACCCGCGCGCCTGCAGTACGAGGCCACCTTCCAGACCAGCCGGCTGCTACGCCACGCCACCTATTGGCTGCTGAGCGCGCGCAGCCGCCTGCAGATCGACGCCGCGGTCGCAGAATTCCGCGACGGCGTGCGCAGCCTCGAGAACGACATCCACGAGGTGCTCACCGGCGCGGAGCTGGTGCGCTTCGAGGAGAACCGCAAGCACTTCGCCGAGGGTGGCCTGCCCCAGCCGCTGGCGCTGCGTATCGCGAGCCTGGAAGCCCTCAATGCGGCGTTGGACATCGTGGAGATCTCCAGCGGGCACCGCGAGAGTGTCGCCGAGACCGCGCGCGTCTACTTCGAGGTCGGCACGCGCATCGGCTTCGATTGGATGCGTGCCCGCATCGAGAAGCTGGTGGTCGAGGGCCCATGGCAGGCCGTGGCCCGCACCGGGTTGCGCGACGCGGCGCTGCGCGTGCAGCGGCGCCTGACCGAGCGCGTGCTGACGCGCAAGGTCAGGGGCAATGCCCAGGTGCGGGTGAGCTCCTGGGTCGAGGCCGCGGGTAAGGACCTCGCCCACTGGCAGCGTACGCTCGCCGATATGCGGGCTGCAGGCGCCGGGGACTTCGCGACCCTGACGGTCGGCGTGGAAGCCGTGCGCAAGCTCGCCAACTGAAGCGCCATGCATAGCGAACAGCGCGCGCCCGGCAAGCTGATCCTGGTACGTCACGGCCAGAGCATCTGGAACGTCGAGAACCTCTTTACGGGCTGGACCGACGTTGACCTGTCTGACCTCGGCCGCGAGGAAGCCGCGCGCTCCGGTCGCGAGCTGCTGCGCGAGCAGTTGCAGGTCGACATCGCCTTCACCTCGGTGCTGAAGCGCGCGATCCGCACCCTGTGGATCATGCTCGATGAGATGGACCGGATGTGGCTGCCGGTGGAGCGCTCGTGGCGGCTGAACGAGCGCCACTACGGCGCACTGCAGGGACTCAACAAGGCGCAGACGGTGGCGCAGCACGGCGAGGCGCAGGTGAAGATCTGGCGTCGCAGCTACGACATCCCGCCACCGCCACTCGAGGCGCAGGACAGCCGCCACCCGCGCTTCGACAGCCGCTACGCCGGCGTGCCGGCCGGCGAGCTGCCGGCGACGGAGTCGCTCAAGGACACCCTCGGACGCGTGCTGCCCTACTGGCATGCGCGCATTGCCCCCGAGCTGCGTGGCGGGCGCAACGTGCTGGTAGTGGCGCACGGCAATAGCCTGCGCGCCATGGTGAAGATGCTCGACGGCGTGAGCGAGGCGGAGATCACCGAGCTCAACATCCCGACCGGCGTGCCGCTGCTCTACGAGCTCGACGCCCAACTCAAGCCGCGCGGCAGCCGCTATCTCGGCGACCCGGCGGCCATCGCGGCGGCCGCCGAGGCCGTCAAGCGGCAGACCGAAAGGCGTTAGGCCGCCCAGCCGTCGTAACGACCGCCAAGTTCGGTGGCGATCGCCGTGAGGCGGCGGCTTATCTGCTGCATGTCCGGGACAATGAGGCGCATGGTCTTGGTGGCATGCAGGCTGAAGCCACTCTCTTCCTGCATCGGCTTGCTGTCGACCGCAAACTCCGGTTCGAGCTGCGCCCGGGCGCGCTGGCAGGCGGCCTCATCCGGCAGGGCGAGAAAGAAATCCACGCGGTAATCGTTGAACGGCGCATAGCCCTGCGAGCGCAGCTGCCCGATCATCTGCTCGTCCCAGCTCTCGGCGCGCGAGCGCCGCACAGCGCGCAACTTGAAATAGACCCGCAGTGCGATCAGCACCAGCGCACCCAACAGCGCGAGAGAGAAGATGTTCATCTGCGCAGGCGGCCGTCGGCGTGCCGGGCCTAGCTGGGAAACTGCGCTCGACGCTTGCCGAGGAAGGCGCTGATGCCCTCGCGCCCCTCGGCGCTGACCGCGTGCGCTGCGATGGTCTCGCTCTCCAGGATCATCTGCGACTCGAGCGCCCCGAGCGAGGCCGCCAGCAATCGCTTGGTCGCCCCGTAGGCGCGGGTGGCACCGCCGGCCAGCTGCTCGGCAATCGCCAGCGCGCGCGCCAGCACCTCCTCGTCCGCCACCACCTCGTTGACCAGTCCCCAGCTCAAGGCTTCCTCGGCCAGCAGGGTGCGATTGAGCAGCAGCAATTCCATGCTGCGCCGCGCCCCGACGATGCGTGGCAGGAGGAAGGAAGTTCCCGCATCGGGCGTCAGCCCGGCGTTGGTGTAGGCCAGGTTGAACTTCGCGCCGCGTGCGCACACCGCCAGGTCCGCCATCGCCACCAACCCCACCCCGGCGCCAGCCGCAGTACCGTTGACCGCGGCGATTACCGGCGCATTCATGCGCATAAAGTGGGCAATCGCCGCGTGCAGATAGGTGGTCAGCTCGCGGATGTAGTCATCGCCGCTGCTCTCGCGCGCTGCCATCGCCCGCAAGTCCCCGCCAAAGCAGAAGTTGCGCCCGGCACCGGTCAGCACCACGGCGCGCACCACCGTGTTGCGCGCACAGGTGAGCGCCGCGGCGAGCAGGTCCATGGCCATCTGCAGGTTGAGCGTGTTGGCACTCTCGGGACGGTTGAGTGTCACGAGTGCCACCGGGCCGCGGGTCTCGACTTGCACGTTCGGCGCTGACAAGGGGCTGGCCTTCACTCGTCCGGCGCGATGGTGACACGCAGCCCCGACAGCTCGGGGGTGAATTCCAGCTGACAGGAAAGGCGCGAATTTTCCCGATAGTGCGACAGCTCCGACAGCAGCTCGCGCTCATCCGACATCATGGCCGGTACACGCTCGCTCCACTGCGGATCAACGTATACGTGGCAGGTGGCGCACGAACACATGCCGCCGCAGATTGCGGCAACCCCGTAGTCGAGCTCGCGCAGGTTCTCCATCACCTTGAGGCCGGTCTTCGCCTCGACCTCATGCTCGACACCGTCGCGATCAACGACCCGCAGAAGCGCCATGCAGCTACCCCGATCTCCATTGCAATTGTTTGAGGCGAAGGTGCCCCGGATCTGATAGTTTGCCGGTTCGCCATGCGACCCGCCAGCCCAGCAACGGTCACGCCTTCAGGCGTCCGGCAGCGGGCCCAGCACCTTCATCACGAACACGGCCCGCTCCGCAGGTGTTCCGAGTGCTGCAAAGGTCGGCCGCAGCTCGCGCAGCAACGCTCCCATCACAGCCTCGTAACTGCCGAAGATCTGGGTGCTCATGCTGTTGGTCACGACACGCAGTTGCGCGTCGCGGTTGAGTCGGCCGATAAATTCGCGGATCGCGGGCGCGAAGTCCGCCCGCAGCGGGTACAGACTGATCTCGACGCCGATATCCATGCGTTCCGCCCGTCGCTGACGCCAGCGCGCAGTATTGCACGCCGCGGTCGGGTGGCTGCGCCTATGATCGGCTGCGGATTAGAATGCGCAGCTCAGGGTGCCTGAAGGCGGACGATAAGCATGACCCGGAAGATCCAGGTGCACCAGGTGGACGCGTTCACTCGCGAGCCTTTCACCGGCAACCCCACCGGAGTGGTTCTGAACGCCGACGTGCTGGCCGAGACACAGATGCTGGCCATCGCCCGCGAACTGAATAACGCCGAGACTGCCTTCATCCTGTCCCCTGATGGGGATGACCACACCGTGCGCGCGCGCTTCTTCACGCCCCGCAGCGAAGCCGGTTTCGTCGGCCACGCCACGGTTGCCGCGCAGTACGTGCTGTCACGCCGGCACGATGCGCCCCGCTGGCAGCGGCAGAAGTCCAAGGCCGGCATCGTCGACATCGAGGTACGCGGCAACGGTCCCGACCGGCGTATTGCCATCCGGCGCAGCCCGCCGCCGCTGGGGCGCGAGCTCAACGACCGCGAGCGCCTCGCCGTGCTGGACGCCCTGGCGCTGGACTCCGCCAGTCTGGACTCGCGCATGCCCCTGCGTATCGTGGGCGCCACCGGCACGCGGCTCTTGATCGGTGTGCGCGGACCGGAACCGCTCAAGCACCTGAAGCCGGACCTGCAGCGTCTCACCACGCTCTCCGCCCAGATCGGGGCGGCGGGCTATTTCGTGTTCGCGCTCACCCCGGAGGACTCCGACCATCTGACGGAGTCCCGCATGTTCTGTCCGGCACTTGGCATCGCCGAAGATCCGGTCAGCGGCAACGCCCACGGCCTGCTGGGTGCCTATCTGGCCCAACTGGGCGTGCTCAAGAAGAGTAGCGAGCGCGCCCGCTTCACGGGTGTGCAGGGGCACTCACTGCACCGCCCCGGTCGTGTCGAGGTGGAGTTGGAGTTCACCGGCGAGGGCCTGGCCGGCGTCTGGATCAGCGGGCAGGCGGTATCGATTTTCGAGACCGAGATCGAGCTTTGATGGACGCCCCGGCATGGCGCGTCGCGACATCCTGCGCCGCCGCCGCGGCACCTCGCCTTATGCGGACCGTGCGCGCCGCAACAACAGCACCGCCGGCAGCGTGACACACGCCCCGACCAGGAACGGGCCGGATGCCCCGAGCAGCGCATACAGCGCGCCGGAGCTGAAGGGTCCCAGCACGCGCGCCAGGCTTGCGCTGGCCGCGTAGGTTCCCAGAACCGCGCCGCGGTCGTGGCCGCCGGATTGCTTGGAGGCCAGCGCCGAAGCGCTCGGGTTGTAGGCACCGAGCCCCAAGCCGCACAGCAGCAGTCCCGTAATCGTGACGCCCAAGTTCGCGCCGGTGCCGAGCGCCACGAGCCCGGCCACGTAGACGACGATGCCCGCGGCGGCGAGCCGCACCTCGCCCAGGCGCGGCACCAGCACACGCACCAGGCCGCCCTGCATCAGAAGCGCCGGCAGCGCCACCGCGAACAGCAGAAATCCGACAGCGCGCGGACCGAAACCGTAGCGGTGCCAGGCCCAGATCGCGAAGATCGATTCCAGGATCGCCTGCGAGAAGGTGACTGTCAGGGTTGCCGCGGCCAGGTATGCGAGTGTCGGTCGCTCACGCAGCAGCTCCCAGGCGTAGCGGCGTCGCTGGTCGGGCTGCTGCGCGCGGTGCTCGGGGGTGTGACTCTCGGGCAGCACTTGCTGCACCAACGCGATCGCCAGCAGGCTGAGGCCGCAGGAGGCCAGCGCCGAAAGCCCGAAGTTAGCGCTCATGGCGTCGGGGCCGGCGAGCAGGCCGCCGAGCGGCTGCCCGAGGGTGAAGCCGATGCCAATTGCCGCGCCGACCAGTCCGAGGCTCGCGGCCCGCCGCTCCGGAGCGCTCACGTCCGAGGCATAGGCAAAGGCGGCGGAAATGTTGCCGGCCATCAGCCCGGCGAGTACCCGCGAGGCGAGCAGCCACCACACGTTACCGGCTAGGCCGAGCAGTGCGTATGACACGCAGGCGCCGGCGAGGCTGCTCATCAGGATCGGTCGTCGGCCGTAGCGATCACTCAGCCGTCCCCAGAAGGGAGCAGCGAGCAGCTGACACAGCGAATAGCTGCCGAGGATGGGCGTGATGTATTGCGGCGCTATGCCGAAGCGGGTCGCCATGTACGGCACCAGCGGGATGAGGAGCCCAAATCCCAGCGTGTCGATCACGCAGAAGGCGAACAGTGCGCCGAGTTGCCGTCGCATCGCGCTGCGTCGCTCCCAGGCGGCTCAGTGACCGGGCACGAGTGCCGAGACTTTGCCGGGGGGTGCAGCCGCGGGTAGCTGATCGCGCGCGGCGCCGATGATGAGATTGGGGATGCGCACCTCGTCCCAGTCGGCTGCGCGCCCCGGCGACGGACCGGTGCACACGATGGCCAGCTGCAGCGATGGCACGATCCACATGCGGTTGCCGCCCTCCTCGCCCACCGCGAACGCGTCGCGCGCCGCGTATGGCTCGCTGCGTGCCGAGGGGCGCAGGCTCACCCGCACGAAGCTGCCGAAGTCGGCATCGCTCCTGGCTGGAGTGCGCATGAACGTGACCCAGCCCGGACGCATCAGCTGCTGGCCGCGGTAGGCACCGTCGCGCACCAGCAGCTGCGCCACCCGTATCCAGTCACCCTGCCGCGCGAACATGCAGCAGTCTGCGTGCGCCGCGCCGCCTGGGTGATCCAGCCACAGGTATGCGTCGGCGGCTCCCAGCCGCCGCCACAATGCGGAGGACACGTACTGCGCATAGCGCTCGCCGGTGGCACGCTCGAGCGCGAGCGCCAGCAGCTGGGCGTCGCTGGCCTCGGGAACGCGGGTGCTGCCCGGAACCTGCACGAGCGGAATCCCCAGGACCGTCGTCGTCAGATCGGCAGAGGCTTTCAGATCAGCCCCGGAGGCCAGGCCGCTGGAACGCTGCATGAGGTTGCGCACCGTGATCGCCCCGCGCGGGTCCTCGCGCCACTCAGCCAGCAACAGGCTGAGTGGCTCGTCCGGCCAGGGGATGCTCCGGTGTGAAACCGCCACGCCGGTGGCCAGCACCGCGAGCAGTGCCGTGAAGTCCTGCCCGTCGCTTACCGTATCGAACTTGCTGCCGCCCCAGTAGCGCTCGAAGACGATGTGATCGTGGCGCGCCACGATGAGGGCGCGCGACCCGTGCGCGCCGGCGTAGCTGGCGGCACTCTCGAGTGCCTGCGGATCAAGCTGCTCCAGCGCCGGCGCGACCCGCGGTGCCACCGGTTCGTTGCCGCCGGCGACGCGCTCGCGCGGCTGGTAAAGCGGCGCGCTGCGGCGGGCGAGCGCCTCGAGGTAGGTGCGCCACAGGGCCGGTCCATACGCGGCCAACACGCCGAGTAGCAGCGCCAGCGCCGCCAGCACGGCGGCCGTTCGTAGCGGGGAGCGGTGCATGGGCGGGCATTGGACCACAGTTGCCCGCCGCGGGTTTGCGCATTTTCCCCGCGGGCCAGCGGCTGGGCCGATGTGTGACCGGCGCGGCCAAAACGTATGATGGCGCCCCAGGTTGTTACTCCCGAGCGAGATCGTTGGACACCGCAGCCCACGCCGCTGAGCACGCCCCTTCCGCAGCCGGTGCTCTGCCGGGTCTGACCACGAGCGCATTCGATGTGCTCGTAGTCGGCGGTGGCATCAATGGCTCGGGCATCGCCCGCGATGCCGCCGGCAGGGGTCTGAAGGTATTGCTGTGCGAGCAGGACGACCTGGCCGCCCACACATCGTCGGCCAGCACCAAGCTCATTCACGGCGGCCTGCGCTATCTGGAAGAGTTCCACTTCTCACTGGTCCGCAAGGCCCTGCGCGAGCGCGAGGTGCTGCTCGCGGCCGCACCACACATCATGCGTCCGCTGCATTTCGTCATGCCGCACGCGGCGCATTTGCGTCCGGCATGGATGATCCGTGCCGGGCTGTTCCTTTACGACCACCTCGCCAAGCGCGCCCACCTGGCCGCCTCCGCCAGCATCGATCTGCGCACGCACATTGCCGGGGCGGCGTTGCAGGAGGGTTACCGGCGCGGCTTCGTGTACTCGGACGGCTGGGTCGATGATGCCCGCCTTGTGGTGCTCAATGCGCTCGACGCGCAGGCGCACGGCGCCACGGTGCTGACACGCGTGCGCTGCGAACAGCTGCAGCCGCTGCAGGGTGGCTGGCGGGCAGTGCTGCAGACATCACAGTGCCCGGTGAGCGTGACGGCGCGCGTCATCGTTAATGCAACCGGCCCGTGGGTGAGTGACTTCATCCGCCGCCTTACGCCGGTGCGCAGCGAGCACCAGGTGCGCCTGGTGAAAGGCAGCCACATCGTCGTGCCGCGGCTCTTCGACCATCGCTATGCCTACATCTTTCAGAACGAGGACCGGCGCATCGTGTTCGCGATCCCCTACGAACACGAATTCACACTCATCGGCACCACCGACGTCGACTATCACTCGGACCCGGCAGCCGTGCACATCGAGGCGGACGAGGTCACCTACCTGTGCGACCTGGCCAACCGCTATTTCCGTCGCCAGCTCACGGTGAGCGACGTGCGCTGGAGCTATTCCGGAGTCCGTCCGCTGCTGCAGGACGAGTCGAACGACCCCATGAGCGTGACACGGGACTATGCGCTCGAACTGGAGCGCGAGCCGGCCCCATTGCTCTCTGTGTTCGGCGGCAAGATCACCACCTACCGCAAGCTCTCCGAGGATGCCGTGAATGTACTGGGCCAGGTGTTGGGCCGGCACGGCACGCCCTGGACCGGCACGGCACTCCTGCCCGGCGGCGACCTGCCGGAGGGCAGCTTCGGCGTGTTCCTGCGCACGCTCGAGCGTCGCTACCGCTGGTTGCCGGGCTCGCTGCGGCGGCGCTGGGCACACGCCTACGGCACCCGCATCGAACGCCTGCTGGGCGCGGCAGCCACGCTGCAGGACCTGGGGGCGGAGATACTGCCGCAGCTCTTCGAGCGCGAGCTCGAGTATCTGTGCGCCCAGGAGTTTGCCGTCACGGCCGAGGATATCCTGTGGCGCCGCAGTAAGCTCGGTCTGCACCTGTTGCCAAACGATCTCACGCCGCTGCGCACCTGGCTGCGCGAACGGGCCGCGCGCGCCGGGCGCCGCCCGGCCCTGGCCGCGGGGATACCCTGAACACTGTGGCGGATGCACGTGCCTGCCGGGCGCGGCTCGCTGCGCTGATCGTGGCCTCATTGGCGCCTCTGTGGCTGGTTGGTATCTTCGGCCGCCAGCTGTGGACTCCCGACGAACCGCGTGAGGCGAATATCGCCTGGCACATGAGCCAGCAGCAAGATCGCAGCCTGCCGATGCTTGCCGGCATGCCGTTCCTGGAAAAGCCGCCGCTGAGTTACTGGCTGTCCGCCGCCGGCATCACGCTCTTCGGTGACCACGCCTCGGCCGCCCGCGCACCAAACCTGGTGTATGCCGTGCTGACGGCGGTGGCGGTCGGCGCGCTGGCCTGCGCGATGGGCGTGACGGCCTCCGCCGCGCTGCTCGCAGCGCTGGTGACCGGTAGCGCCGTGATCACGTTTCGGGTCAGCAGCTGGCTCGCCCCCGATGCGGCGCTGCTGGCCGGCAACGCGCTCGCGCTCCTTGGCGCCTGGCGCGGCTACAGCGCCGCGCCGGGCGCCGCCAAACTCAGCGGCTATACCCTCATGCATGCCGGCGCCGCCCTCGGCTTCATGGCCAAGAGCGCGCCCGGCTGGCTGGTGCCCGCGCTGGCGCTTGGCGCGCTCATTATCTGGGAGCGTCGCTGGCAGGAACTGCGACGTCCGGAGCTGTACGCCGGAGTGCTGCTGCAGGTGCTGGTGATCGGCCCCTGGCTGTGGCTGGTGTTGCAGGCCCCTGCAGGCGCGGCGGCCCTGCGTACCCTGCTGTGGAGCAACCTCGTGGGACGCTTTGCCCACCTGAGCGCGCCGGCTGCCCTCGACTACGCGCGCGGTCACCCCAACTCACCGGGCAAGTACCTGCTCGAGCTGCCGGTCTACGTTGCGCCCTGGACCCTCGTCGCTGCTGCGGCGCTCGCCTGCGCGTGGCGGCGGCGCGGTGCCTTACCCGGCACCGCCGTTCCCTGGCGGTTTGCGCTCGCGGCGAGCCTGCCGTGGCTCGCGCTGCTGTCGCTGGCCGCGACCGCACGCGACATCTACGCCGCGCCGGCGGTGCTGGGCTTCGCGCTGCTGATCGCGCTGTGGGCGCAGGAAGCGCAGCAGCGGCCGACGCGCCTTGACCTGTGGTGCGTTGGCGGCACGGCGCTGCTGGTGGCGCTCATCGGCACGGCACTCCTTCTGGCCCTCGCCGTTCTGGCCCTCGCCGGCGCCATCCCGCGTGCGCAGGCAGTGATCGCCGGCCTCGTGGTCGCAGCGCCGGGCGCGGGCCTGCTGCTCGGTGCGCGCCGGGCGCAGCGGCAGCGGGCCCTGTGCCGCGCGCTCGGCATGAGTTACGCCTCGTATGCACTGATGTTGTGCGTGACGGCGCTCGTCGCCTTCCCGGTGATCGACCGCTGGCAGGACCTGGGCGCACTGGCACGCCGCATCCGGCAGGACACGCAATCGCATCCACTGGCCCTGCTGGCCCCGGATGAGACGACGCTCGCCGTAATCGACCACGCGTTCACGACGAGCGGCTTCCGGGTGCTCGACAGCACGGCCGCGGCAGACCTGCGGGCCTGGTTCGCGGCTCAGGGAGCCGATGCCCGGGCCCTGGTGCTTCTGCCGGGACACGCACCGGGAGATGTCTCACGCTGGCTGGCGCGCTGGCACCAGCTGCCGGACCCCGGTGATGGCGCCGCCGCCGCTTTAATCGACGCAGATGCAGCGCGTCTGGTGCGCCGCTACGAACTCCCGCAAGGACGCCGCTACGCGCTGCTCGGACCCGCCGCGCGCGCATCGACTTCCCCACCCGCCGAGGTCGCAACGCATGCAACCCTCAACCCCTGAGTCGGGCGCGCTGGCGCGCAACCTTCGCAACCGCCACATCCAGCTGATCGCGATCGGCGGCACCATCGGTGTCGGCCTGTTCCTCGGTTCAGCCAAGGCGATCCACAACGCCGGTCCGGGACTGCTGCTCGCGTACGCCGTGGGCGGTCTTGCAATCTTCTTCATCATGCGCGCGCTCGGGGAGCTGCTCACCTATCGCCCGGTCGCCGGTTCATTCGCTACCTACGCGGAGGAGTTCTGCGGCCCGTTGCCCGGGTTCGTGACCGGATGGTCGTACTGGTTCGCCTGGGTGACGACCGTCATGGCGGAGATCACCGCCATCGGCATCTACGTACAGCTGTGGTTGCCGGACCTGCCACAGTGGCTGCCGCCGCTGCTCACGCTGCTGGTGCTCTACGGCGTCAACCTGCTCGCCGTGGGCGTGTTCGGTGAGCTGGAATTCTGGTTTGCACTCATCAAGGTGGTGACGATCGTCGCGCTCATCCTCGGCGGGCTGTTCGTCATCGTCTTTCACGTCGGTGCCCTCGGTCCGGGTGCCAGTTTCTCCAACCTCTGGGCGCACGGCGGCTTCCTGCCGGCGGGCATTCTCGGGGTGCTGCTCACCTTGCAGATCGTCATGTTCGCCTACGAGGGGGTCGAGCTGATCGGCGTGACCGCCGGCGAGGCGGAGAATCCGGCCGTGGTGCTGCCGCGCGCGACCAACGGGATCATTGCGCGCATCCTCATCTTCTATATCGGAGCTCTGCTCGTCATCATGTCGCTGGTGCCCTGGACGCAGCTCGACCCCAAGGCGAGCCCGTTCGTGTTCGTGTTCGGCAAGCTGGGCGTGCCGGGCGCCGCCACCATCGTCAACCTCGTGGTGATCACCGCGGCCGCCTCCTCCTGCAACAGCGGCCTATTCAGCACCGGACGCATGCTGTGGACGTTGGCGCAACGTGGCCAGGCGCCGCGCGTGTTTGCGAGGCTCAACCAGCGCCAGGTGCCGGCGGCGGGCATCCACGCTTCCTTTGCCGTGATGCTGATCGGCGTGGTGCTGAATTACCTGGTGCCTGAGCGGGTATTTACCATCGTCACCAGCGTCGCGCTGGTCGGCACGCTCTGGACGTGGGGAATCATCATGGTGTCGCACGCCAACTACCGCCGCGCGGTGGCTGCCGGACGATTGCCGGCGGCGCCATTTCGCATGCCGGGCGCGCCGCTCATCAACTGGCTGGTGCTCGCCTTCCTGTTGTTCGTCGCCGTGATGCTCAAGCAGCAGCCCGACACCCGCGTCGCGCTCTACGTCGCGCCGGTCTGGTTCGGGCTGCTTATCGTCGGTTACCTGGCCTTGCGGCGCCGCTAGCCCGAGCGCTACAGCAGCGGCTCGCCTCCGCCGATCAGGCTGCCGCCATCGACGACGAGTGTCTGGCCGGTGATGAAGGCGCCGGCCCGCGATGCGAGCATGACCGCCACGCCCGCCACGTCGTCAGGTTCGCCGAGACGACGCAAGGGATTGTGTCGCGCGATGGCTTCCGCGCGCTGCGGATCGTCCCACAACGCCCTGGAAAAATGGGTGCGGATGATGCCAGGTGCGATGCAATTGACGCGGATGTTGCAGGGACTCCATTCGACCGCCAGGTTGCGCGCCAGCTGCATGTCCGCGGCCTTGGAGATGCAGTAGGCGCCGAGGTGCGCGCTGCCCAGCAGCCCGCCGATGGAGGAAACGATGATGACGACGCCGTCGCGGCGCTCCGCCATCGCCGGCAGCGTCATGTTGCACAACCACACGTTGCTGAGCACGTTAGTGTGGATGATTTTCTGCCACACCTCATCGGGAGTCTGAATCGAAGGCCCGAATGCAGGATTGGCGGCCGCATTGCCGACGACGACGTCGATCTGTCCCCACTTGCGCAACGTGGCATCGACCAGCGCCTGCAGTTGCGCCTTGTCGCCGACGTGGCAGGCGTGTGCGAACGCGCTGCCCCCGGCGGCGGTGATCTCAGCCGCGACCGCCTCGCATGCGTCCGCCTTGCGGCTGGATATCACGACACGCGCACCGTGGGCGGCCATCTGCTGCGCGATCGCCCTGCCGATCCCGCGGCTGGAGCCGGTGATCAGGGCGACTTTCCCAGAAAGATCAAAGAGGCTCATGCGCGGTGCCTGCGGCGGGACGGGGCACTATTGTGCCGTTCCGCAGCCGCCTGCCGTCAATGCGCAGCTAGCCGCGAAGCAATTGCCGGTAGAATCCGCGCCTCGCGCCCGTAGCTCAGTTGGATAGAGCATCAGGCTTCGAACCTGAGGGTCGGGAGTTCGAATCTCTCCGGGCGCGCGTTTGTGAAGCACCTAGCCCCCAAGGTCCAA
>DATJVL010000052.1:0-22182 GCA_035501795.1 Steroidobacteraceae bacterium
GCTCGCCTCCTCGGCGGCCGCATCGGGGGCGGCCGCGCCGAGCCGTGCGAGCGCGGCGAGCGCCACTGCGCCAAGCAGAGCCAGGCGGCGGCGACTTGAGCCGGACATTGCCATCCCCCGTTGCGAGGAAACCCGCGCCGATGGTAGCGCGGTCGCCCGGCTCAGGCGCTGCGTCCCAGGATCTCCTCGCGCACGTCGGCGATCTCGCGCGCCCGTGAGGGCCGCGCGCCCTCGCAGCGCTCCGGGCGCGGGCAGCGGTTGCTGCGCGGGCAGATGATGCGCGCCGGATGCGCCAGAGCGTCCTCGATCCAGGCGATGTCGAGCACGTTGGCCACGGCGGTCAGCAGCGCACCGGCGCTCTTGGGGATGCGGGCCTCGCCGCGGCCGCGCAGGCATTCGCGGAATATGGCTTCCACCGCCGCCTCGCTCGCGGCGCTGTGAGCGGCGAGTGCCGGGTGCAGGTCGACGCCCACCGAGAGCACGTGCGGGTTGCCGGCCATGTCCTGCACGCGGATCGAGTGGCAGCAGTACAGGAGCGAGCGCTCGCCATCGCGCAGCACCGAGATCTGCGAGCCGCTCAGGCCGTGCTCGCCCTGGATCATGCGGAACACGGCCCAGTTCGGGCATGGGTCGCTCACCTGCGCGAGGTTTCCCCACGGCAGCGGGATGCCGTTGCCCCGGTAGACCGCGCGCAGATAACCCGGCGGGTACGCATCGAAGAAGTGCCAGTACGGATAGGGCGAGACCTTGGTCATGCGGCGCATGACCACCGCCGGGGTCAGCTGCAGCTTGGCGCCCGCCTCGACCCGGTGACGCTCGCGCGCGAGGAAGCGGCGGAAGGGCACGCGCGGGGCGAGCAGGGCGCCGGCGAAGAAGCTGCACTCGAAGTCGCGCCACGCGTGCAGCACGTCCTGCGCGTTCATGCCGGCGGCCGAGGAGCCGCCTTCGGGGCTGCCGCCCATCTCTCCGCCCGTGGCGTGCGGGCTCTTCAGGCCATCCCCGCCGTGCAGCACCTTGTGACCGATATGCGCGGCAAGGTCGAACTTCAGGCGCGCCGCATCGCCCTGGAGTGCACGGTTGGCATAGATGACCCGCGGGGCCTCGAAGAAGGAGCGCACCATGCTGCGCACTTCCCGGTCCTTGTCGCGCGCCAGCACCGGCTTGCGCTCAAACCAGCGCACCTCCAGGCCATGCCGCCGGCACAGCCGCAGCAGGTCCTCGACCGAGAGCGGGAAACGCCGCTCGCTCACGTGGTCCGCGGCCCGCTCGAGGTCGGGGAAGTCGTTGCGCGACATTTCCTGGTGCGAGCGGATCAGCAGGTGCGCGAACTGCCGTCCGGTGGTGCCGGTCTGCGCCAGCAGCTCCGGGATCGCCGCCTGCAGCAGCGCCTTGGAGAACAGGAAGGCCGGCTCGAGCGGCATGCGCGGCGCGGGCGTGGCCCTGCTGCCGGGGGCAAGCTCCAGGTCGGCGCTCTCATCGAGGAACCACGCGGCCGGACGCTGGAAGATCGCCGCGAGCAGGGCGAGCAACTGCCGCGAAGGCACCCGCTTGCCGCTCTCGATCATGCTCAAGTAGGACACCGAGGGGCCGAGCGCGGCGTCGCGCTGGATACAGCGCACCGAGAGCTCCTCGAGCGTGAGTCCGTTCGCCTTGCGCAACGCGCGCAGCTTGGTGCCGAGGAAGTGACCTTTGCGCAGCAGCTCGGGCATATGTCACACCGCTTGCGATGCCGGGGTTGTGAAATTAACAGTGTGAATTTTATTCAGTCAAATTTCATGCCCGCACGAAGTATAGTGGAAAGCCGATGAATGCCCGCCCGCAGACCCCGCTGTACTCACGCGAGCCCGCCGGACCGAAGGTGGAGATCGCGGGCCCGGGTGTCGAGCGGCAGGACGAGGTGCTCACGCCGCTCGCGCTGCAACTGCTGGCGAGCCTGCACCGGCGCTTCAACGCGCGCCGCCTGGAGCTGCTGAACGCCCGGCGCCAGCGCCAGGCCGAGATCGATGACGGGGCGCTGCCGGACTTCCTGGCCCAGACCGCAGCGGTGCGTGCCGGCGAGTGGCGCATCGCGCCGGTGCCGGCGGACCTGACCGACCGGCGCGTCGAGATCACCGGGCCCGTCGACCGCAAGATGGTGATCAACGCACTCAATGCACCGGTGCGCTGCTTCATGGCCGACTTCGAGGACTCCTGCTCGCCCACCTGGGAGAACCTCGTGCGCGGCCAGGTAAACCTCGGCGATGCCATTCGCGGCACCATCACCCACGCCGACCGGGCCACCGGCAAGATCTACCGCCTGAACGAGCGCACCGCGACCCTCATCGTGCGGCCGCGCGGCTGGCACCTGCCGGAGAAGCACGTCAGCATCGGCGGTGAGCCGGTCGCGGGCGCTCTCTTTGATTTCGCCCTCTATCTGGCCAATAACCACGAAGCCCTGGCGCGCCGCGGTACCGGGCCGTACTTCTACCTGCCGAAGATGGAGAGCCACCTCGAGGCGCGGCTGTGGAACGAGGTGTTCGTGGCGGCGCAGGAGGCGCTCGGGCTGCCGCGCGGCACGATCAAGGCAACCGTGCTCATCGAGACCATCCTGGCGGCGTTCGAGATGGACGAGATCCTCTTCGAGCTGCGCGAGCATTCGGCCGGGCTCAACTGCGGGCGCTGGGACTACATCTTCAGCTTCATCAAGAAATTCCGTAACCGCGCCGACTTCCTGCTGCCCGACCGTGCCACGGTCACGATGGACCGGCACTTCCTCAAGTCATACGTCGACATGCTCATCAGGACCTGCCACCGCCGCGGCGCGCACGCGATGGGCGGCATGGCCGCGCAGATCCCGATCCGCGACGATGCCGCCGCGAACGAGGCGGCCATGGCGCGCGTGCGGGCCGACAAGCTGCGCGAGGCGCGCGCCGGACACGACGGCACCTGGATCGCGCACCCGGGGCTTGCGGGCATCGCCAGTGCGGCCTTCGACGCGGTGATGAGCGGGCCGAACCAGCTCATGGTCACGCGCGCCGACGTCAACGTCGGGCAGCTCGACCTGCTCAAGGTGCCCGACGGCGCGATCACCGAGGCCGGCCTGCGCAACTGCATTCGCGTGGGTGTGCAGTACCTGGAGGCCTGGCTGCGCGGCAACGGCTGCGTGCCGCTCTACCACCTGATGGAGGACGCCGCCACCGCCGAGATCTGCCGGGCGCAGCTGTGGCAGTGCCTGCGCCACGGCGCACGCACCAGCGACGGCCAGCCCGTCACGGTGGAGCGGTTCGACCGGCTGCTGAGCGCCGAGCTCGACCACATCCATGCCGAGGTCGGCGCCGCGCGCCTCACCCAGGGCGTGTTCCCGAGCGCGGCGCGGCTGTTCGAGCAGATGACCAAGAGCGAGACCTTCGACGAATTCCTGACGCTGCCGGCCTACGAGCTGTTGAGCTGACGAACCCCACCCGTACCGCAACCGAGGCGAACATGAGTGCCGTGAAATCCCTGCCTACCACCGAAGAGCTCCGGCGCAGCTGGCGGGAGAGCCCGCGCTGGCGCGGCATCGAGCGCGGCTACGACGCCGCGGAGGTCGTGCGCCTGCGCGGCACCATCCCGGTGGAGCACTCGATCGCGCGGCTGGCCGCCGAGAAACTGTGGCGCTATCTGAACGAGAAGCCGCTGGTAAACGCCCTCGGGGCGCTCACCGGCAACCAGGCCATGCAGCAGGTCAAGGCCGGCCTCGATGCCATCTACCTGTCGGGCTGGCAGGTGGCCGGTGATGCCAACCTGGCCGGGGAGATGTACCCGGACCAGTCGCTGTACCCGGCCGACTCGGTGCCGGCGGTGGTGCGCCGCATCAACAACACCCTGCGCCGCGCCGACGAGATCCATCACGCCGAGGGCGATGACTCCATCGACTGGCTCAAGCCCATCGTGGCCGATGCCGAGGCCGGCTTCGGCGGCGTGCTCAACGCCTTCGAGCTCATGAAGCAGATGATCGAGGCGGGCGCGGCCGGCGTGCACTTCGAGGACCAGCTGTCCTCGGCCAAGAAGTGCGGCCACATGGGCGGCAAGGTGCTGGTGCCGACGCAGGAGGCCATCAACAAGCTGGTGGCGGCGCGCCTGGCGGCCGACGTCTGCAACGTGCCCACCGTGCTGGTGGCGCGCACGGACGCGGAGGCCGCGACGCTGCTCACCTCGGACGTCGATCCGCGCGACCGCCCGTTCATCGACGCAGCCAAGGGCCGCACCGGCGAGGGCTTCTTCAGCGTCAAGGCGGGGCTGGCGCAGGCCATTGCGCGCGGGCGCGCCTACGCGCCGTACGCCGACCTGGTGTGGTGTGAGACCGCCAAGCCCGACATCGCGGAGGCGCGCGAGTTTGCCGAGGGCATCCACGCGCAGTTCCCGGGCAAGCTGCTGGCCTACAACTGCTCGCCCTCCTTCAACTGGAAGCGCAAGCTCGATGATGCGCAGATCGCCAAGTTCCAGCGCGAGCTGAGCGCGATGGGCTATCGTTTCCAGTTCATCACGCTGGCCGGCTTCCACGCGCTGAACTTCTCCATGTTCGAGCTGGCGCGTGCCTACAAGAGCTCGCACATGAGCGCCTACGTCGGCCTGCAGCAGGCGGAGTTTGCCGCCGAGGCGCACGGCTACACCGCCACCAAGCACCAGCGCGAAGTTGGGGCCGGCTACTTCGATGCGGTCACGCAGGCGGTCACCGGCGGCACCTCCTCGATCACCGCCCTGAGCGGCAGCACGGAGGAGCAGCAGTTCCACAAGGTCTCCTGAGGCAGAGCGCGCGCCTAGAAGCTGGCGACGAGGGCGAGCGAGAGCAGGGCGTCATCGCCCTGCGAGCCGCTGAAGCGCTCGTAATCCAGCCGCACGGCCGGCAGACCGAAGCGCATCTGCACCCCGGCACCCCAGGCGAAGCTGGTGCGCGTGTCATCCTCGGTGAGCGGCGCTGCGCACGGCGCGCCCGCCGCGCAGCCGAAGCTGACGTGCGTGTGGTCGGCGACGCGCGCGATCCCGGCCTTGGCGTACAGGTCGAGCAGCGGCAGCGGCACCGGCAGGTAGCCGACGCCGAAGAGGGCGGTGGCATGGGCATCGGTGCTCACGTTGGTGCTGTTGGCACCGTCTACGTAGCTCACGTGCTTGCTGCCGAGATCCTCGTAGGCGCCCTCGACCCCGAAGGCATCGAGCGGCCGCCAGCCGGCCAGCGCCTTCCAGCCGGTCGCGTGCGCATCCACCTGGTAGGCGTCTTGGCGCAGCGTCGCCTCGCCGACCCCCGCGCCCACGTAGAAGTCGAACGGACCGGCGGCCTGACAGGCAACGCTCAGCGGCAGGCAGGCGCACAGCAGCGCCGGGTGGATTCGCATGGCGGTCCTTCGCGGTGACGAAGCGCGCGGCGGCGCCCCGTAGCTCGGAGTCGCGGGCGCCGGCGAAGTTCCCGCCCGCTCGGGTGCGCTACTTGGCGGTGGGCATGGCGAACTCGGCGCCCTTGGGGGTGCTTTCCGGCCAGCGCTGCATGACCGATTTCTGCCGCGTGTAGAAGCGCACGCCCTCCTCGCCGTAGGCGTGCATGTCCCCGAACAGGCTGCTCTTCCAGCCGCCGAAACCGTGCCAGGCCATCGGCACCGGGATCGGCACGTTGATGCCGACCATGCCGACCTCGATGCGCCGCGAGAACTCGCGCGCGATGTTGCCGTCGCGCGTATAGCAGGCGACCCCGTTGGCCATGGGGTGGGCATTCACCAGCTCGACCGCCGCGGCAAAATCTGCGACGCGCACGCAGCACAGCACCGGGCCGAAGATTTCCTCCCGATAGATGCGCATCTGCGGCTGCACGTGATCAAACAGCGTGGCGCCGAGGAAGAAGCCGCGCTCGTGGCCCGCGACCGTGAAGGGTGCGGCCCCGTCGGGGCGGCAGCGGCCATCGACCAGCAGCTGCGCGCCGCCTGCGACCCCGGCCTCGATGTAGCCGCGGATGCGCTCGAGCGCCGCCTGGTTGATCACCGGCCCCATCTCCGCATCCGGCTGCATGCCGTGCGCCACCCGCAGCGCACGCGCCCGGGCGCTCAGCTGCGGCAGCATGCGCTCGGCGGTGTCGCCCACCAGCACGGCCACCGAGATCGCCATGCAGCGCTCGCCGGCGGAGCCGTAGGCCGCGCCGATCAGGGCATCGACCGCCTGCTCGAGGTCGGCATCCGGCATCACCACCATGTGGTTCTTGGCTCCGCCGAGGGCCTGCACGCGCTTGCCGTGCGCGGCGCCGCGCTGGTAGATGTAGTGCGCGATCGGGGTCGAGCCGACGAAACTCAGCGCCCGCACCTCCGGGTGATCGAGCAGCGCATCGACCGCCGTCTTGTCGCCGTGCACGACGTTGAAGGCACCGGCCGGCAGCCCGGCCTCGGCCAGCAGCCGTGCCATGAAGATCGCGGCCGACGGATCGCGCTCGCTCGGCTTGAGCACGAACGTGTTGCCGCAGGCGAGCGCCAGCGGAAACATCCAGCACGGCACCATGCAGGGGAAGTTGAAGGGCGTGATGCCGGCCACCACCCCGAGCGGCTGACGCAGCGTCCAGTTGTCGATACCGGTAGACACCTGGTCGGTGAAGTCACCCTTGAGCAGCTGTGGAATGCCGCAGGCGAACTCGAGGATCTCGATGCCACGCGTGACTTCGCCCTGCGCATCGCTGAAGACCTTGCCGTGCTCGTTGACGATGAGCTCGGCGAGCGCATCGCGCTCCTCGGTGAGGCGCGCCAGGAAGGCGGCCAGCACCCGCGCGCGCCGCACCGGCGGCAGCTGCGACCAGGCCGGCAATGCCGCCTTGGCGCTCGCCACCGCCGCGGCCACCTCGGCTGCATCCGCGAGCGCCACCTCGCGCGTGCTCGAGCCGGTTGCCGGGTTGAATACCGCCAGGCGCGTGCCGCCGCCGGGCACGGCGCGGCCGCCGATCCAGTGCGGCACGAGCTCGGCGGTGCCGCTGCGCGCGGCGCTCTTCAGGTCCGGGGAAAACGGCGCGACTGCCATGGCGGGGGATCCGTGGGCGTGAGGAGCCACGGATCATAGACCAGTTCGTGAGCGCCCCGCATACTCGCGCGCCTACCATGGCCGTGCAGCTGCTGTTTCCAACCCAGGTGTACCAGGCGGCGCTCAAGGCGCGTGGTGCGCGCGCGCTCAACGCGCGGCTGCTGCGCGAGTGCTTGCAGCTGCGCGCCGATGATACGCGCGGGCGCAGCTGGTCGGCGCGCCACTATGCCGGCGGCTACACCTCCTACAGCTCGGCGCACCGCATGCACCAGTTGTCGCCGACCTTTGCGGCGCTCTCGCGGGCACTGGACCGCCACGTGGCGCGCTTCGCCCACGGGCTCGACTACGACCTGCGCGCGCGGCGCCTGGTGATGACGGATTGCTGGGTCAACATCATGGGCGCGGGCAGTGCGCACCCCTGGCACCTGCATCCGCTCTCGAGCATCAGTGGCACCTACTACGTGCGCGTGCCGCGCGGCGCGTCCGGCATCCGCTTCGAGGACCCGCGCCTCGAGCGCTTCATGGCAGCGCCGCCGCGCCGTCGCGGCGCGCGCCGTGCCAACCGCACCTGGGTCGGGCTGCCGGCGCGCGCCGGCCAGCTGGTGCTGTTCGAGAGCTGGCTGCGCCACGAGGTGAGCGCCAATGCGCGCGCCGGCGAGCGCGTCAGCGTCAGTTTCAACTACAACTGGTTCTGAGAACTGCGTCACAGCACGGCCGCGGCGTCAACGCGCCCGTCACCGCCGGCGTTTCCTGCCATGACACGTGCCGCCGAGTGCGTGGGCGAGTTCAGCCACGGTTCAGTCGCGCTCGGACAACGTGTTGCTGAAGGAGTTGCCACCATGCGCAATCTGATTCGCGGGCTGTTTGCGGTGATGAGCCTGGTGCTGCTGCCGCCGGTATCGCAGGCGGGCGTCGCGGTCGGCATTTCGGTCAACTTCGCGCCGCCGCCGCTGCCGGTGTACGTGCAGCCGCCGATCCCGGCGCCTGGCTACATCTGGACCCCCGGGTACTGGGCCTACGGACCGGTCGGCTACTACTGGGTGCCGGGCGCGTGGGTGATGCCGCCGGCGGTCGGGCTGCTGTGGACCCCGGGTTACTGGGGCTGGGTAGGGGGCGCGTACGTGTGGAACGCCGGTTACTGGGGCACGCACGTCGGCTTCTACGGCGGCATCAACTACGGGTGCGGCTACGGCGGTGTCGGGTACGCCGGCGGCTATTGGCACGGCAACCACTTCCTCTACAACGGCAGCGTCAACAACGTGCGCAACATCAACGTCACCAACGTCTACACGCGCAACGTCGTGCACGAGGTGAACGTGAATCGCACCAGCTTCAACGGCGGCGCCGGCGGCATCCTCGCGCGGCCCTCGCCGGGGGAGCTCGTTGCCGCCCGCGAGCGCCAAGTCGGCTTCACCGGCGCGCAGCTCGAGCAGCAGCGCATTGCACGCGACAACCCCTCGATGCGCGCCGTCAACAACGGCGGTACGCCTGCGCCTCCCGCGCGGCCTGGCTCCTTCGCCGGTCACGAGCCGCGCGGTCCGGCCGCTCCCGCCACGGCACATGCCGGGCCGGTGGGCTATCCGCGCGCAGCCGGCGCACCCGCTGCATCTGGCACGCAGCCGCAGCTCTACGGGCACGCGGTAACGAACCCGACCGCCGGACGGCCCTCCTACCCGCCGTCCGCCGCGCACGGTGGGTACGCCGCGCCGGGGCAGGCCTACGCCGCCCGGGGGCCTCAGGGACGTCCGGGGGAACTCCCCCACGAAAGTCACGGGGAAGGCCCAGGTCGTCATTAATCGCTCAGGGAGGCCCAGAGGCGGACTTTGACGAAAGTGCTGTCCAGGTCCGCTTGCGGTGCGGCCGCAATTTGTAAACTCATCAAAGCCTGCATCGTCCGGCAGAAAGGGTCGCTTGCCGCCATGCGTAACATCCTGTTTGTGCTGACTTTACTTATGACCGGTTGCGTGATTACGCAGCCGCCACCGTCCGAGCCCATGCCCCCGCCCCCGGACCCGCAGGAGGAGGCGCCCGCTCCGCCGCCGCCGAGCGTGTACGAGGAGCCCCCGGCCTATCAGCCACCCCCGGTGGTCGTGGCCTGGGCACCGCCGCCGATGCTGGTGGAAGTGCCTCCGCCGGTGCCGTTCATGAACGCCGTGTGGGTGGGTGGCTACTGGGTCTGGCGGGGCGACTGGGTCTGGGCCAGCGGTCACTGGATGGCCCCGCCACAGCCCGCCTACGTGTGGGTGCATCCTTATTACGAGCATCGCGGCGCCGCCGTGGTGTTCGTCGACGGGCACTGGGCGCCCCCGGGCGTAGTCTTCATGCCGCCGCCGCGCACGCTGCCGCTGGTGTATGCGCGCCCGGCCCACGGCGTCGTGCCCGGCCCGCGGCCGATCGGCCCCGAGGGCTGTTTCGTGCCGCCGCCGCCCGGCTCGCGCGCCGGCATCATCGTGCCGGCACCGATCGGCACCGCACCCGCCGTGGTGACCGGCGCACCGCCGGTGGTCAACGCCGGCATGCGCATCAACAACATCACCAACGTCAACAACACGCGCGTCACCAACGTCACGAACATCACCAACGTGACGAATGTGACGATCGTGGCGCCGGCCAGCGCCACGGCCAACGGCCACGCCTACAAGGGCATGGCACCGACGGCGCCGCAGCTGGCCGCCGCGCGTCCCGCGGTCGTGCAGGCGCGCGCGCCGCTGCCGCCGGCACAGCGTCCCGGCGCCGCCAATCCCGAGGTGCTGGCGCGCGTGCCGCCGCACGCGCCCGCCGAGCCACCCGGGCAGGCGTGGCCACAGAACCAGGGTACGCCCGCGGCGCAGCCACCTGACATGCACACGGATCCGACACCGCCGGCTCGCCCGGCGTATGCACCCGGCTACGCCGCGCAGGGCAACGGTCATGGCGCGCCTGCGCCGCAGGGTTATGCCACCGGCAATCCGCACCTGCAGGGCGCCGGCGCCGCGCCGCAGGGCAATGCCAATGGCAACCCGCACGGCCAGAACGCGAATGCGAGCGCACCGCAGGGCTACGCCAACGGCAACCCGCGTGGGCAGAACTCCGGCCACCCCCACGGGCAGAACCCGAACGCGCCGCAGGGCTACGGCAACGGCAACCCGCACGCGGCGGCACCGGCGCCGTCGCATAACCCTGGCACTGCCGCCCCGAATGGCAACGCACCGAACGCTGCCAAGTCAGGCAAGGGCGAGGCGAGCAAGCACAACCCGCACGACGAGGGCGGACCGCAGCGCTGAAGCACTGCTGCCCGCAACGGTCGCCGCGGCGGCCGTGGCTTCTTCAGGGGAGCACGCGCCGCAGCCAGGCGGCGATATCGGCCACTTCCTGCGGGCACACCGCGTGCGGCATGACGTAGCTGTGCCACTCGATGGCGTAGCCGCACGCCTCGAGCTGCGCGCGCGCTCCTGCGCCAAGCTGCGGCGCCACCACCGGATCCTGTGAGCCGTGCGCGAGGAACACCGGCGTCGCGGCGTTGGCCGCGCTGCGCTCCGCGTGCAGCTGTGCCGCCAGCACCAGGTAGCAGGACAGGCCCATGATGCCGGCGAGCGGCTGCGGGTAGCGCGTGCCGGCAAAGAGCGCCATGGCGCCTCCCTGCGAGAAGCCGGCGAGCACGATGCGCGTGCTGGCGATGCCACGGGCGCTCTCGCGCTCGATCAGCGCCGTGATCGCGGCCTGGGAGGCGCGGATGCCGCGCTCGTCCTCGGCGGCGGCGCGATCGAGCGCCACGATGTCGTACCAGGCCCGCATGGGGTAGCCGCCGTTGAGGGTGATGGGCCGCACCGGGGCGTGCGGAAACACGAAGCGCAGCGCGCGCTCCTGCCGCTGCACCAGCTGCGGCACGATCGGCTCGAAGTCGTGGCCGTCGGCTCCCAGGCCGTGCAGCCAGATCACGCTGGCCGTAGGATTGCGGCCGGTTTCCACTTCCACGCCGTCAGCCACGCCGGACTCCCCACGCATGAGCACACTTGGCCCGCATGGTAGTGCACCGGGTCGCTCCCGTGCAGGCGCGGTGCTCTAGTGGCGCGGCGCCGGGGTGGGACGCGGCGTCCGCCGCCGCGCCGGCGGGCGCGCGCGGGCGGCGTGCCGCAGGCACGGCTGGCCCTGTACTTCGTCTGCGCACTGCTTGCGCTGGCGGGCGCGAACTTCCTCTACCAGCTGATCCGCAAGCCGAGCGAGCTGTTCTTTCCGGTGAGCGGCGTGCTCTACAAGACCCCAGCGGAGACCTGGCAGGCGTACGGCGAACTGTTCCGCCGCTACTCGACCGAGCACGTGAGCGCACCGCTGCTGGCGGCCCTGGCGCAGGTGGAGGGCTCCGGCAATCCCCTGGTGCGCACCTACTGGCGCTGGTCGTGGCGGCCGTTTGACTTCTATCGGCCCGCCTCGAGCGCGGTCGGCATGTACCAGATGACCGACGCGACCTTTCTCGAGGCGCGGCACTTCTGCATCCACGACCATCGCCTGCTGCGCGCCGGGGCATGGGACGACTGGCATGGCTGCTGGTTCAACCGCCTGTACCTGCGCGTGCTGCCGCGCGATGCGGTGGAACTGACGGCGGCGGATCTGGAGCTGAAGATCACCGGCATCCTGAGCGGGCTGCCGCGCGCGCCCGGTGCCCTGCAGCTGCAGCACCTGGCGGCCATCGTGCACCTGTGCGGGGGCGGGGCGGCGCAGCTGTATGCGCGGCGCGCCTTCCGCCTGAGCCCCGGGCAGCGCTGCGGCGAGCACGACCCGCGACTGTATCTGGCGCGCGTCGATGCCTTCAGTCGCGAGTTCGCGCAGCTGGCGGGCGTACCGCCGCCGCTCGCGCGCGCTCAGTGATGGTGTCCGCCGGGACCGTGCACGTGCCCGTGCGCGAGCTCCGCGGCGGTCGCGGCACGCACCGCGCCCACCTCGACGTCGAAGTTCAGGTGCTGGCCGGCGAGCGGATGGTTGCCGTCCAGCGTCACCAGGTCGCCGCTGAGCTGCGTGACCGTGACCACGCGGGCGCCCTGTGCGGTCTGCGCCTGCAGCTGCAGGCCCACGCGCACGTCGCGGACGCCCTTGAGCGCGCGTCGTGGCACGCGCTGCACCAGTCCCTGGTCGTACTCGCCGTAGGCCTCCGCGGGTACGATGCGCACCTGCAGCCTATCGCCGCTGCTCTTGCCGGTGAGCTCGCGTTCCAGCCCCGGGATCAGGTTGCCGTGCCCGTGCAGGTAGGTGAGCGGTGCATCCGCCTGCGAGCGGTCGAGCACCTCGCCGGCATCGTTCTTGAGCGTGTAGTGGATGCTGACGACCTGGTCCGCTGCGATTGCCATGGAGGATCCTGCTGAGTAGAGAGTTGCTGCGCCCGCGGCGCATCTCGCAAGGATAGCATCGCGTGCCGCCGGGCCCGCGGCTCAGCCGCGCGCATCGCGGGTGCGATCGATGGCCGCGAGCAGCAGCGTGAAGGCTTCCACCAGCGGCAGCTCGAGACCGAGCGCGCGCGCCTTGCCGGTCGCGTAGCCGAAGGTCTCGTGTACCTCGAGGGCGCGGCCGGCCTCGACGTCCTGCAGCGCGGACATGCGGTGCTGTGCGGCGTGGACACGGTAGTGCGCGCCGCTGCGCATGACGAGCGCCACCGCCTCCGCCTCCCCGAGGTGGCACAGGCTCGCAGTCGGCAGGATGGCCTGGTCGCTCAGCGCGATGCCGAGGGCAGCGGCGAGACGCCCCATCTCGCGCACCAGCCGCACCAGCACCAGCGCCGCATCCGGGTCGGACAGGAACTTCCAGGTCGCCGCGCGGGTGCTGACGGCGAGCGCGATCAGCCCCACCCACGAGCAGAACTTCGACCACTCGAGCGTCAGGATCTGCGGCGTTGCCGCGGCGCGCACGCCGGCCGCATCGAGCGTGCGGGCCAGCGCGCTGGCGCGCTCGCTCTCGCCGCCGCCGAGCTCACCGATCAGGACGTTGACGTTGCGCGTGAACAGCACCTCGCCGCCGGCGAGCAGCTCGCCGCTGGTGTCGGCGAGCGCTCCCAGCACCCGTGCGGCCCCGAACGCCTCGCGCAGCAGTTCATCCTTGAGCGTGCCGTTCTGCAGCGACAGCGCCACCCCGATGCGCGCGGCGCGCAGCGGCACCAGCGCCGCCGCAGTCCCGGGGGTCTTGGTGGCGACGATCAGCGTCGCTGCGCCCTGCAGCTGCGCCGGGTCACGCAGCGTCGCCACCGGGGTGACGAACTCGCTCAGCCCGCGGATGCGGATGCCGTGCGCCTCGAGCTGCGCGGCGCGCGCGCCGCGCGCCAGCATCACCACCCGGTGCCCGGCGCGCGCCAGGTGGCCGCCCACGATCGATCCCATGGCTCCGGCGCCGAGGATGGCGAACTCGTACTCGGCTACGCTCATGGCAGCACCGCTGCCCCTCACAGCGCCTCGGCGATGTCCTGCATCACGCCGCGGTCTTCGGGCTTCACCGTCGGGGGGTAGCGATGCAGCACGCGCCCGTCGCGCCCGATGAGGAACTTCTCGAAGTTCCAGGTGATGTCGCCCTCGAGGCCGGTGCCGGCGCCGGTGAGGAAGCGGTACAGCGGATGGCGGTGCGGCCCGTTGACCTCGAGCTTCTCGCTGAGCGGAAAGCTCACCCCGTAGCTGGTACGGCAGAACTGCACGATCTCAGCGGCACTGCCCGGTTCCTGGCCGGCGAACTGGTTGCAGGGGAAGCCAACCACGGTGAAATTCTCGCCGGCGAGCTCGCGCTGCAGCGTCTCCAGGGCCTCGTACTGCGGGGTGAGCCCGCAGCGGCTGGCCACGTTCACCGCCAGGGTCACCTTGCCGCGCAGCGGGCCGAGCAGATCCGGCGTGCCGTCGATGCCCGTCACCGCGATATCGTAGAAGCCGCTCATGGTGTCGCTGCCCATTTGCCCGCGGGGTAGTTGTACGATACACCACGGCGTGTGCAGCGGCGGCAACGGAGTCAAGCGATGAAGGCAGAACTCGGCAAGGGCGAGACCGGTAAGGTCATCGACACCCTCAACCGCATCCTGGAGCTGGAGCTGGCGGGCCTGGTGCGCTACCTGCACTACAGCTTCATGGTGTTCGGCCACACCCGCATCCCGATCGTGGCCTGGCTGCGCAGCCAGGCCGATGAGGCCCAGGCGCATGCGGTGCAGGCCGGCGAGTACATCACCAGCCTCGGCGGCCATCCCTCGCTCAAGATCGGCGCGCTGCTGGAGACGCACAAGCACAACATCGACGAGATCCTGCGCGAGGCCCTGGCGCACGAGGAAGAGGGGTTGGGCCAGTACCAGAGCCTGATGGAGCTGGTCGAGGGACGCAACATCATGCTCGAGGAGTACGCGCGCGCCCAGATCGCCGCCGAGACCGCGCACGTGGCCGAGATCGGCAAGATGCTGCGCAGGCCCGGTTCGATCACCTGAGCGCGCCAGGCGCTGCGCCGGCAGCCCCCGCGGGGGTATCCTCGTCTCGTGCGCATCTACGCGGTCAGCAATACCAAGGGTGGGGTCGGCAAGACCACCACGGCCGTGAACCTCGCCGCGCTGTGCGCAGCCGGCGGCTGCGCCACGCTCCTGTGGGACCTGGACTCGCAGGGCGGGGCCACCTATGCGCTGCGCGGCGAGCAGCACGAGCACGCCAGCGCCAAGAAGCTGCTCGCCGGCAAGCGCGAGCTGCCCGAGCTGGTGCTGGCGAGCGGCTATCCCAACCTCGACCTGCTGCCGGCGGACTTCTCGTACCGTAACTTTGCGGTGCACCTGGCCACGCGCAAGCACCCGACCGAGCGGCTGCTGCGCATGAGCCGCACGCTGCGCGAGATCTACGGCGCGCTGTTCCTCGACTGCCCGGCCGGCATCTCGCTGCTGTCGGAGAACGTGCTGCGCGCCGCGGACGTGGTGCTGGTGCCGCTGGTGCCGGCACCGCTCTCGCTGCGCATGCTGCGCCAGCTGCAGGACTTCATTGCGCGGGAGGGCTGGCAGGACCTGCTGCTGCTGCCGTTCTTCTCCATGGTGGACCGCCGGCGCGCACTGCACCGCGAGCTGATCGCCGAGGCGCGCGCGGAGTTCCCGCGCATGCTCGCGACCGAGCTGCCCAACTGGAGCGAGATCGAGCGCATGAGCGTGCGGCGCGCGCCACTGGTGGCCAGCGCGCCGCGCAGTGCCGCCGCGCAACTGTACGTGCAGCTGTGGCGCGAGGTGCGCGCGCGCAGCGCGCCCGGCGCCAGTGCCGAGGCCGCGCTCCCGGGCCTGCGCACGCGCCTGCCCGAGGAGGCGGCAACGACTCCCGGCCCCGCGGCCCGCTGACGCCGCGCCCTCGCCGCCAGGGCGCGTGCCGGCGCGTCCGCGGACACTCCCAAAGCGTCGGCATCTGCCGACGGCGCGGCCCCTGTGGCGAAGTCGCGTAAGATTCCAACAAGGGAACCCGCGCCGTGCGCGCGATGCGGCGGCGCGCTTGCCAGGGAGTCTGGGAAGCCACGGATGCCGATCGCGAACGCCCGCCACCGCACCGCGCTGCCGGCCGCGGCCTGGCCGCTCCTGGGTCTGCTGCTGCTTAGTGCCTGCTCGGGCGGCGGGGGAGCCGGGGTAAGCACGAGCAGTGCGCCGCCGCCCCCCGCAACGCTGGCGATCGCCACCCAGGCGTTGCCGCGGGGCCTGGTCGGGCAGGCCTACAGCACCACCCTCGACGCTCGCGGCGGCACGCCCCCGTACGCCTGGAGGCTCAGCGAGGGCACGCTGCCGCCGGGGCTGCTGCTGGATCAGTCGAGCGGCGTCATCGCCGGAACCCCGGTCGACCAGGCGAACGCGGTGGCGCTGACGCTGATGGTGACCGACCAGGGCAATCCGGTGCAGACCAGCAGCGTCACACTGCCCCTGACGGTGCTCGAGGCGCTGAGCATCACCACGAGTGCCCTGCCGGACGGACATGTCGGCAGCCCCTATGCCGCCTCGCTCGCGGCCACCGGCGGAGTGCCGCCCTACCAGTGGGTGCTCGGCGGCGGGGTGCTGCCGACGGGCCTGGCGCTGAATTCCGGCAGCGGCGCGCTCAGCGGAGTACCGAGTACCAACAGTGCCGCCGCGATGCTCACCTTCCAGGTGAGCGACTCGCAGAGCCCCGCGGCCCAGGCGAGTGCCACCCTGGCGCTTACCATCACGGCCGTGCCACTCGTGATCGGCACCACCGCACTGCCGGATGCCACGGTGGGCCGGCCCTATAGCGCGACGCTCGGCTTTACCGGCGGCACGGGTGCGGTGAGCTGGGCGCTGACCAGCGGTGCGTTGCCGCCCGGACTGACGTTGAACGCGGCGAGCGGTGCGATCAGCGGCACAGCGACCAGCGTCATCTCGCAGACGCCACTCACCTTCACCGCCACCGATTCCGGCACGCCGCAACAGCGGCAGAATGCGGCCTTCCCGCTCAGCGTCGACCCGAGCGGCATCGTGGTCGACGTCACGCCGCATCGCGCGGCTATCGGAATCGGTGAGGCCCTTACCGTGACCGCCAGCATCAACGACGGCGCCGGCGTGCGCTGGAGCGTGAGTCCGGCGCTCGGCAGCTTCAGCAGCCCGACGAGCCTCGACGGCGTGCCGGTCACCTTCACCGCCGCGGCGAACGCCGGTGCCTACACCATCAGCGCAACCAGCATCAGCGACGCGCAGCGCGTGGCGAACGTCACGGTGGGCGTCACCGATCTTGCCGGCATCTTCACCCAGCACGGCGATGCCGCGCGCAGCGGCGCCAACACCCAGGAATACGCCCTCACCACGACCAACGTCACCGCGGCCACCTTCGGCAAGCTCGCCGCGTGCGAGGTCGACGGGGCCGTGTACGCCCAGCCGCTCTGGGTCGCCAGCCTTGCCATCGCCGGGGTGCTGCACAATGTGGTGTTCGTGGCAACCGAGCACGACAGCCTGTACGCCTTCGATGCGGACGCCAGTCCCTGCCAGCTGCTGTGGCAGGTGAGCCTGCTCGATGCGGCGCATGGCGTCAGCGCCGCCGAGACGCCGGTGCTCTCCGGCGGCCCCGGCCATCAGGTCGGCTCGGGCTACGGTGACATCACCCCCGAGACCG
Organism: Steroidobacteraceae bacterium; assembly: GCA_035501795.1. Classification (GTDB taxonomy): domain Bacteria; phylum Pseudomonadota; class Gammaproteobacteria; order Steroidobacterales; family Steroidobacteraceae; genus 13-2-20CM-66-19. Next base: position 17,067 of record DATJVL010000052.1, read on the forward strand.
GCATCACCGGCACACCGGTGATCGATCCGGGCACGCAGATTCTGTACGTGGTGGCGAAGTCCATACTGAGTGGCGGCACCAGCACCTTCTATCAACGCCTGCACGCGATCGACCTCGCCAGCGGCGCCGAGCGGGCCGGCGCACCCGCCCTCATCAGCGCGACTTTTCCGCAAAGCGCCGGGGGCACGGTGCGCTTTGATGCGCGCCAGCAGCTGCAGCGCGCGGGGCTGGCGCTGCTCAACGGCACCGTGTACGTCGCCTGGGGCGCGCACGAGGATGCCTCGCCCTGGTACGGCTGGCTCATTGGCTACACCTACAACGGTATGGGTTTCACGCAGTCCGCGGTGCTGAACGTGGCGCCCGACACGGGCGAGTCGGGTATCTGGATGGGTGGCGGTGCCCCGGCCGTCGACTCGGCCGGACGCCTGTACGCCACCACGGGCAACGGGCAGTTCGATGCCAACCACGCCACGGCGCCCGCCGATGACTATGGCGATTCGTTCCTGCAGCTGTCCGCAGGCGCATCGGGCGCGATCAGCGTAAGCGCCTACTTCACGCCCACGGACCAGGCGACGGACTACGCCTCGGACGCGGATGCCGGCGCCGGCGGCGCGGCGCTGGTACTGAACCTGGGTGGCGCGGGCAGCGCGCAGCACGTACTCGTCGGCGGCGGCAAGGACGGCGCGCTTTACGTGCTCAACGGCGATCGGCTCGGCGGCTACGGCGATGCCAACGCGCTGCAGCGCCTGCCGCTCGGCCACTCGATCTTCTCCACCGCGGCCTTCTGGAACAACACGCTCTACGTCGCACCGGTGGGCTCGGCGCTGCTGGCCTATGCCTTCAACAGCGCCACCCTGCAGCTCGCGACGCGCGCGAGCTCCAGTTCCGGCGGTCAGTACGGCTTTCCCGGCGCGACCCCGGTGGTGAGCGCCAGCGGCTTGAGCAACGGCATCGTCTGGGCGCTCAACAACGACGCCTATTGCACGGCCCAGTCCAAGAGCTGCGGACCGGCCGTGCTGCACGCCTACGATGCGCTGGGCCTGGCGCGCGAGCTGTGGTCCAGCGCGCAGATCGGCACGGATGCCGCCGGCAATGCGGTCAAGTTCACCGTACCGACCGTGGCCAACGGCAAGGTCTACGTCGGCACGCGCGGCAACAACACCGGCGGCGCGGGCAGCTCGACCAGCGTCGCCGGCGAGCTCGACGTCTACGGGCTGAAGCCTAACTGACGCGGGCCGCCGGCACGCCCGGCGCGCTCGGCGCGCCGGATTCCTCGACGCCGTAGCCGGCGGCGATCCAGGCATCCAGCCCGCCGCGCAGCGGGCGCACCCGCTGAAAGCCGCGGCTCATGAGGATGCGGGCGGCCTCGGCCGCGGAGGCTTCGTTCGGGCAGGTGCAGTAGAGGATGATGTCGCGGTCGCGCGGCAGCTGCTCGCTGTGCGCAGCCATCTCCCGCAGCGGCACGTGCCGCGCGCCGGGGATGCGCTGGCGCTGCAGGCCCTGGGCGGTCGTCGAGCGCACATCGATGACCACGGGGCGAGCGCCGCCCTGCAGGTGCGTGTGCAGTTCCGCGACCGTGATGCGTGCCATGTCCAGGGCGCGCTGGAAGCGGTGGCGCTCCCACCACTTGTAGGCGATGTAGGCGGCCAGCAGGCACAACAGCAGCAGCAGCGCTTCGCCGCCGAGCCCGGCCAGCCGCGGCAGCAGCAACTGGATCTGGTCCTGCAACAGCATGCCCGCGAGCAGTGCCGCGCCGACCCACAGCGAGCCGCTGAGGGCGCTATAGAAAAAGAAGCGTCCGGGAGGCATGCGCGTGGCACCGGCGAGCGGCGGCGCCACGAGGGAGAGCCCGGGGATGAACTTGGCCACCACCAGCATCTTCGCCCCCCAGCGCTCGAAGCTGAGCTGGGTCTGGTTGACGCAGGAGTCCGGCGTGAGCGAGATGCGGCACAGGAGATTCATCACGCGCACCCCGAAGACCCGTCCGGCCACATACCAGGCCCCGTCAGCGAGCAGGCAGGCGAGCACCGCGAGCGCGAACACGGCGCCCCCCGGCAGGCGGCCGGCAGCGCACAGCGCACCGGCCACGACCAGCGTGGGTACGGCCGGCACGGGCACGCCGAGCTGGTCGCACAGGACGTTGAGGAAGATCAGGCTGAGTCCGATCGGGCTCGTCATCGCCCGATCTTAACGCCCCCCGGGACTGACTTCAGACCCCCGGGGGCCGGTGGGCGAGCATGGCCGCGACCGCTTCGTCGATCAGCCGCTGGGCCTCGGGACCGCTGGCGTACTGCAGGCTCTGGTCCGCCGAGGCGTGCCAGAGGGCGCGCCCGCTGCGCGCCTCGTAGACATCGATGGAGATGATGCCGTAGTTGTAGGCGTAGGGGCCGCCGTAGTAGCCGCCCCAGTAGGGGCCCCAGCCGTACCAGCCGCCGTACCAGCCACCGTCGACCAGGTAGCTGTTGCCGATGCCGTAGCCCACCAGGCAGTCCGCCGGCGCGCCGACCGGCTGGATGGTGCCCCCGGGGGTGAGGTGGTTGGCGATCGACTGTCGCAGGCGCTCCTCGTTCACCGGATTGGCGACGGTGTTGCGCAGCGGGCTGTTGCCGCGGAAGGACCCGGCCCAGGCATAGCTGCCGCACTTTACGTTGCCGACGAGCTCGGGGTTCGCGTCCGAGTGCACGGTGAGCGCGCAACCACCGAGCAGCATCGTGACGGTGGTGAGCAGTACACGGCAGAGCTGTCGCATGGGGATCCTCACTCGCGAAGGCGCCGGGTGCGCTACACACGGTGCCGTGGCGATTCTAACGCCGCCGCCGCCGCCGGGTTGACCGCCAAGCGTGATGCGTTCCCTAGAACGGCTCCCCGAGCACCAGGCGCCAGCCGGAGAGCACGCCCGCCTCGCGGTAGCCGATGCCGATGCGCGGCAGCGGCACCCCCCACAGCTCGTACATCGGATTCATACCGAACATAAGTCCGAACTCGAATTGCAGCGTGCGGGCGCTGATCCCGGAATCCGGGCCCTGCGGGGCGTCCAGGTAGACGTCGGCGACGCCGTACACGCCGAGCTCGAAGCGGCGCGCATCGCGGGTCGGGCCGCCGACCCAGTGGCGCAGCTCGACGCCGTTGCGCACGCGGGTGAAGGAATCGTTGGGCGCGGCGCCGGTCGGGTAGTGCACCCCGGCGTGCGTGAGCTCCGCGCGCCACAGGTCAGCGCCCTCGAAGATGCTGAAGCGCACGTCGCTGCGCACGCCGGCGCCGTAGATGTAGGCGCTGACCTCCGAGGAGGAGGCGAAGGAGGCGCCGGCCTTGACGTAGGGATAGACGTGCCAGTCCTCGTTCAGCCAGTAGTCCAGTTCCGCGCCCGGCTCGACGCTGAGCGCGCCGATGTGGCTCGGCAGCTCCAGATGCACCAGGTCCTGGGTCTTGAAGTCGAAGAAGCCGACCGTAACGGGAAAGATCAGCTTCAGGCCCGGCCGCTTGCCCGGGCGGTCCGCGTAGCGCAGGCGGTGGCTGGGGGTGAAGCCATACACCTGGATGATGCTGCCGTTCACCTCGTAGACGCCCGAGCCGAGCTCGCTCGCGAAGGCGTAATTGGCGTAGGTGGTGTCGGCGTCCCGCTGCGTGGCCGCCTCGCACGCGGCCGCAGCCAGCAGCGCCGCCGCGCCCAGTCCGATCCCCAGAAGTAGCCGCACGTCGCCTTTTTCCGTTTTGCAATCGAGTCTAACAGGTCAAAATGGGCCCAGCGTCCGCGTGCACGACAAGGAGTCCGCATGAGTCGCCAGTTGCCACCGGCCCGCCTGCTCGGGCCCCACACCGACACTACCCCGCTCGAAGTGACACTCGTGCTGCGCCACCGCGGCGGCCGTGTGCCCCGCGCGGCGGTCTGGCCACACGCACCCGCCATGCCGCGCGCCGGGTTCGCGCGCCAGTGCGGCGCGGACCCGGGGGACCTCGAGAGCGCCCGGCGTTTCGCACACGGGCACGGTCTCACCGAGACCGGCGCCGATGCCACGCGGCGCGTGCTGCATCTGCGCGGCAGCCCGTCGGCGCTCGCGCGCGCGTTCGCGGTCGGCCTGCAACGCTACCAGCTCGCCGACGGGCGCGGACCGTTCATCGGCTGCGACCGCGAGCCGACGCTGCCAGAGCCGGCACTGGCGGTGTTGGGGCTGGACACACGCCCCGTGGCGCGCCCGCAGTTCCGCCGCCCGCGTGCCAACCCGGCGCGCAGCTATACGCCGCTTGAGGTCGGGGCGCTCTACGATTTTCCCGCCAACACCGACGGCAGTGGCCAGGGCATCGCGCTCATCGAGCTTGGCGGTGGCTTCCGCACCTCCGACCTCGAGCACTATTTCTCCGCGCTCGGCCTGGCGCGCGTCCCGAGCGTCACGGCCGTGCCCGTGGCCGGCGGCGCTAACGCGCCCGGGAGTGATGCGGACGCGGAGGTCCTGCTCGACATCGAGGTGAGCGGCGCGCTCGCCCCGGCCGCCACGCTGGCGGTGTATTTCGCGCCCAACACCGATCAGGGCTTCTACGAGGCGATCTCGCAGGCCGTGCACGATACCGCGCGCCACAACACGGTGATCTCGATCAGCTGGGGCGGCCCGGAGGAGAACTGGACCGCGGGCGCGCGCGCGGCCATGCAGAGCGCGCTCGAGGATGCCGCGGCACTTGGAATCAGCGTGACCGCGGCTGCCGGTGATGAGGGCTCGAGCGACGGACTGGCCAGCGGCGCGCACGTCGACTTCCCGGCCTCGAGCCCCGCCGCGCTCGCCTGTGGCGGCACGCGCCTGAGCGGCACCGGCAGCACGATCCAGAGCGAAGTGGTGTGGAATGAGCTTGCGAGCGGGGAGGGCGCCGGCGGCGGCGGCGTCAGCGTCGAGTTTGCGCGCCCGGAGTGGCAGCAGAACGTGGCGCTGCCCGGCACGGACAACGGGCGCGGCGTGCCCGACGTCGCCGGCAATGCTGATCCGCAGACCGGTTATCAGGTGCTCATCGACGGCAAGGCGCAGGTGATCGGGGGCACCAGTGCGGTGGCGCCACTGTGGGCCGCGCTCATCGCGCGCTGCAACCAGAAGCTCAGTACGACGCTCGGCGATGCGCACGCGGCGCTCTA
>DATJVL010000053.1:0-4309 GCA_035501795.1 Steroidobacteraceae bacterium
GCGCATCGCCGCCGCGGCGTACGAATGCCTGCGCAGCGGCCACAAGATTCTCGCCTGTGGCAATGGCGGCAGCGCCGCCGACGCGCAGCACATGGTCGCCGAGTTGATTGGCCGCTTCCGCGATGAGCGCCGGCCGCTCGCAGCCATCGCGCTGACAGCCGACAGCGCAACCCTCACCGCGCTCGGCAACGACTACGGCTATGAGCGTGTGTTTGCCCGGCAGGTCGAAGCGCTGGCAGTGGCGGGCGACGTGCTCTTTGCCATCAGCACCAGCGGCAACTCCGCCAACGTAGTGCTCGCCGCCCAAGTGGCGCGCAGGCGCGGCTGCACCGTGGTGGCGCTGACCGGCGAAGGCGGCGGGCGTCTCGCCGGGCATGCGGATCTGCTGTTGCCCGCACCCTCGCAGGTGGTGGCACGCATCCAGGAGATGCACGGCCTGTGTATTCACGCCATCGCCGAGTCCCTCGACCGGCTGATACGGGAGCAGGGTGCATCATGAGTCACGACGACCGCGCAGGCAGCGTGAGCGCACTCCTTGCGCTCCTCGATCGCTTTGCGAATCTCAACGTTTGGGTGGTCGGTGACGTGATGCTCGATGAGTACGTCACCGGTGCGGTCGAGAGGATCTCGCCCGAGGCGCCGGTGCCGGTGGTGCGGGCGCGCGCGAGCGAGCATCGCCTGGGCGGCGCTGCCAACGTGGCGCGTCAGATCGCAGCGCTCGGGGCACGCGTCAGTCTCGCCGGGGTCGTGGGTGAGGACGCTGCCGGTGAGGCGCTGCGGCGGCTGTGCAGCGCCGAGCGGATCGACACGCACTCGCTCGTAACGGTCGCGGGGCGCCAGACGACCCGCAAGCTGCGCGTGCTCGGGCACAGCCAGCAGCTGCTGCGTCTCGACTGGGAAGATGTCGATGCGTGCACCGCGCAGGTGTCCAGCCGGCTGCTCGAGGGGCTCGCCGCGCGCGCGCCACCCGACGCCATCATTCTCAGCGACTACGCCAAGGGCGTTCTGACACCCGGGCTGATTGCTGCCCTGGTGCGCGATCGTGCTTCGGTACCGATCGTCGTCGATCCCAAGCATCACGATTTCGGCCGCTATCGCGGCGCGAGCACGGTGACACCGAATCTGCGCGAGCTCCAAGCGGCCGCCGGGCGGACGCTCGACGTAGCCGACACGGCAGCGATGGCGGCCGCAGCACGTAAACTGCTGGCCGAGGCGGGCGTCACCTCGATGGTCGTGACCCTTGGCGATCGGGGCATGCTGGCCGTACCCGCTTCAGAAGCCGAGGGCCTCATTCCCGCGATTCAGCGCGAGGTCTACGACGTCACCGGAGCCGGTGACACCGCGATCGCCGTGCTGACGCTGGCCCTTGCGGCGGGCGCGACGCTGGTGCAAGCCGCGCGGCTGGCGAACGCTGCGGCCGGCGTCTCGGTGGGACAGGTAGGGGCCGTCGCCGTGTCGGCGGCGAGCATTCGCGACGCCCTGGCGGCGCGGCCCGAGGGCAAGCTGCTGTTACGCCAGGAACTGGCCGCGCGGGCTGCGGCCTGGCGCACCGCCGGCAAGCGCATCGTCCTCGCCAACGGCTGCTTCGACCTGCTGCACGCCGGTCACCTGGCTCTGCTCGGGCACGCCGCCAAACTCGGCGACGTCCTGGTTCTGGCGATAAACAGTGACGCCTCGGTACGGCGCCTGAAGGGACCGGAACGACCACTGGTTCCGCAGGCAGAGCGCGCGGCGCTGCTCGCGGCGCTGACGTTCGTCGAGGCGGTGACGATATTCGAGGAAGACACGCCGCTCGCGGTCCTGCAGGCCGTGAGACCCGACGTTCTGGTCAAGGGCGGGGACTACCGTCCCTCGGAAGTCGTCGGGCGCGAGCTCGTGGAGGCGGCTGGTGGACGGGTGGAGATCGTCCCACTGACGCCCGAAAAATCCACCTCGTCCCTGGTGGCACGCATTCGTGGCTCCGGCCGTTAGCGCTGCAACCCACGCGGACCCGCGCGCGGTACCTGCGCGGCAGCGCGCGCACGACGAATGCACGCGGCCGGACGGTCCTCAGGCGTACCTGAAGAGGGCCATGAAGCCGAAATCCATGTGCAGCTGCTGGTGACAGTGAAAGAGCGTCGCTCCGGGGTTGTCGGCGCGGAAGTCGAACTCCAGTTCCTGGTAGCCGCCGAGCATCACCACGTCCTTGAGGATGCCTGCGGTTGATTTGCCGCCGACGCGCGTCAGCTCGAAGCTGTGCCGGTGCAGATGCAACGGGTGAATGTCGTCGCTGGCGTTGCGGAACCTGAGTCGGTAACGGTGCCCCTGACGCACGGTGTAGAGCGGCTTCATGCTCTGCATGGAAAAGGCCTCGCCGTTGAGAGTCCACTGGTTGAAGCCGTTGAGCGCGGCGTTGTGCTTGACGATCGTGATCTCGAAGGTCTCGTCGGGTTGCGCGGCCGGCGGCGCCTGCGGTTGACTGAAGCGGGTATAGTCCCAACGAAAAGCCTTCGGCTTGATCCAGCGCGGCGGCCCGCGCCGCTCGGCGTATTCCACCACGATGCCCATGCCACGGCCGCGGTCGTCGTCAGCCAGATCGCCCATCACCCACACGCCCGGGTTTCTCATCTCGACGATCGCCGAGATGCGCTCGGCGGTGCCGAGCCACAGCAGCGGCACGTCGGCAGGCGTTGGCACCGCATTACCATCGAGCGCAACGACGCGGAAGGTGTGGCCGGGTAGGGCGAGACTGCGGATCTCGGTGGCGCTCGCGTTGAGCACATGAAACAGCACCCGCTCGCCTTCGCGGACCCGCACGGGCTCGCCGTACCCGAGCATGCGGCCGTTGATGGCAAAGAGCGAGTAGCCCACCTCGAAACCCTTGGCATGTGCTCCGGATTGCGCGGCGGCCTCGGCGGCGCGCTCGCGCAGCTGCGGCAACTCGCGACCCACCAGCGTATCCATCGGCATGTCGCCGCCGCGGCTCAGGGTGGGCAGGAATTCCTTCAGCACCAGGAACACTTCGCGGTCGTATGCCCCGGGATCGCGCGTCGGCTCGATGTACACCAGGCCCGCCTGCGCGCTGTAGGTCCCGCGGTTGAGGTCATCGCCCGCGGCGACGTGCGTATGGTAGAAGCGCAGTCCTGCCGGTCGCGGCACGAAGGTGATGAGGCGCTTCCCGTGGGCAGGGACGTACGGCGTGCCTTCCTCGGCGGCGCCGTCCACCTCGCTCGGGACCATCTGTCCGTGCCAGTGCACGAGCTCCGCTACCTCGGTGTCGTTGTGGATGTCGATGGTCACCGGCCGCCCCTCGCGCAGGCGTAGCAGCGGACCGGGAAACTGCCCGTTGTAGAGCGTGCTCGACACGATGTGTCGCGGCGACAGCTCGATGAGGCCGGTCGCAATGCGTACGGTGTAGTCTGCTGCGGGCGAGCGGGCAGGAGCGGGCGGCGGTCTTGGGCCGCGGCCGGCAGGGCCTGCGTTGCAGGGCGCGCTGGTGCCGGTGAGCGCGGCACAAGAGCCCAGTGTCAGGAAGTCACGGCGTGTCAGCGGCATCATCGACCGGCGCAGGCGCGGCGGCCTGCGCACTCTCATCGCTTACGACTGCGTACGACGGCGGCGCCGGTACACGCAGGATTTTGCCACGGGACAGACATTACATTTCGGATTCTCGCGCTTGCACAGCACACGCCCGTGCTGCTGCAGCACCAGGTAGGCGCGCGTGAGGGCGGCGAACGTCTGTGGGAGGCTCTTGGCGATGATTTCCCGTGCCTGTCGGTAGGTGGCGGTGTAGGTTGCAGGCACGCGACGCGCCGCGATACGCACCGGCACGTGCGGGCAGTTCGAGGGCACGGCCGCGATTGGCGCGATCTTGGCGAAGAGAAGGATGCGGTCGGCACCCGGCTCTCCGATCCCGGGAAAGGATTTCAACACCCGGCGCCGCTCGTCGCCGTCGAGCGCTGCACGCAGATCGCCCCCGAACTCATCGCGCACTCGTTCGGCGATTTCCGCGAGGCGGGTCGCCCTCAGCTGCGGCATCATGCCGCCAGCCGCGAGGACCGCGCTCAGTCGCGAGCTAGTCGCGGACAGGAGTTGCGCGGGCGTGGTGCCGACCTCGCTCTTCAGGGATTCCCATCCGCGGCTACAACGCTCCTCGCTCGGCGGATAGCCGCACTGCCACCACACGAGAAACTGGTACGGATCCACCGGCCAGCGCACTTCCTGTTTGCCGTGGAAGCTTTCCAGCGTGTCGAGGATGTCTCTGAGGCCTGGCAACTCAACCGCCCGTCGCGCGTGGCGGCACAGCCCGCAGCTTCGCTGCCTGAGACTC
>DATJVL010000054.1:0-195393 GCA_035501795.1 Steroidobacteraceae bacterium
GTCGCCTTGGTAGGCCGTTACCCTACCAACTAGCTAATCCGACTTCGGCTCATCCATCGGCGCAAGGTCTTACGATCCCCTGCTTTCTCCCGTAGGACTTATGCGGTATTAGCCAACCTTTCGGCTGGTTATTCCCCACCAATGGGCAGATTCCGAAGCATTACTCACCCGTTCGCCGCTCGTCAGCATGTATTGCTACACCTGTTACCGCTCGACTTGCATGTGTTAGGCACGCCGCCAGCGTTCAATCTGAGCCAGGATCAAACTCTTCACTTGAAGATTACGAGAATCATCAAACAAGAGTGGATCCAAAATGGCCCCAACTTACTGCTGGACATTTTGGTCACTCGGTCATTGCGCCAAAGGCTCAAGACGCGAGTCCCCACACAAATTACCTATCCAGATTTTTAAAGAGCACCCGAGAGCGCTGAGGGCTTCGGGAAAAAGGGCCGGGAAGTATAGCCATGGGCTACGTCCCGTCAACATAAGTGCTTAACGCACAGACCCCCCACCCCCACCGCATCGCGGCCGGGGCTCAAGGGGGCGCGCAGTATAGCCCCGATTGGAGGCTTGTCAACGCATTGCAATGAGCCGCCCAAGGACCCGGTTACAGTCACTTCCGGGTGGCTGCCGGAGGGCTCCGCGCATCCTCCCGGGCTCCTTTATATAGGGGCGCTCCAGGACGTCCAAAAGACCAGCCTGGGCTTAAGCCTTGGCCTCAAGCTTAAGCTTTGCAAAGCGCCGGGATCCCACCTGAAAGACGTGCTCCGCGCCGGGACGGAAGGTCAAGCCCCGGTCAGTGACCTTCTCGCCATCCACCCGCACCGCCCCCTCCTCGATCTTGCGGTTCGCCTCCGACGTGCTGGCGGCGAGCCCGGCTTCCTTCAGCAGGTTCGCCACCCGCATCCCCGCGGGCTCGATCAGGATCACCCGCGCCGGCAGGTCATCCGGCACCGCCTTCTCGCTCACGCGCGCGGTGAAGTGCCGCTGCGCGAGCTCGGCGGCTGCTGCATCGTGAAAGCGCGCGGTGATCTCACGCGCGAGCTCAAGCTTGATGTCGCGCGGATTGCGCCCTTCGGCGGCCGCGCGCTTCAGCGCCGCAATTTCGCTCAGCGGCCGGAACGAGAGCAGCTCGAAGTAGCGCCACATGAGATCGTCCGAGATCGACATGAGCTTGCCGAACAGGCTGTCGGGCTCTTCGGTGATGCCGATGTAGTTGCCGAGGGACTTCGACATCTTGTTGATGCCATCGGTGCCCTCGAGCAGCGGTGTCGTCAGCACCACCTGCGGCTCCTGCCCATACGCCTCCTGCAGCGAGCGCCCCACGAGGAGGTTGAACTTCTGGTCGGTGCCGCCGAGCTCGACGTCGGCCTTCATCGCCACCGAGTCGTAGCCCTGGGCGAGCGGGTAGAGGAACTCGTGGATCGAGATCGGCTGGCCGGCCTTGTAGCGCTTGGCGAAATCATCGCGCTCGAGCATGCGGGCGACGGTGTACTGCGCGGCGAGCTTCACCATCTCGGCGGAGGTGAGCTTGCCGAGCCAGCGGGAGTTGAAGTCGATGCGGGTCTTTTCCCGGTCGAGGATCTTGAACACCTGCGCTTCGTAAGTGCGCGCGTTGGACTGAATCTCCTCGGGGGTGAGCGGCGGGCGCGTGACGTTGCGGCCGGTCGGATCCCCGATCATCCCGGTGAAGTCCCCGATGAGAAAGGTCACGTTGTGCCCCAGCTGCTGGAACTGGCGCATCTTGTTGAGCAGCACCGTGTGCCCGAGGTGCAGATCCGGTGCCGTCGGGTCGAAGCCGGCCTTCACGTGCAGCGGCTTCCCGCGCCGCAGCTTCTTCACCAGGTCGGCGCGCGTCAGCACCTCGTCGGCACCGCGCTCGAGCTCTGCCAGCTGATCATCGAAGTTCATCAGGCTATTTCCCACCGACACAAGATCCCGCCACCTGAAAGGGGTGGCCGGGCGGCGACATTTAGCACACCTAACGGCCGCGGTCATGGCTCGGTCGGGCAACCGCATTTCGCCAACGGCGGCCCCTCGCCCGGCAGGGCCTGGGTTACCGGCCATGACTGCGCAGCGCTAGGGCGCCGTCCAGGCGACCGGGTGTGCGGCAAGATAGGCACTCACCGCCTCATCGAGCGTGGTGAAGAAACGGCCTTCGAAGCGGCCCAGCAACTCGAAGCGGCGCAGTTTGTCCTTCACCGGATCCTTCATTTCCGCAAAGTGCAGGCGGATGCCGGCGGCGCGCAGCTCCTCGTCGAGTTCGGCCAGCGCATCGGCCGAGGTGACATCCACGCTCGTGACCGGCTCGGCGGCCACCACGAGCCAGCGCACCGGGTAGCTCGCCTGGCTCACGGCAGCGAGGACGCGGTTGTGAAAGAACTCCGCATTGGCGAAGAACAGCGGCGCGTCCCAGCGCAACATGACGAGCCCGGGCAAGAGGCTCGCCTCCGGGTAGCGGCCCACGTCGTGAAAGCCCTGGATGCCCTGGGCCTTGCCGAGGACCGCCGAATGCGGCCGCCAGCCATCCCACAGGAACTCGATGACGGCCAGGACGATGGCGAGGGTGATACCCGGAATGGCGCCGAACACGGCGACCCCCGCGAAGCACACCATCGACAGCCAGAACTCCCAGCGCTGGATGCGGTAGATGCGTGCGAGGTCGGAAAATTCGAACAGGCCGAAGGCCGCCGCGATGACGACGGCTGCCAGCGCCGTGTTCGGCAGGAAGCGCAGCAGGTTGGGCGCCAGAATGAGCAGCAGCGCGATCGCCACGGCTGCGCATACACCGGTGAGCTGCGTGCGCGCACCGGCGGACTCCGCGACCGGCGTGCGCGAGGCACTGGCGCTCATGGGGAAGCCCTGGAAGAAGCCCGTCGCGAAATTGGCCAACCCCAGGGCGACCATCTCCTGGTTCGGATCCACGGGACTCTTCAGCCGTGCGGCATAGGCGCGCGACAGCACGCTGGTATCGGTGAACGCCACCAGCGCCGCGGCAAGGGCCCCGGTGAGCACCGCGCCCAGCTGATCCAGGGGCACGAGCGGCAGGTTGGCCCGGGGCAGGCCCTGCGGCAGGGGTCCGAGCACGGCCACGGCGGCGCGCGTATCCAGGTGCAGCAGGGCGACGATGAGCGTCGCGGTTAGCACCGCCAGCAGCACCCCGGGCACCCGCAGGAAGCGTTTGAGCGCGAGGATCACCACCAGCGTGCCGGCACCGAGGGCGAACACCGTCAGGTTAGTGCGCCCGGCGAGGACGGCCTGCCCGATGGCGAGCAGTTGGCGGAGGGGACCCTTGGCGTCGATGGAGAATCCCAGCAGCTTCGGGAGCTGGCTGAGAAGCACCGTGAGGGCAATGCCATTCATGTAGCCGTAACGGATGGGCTTGGAGAGCAGCTCCGTGATGAACCCGATGCGCCCCAGGCCCACCACGATGCACACCAGGCCCGAGCCGATGGCCATCAGCCCGCCCACCGCGATGGCCCGCTGCGGGTCACCGGCCGCAAGCGCCAGTACGACCGCGAGGATCACCGGCGCGAGCGAGGAATCCGGGCCCAGCACCAGGATGCGGCTCGGCCCGACGAGCGCATAGACGAGCAGCGGCACGATCGTCGCGTACAGGCCGCATATGCCGGGCAAACCGGCCGCGGTGGCATACGCGATGCCCACCGGCACCAGCATCGCCGTCAGCACGAGGCCGGCGAGCAGGTCGTGCCGCAGCCAGGAAGGCTCATAGTGCAGCAGCGTCTGCAGCCCGGGCAGCCAGCGCCGCCAGCCCGCAACCTCCGGCTGGGGCAGCAGCAGCGCGGTACCGCTGGCTTCGTCGGCCATGACTGCAGTGCGGCCGGTGGGGCTCAGTGGGCGCTGAGGCCGCGGGCGCGGAAGATCTCTAGCGCCTTCCCGACCGCCTCGTCAGTCGGGGGCTCGGCATTCTCGAGCTTGTAGCGGATCCCCAGGGTCTTCCACTTGAAGCGCCCCATCTGGTGAAACGGCAGCACCTCGACGCGCGCGACGTTCCCCAGCCCGGCGGCAAAGTCCGCTATCCCCTGGATCTCCTCGGGGTCATCGGTGAGCCCCGGCACCAGCACGAAGCGCACCCACATCGGCTGCTTGCGCTCGGCCAGGCGACGCGCCAGCGCCAGCGTCGGCGCACTGTCGCGCCCGGTGAGCGTCTCGTGGCGGTCCTTGCCCCAGGCCTTGATGCCGAGCATGACCAGGTCGATGTGCTCCAGGTCCTGATCGGTGAGCTCTGCGCCGAGGAAGCCGTTGGTCTCGATCGCCGTGTGAATGCCCATGGTCTTGGCACCGGCAAGCACCTTGACCACGAAGCGGCGCTGCATGAGCGGCTCGCCGCCGCTGATGGTCACCCCGCCCTCCATGACCTTCAGGCCGTGGCGGTACTTGCGCAGCTCCTCGACCGCGCGCGTCGCGCTCACCGGGATGCCGTTGCGCATGGTCCAGGTGTCCGGATTGTGACAGTACTGGCAACGCCACATGCAGCCGGTGGTCCAACCGACGATGCGGATCCCGGGGCCGTCCACCGCCGAGCCGGTGGTGAAGGAATGCATGAAGCCCATGTCGCCCTCGGTGAGCGCGGTGCGGACGTCGGTCTCGGGCACGTCGTTGCCGAGGTTGACGCGCAGGTCGAACGGGCTCTTGGCCTCGAGTGGCGTCGACTTGCTCTCAGGAACGTCGGTCATGACTGCACTCCTAGCGGCCTGGCCTCAGGCACCGTGGAAGGTGCGATTGATGACATCGGTCTGCTGCTCGCGTGTCAGGCGCACGAAGTTGACCGCGTAGCCGGAGACGCGGATCGTGAGATTGGGGTACTTCTCCGGGTGATCCATGGCATCGACCAGGGTCTCCCGGTTCAGCACGTTGACGTTCATGTGATAGCCGGTGACCCCGAAGTAGGCATCCAGCATGCGCGTCAGGTTGGTGATGCGGTCCGCGGCGATGCGGCCCAGCCCGGTGGGCACGAGGGAGACGGTGAGCGATATACCGTCCTGCGCATCGCGGTACGGGATCTTCGCCACCGAAGCGGCGGCGGCATGGATACCGTGGCTGTCGCGCCCGTGCATGGGATTGGCGCCCGGCGCGAACGGCTCGCCCTTGCGGCGCCCGTCCGGGGTGTTGCCGGTTCCCTTGCCGTACACGACGTTCGAGGTGATGGTGAGGATCGACTGGGTGTGCAGCGCGTTGCGGTAGGTCGGGTGCTTGCGCAGCTTCGCCATGAAGGTGCTCACCGTCCAGGAGGCGAGCTGGTCGACGCGGTTGTCGTTGTTGCCGAACTTGGGGAAGTCCCCCTCGATCCGGTAGTCGGTCACGAGCCCGGTCTCGTCGCGCACCACGCGCACCCGGGCGTACTTGATCGCCGCGAGGCTGTCCGCCACCACCGATAGTCCCGCCATGCCAAAGGCCATGGTGCGCAGCGGCGCATAGTCGTGCAGTGCCATCTCGAGCCGCTCGTAGGCGTACTTGTCGTGCATGTAGTGGATGACGTTCATCGCGTTCACATACACGCCCGCGAGCCATTCCATGCTGTGCTCGAAGCGCTCCAGCACGTCCTCGAAATCGAGTACCTCCCCCGTGACCGGCTCGCAGGCCGGTGCGATCTGCTTGCCGCTCATCTCATCGCGGCCGCCGTTTATCGCGTACAGCAGGCATTTGGCCAGGTTGGCGCGTGCGCCGAAGAACTGCATCTGCTTGCCGACCATCATCGGTGAGACGCAGCAGGCGATCGCCCCGTCATCGCCCCAGGCGCGCCGCATGGTCTCGTCGCTCTCGAACTGGATCGAACTGGTATCGATGGCCACCTGCGCCGTGAAGCGCCGGAACCCCTCCGGGAGGCGGGGGGAGTACCAGATGGTGAGGTTGGGCTCCGGCGCCGGTCCCAGGTTGTAGAGCGTCTGCAGGAAGCGGAAGCTGGTCTTGGTCACGAGCGTGCGCCCGTCCTCGCCCATGCCGCCGATGGACTCGGTCACCCAGGTCGGGTCGCCGGCGAACAGCTCGTCGTACTCCGGCGTGCGCAGGAAGCGCACGATGCGCAGCTTGATCACGAAATCGTCGATGATCTCCTGCGCCTGCTCCTCGGTGAGCACGCCGGCGAGGATGTCGCGCTGCAGATAGATATCGAGGAACGTGGAGGTGCGGCCGAGCGACATGGCCGCTCCGTTCTGCTCCTTGACCCCGGCGAGGTAGCCGAAATAGAGCCACTGCACTGCCTCGCGGCCACTGGCCGCCGGCCCGGTAATGTCGAAGCCGTAGCTCTGCGCCATCTGCTGCAGCTCCTCGAGCGCACGGATCTGCTCGGACAGCTCCTCGCGGTCGCGGATGATTGTCTCCGAGGAGGGCTCGGAGTCGAGCGAGCGGTGCTCCTGCTGCTTGCGCTTGATGAGCCTCTCGACACCGTAGAGCGCCACGCGCCGGTAATCGCCGATGATCCGGCCGCGTCCGTAGGCATCGGGCAGTCCCGTGAGGATGTGCGAGCTGCGGCACAGGCGCACGTCGGCGGGGTAGGCATCGAACACCGCATCGTTGTGCGTCTTGCGGTACTTGGTGAAGATCTCTACGACCTGGGGATCGGGCTCGTAGTCGTAAGCCTTGAGTGCATTGACCACGAGCCTGAGGCCGCCGTTGGGCAGGATGCCGCGCTTGAGCGGCGCATCGGTCTGCAGCCCGACGATGATCTCGTGGTCCCGGTCGATGTAGCCGGGAGGATACGCAGTGATCGATCCGGGCACCTGCGAGACATCCAGGATCCCCTTGCGGCGCTCCTCGACGAAGAGCGCCTGGAGCTTGTCCCAGATGCGTGTCGTGCGCGCCGTCGCCCCCTTGAGGAAAGCGCCGTCGCCCTCGTACGGGGCGTAGTTCTGCTGGATGAAATCGCGGACGTCGATTTCCTTCTGCCACAGCCCGGGCTGGAAGCCCCGCCACGGATCCTGCCGGGGCGCTGTGGACTTGAGCGGTGGGGTCGCGGCCATGGCCATGCTCCTTGGGCTGACAGGTGCGCGCCGCCTACGCGCGCGCGGCTGCGGATGACAGCAAGCGCCCGGTATGGCGCGCGATCATCAGCTCCTCGTTGGTCGGAATCCTCCAGGCGGACACCGCGCTGCCGGAGGCAGAGATGCAGCTGGCGCCGCGCTCGTTGGCGGCGGGGTCGAGCTTGATGCCGAGCCACGCGCTCGCCTCGCAGATGCGCCGGCGCACGGACGCGGAGTTCTCGCCGATGCCGGCGGTAAAGACCAGAGCATCCAGCCCCCCCAGTGAGGCGGCCAGTGCGCCGATCTCCTGCGCGACACGGTAGACGAAGTAGTCCACCGCCTCGCGTGCGCGTGCCTCGCCGCTTTGCTCCAGGTCGCGCATGTCGTTGCTGATGCCCGAGATGCCGAGCAGCCCTGACTTCTTGTACAGCAGCGCCTCGACCTCCTTGACCGAGAGGCCGAGCCCCTGGAAGAGGTACAGCACCACCCCCGGATCGATGCTTCCGGGTCGCGTGCCCATGCACAGCCCGTCAAGCGCCGTG
The DNA here is from genome assembly GCA_035501795.1 of Steroidobacteraceae bacterium. GTDB lineage: Bacteria > Pseudomonadota > Gammaproteobacteria > Steroidobacterales > Steroidobacteraceae > 13-2-20CM-66-19. The sequence goes on from DATJVL010000054.1 coordinate 7,523, forward strand.
AAGCTCATGGTGGTCTCGATGCTGCGCCCCTCACGCACTGCGCACAGGCTCGCCCCGCTGCCCAGATGGGCCACGATAATTCGGCCTCCCGCGATCTGCGGTGCGACTTCGGGCAGAACACCCGCGATGTACTCGTAGGAGAGGCCGTGGAAGCCGTAGCGCTGCAGGCCGCCCTGGCGCAGCTCCCCGGGCAAGGGCACGAGCCGCGCGAGCGCGGGCAGGGTGTGGTGAAAGGCGGTATCGAAGCAGGCGACCTGGCGCACGTCCGGGCGGCGCTGCATGACCGCCTCGATGGCCGCCAGGTTATAGGGCTGATGCAGCGGCGCGAACGGAATCAGCTCGCGCAGCTCTTCGAGCAGTTCCGCGCTCACGAGCGCCGGGACGTGGTGGCGCGCGCCACCGTGCACCACGCGATGGCCGACGCCGAACAGCCCGGCGCCGGAGAACCTCGTGCCCAGCCAGCCGATTACATGCTCGAGCGCACCACCGGCATCGCGTACCCCCGCGGGCGGTGCCGGCGTAGTCATGCTGGCCCCGCCGCCATCGCGCGCCGACATCTTCGGCGCCGTGCCGATGCCCTCGAGATTGCCTCGCAGCAGCAGCGGCCAATCTCCCGCGCGCTGCACGCGGAACACCGCGAACTTGAGGCTCGAAGAGCCGGAGTTCAGAACCAGTGCGAGCTCGTGCATGACCGCGTCCTGTCAGATTCCCTTCATCCTGCGACCGGCGCGGCCGTGCGGCGCGCGTGCGCGGCGCGCATGGCGACCGCGCAGCTGGCGATGCGCGCGCGCACGCTGTCGGCGCGGCTGGTGAGAATGATCGGCACCCGCGCCCCCACCACGACGCCTGCGCTGTCGGCGCGCGACAGGAAGCTCAGCAGCTTCGCCAGGATGTTGCCGGACTCGAGGTCCGGCACCAGCAGGATATCCGGATCGCCAGCCACCTCGGACTTGATGCCCTTGATGAGGGCGGCTTCGCGGCTGATGGCGTTGTCGAAGGCCAGCGGCCCATCCAGCAGCGCGCCATTGATCTGTCCCCGGTCGGCCATCTTGCACAGCGCCGCCGCATCGATGGTCGCGGGCATCTTCGAGGTCACGGTTTCCACCGCGGCGAGGATCGCCACCTTGGGCACCTTCAGCCCGAGCGAGATGGCCAGATCGATCGCATTCTGGCAGATGTCCACCTTGTCCTCGAGCGCAGGGGTGATGTTGATCGCCGCATCCGTCACCATCAGCACCTTCGGGTAGGTGGGCACGTCCATGAGGAACACGTGGCTGATGCGCCGCCCGGTACGCAGGCCCGAGTCGCGCGCTACGACCGCACCGAGCAGCTCATCGGTGTGCAGGCTGCCCTTCATCAGGAGCTCGGCGCGCCCCTCGCGCACCAGGGCCACGGCCTGCTCGGCGGCGGCATGGCTGTGCGGCGCGTCGATGATGCACGCGGCATCGAGCTCGATCCCCGCCTCCTTCGCGGTCTGCGCGATGCGTGCCCTGGGCCCGACGTAGAGCGGCTTGATCAGTCCCGCGGCGCCCGCCTCCACCGCCCCGAGCAGCGCGCTCTTCTCGCAGGGATGCACGACCGCGCATGTCACGGGTGCGAGGTTCTTGCACTCGCGCACCAGCTGTTCGTACTTCCCGGTACCGCTCTCCTGCCCCATGGCGATGCCCTCTCTATCGGTTATTCGTGGCCAGCTGCTCACGCGGCCGCACCGCAGGTCCGGTCTCGCGCAGCAGCAGCGTCAGCACGAACGCCAGCACCACGCCCAGCAGCAGCGGCTGAAACGCCGCCTGGTAGTGCGCAAGGTTGCGCGCCTCGGCGCCCGCGGCGGCCTGACTCAGCAGGGCCCCGAACACCGGGCCGAGCAAGGCGCTCAGCGTGAAGTTGATGAAGTTCACTACACCGGTCGCCGTGCCGCTCATCTGCGGCGGGTTGGCCTCCTTGATCACGGAGTAGGTGATCATCGCGGCCCCGGAGGCCGTGCCGGCCACGATGCCGACCAGGTAGGGCGGCAGCCGCTCGTGCGGGCCGTAGAGGATCCAGGCGAGGCAGCCGAGCAGCACCAGCGCACTGACCGCGATCACGGGCTTGCGGCGCCCGAGGCGGTCGGAGAGAAATCCGAGCAGCGGACAGCCGATCATCCAGCCGAGCGGCACCGTCGAGGAGCGCATCACCGCCTCGCCGTAGTCGAAGCCATGCCCTTCCTGCAGGTAGCGCACGCCCCAGACCATGTCGAAGATGGTCGTGGGGATGAAGAGCAGCCCGGCGATGAGGCCACACAGGATCGACTGCGGGTTGCGAAACACGCTCGCGAGCGCAACGCCGGCCTCCTTAAGCCCGCCCGCCCGCCGCGCGCCCGCCGCCCGCGGCAGCAGCGCGAAGAGAAGCGCGCACAGCACCAGTCCCGCGATTCCCATGCCGGCCCAGAAGCGGCTCCAGGGCAGGCCGCTGGCGATCGCGGGGCCGACCACGATTTGACCGGCGAAGCCGCCGGCCATGCCGAACATCTGCGTCGCGCCGATGAGGGTCGCGGCACGCGAGGCGGGGAAATAAGTCGTCGCCAGGTACACCGAGCCGAGCAGCGCGAACACCCCGCCCGCCCCCTGCAGGAAGCGGCCGGCACCGGCGAGCGTGCCGGCTCCGCTTGCGAACAGCAGCGCACCCACGCCAATGACGGCAGCCCCGAGGGGCACGACGGTGCGCGGCCCGAAGCGATCGAGCGCCACGCCGGCCACCAGGCTGAAGGGTGAATAGCCGTAATAGAAGAGGCCGGCGAGTGCGGCCACGCCCGTCGTGGTAATACCAAAGGCCTCCGAGAGCTCCGGCATCATCACGGCCGGGGCCGATCGCAGCACGTACTGGTAGAAGTAGTACAGCGCGGTGATCAGCCACGCGACCCCGATGCTCGCCGCGGCCTTCTTCATGCCTCAGCCCTCCGGACGGTCACGCCGCCGTGATGCGCCTGCCGGATGCTCAGCAGAGCGTCACCGAGACGGCCAGTCCGCCCTCGGAGGTCTCCTTGTACTTCGAGTTCATCTCCTTGGCCGTGAGCGCCATGGCATTCACGGTGGTGTCGAAGTCCAGGCGCCGGTTCGCCGGGATCTCGTTGCTCGCGATCATGTAACCGGTCCAGGCCTTGACCGCCCCGTACGCGCAGCGCTCGATGCAGGGCACCTGCACGAAGCCGGCGACCGGGTCGCAGGTCATGCCCAGATGATGCTCGAGCGAGGATTCGGCGGCATTGGCGACCACCTGCGGCGGGGCATCCATCGCCTGCGCGATCAATGCCGCACTCATCGCCGAGGCGACCCCGATCTCCGCCTGGCAGCCGCCCTCGGCCCCGGCGAGCGTCGCGTTGTGCTTGCACAGGTAGCCGATGCAGGCGCCGGCCAGCATGCCCTCGCGGATCTTCTCCCTGGGCATCTTGCGCCCGCCCTCCCCGAGGGCATACACGACCGCCGGCATCACGCCCGCCGAGCCGCCGGTCGGCGCGGTCACCACCAGGTGCCCGCGGGCATTTTCCTCCGAGCCGGCGAGCGCGTATGCGGAGACCACGCCGATCCCCTGCTCACGCTCGAACTTGTCCTGCAGCGCGCGCTTATAGACATCGCCCGCCTTGGTCTTCAGCTTGATGGGCCCGGGCAGGGTGCCCGCCGGCATGGACAGCCCCGACTTCACGATGTTGACCATGGCGTTCTGGATCTTGTCGAGGAAGGCGAGCACGTCCGCCTCGCTCTTGCCTGAGACCGCCACCTCGTTAGCCAGCACCACCTGCGCGATCGTCAGGTTGTTCTTCTCGGCGTGCCCGAGCAGCTCCTTCATGGTGGCGTATGGGTACTTCGGCTGGCCCTTCTTGGGGGGCTTGTAGCCCTTCCACTCGATGAACCCCCCGCCGACCGAGTAGTACTCCTGCTCCAGCAGCACCTGCTCGCCGCCGAGCAGCTTGCAGGTCATGGTGTTGGGGTGTGGGAAGTCCCCCTTGGGCGCATCGTAGATGACGTCGGCGAGGGAGACGTTGAGGTTCTTGTCGCCGAGCTTCACCGGGAAGGTCTGCTCGGGCTTTGCCGCCAGCTCATCGAGGAAGGCGGGGTCCACGGTCGCGGGCTCCTTGCCGATGAGGCCGGCGAGTGCGGCGCGCTCGGTGCCGTGCCCCTTGCCGGTGGCACTGAGGCTCCCGTACAGGTGCACCCTGAGGGCGGTGGCGCTATCGAGCTTGGCCTTCGGCAGCTGAGTGCAGCGCTGGTAGAAGTCGTAGGTGATCCTCATCGGGCCGATGGTGTGCGAGCTCGAGGGGCCCGGGCCGACCTTGTAGAACTCCTCGAGGGTGGTCATCACCGGTCCCTTGGAATTCTTGACCACGTTGAGACTGGGCGACAGCGAGACCTGAGGCTTCGAGGCGGCCGCCGCCGCGGCAGCGCGCGCCTCCGGGGTGAGGGTGCGGTCCGTCATGAGCAGGGCCGCACTGATCACGGCGCTGCGCATGAGGAACGAACGGCGGTCGACCCCCGCCGGGACTTCCGGCAGCCCCCGTGCGTCGGGAAGACTGATCTGGCCTGGCTCTTGGTCCGATTTCATGGGGGCCTCCAACTGCGGAATTAATAACGTGACGGCACCTGTCGGTAGGTGCGCTCCGGCTCGACGTAGCCCTTGCGTTTCTGCGGCTTGGGAAGCTTGAACCGGTCGTGCTTGATTTCCTTATAGGGGATCAGACCGAGGAAATGGGAAATACAGTTGAGGCGTGCGCGTCGTTGGTCATTGGAATTCAGGATGTACCAGGGCGCAAACTGCGTGTCGGTGGCCGCCAGCATGTCGTCTCGGGCGCGCGAATAGTCGTACCAGCGTCCGGCCGCCTCGATATCCATGGGGCTGAGCTTCCAGATCTTGCGCGGATCGTCGATGCGTGACTCAAAACGCCGCTCCTGCTCCTCATGGCTGACCTCCAACCAGTATTTGATGAGCACGATGCCCGAATTGACGATGCCGCGTTCCCACACCGGACACAGCTGCAGAAATCGCTCGGTCTCCTTTTCGCTGCAGAATCCCATCACGCGTTCGACTCCGGCGCGGTTGTACCAGCTGCGGTCGAAGAGGATGACCTCGCCCGCTGCCGGGAAGTGCGTCAGGTACCGTTGGATGTACAGCTGGGACTTCTCGCGCTCGGTGGGCGCCGGCAGCGCGACGATGCGAAACACCCGCGGGCTTACGCGTTCGGCGATCGCCTTGATGACCCCGCCCTTGCCGGCGGTATCGCGGCCCTCGAAGACCACCACGATCCGCAACCCCTTGTGCTGTACCCAAAGTTGCAGCTTCACCAGCTCCCCGTGCAGCTTCTTCAGGTGCTCCTCGTACTCCTTGCGCTTCATCTTGTCGCGCTTCTCGTCGGCGGCCGGAGCCGCGCCTTTGGCGCCGCTGCGCGCCACTCTCGCCGATGCACTTTGATGGACCTTCTTTGCAGCCATCTGTCATACCCCGCCGTATGCGCCTCGAAAAAAAGCTTCCCCGCCGCGCTCAGTGCGGCTGGGCCCAGTCTTCGTCCTTGAGATTCCAGCCACCCCCGAGCGCCTTGTAGAGGCTGACCACCGCCACCAGCTGATCGCGCTCGGCCTGAGCCAGGGCATTCTCGGAGGGGAACAGTGACTGCTCGGCATCGAGCACCTCGAAGTAGCTGGCGCGACCCCCGGTGTAACGCTGCATGGCGAGGTCGACCGCCTCACGATTCGCCTGCACCTGACTCTCGAGTGCGCTGCGCTGCGTCAGCAGCGTCTGCTGCGCGATGAGTGCGTCGGAGGTCTCGCGGAAGGCGACCGTCACGGTCTGCTTGTACTGGGCGATGCTCTCGTCCCAGAACGCCTGCTGCGCCTGGACGTTGGCCCGCAACCGGCCCCCTTGAAAGATCGGGCCCGTGAGTCCCGCCGCGACGCTCCAGATGCTGAAATTACTCTTGAACAGGTCCTCGACCGCCACCCCCTGGCCGCCGTACAGGGCGGACAAGCCGATGCGCGGGAAGTAATTGGCCACCGCCACGCCGATCTCGGCGTTGGCACCGATCATGACCTGTTCGGCCTGCATGATGTCGGGGCGTCGCTGCAGGAGATCGCTGCTGAGGCCGGCCGGCGTGGCCGGCATCGTCTGCTGCTCGAGCCGCGTGCCGCGCTCGATGGCCCGCGGGTAGCTGCCGAGCAGCACACAGATGGCGTTCTCCTGCTGCGGGATGGCGCGGTTCAGCGCCGCGACGGCGGCGTTGCTCGACTCGTACGCCGCCTGCGCCCGCACCACGCCGAGCTTGCTGTCCAGTCCGGCCTGGAAGCGCTGGTTGAAGAGATCGAGCGTCTGCTTGTAGACGGTGACGCTCTCCTGGGCGATGGCCATCTGGCGATCGAGCTCGATAAGCAGGAAGTAATTGGCCGCAAGATCGCTCACCAGAGTGAGCATGACGCCGCGGCGCACGTCCTCTTGGGCGTAGAGGCCCGCGTTCGCGGCCTGGGCCGAGCGCCGTATCCGCCCCCACACATCCAGCTCCCAGGCGGCGTTCAGGGCCGCCTGGAAGGAGTTGTAGGTGACGTTGCCCTGCAACTGCGGCAGCGGTATGAAGGACTTTTCCCGTGCCGCATTGGCCTGGTAGCCGACCTGCGGATACAGGTCCGCGCGCACCACAGCGACCTGGGCGCGCGCCTGCTCGATGCGGGCCACCGCGACCTTCAGATCGTAGTTGCCGGAGAGCGCCTCGGCGATGAGGCCCTGTAGCGCCTTGTCGTTGAATACCTGCCACCACGGCAGGTCGGCGAGCGAGCTGGCCTCCGCTGGCGCAACCTGGGCGCGAAACTGTCCGGGCGGCGCGACCTCGGGTCGGTGGTACTCCGGACCCACCATGGTGCAGCCGGCGATGGCCACCGCCATCACCAGCCCCAACGCCCACGTCCTGCTCATCAAGCTCACCGAAGCGCGCGTAGCCACGGGCGACCCCTTGCTCTAGTTGACCGCCGCAAGCATCTTGCGGAAGCGCGACAGCGTGTAGACCGAGTAGGCACAGCCGATCGCGAACATCTTGGCGAGATCCGGCCATACCATCCCCAGGTTCGCATCGCGAAACAGCACTGCCTGGGAGAAACTGACGAAGTGCGTTGACGGCACGAACTGCATGGTGGTCTGCAGCCACGCCGGCATGCTCTCGAGCGGCGTCTGGCCGCCCGACAACAGGTTCATGACGATGAACACCGGGAACGCCAGCAGCCCGAACTGCGGCATCGAGCGCACCATGGTGGAGAGCATGATGCCGAGCGCGGTTACCGAAAACAGATACACGAAAAGTCCGAGCGCAAACAGGGGAATCGAGCCGGCCACCGGTACGCCGAGCGCGCCCTTGACGATGAGGAACAGCGAGATCATGGCCGCCACCATGACCACCAGCCCGTTGGCCCAGATCTTCGCAAACATCAGCTCGTAGGGCTGCAGCGGCATCACCAGCAGATGCTCGAGCGTGCCGTGCTCGCGCTCACGCAACACCGCGGCCCCGCACAGGAAGATGGCCATCACGGAGATGTTGTTGATGATCTGATTGATCGAGACGAACCAGCTCTGTTCCACGTTGGGATTGAAGCGCACGCGAGTGTTGAGCTTGACGAGTTCCCGGTTGTTCGGGTCCGCCCGGCCGGGCCAGTAGGGCAGCGCCTCCTGGTTCAGGATATTGCTGATATACCCGGGCCCGCGACCGGCCTGCGCCATGGCGGTCGCATCCGCAATGATCTCGGCGGTGGGTTTGGCACCCCTGGAGATGTCGGTCTGGAACTTGCGTGGCAGGTCGATGATGAAGGTGAACTGCCCCGAGTTCATGGCCTCGTTGATCATCGCGAAGGCCAGCAGTTTCGCCGGCCGGAACAGCGGCGGCAGCAGTGCATCGCGTATCTGGCGCGACAGGGGCGAGTCATCCTCGTCCACCAGCGCCACCGAGGCATTGATCACATCCATGACCGCGCTCTTGGCGGGGGTGTAAACGGAGAAGGTGAAGCAATAGGCGATGAGGAACAGCAGCACCGGGTCACGGGCGAGGCTCAGCATCTCCTTGATGCCGAGGTGAAAGATATGGCGGAGATTGCGCATCTATTTTTCCTGCTTGCGCAACAGGGCCACCGACAAGCCGATGTAGACCGTCGCGATCGCGGCCAGCGCCACGATATTGCGCCACAGGGAGGGCAGTCCGAGCGCCTTGGTGAAGGTGCCGACGCTGATCGCCTGGAAGTAGGTGCTGGGAAAGATCTTGCCCGCGAGCCACGCGCCACCCGAGAGCGAGGAGACCGGCACGAACATCCCGGAGAACTGCACCGCAGGCAGAATCGCGATGATGGCGGCCGCGAAAATCGCCGCCGTCTGACTGCCGGAGAACACCGACAGCAGCAGGCCGAAGCCGGTGGTGGCCACGACGTACAAGATCCCGCCGAGAATGAGAGTCGCGACGCTGCCCTTGAGCGGCACGCTGAACATGAAGATCGCGAGCAGCACCAGGGTCGCAAACTGGATGAGCGAGATGCCGAGGTACGGCAGCTGCTTGCCGAACAGGAACTCGCTGCGCGTCGCAGGTGCCGCGTAGAAGTTGGCAATCGATCCCAGCTCCTTCTCGCGCACCACGCTCAGGGCCGTGAGCATGCTCGGAATCAGGATCAGGAGCAGCATGATGTCCCCCGGCACCATGGCGTAGATGCTCTCGAAGGCCTGGTTGAAGAGCATGCGGGTCTCGACCTTCATCGGCGTCGCGGCCGGGGGTAGCCCGTGATCAGCGCGCAGGCGCTTCACGAACAGGTTATGGGTCTGCTGGACGTAGCCGCGCGTCGTCTCGCCGCGGAACGGCTGCGCGCCGTCGACGAGGGCGTTTACCTCCGGCTGGCGGCCGCGCTGCGTGTCGCGCTCGAAGCCGGAAGGGATCTCCACCGCGAGGCGCAGCTCGCCGTTGCGCAAGCGCTGATTGAGCTGCTGGTAGCTGTAGATCGGCGCGTGCTCATCGAAGTACTTGGAGCCCCTGAAGCTGTCGGCATACAGGCGGCTGCTGACCGTGTTGTCGGAGTCGAGTATGGCGAAGGGCAGATGGTCGACATCCAGAGAGATGCCGTAGCCGAACACCGTCATGAGCAGGATCGGCCCGAGCACGGCAAAGGCGAGGCGCACCCGGTCGTGCAGCAGCTCCACCGCTTCGCGGCGCGCAAAGGCCCATACGCGTCCCAGACTGAACCGGCTGCTCGCGCTGTGCGCCGCAGGCGCCGCCGCCGGCGCCTCGGTGAACGCTGGCGCGGCGGGGGCAGGCTTGGCGCCCGCCAGGACGTCCCTGGCGTTAGGATCTTTGGCGGCATCCTCGAGGTAACCGATGAAGGCGGCCTCGAGGTTCTTCGCCTTGCGCTCCGCCACCAGTTGCGCCGGCGGTCCCTGCGCCAGCACCTTGCCGGCGTGCATCATCGACATGCGGTCGCAGCGTTCCGCCTCGTTCATGAAGTGCGTGGACAGGAATATGGTGACGCCCTTATCGCGCGACAGACGGATGAGCAGCTCCCAGAAGCCATCACGAGCGACCGGATCGACGCCGGAGGTCGGCTCATCGAGAATCAGCATGTCCGGCTCATGCAGGACCGCCACGGCCAGCGACAAGCGCTGACGGATGCCGAGCGGGATACTTTCCGTGAGGGTGTCGGCCACCGTCTCGAGACCGAAGTCCTTCAGCAGCTCCGCGACCCGTTGCGTCGCACGCTCCGGCGGCAGATCGAAGAGCCGCGCATGCAGCACCAGGTTCTGCCGTACCGTAAGCTCGGTGTAGAGCGAGAAGGCCTGGGTCATGAAGCCGACCCGCCGGCGCGATTCCACATCGCCACCCTTGACCGGCTTTCCGAACAGCAGCGCGCTACCCTCGGTCGGCGGCAGCAGTCCGGTCAGCATCTTCATCGTGGTCGTCTTGCCGCAACCGTTGGAGCCGAGAAACCCGAAGATCTCGCCGCGCTCGATGCGGAAGTTGACGTGATCGACCGCGGTGAAGGTGCCGAAGCGTTGCGTGAGCCCCTGCGCCTCGATGGCCGGAGGTCCGCCGCTCGACTTGTAAGGAGTGATCTGCGGTTCCTTGTGCCCGCGCGTGAGCTCCTCCGGCAGCAGCTTGATGAAGGCGCGCTCGAGCGTCGTCTCGTTGGTCTGGCGTCGCAGCTCCTCCGGTGTCCCGGTCGCCATGACCTTGCCGGCATTCATGGCCACCAGCCAGTCGAAGCCCTCCGCCTCGTCCATGTAAGCGGTCGCCACCAGCACACTCATGGTCGGGTGTTGCACGCGGATGCGAGCGATCAGCTCCCAGAACTGCCGCCGTGCCAGCGGATCGACGCCGGTCGTGGGTTCATCGAGGATCAAGAGGTCGGGGTCATGAATCAACGAGCAACACAGGCCGAGCTTCTGTTTCATGCCGCCGGAGAGCTTGCCGGCGGGTCGCTCACGGAATGAAATCAAATCGGTGCTGGTGAACAGGTCAGTGATACGCCGCTCGCGTTCCTCGCGCGACTGCCCGAACAGGCGCCCGAAGAAATCCGCGTTCTCGAACAGCGACAGCGTCGGATAGAGGTTCTTGCCAAGTCCCTGCGGCAGGTAAGCGATCCTGGAGGACACCGCGGTGCGAAACTTGGCATCGTCGATGTTACCGCCCAGAACCAGCGCCTTCCCGCCCTGCATTTTGCGCACGCCGGCGATGATCCCGAGCAGGGTGGACTTGCCCACCCCGTCCGGACCGATCAGACCGATCATCTTGTTCGCAGGGATCTCGAGATTGACATCATCGAGCGCCACGGCCTTGCCGTAGCGCTGGCTGAGCCTTTCAGCCCTGACAACCGGCTCGCTTGCCTCGCTGCCCATGCGTCACGCCCGATTCGCGCTATTGCTTTTCGGGGACTGCACCGTTGGTGGTCGTGCCGGTGGCGACCTCGGGCAGCTTCGGCCACTCGCTCGGCGGCCGCAGCTGCAGGTTCTTCGGCCATGGCGCGCTCGGGTCGAGCCGCACGTAGCCCATGCCGGGGATGCCGACTTTGACCATGCGCTCGTAGGCGCGCAGCTTCTCCTTGTCGGGGATCTGCAGTTTGACCCGGAACGTGAGGTTGTGCCGCTCCTCGGCGGTCTCGACCTGCTTGGGTGTGAACTGTGCGTTCGGGTCGATGTAGGAAACCACGGCCTTGATCGGGTAGTCAGGCAGCGCATCGAGCACGATGCGTGCCTCCGCCCCGAGCGCGAGCTTCCCGGCGACGTTGGTGGGCAGAAACACGTACATGTAGACATCACTCAGATCGAGCGTGGAGAGTACCTTGCCGCCCTCGGCGACCACTTCCCCGGGCTCGGCGAGGCGACCCTGTACGCGGGCGCGGATCGGCGACTTGAGCGTGTTGTCGGCGATCGTGGCCTTGAGGCGCTCGGCTTCTGCGGTTTGAGCATCGATCAAGGACTGCGCCGCCACGACCTGGGCCTGCGTACCGATCAGGGCGGCGCGCGCGGAGTCCGCCCGGGCCAGGTCGGCGTCGGCTTCCCGGCCGCTGACTGCGCCGGTGACGACGAGCTGTTTTGAGCGCTTGTACTGCTTCTGGGCGAAATCCAGTTCCGACTGCTTGACGCGCACCTGCGCCTGGGCGGTGCGCAGGTTGTCCTGCGCTTCCCGGATCTTCGCTTGCGCCGCGCGCAGCTGAGCTTCGAGCGGCTCGGTGTCAATGGTTGCGACGACCTGCCCGGGCTCAATGGTGTCACCCTCGTTGGCGGTGACGGTCTTCAGGCGTCCCGGGTATTTCGCGGCGATGTCGACCTGGGTGGCCTCGAGTCTGCCGTTGCTGCCGGCAAATCCCGGCGGCAGTTTCGGCTTGGAGAGGAACCACCAAGCGATGCCTCCACCGACCGCGGCCAGCAGGACGAGGATGAGCAGCAGCCTTTTCTTAGTCATCGCAAAGCCCTCTTCGCAGAGCGCAGTGTCCGTATGCTCCGGGTGCAACCTAGCAACGTCCGCAAGCGTGCGGTACTACCCGATGGGGCATTTCCGGTGCGCACGGATATTTCAGTTTTACACGAACCTTTACGCCTGCCATTGATGACAATGCGTATTGACATCAAGGCGCGGAGCGCCGGGGAGCCGTTCCTGCTGCAGCACGGCAATCTTGCCTGCGCCAAAGTGCACCTCTCTAGAGCTGAAACTGGATGCGGGTCTGGAAGAACTGCGTCTTGCCCGTGAGATCGAAGCGCTCGAGCGAGCCGTAGCCGTAGACGAACTCGAGCCGCACGTTATCGGACAGGTACCAGTTGAGCATCGGCGTAATGCGCCAGAACTTGCCGCCCTGGATCGTGCCGGAGTCCAGGTCCGAGTACGAATAGCGCACCACGACCTCCAGCGCACCCGGCCCGCCATCAAACACCGGCTGCGCCGGCGAGACGGCCTCGAAGAAGGCGCCCTTGGTGTTGTAGGGATGACGCTCGCCGGTGAACAGATAGGCCGCGAAGATCTCGCCGCCGTGGAAGAGCGGATTGTTGGCCTGGGACGAGCTGACCTGGTTGAAGAAGTACTCCGTGCCGAACATCAGCGCGCCCGGCTGGTAGTAGGCCTCGATGCCGACCGCATTCGCATGATCGGCCGGGAACTTGCCGGTATCGATGGCATAGGACTGCGCCTGGAAGGACTCGGGCTTGGAGCGGTACTGCAGCTGCCCGTTGTTGGCATCCGCCCAGCGCCCTTCAATGGCCAGATGCAGCAGCGGCTTCTCGGTCCCGAGGTTGGGAAGCCACACGAGCCGGCTGACGAACTGGCTGTCGTTCTTGTTGAACGACTCCGTCTGGGACAGCTCGTCCCAGAAGTACCCAATGTTGTAGACGAACTTGCCGCTCGGGGTGCGGCCGGTCCACTTGACGCCATCGCCCAGGATCGGGATCAGCGCATCGTTCATGGTGGAACGCTCGTTGGTCCAGCCCTGGTAGCCGACCATGATCTTGTTGGTCGAGAAACCCTCCTTGGTGCGCCCGAGAAAGATCGAGCCGAGCAGCTCGGGCACGTCGACCATGAGTCCGGTCTGGCGGAAGCGCCAGGCCTTGGCGCCACCGTCGTACATGTAGCCCAGCGTGTAGCTCAGGCGCGGGATGGCGGGAAAGCGTCCCTTGAGCAGCAGGCGGAAATCGCGCACCCCGTCCGCGGGGCTCAGCTTCATCTGCTGCTTGCTGTCCTCATCCTGGGCGTAGGCGGCGTAGTCGTAGAGGAAGCCGGCGCCCACGCGCGCGGTGAAAAACGGCCCCTCGTAGTGATTCCAGGCGACCAGCTTGCGGCGCGGCTCGATGCCATCCGCCTCCGCGGCATCGAGCTGATCATCGAGCTGCGGGCCGCCGGCGTCGGCCCGCGTGGGCGGGCCTGCGAGGCCGAGCAGCATCCCGCACAGGGCGCAGCCGAGTCCCGCGCGCCACCCGCCAGGGCGCGGACTTGCGCGTTGCGGGCTGCGCGGCCGCATCGGCCCGTCCATGGCGCCAGCGCTGCTCAATAAGTGCTGTAGAGTTTCTGCAGGTCGGCCGCCGAGCGTGGCTTCAGCAGCGCCAGCGTCAGCAGGATGCGCGACTTCTGCGGGTTGAGCTCGTCGGAGGCGATGAAGCCGAGCTTGTCGTCGTCGACCTCGACGTTGCGCCCCACGACGCCGGTGGGTACGCGGCTGCTGCGCACTACCACCACGCCCTTCTTCACCGCAGCCGCGGCGGCATCGACGGAAACCTTGTTCATGTTGCCGTTGCCGACGCCGGCGATGACGATGCCCTTGGCGCCGCCCGCGGCGCTGGCGGTGATGGTCTCCGGTGACATATCGAGGTCGGCAAACACTACATCGACACGCGGCAGCTGCGTCACCTGGGAGACGTCGAACTCGCTCTGCTTGGTGTGTTTCCAGGGCGGGTTGTTGTAGTAGTCGGCCTTGCCGTAGTGCACGATGCCGACCACGCCGCGCTTGGGCGACATGAAGGTCTCGACCGCCGTAGTGCTCATCTTGGTGAGCGAGTGGGCGGCGTGGATCTCATCGTTCATCACCACCAGCACGCCGCGTCCCTTGGCATTGGCATCGGCCGCGATCGCCACCGCGTTGTAGAGGTTGAGTGGTCCATCGGCACTCACGGCGGTCGAGGGGCGCATCGAGCCGACCATGACGATGGGCTTGTCGGTCTTCGCGGTCAGGTTGAGGAAGTAGGCCGACTCCTCCATGGTGTCGGTGCCGTGCGTGATGACGATGCCATCGACGTCGGGCTTGGCGGTGAGCTCGTTGATGCGCTTCACAAGCTTCAAGAGGATCTCGAAGGACATGTCCTGCGAGCCGACGTTCGAGACCTGCTCGCCCTTGATGGTGGCCAGTTTGTCGATGCCGGGCACGGCGGCGATCATGGCGTCGATGGTCACGGCTCCGGAGGTATAGCCGGACTGCGTGCCGCTCGCGGCCGCGCCTGCGATGGTGCCGCCGGTGGCCAGGATGACGACGTTCTTCTTCTTCGCGGCCTGCGCCTGCTGCGCCAGGGCGGCGCCGGAGGTGGTGAAGGCCAGCACGCTCAGCAGCGCAACTACGATCCTCGAAACGGACATGTCGGCTCTCCTTACTGAACCCGGAGACAGGGACGCTCCGGATTACTTGGTCTTGGTGTACTTGCTCTTGTCGAGATTGGTGAGCTTGGCCGGATCGAGGATGTCCTTGATCTGGGCCTCGGTGAGGAGCTTGTGCTCGCGGATGACCTCGAGCGCGCCCTTGCCGCTCTTGTATGCCTCATCCGCCACCTCGGTGGCCTTCTCGTAGCCGAGCACGGGATTGAGCGCGGTGACGATGCCCACCGTGGTCTGCATGTAGTGCTCGAGCACCTTCTCATCGGCCACGATGCCGTCCACGCACTTGGTGCGGAAGGCCATCGAGCCGCGCAGCAGCAGCTGCTGCGACTCCATCATGGACAGGCCCTCGAGCGGCTCGTACGCGTTCAGCTGCAGCTGGCCGGAGTGCGCCGCGTAGCCGATGCCGGCGTCGTTGCCGATCACGCGGAAGGCGATGACGTTGATCACCTCGGGCATCACCGGGTTCACCTTGCCCGGCATGATCGAGGAGCCCGGCTGCAGCGCCGGCAGGTCGATCTCGTTCAGGCCCGCGCGCGGCCCGGAGGCGAGCAGGATCAGGTCGCTCGCGATCTTGGACAGCTTGATGGCCGTGCTCTTCAGCGCCGTGGAATAGATGACGAACCCCTGCTGCTCCCAGGTGGCGGCGAACAGGTCATCCGCGGCGACGATCGGCTTGCCGGTGAGCACCGCCAGCTCCTTCGCCACGGCCTTGGTGTAACCCTTGGGCGTATTGATCTCGGAACCGATGGCGGTGGCGCCCATGTTCTGCACGTACAGGTATTTCTCCGCGTCCTTCAGGAACTGGATCTCCGCGTCGATCGAGGCGCCGAAGGCGTGGAACTCCTGGCCGACGGTCATCGGCACCGCATCCTGCAGCTCGGTGCGGCCCATCTTCACCACTTCGAGGTACTGGTTGCCCTTGGCGTGGAAGGACTTCGACAGCTGCTGCAGCTCGGCGATGAGCTTGGCGTTGCGCAGGATGAGGGCAATCTTGATCGCGGTCGGGTACGAGTCGTTGGTCGACTGCGACATGTTGAGGTCGTCGTGCGGCTCGAGGAACTGGTACTCGCCCTTCTTGTGTCCCATGGCCTCGAGGCCGATGTTGGCCATCACCTCGTTGACGTTCATGTTGGCGGAAGTGCCGGCGCCGCCCTGGTACCAGTCCACGGGGAACTGGTCACGGTACTTGCCGGCCATGATCGCCTCGTAAGCCTTGGTGATGCCGGCCAGGCGCTCGGGCTTCATGGCCTTGAGCTGCGTGTTGGCGCGCGCCGCCGCCAGCTTCACGATCGCGAAGCCCTCGATGAACTCCGGATAGGTATTGATGGGCATGTTCGAGAACTGGAAGTTCTCGAGCGCACGCGCGGTCTGCACGCCGTAGTAGGCATTCGCGGGCACGGCTTTCTGGCCGAGCAGGTCCTTCTCCATGCGCACCGCGCCCGTGGCCGAGGGCGGCGCGGCCGGTTTGGCCGCCTGCTGGGCGTAGGTTGCCGAAAGTGCGCAGAGGAGGAACGCGGACAGGGACCAGGAGAGTCTGGAGCGAGTCATGGGGGCTGCTGCCTCCGGCGGTGGGCGCAGCGCAGGAGCGCGCCGCAAATGAATGGGATCTGGGGACCTGCAGCGAGGTTACCCTCAGGGATTACGCCGCCACCACTACCCTTAGGGGTACCCGCTGAGCAACAAGTCCGGATTCACAGCACCATGAGCAGCGTGGTCACGAGTGCCATCAGGACGCAGGCGAAGGGATAGGTCCCGGTGTAGCCCAGCGCCGGCAGCGGGCTGCGCGCTGCGCGGGTGACCAGGCGCAGCGCGGGTGTGCAGGTCATGGCACCGGTGAGCGCTCCGAGCAGCACCACCGGCTCGAGCTTCAGGAAGCGGTGGCCGAAGAGGTAGCCCAGCGTCAGCGGCAGCAGCACGACGGCCGCGGCGCCGGCGAGCAGCGTGAGGCCGTTGCTGCGCAGAGCCTCCAGAATGCTGCCGCCGGCGCTCAGTCCCGCGCCGGCGACGAACACCGCCATGCCGAACTCCATGAGGATCCAGCGCGCCGCGGCGGGAAAGCGCGCTGCCGTGGGCCGTACGCTGTTGAACCAGCCGACGGCGATGCCGCTGAGCAGCAGGCCGCCGGCGGCACCCAGCGTCAGCGGGATGCCGCGTACGGTAATGGACAGCAGGCCGAGGGCGCCGCCGATGGCGATGCCAAATACGAACATCGTCATGTCGGTCTCGATGCTGCCGCGCTCGACCGGACCGAGCAGCTGCGGCAGGGCCCGGATGCTCGCCGCCGGCCCGATGACGGTCAGCAGGTCACCCGAATGCAGTGTCAGGTGCCCCGATACCGGCAGCTCGAGCCCGTCGCGCAGCGCGCTCAGCACCACCAGGCCCCGCCCTTCCAGGCCAAGCGCACCGAGACTGCTGCCCACGGCCGCCTGCGCGGCGACCACCACGCGCGCCTCGGTGGGAACGACGTCGGCATCGGCGCTCAGGCGGATCTCCGGGCCCGCCTGCGCGATGCCGCCGAGGAAGAAGGCGGCGCGCCCGTAGACGTGCAGCTCATCCCCGACGCGCAGGTGCTGCAGCGGCTCGGTGGGCAGCCACTGCGTGCCGCGCTGCAGCTGCACCACGGCGCGTCCCTGCCACAGCCGCGCGGCGAGCTCGCCGAGCGTCGGGACACAGAATTCGGGGTTCTCGATGCGGTAGGCGCGCGCCTGCAGCGGTTCCGGCTGCGCGGGGGCGTCGGTCTCGAGCGCGCGTGCGGCGGCCGCCAGGTCGAGGCCGAGCAGCTTCGGAATTGCCGCGAGCGCCATCAGCGTGCCGAACATGCCGACGAGGAAGGTGATCGCGTAGCTGGAGCCGATCGTGGCGACCACGCTCGCCGGGGTCGCGCCGGGCGGGATCACGGCGATGCCCACCCGTACCGTCTCCTGGGCGGCCGCGAGTGCCGGTGCCGAGGTCATGGCACCGGCGATGAGCCCCGCACCCGCGCCGTACGGCAGTCGCAGCAGCCGCGCCGCGCACCACGTCGTGATCAGGCCCACCGCCACCACGAACACCGCCAGCACGAAGTAGCGCACCCCCTGCGCCCGGATCACCTCGCGGAAGCGCGGGCCGGCCTGGTAGCCCACCGAGAACATGAACAGCGCAAAGCCCACCGCCTGGGCACCCGCGCTCATGCGCACGCCGTAGTGGCCGAGAACGATGGCCACCACCAGCGTGGCCAGGATGGAGCCGAGCTCGACGCCGGCGATGCGCACGCGCCCGATGAGGTAGCCGAGGCCCAGGATCAGGAACAGCAGCACCGCGGGCTGTTCCTTCAGGTACGCGGTAACTGCGGTCATGGCCTCAGGGCACGCGCTGTGCGGGAGCGGACCGCAGGCCGCCTCAGTACTCGGGCACGACCGTCCAGGTCTTGTCGGGGTTGAACAGCTCCATCTTCTTGAACTGCTCGGAGGTCTTGGCGCCCAGATCCTTCTCGTAGACGACGCCGTCGTAGCTCACCATGAAGGTCTTGAAGCCGGTGACGCCGTACTCGGCGGGCGCCGCGACCAGGGCGAAGCCACCGATCATCGCGCCCTTGATCACGTAGTTGAGCTGCCCCAGCCGCGCCGCCGGCCCCTGGCCCTTGAGGATCTTGAAGTAGTAGCCGTGGTAGGGCTCGGCGCCGGGCTGGTAGCCCTGCTCGATCGCCTGCGCGATATGCTCGCCGACCGGACCGGCCCAGGAGCCGTCCGCGTTCTGCCACGCCAGGCCGTCGTGCGTGCCGGGTGTGCTGATGATCTTCTGCGCGTACTGGTTGACCTGATACGGCGGCCGCGGCTGCAGCGCGTACTCGAACTGCGCCTCGACGTAGCCGCGGCACACCTCGATGGCGTCGAGCTCGTTGGCGCCGATGCGGCGGAACATGAGCTCGCGCCGACCCGCCTTGGTATCGAACAGCCACCGGCCGCTGCGCTTCACCATCGGCACGGGGAAGGGCCAGTCCTCCTCGCCAACGAACAGCACCGCCTTCTGCCCGCTCTTCGGATCCACGGCGACGCGGGTCTTCTCGGCCGCCTGCGCCGCAAAGGAGGCCGCCCGCTCGCGATCCTGGGCGTCGTGGGTGACGAAGATGACCTCATCACCGCCCGCACCGAGCATCCTGCGCAGGGCGCTCACGTCGAACGCGCGCGCCGCCTCCACGATGGCCGCGGCCGCCCTCTCCGGCGTGTCGAAGGTCTCGACGCCGGGAGCTGCGGCCGGCGTAGCCGTTTTGGCCGAGGCCCCGCCGGGGGACTCGGCGGCTATGGCGACGCCGCCGGCGAACACGCCGATCAGAATCCAGCCGGCCAGAGCGGCACGGGTGCGCGTCCGGGCACCGCGCAGGTCGCTCATCACCGTCACCTTGCGCTCGTTGCTGATCATCGGCGCCGCCCCCCGCCGCCCCGGGCCCCGCCGCCGCGACTGCCGCCGAAGCTCGATGAGCCGCGGCTGCTCGAGGCGCTGGCGCGCGAGCCGCTGTAGCCGCCGCTGTTGCCAAAGGCGCCGCGGTTGCTCGAGCGGTTGCTCGCACCGACATCGCGGCCGCCGACACTGTCCACACCGCCGTTCATGCCACCACCGCGGCCACCGGCTCCGCCTGCGCCACCGCGATTGCCGGCGCCACCGGCGCCTGCGCGGTTGCCCGCGCCTGCATTGCCGCCGGCGCGCGACTGACGGTTCGCCATCGAGTCTCCGCGCGCGCTGCCGCCGAAGCGATCGGCCGTGGCCCGGTCGCCGTAGGGTGTGCCGCCACGGTGCTGCGGATTGTGCTGCCAGTTCTGACGGCCCCCGGCTCCGCCGGCCCCGCCTGCGGGAAGCTGGCTGGCTCCGCCGGCCCCGCCGGGCCTTCCTGCGCCGCCTGCGGGGAGCTGGCTCGCGCCACCGCCGCCGGGCTTGCCGGGGCCACCGACGCCGCCGACACCCCCGACACCACCGGCGCCGCCCGGTCCACCCACGCCGCCGACCCCGCCCACCCCACCGGCTCCGCCGACGCCACCGACTCCTCCGACTCCTCCGACTCCGCCCACCCCGCCGACGCCGCCAACTCCTCCCACGCCGCCCACCCCGCCGACGCCGCCCACGAAGGTGTTGTGGTTGATGTACACGCTGCTGCCGCCCCAGCCGCAGCCGTAGCCCCAGCCGCCCATCCAGGCGCCCATCATGAAGCCGAAACTGAACGTCATGAACGCAGCGCCGGGCGGGTAGTACGGGTAGTAGATCGGAGGATACGGATACACGGGCGGACCGTAGACGATGACCGGATCGTAGGCGGGCACGTACACCACCTGCGGATTGGCCTGCTCGATGACGATCACCGTCTGCCCGCTCTCGACCGTCTGCGTGGAAACCTTCTGCTGCTCGTTCGATGCGAGCGTGCCCTTGTCCTGCGCCTTCTTGCGCATGCGCTGCACGGCATCCATCACGTCCGCCTGCTGCGCGAGGAATGCATTGCCGAGGTCCGTGGTCCACTGGACGTCGTTGGCGAGGCGATCCACCAGATCCGGCAGCGGCGCCAGCGACTGCACACTCGCGTCCCAGGGCTGCTTCGCCACCGCATCCACGAGGGCCTTCTCCTTCAGGCCCGTATTCTTCTTCAGCCATTGCTGCAGCTGGATGAGCTCCAGGGGATAGGTCGAGGCGGCCAGCACGTTCGCCAGCAGCGGATCGGGAAACAGCGCGATCGGTGCGACCAGCGAGTCCAGCTGGTCCTTAGGGATCTTGCCGTCGGGGCCGGGCGTGGGACTGCTGCTCGGCGTCGGTGCCGCGGCGGGCGGGGCACTCTGGCGGGCGGCAGGCGGCGCGCTCTGCGGCGCGCTCACCGGCGCTGGCGGTGGCGGCGCCTTGGTGGGCGCAGGTTCGCAGGCGGAGACGCCGAGCGCGAAAAGCACCACCCACAGCAACAGCCGGGGCACGTCGGTAAGAGCGGCCAATCGCCTCATGCGGACCTCGCGTCCCTTCTCGCAGCGCAGCTCACCAGCGGCAACCTTCCCTACAGCGGCTTGACGTTCGCCTTTTCCCAGGCGCGCACCCGGGTGCGGGCGGCGTTGAAGATTCGTTCATAGTTGCCCTTGCGAATCTTGAGGCTCGCGTCCGGCGTAAGCAATGCCCACACCGGATCCCACAGGTGGAAGACCCGCAGCTGGGTGTCCTGGTCGGCGGGCGCGACGTTGTCGGTGCCGAACAGGAAGCGGTCCGGGGCGCTGTTGAAGATCTGCGCGACCCTGCGGATGCTCTCCGGGGAGGCGACGGCGTATTTCGCCACCTCGTCCCAGGAGATATCGAAGCTCACGTGACGCAGCGTGGAGTCGGCGAGCAGCCGCTCGACGATGGCCTGGTAGGCGCTGCTGCGCTCGGTTTCGCCGCTCGCGCTCGCTTGCGTCTGGCTCGGGTGCACCACGCGTCCGAGCCCGATGTGCGCCCAGATGATGGCGGTGTTCGGATGACGGCGCAGCAGCTCGATCATCTGCTTCAGGTACACCGGCTCGGTGCCTGCCTTGGCGAAGGGCATGTCGATGTCGCTGTGCAGGATGACGGCAAGGCCCGCCTCACCGGCGAAGTCGAGGATGCGATCGAGCGCCGGGTTGGTGAGGCTCGCGGTTTCGCCCGCGACCTTGGAGGAGACGAATTCCTTGTGGATGGTGAACTCGCCGATGCCGCTGAACACCCCGGGGAAGAGCTCGAGCACGCGCCGGATGTGATCGACGCCGTACATGTCCGCCGGGTTGAAGCCCGTGATCATCGGGTCGAGCCGCGCCTGCTGCGCCTTAGGCAGCGCCTGGTAGACGCGCGCGATGTAGGCATCGGTGAAGGAGTAGTAGTACAGCGGCGCATCCGTCTGCAGGTAGTAGGTCGGGGCGAAGTCGCCCGAGTTGGCGTAGCTCCAGGTCTGCTGCAACGGGATCCCGAACAGCGTCGAGCGGCCGACCTTGTCGCCCATGATCTCGAGGTACCGGTGGATGTCCGTGCCCTTCTGCACGTAGTTGGTCAGGTGAAGGTGCGAGTCGTTGAACAGGTAGTCGGGTGCGGCCTTTGGCGCCGCCGCCGCGCCCGCCGCGGCGATGAGCGCCAGGCACGCCAGCGCGCCCACGCCGCGGCGCACTGCGACGAGCGGGCCGCGCCAGCAGAGAGTGTGTCTGTCCATCCGCAACTCCCGGCAGGCGCGCTACAGTGCCAGCTCGAAGTCGGTATTGAACACCACGCCCTTGCTGCCGACGTTGTAAGTAAGCGAGGTGTAGCCGACCGGCGAGTGGTTCAGGTACATCACCTGCGTGTTCCAGCGCACCACGCGGTTGTGCCATGGGTGCCAGTTGATACCGGCACGTACGTCCCAGGGCTTGCCGTACTCGCCGTCGATGTAGGAACCGGCGACGTAGGCCTGGAAGGTCCTGGGAATGATCATGGTGGAGGCCTGCAGCTGAAAACCGCGGTCCCAGAGGTTGCGCAGACCGGCGGTGCCCGGTCCCTGGAACTGGTCGAGCTTGCGGATGTAGTACTCGCCCTCGAGCGCGAACCCCTTGTACTTGATGCCGGCGTCCATCGAGCTCATCTGGTAGACCAGCTCCTGCACCGTGATGCCGGGGCCGAAGATGTTGGGCGTGAAGATCACCGTGCCGTCGGAGAGGCGGATCTGCGTGTTCTCGAACCCTTCGGTGTTTGGCTGGCTCTGCTTGGTCTCGGTGCTGTGCGTGTAGTGCAGTCCGAGGCGCGTCGCGAGCTGCTGGTGGTCCTCGAAGTCGCCGAAGCCGCGTCCGAACTCACCCGTGGTTGGCTCCCACACCAGCGCCGTGGCGAGCGTATCGAGTTTGTTGTCCAGCTGCGCAGAGCTCACCCCGAGGGTACTCAGGTTGTTGCCGATCATGGCCTGGTAGCGCAGCGTGGGGCTGATGTCGCCCTTGATCCAGGCACCGCTGGTATACGAGGGCCGGAAGAACTCATCCGCCATCAGGCGGTTGTCGACGCTGAGCCAGAAGGGGAAGTTGCCCTCCGTGGTGCGCACGCCCGGCAGTGACGTGATGCCGCCGGCGAGCGCGAAGTGCTCGTTGAAGGCGTAGGTGAGGTTGCCGGCGAGTACCACCTGCGCGCCCTGGCCCTGGGTGGCATTGGAGCTCCAGGCGTACAGGAAGTAGCGGAACTTCGGGTCGAACAGCCAGCCGAGGAACTTGATCTGCACCTTCAGAATCTGCATCTCCTGGCGCTGCTGCACGTTCTTCACATTGCCGAAGGCATCGGTATAGGTTGGATCGAGTCCCTTCTGGTTCAAATAGCGCACGTACGTGTAGATCGCCACGTTCATGTCGCCCTTGTCGGTGTTGGCGACCTTGAAGCCGAGGAAATCGGTGTAGTTGCCCCACTTCTCCGGCGGCCTGGCACCGAGCTGCGCGTTGGGGTTATCGAGCCCCGCGCCGGTTGGCTCGGCCGAGGCGATGTCGATCGCCGCCGCGCCCGCGGCGGTCGCCGCGGCCGGCGCACCAGCCGCCGGCGCCGCAGTGCCCGCGGCGCCGCCGGGGGTCGGGCTCGCGGGAGGCGCCGCGGCGCCGGCCGGCTGCCTCGGGGAAGGCGCTGAGGCGGGCTGCTGCTGCTTCAGCGCCTGGATCTCGGCCTCCTTCTGCTTCAGCTCCTCCTCGAGCTGCTGCTGCCGCTGCTCGAGACGCTGCAGGCGCTGATCGAGCGCGTCCGGACTCGGTGGCGCGGTTTGCGCCACCGAGAAGGCCGGCAAGCTCAGGGCGAGCCCGACGGCCTGACGGACCAGGCCGCGTCGGCCGCCGCGGCTGCGGACCACAAGGCGTTGCATCCCGCCTGCCTGCCTCACGGGTGTCTCACGATCCCAGCTGCCTCCTGAGTGCTATTTCTTCAGCCCTACCGAGGCCGGTGAGAACAGGTTCAGATCGAGCTTGTTGGTCACGTACTGGATGACTTCCTGGCCCTTGACGCTGTTGCCGGCCTCATCGAGGGGCGGCGCGAACACTGCGATCGCGCCCTTGCCCGGCATCACCGCCACCAGTCCGCCACCCACGCCGCTCTTGGCCGGCAGGCCGACGTGCCAGGCCCAGCCGCCGGAACCGTCGTAAAGACCCGCCATCATCATGGCGCTCAGGATCTCGGGCACGTTCTCGGGCTTGATGACTTGCTCGCCCGTGACCGGGTTCTTGCCGTGGTTGGCGAGCGTTGCTCCCATCCGGGCCAGCTGCAGGGCGGTGACGCCCACCGAGCACTCCTTGGTGTACACGTCCACCGACTGGAACGGGTCGGAGTAGATCCGGTCGTACTTCGCCAGAAGATACGACAGCGCCTTGTTGCCGGTGTTGGTTGCGGCTTCCGACTTGTACACCGCATCGAGGAGCGTCAGCTTCTCACCCGCCACCTTACTGTAGAAATTCAGGATCTTCTGCCACTTCGCATCCGGCGAGGCGCCGGAGATCAGGCTCACCGTGGCGATGGCCCCGGCATTCACCAGCGGGTTGGCGCTGTGGGTCGGCATGTCGACGACCGCGATCGGCGAATTGAAGGCGCGCCCGGTTGGCTCCGAGCCGATCTTCTCGAAGACCTTGTCGGGCCCCTGCTCCTCCAGCGCCAGCGCCAGCGAGAACACCTTGGCGATCGACTGGATCGAGAAGGCGGTCTTCACGTCCCCGGTGGTGATGAACTGGCCGTCGGTGCTCACGACTGCGATGCCGAACAGCTTGGAGTCGACCTTGGCGAGCTCGGGGATGTAGTCGGCGTTCTTGCCGCGCGTGTCGCCTTTGAACTTCTCGTAGGCCTCATTGACGATGGCCTGCACCTGCTCCTTGCGCGGAGCGACCGGGCTCACCCTGGCGGCGGGCGCGGCGGCCTGCGCGGCCGCGGTGGAAACCAACGTGCCCTGCGCGAGGCCCGCCAGCAGCAAGAGCGCGGCGCCCTGCAGGGCGCGCACGCTGATTTTCATTCGAGTCATTTTTCTCCCCTTAAAGCTTCACGCCGAAGTCGTACTTGACCGAGAACTGGACGCGCACGTCATCGCCGGTCAGGCCGGCATTGTCGGTGCGCTTGCCCCACAGCAGTTCCGCGCCCAGCATCACGTTCTTGCCCGGATACCACAGCAGGTTGCCGGAAGCGTACTGGCCCTTGTGGAACGTGGTCGTGCTCTGGAAGTTGGTGTTGCTCACCTGCGTCTGGCTGTAGCCGATCGAGCTGGAGAACTGGCTGTTCCAGTAGTGATCGTAGTAGGCCAGGATGCCGGTGAGCGGCACGGCCTCGGCCGACAGCGTCGGTACCGGCGCGTTCGGGTCGTAGGCGGCGTTGGGGGCGATGTCCATGCCACCGTCGTTCATGTAGGTGGCGATGCCCTTGCCGTGCACCACCTGCAGCAGGATCTTGTCCTTCTCCAGCACGTTGATGTGACCGCTGAGGTTGATGCCCCAGCCGGTCTGGCTGTCCTTGGTGAAGGCCGTGTTGGCGTTGGGCTGATACTCGTAGGAGATCTGCCGCAGCATGAGGGCCGCCTGCGCGTGGCCCCAGCTCTGGTCCATGCGGTACTGGGCGGTGAAGTCCGGCACCGTACGCGTGCCGCGCACGGTGGCGTTCTGGAACTCATCGATCAGGCGGATGTTGCCGGGATCGACATCGTTGGTGGCGTGCTCGATGGCGACCGAGAACTTGCTGGCGCCGTCGCTCCAGGCCGTGTAGCGGATCTGCGGCACGCGGAAGAACACCATGCCGCACGGTCCCCAGTAGTCGATGGTGTTGGGGAACACGTCGCCATCCATGAACAGGCTGTTCGTCTGGCCCGCGAGCAGCCCGGCCCACTCGCCGTACACGTGCCGCAGGCGGATGGTGGTCTGGCCGGCATCGGCGCCGACACCGAAGAAATCGAACTCGAACTTGAAAGTCACCGGCCCATAGGCGCTGTCGGTCGGCATGACGCCCTTGACGCCGAAGCGGCTCTGCTTGACCGACACGCTCGACTGTCCGTTGGTGCCGAACTGCCCTTCCGGGGTGGCGATCTTCGAGGGGCGGAAGGCGTCCATCCAGTTCGGATCCACGCGCTTGCTGTCCTGGATCGCATCCACCATCGCGAAGCCGTAGATCTCGAAGGACTTCTCGTCCGCCGCCTGGGCCGGTGCGGCGCAGCCCAGCGACAGCAGCAGCGCGCCGCCCGCGGGCGCCAGGATCAACCGTACCGCAGAGAAAATCTTCATGCGCTCTCGCCTCCCTACACGACGCGCCCCGTGGCGCTGCCCAATGACCGGCGCGCCCACGCCACACTAGTGTGTCGATGCCGGGCCCATTAGATATAGTCTGGAGGCATTCGCGACGCCACTGCCCCAAAGGGCACCACACAAGGTTGTCTTGCCTGCGCCACGGTGAGGGCCTATGCGGCCCGACATGAAAGCCCGGTCCCTCCCGGTCATGGCACTTGCACTCGCGCTCCTGGCGGGCGCGCTGGCCATCGCCGCCCCCAAGACCGACGTCATCACGCTTAACAACGGCGATCGCATCACCGGGGAGATCAAGAGCCTGGATCGCGGCAAGCTGCTGCTGGGTACCGACAATCTCGGCGACATCGAGATTGAGTGGGATCAGGTGGCAAGCGTCGAAACCAATCAGGTGATGCAGGTCGAGCTCAACAGCGGCGTGGTGGTCTTCGGGCCCCTCATCGGGCATGCGCCGCCAGGCACGCTGCTGGTGCAGGGCACGAGCAGCCCCACCCAGCTGCCCATCCTCGATGTGGTGCGCATGGCCCCCATCGAGAAGGACCTGATCAAGCGCTTCAAGGGCAGCGTCTCGGCGGGCTACTCGCTCGTGGCGGCCAACCAGCAGGAGCAGTTCAACTTCGACCTGAACACGCAGTACCGTACGCCCCGCTTCCTCGGCAAGTTCGGGGCCAACGTCACCACCACCGCCAGTGCCACCGATGAGACCTCGCGCCGCGCGCTCGGCGCGCTCGAGCTCTATCACCTCTTTGACAACCGCTGGTACGCGGGCGGCCTGCTGCGGGCCGATCGCAACGACGAGCTCGGCATCAAGGAGCGCTACTCCTGGGGTGCCGGTGGCGGCCGCTTCCTGGTGTTCACCAACAAGGTGCAGTGGAGCGTGCTCGTCGGCATCCTCGACACGCGCGAGCGCGACGTCGATGATCAGGAGAAGAATCACTCGGTGGAGGGACTGCTCGCCACCTCGCTCGACTGGTTCCGCTTCCGTAAGCCCGAATTCGACCTGTCCTCCGAGATCGCGGTGCTGCCCAACCTCACGGAGAGCGGGCGCTGGCGCTCGACCTACTCCCTCGCCTTCAAGTGGCAGATCTACCGGGACTTTTACTGGAAGGTGCAGTTCACCGGCGATTACGACAACCGCCCGCGCGAGGCCGGCGCCTCCCATGATGACTACTCTCTTATTACATCGCTCGGCTCGACCTTCTGAGTCGGATCGACGCGTTCCTGCTGCAGCGCAGCATGGCCTGTAGGGGTTTCCCATGGTGGCCGGTTGCGCTGCAGCGCTTTAACATCCCCCGGAAGTACGAACGCTCCCGTGCGCTGCGGTCCAGCTTGGGGGTAGGCGCGCTTGCGATGACCGGAACCCGGGGGTCCTGATGGAGGCTTGCGGGCCGGGGCCTCGGGCTCCGACCCAGACATGTGGCTTGGGGCCTCTGGTCCCAATCCAGGCATGCACTGGCGGCCGCGGGCATCGTGCGCGGCTTGGTCTTGGCGTGCGCGCGCGCCGCTATTGCCGCGGGGCACCGCGATGAGCCTCGTCACCCTCGTGTGGTCGATGGCCGCAGCCTCTGCGCTCACCCTGGCGCTCCTTTACGCTTTCATCGGCGGCCTGGTGGAACGACGCGACCGCGCCAACCTCATGTTCTGCCTGGTCGCCCTGGCCACCGTCATGGTGGCGCGCGCCGAAGTGGGAATGATGCATGCGGCGGACATCGCGGAGTTCGGCGCGTGGGCACGCTGGTACCACCTGCCGCTCTTCCTGGGGATCGTCGGGCAGCTGCTGTTCGTACGTTATTACCTCAACGCCGGGCGCGACTGGCTCATGTGGAGCATTATCGGCGCGCGCCTCGTGGTGCTCGTCCTGAACTTCCTGGTCGAGCCCAATTTCAACTGGACCCACATCGACTCGCTCAATCACGTCCGCTTCCTCGGCGAGAGCGTCGCCGTGGTCGGGCACGCGGAGCTGCGCCACTGGCAGTGGCTGCCGACCGCAACCCGCATCCTGACGGTCTTGTTCGTCGCCGATGCCGCGCAGCAGGTGTGGCGGCGCGGCGGACCGCAGGCCCGTCATCGTGCCCTGGTCGTGGGCTTGGGGCTGGGGGTGCCCCTGGCGGGTGGCGTGCTACTGGCGCAGACCGCGGTGCTCGGCCTGGCCCGGCTGCCGGTACTCGGCACGCTCACCTTCATGATCACCATCGCGGTCATGGCCTACGAGCTCAGCCGCGAGGTACTGCAGAGCCGGCGCGCGCAGCAGGAGGTCACCGAGCTGCGCCGAGAGCTCGCGCGCGCCGGGCGCATCAGCGCGCTGGGTCAGCTGGCCTCCGCACTCGCCCACGAGCTGGCCCAGCCGCTCGGGGCCATCCTGCGCAATGCCGAGGCCGCAGAGCTGCAGCTGCAAAAGAGCGTCCCCGACCTGGATGAGCTCCGCAACATCCTTAGCGACATCCGCCGGGACGACACCCGTGCCGGGGAGGTGATCGATCGCATGCGCGCCATGATCAAGCGTGGCAGCGTCGAGACGCGTAGCCTGTCGGTGGAGGACCTGCTGCGCGATACCATCGCGCTCACGCACGCCGAGGCACTCTCGCGCCATGTGCTTCTCACCTGCACGGTGGCGCCCGGGCTGCCGCCGGTGGCCGCCGACCGCGTGCACGTCTCACAGGTGCTGCTCAACCTCATCATCAATGGCATGGACGCCATCGAGAACAACCCGTCCGAGCCCAAGCAGATCCTGATCGAGGCGTCCGCCGGGGCGAATCGCACGGTAGAAGTGGCCGTCAGCGATTCCGGCCCCGGAATAAAGCCCGAGCTCATCGAGCGGATCTTCGAGCCTTTCTTCACCACCAAGACGCACGGCATGGGGATGGGACTGGCGGTGTCGCGCACCATCGTGGAGGCGCACGGCGGACGGCTGTGGGCGGAACTCAACAGCGGCGAGGGCGGCCTGCGGTTCCGCTTCACGCTGCCGGCGGCCAGCGGAGCTGCGGCATGAGCCGCGGCGTCGTGCACATCGTCGATGACGATGAGTCCTTCCGCAGCTCACTGCGCCGGCTGCTCACCGCGCTCGGCTACGAGGTGTGCGCCTACGCTTCGGGAGCCGAGCTGCTCGAGGCCGCGCCGGCGGCGCGCGGCTGCGTGATCGCCGACCTGCGCATGCCGGGCCTGAACGGACTGCAGCTGCAGAGCGCCTGCGTCCACGCTGGCTTCGAGCTGCCGTTCGTATTTCTCACCGGCGCGGCGGACGTGCCGAGCGCGGTCAGCGCGATGCACCAGGGGGCCGTGGACTTTCTCGAGAAGAATGCGCCGCGCGAGGCGCTCGTGGCCGCCCTCACCCGGGCCCTCGAGCGCGAGCGCGCCGCGCACGCGGCACGTGCCCAGCTGGCGCAGTTGCGCGCGCGGCTCTCGACCCTCACCGAGCGCGAACGCACCGTGCTCACCCTCGTGGTGCGTGGCCGCATGAACAAGCAGATTGCCGGCGAGCTCGGCATCCACGAGCGCACCGTCAAGCTGCACCGCAGCGCCATCACCCACAAGCTGCAGGTGCGCTCCGTCGCCGAGCTCACCCTGCTGGTGCACGAGGCCTCCTGAATCAGGCCCGCTTGAGCGCCCCTTACCCTTAGGGGCAGTGTTGCCGATGGTGGGCGGCTGTTAGCGTCGCTCCGCCATGCTCTCGCCCAGGGTCTGCGTCGTCGACGATGACGAGAGCGCGCGCCGCGCGCTCGGGCGCCTGTTACGCGAGCTCGGTTTCCACCCGGTGGCCTTCGCCTCGGCCGAGGAGTACCTCGAGGCCGCTGCCCGCGAGCCCTGCGACTGCCTGCTGCTCGACATGCAGCTGGAGAGGATGTCGGGGCTGGAGCTCATGGAGCGTCTGGCCGCCTCCGGCAGCCGCGTGCCCGTGATCATCATCAGTGCGCACGATGAGCCCGCCCTGCGGGCCCGCGCCTTCGAGCTTGGCTGCGCCGCCTACTTTCGCAAGACCGACCCGGGCGCGAAGATCATCGAGGCGCTGCGCAGGGTCACCGCCCACTGAGGCGTTGGCGGCCCCCCGGGCCGCTGGCGGCCCGCTCCTACAGCGCCGGGGGTATGGCTGAGTAACTTCTCTCCTGACGACTCGGATTTCTGACCCCGGGAGCGCGCGCGGCGGCTGCCTGTGAAGCGGTTTGCGGCGCACGCCCGCGCCGGCCGGGTAGTGTTGAGGCCTGACACGCCGCGCGCGCGATTTGACATACATTGACCGCGGCGCAGCACGCAGGTACGGTGCGCCGCTTTGAGGATCCGCTAAGCCGCCAGATGGACCCGAACCCGCCGAGCAAGCCCGCGTTCTTCGCGCTGCGTGCGCCGCGGGCGAGCTTCTGGCTGCAGCTCGCCTGCTGTGCGGTGGTCATCTGGTCGCTCACCCACGGCGGCGTGAGCCTCTCTCCCGAGGCGGGGGCCACCGCTGCGGCAGCGGCGCCGCCCGCCGCGGTGTCACCACCTAATCCCGCGCCGGCGAGTGTTACTCCGGCTCCGGCTGCCACGCCGCTCAGCCCGGGGCTGTCGAGCACCGACGTCACCGTGCGCCGCAACGATACGCTCGATGCCATCTTCCGGCGCCTCAGGCTCGATCTGGCGGACCTCGCGACCCTGCGCGCCCTTCCCGGGGTGCGCGCCGCGCTCGATCGGCTGATGCCCGGAGAGTCGCTGCACTTCAGCTACAGGGACACCGCGCTCTACGGGCTCGAGCGGCGTGTGAGCGACACGCAGCTGCTGCACGTCACGCGCGATGCCGGCGGGGGCCTCACCGCGCAGCTCGTCACGAGCCCGCTCGAGACGCGTCAGCGCACCGTGCGCGGGCAGATCGACAGCTCGCTATTCGAGGCGGTTGCTCAGGCCGGGGCCCACGACCAGACCGCGGTCGCACTCGCCGACATCTTCGGCTGGGACATCGACTTCGTGCTCGACGTGCGTCAGGGTGACTCCTTCGTGGTCACCTACTCCGAGGTGTGCCGCGACGGGGTGTACCTGCACGACGGGCCGATCCTCGCCGCCGAGTTCGTGAACCAGGGCAAGGCGTACCGCGCCGTGCGCTACAGCGACCCGGACGGCGGCGCGCACTACTACACCCCGGACGGCAAGAGCCTGCACAAGGCGTTCCTGCGCGCGCCGGTCGAGTTCACGCGCGTCAGCTCGCGCTTCAACTCGGCGCGCCGCCACCCGATCCTCAACCTGATCCGCGCCCACAAGGGCGTCGATTACGCCGCCCCGCAGGGCACCCCGGTGCGCGCCGCCGGCGACGGGCGCGTGCGCTACGCGGGCCCCAAGGGCGGCTACGGCAACGTCATCGAGCTCGAGCATTCCGCCAGCGTGGTCACAGTCTACGGCCACCTGTCGCGCTTCGCGCACGGCATCCATGTCGGCACCCACGTGACCCAGGGGTACGTCATCGGCTACGTCGGCATGACCGGGCTTGCGACCGGCCCGCATCTGCACTACGAGTACCGCGTCAACGGCGTCTTCAAGAACCCGCAGACCGTCTCGCTCCCCGGGGCGAGCCCCATCGAGGCGCGCTGGCGCGAGGACTTCCTCGAGAAATCGGCCCCGCTGCTGGCGAGCCTCGAGCTGCAGCCCGGGGCGATGCTGGTCGCGCGCTAGCGCCGTCACAATCCCGCCGCGGAATCGCTGGTACCATGGCCGGCGCACCGCCCGCCTTCGCGGGCGGCGAGGCTCGATTCCCGATGGACTCGCCCGATCTCAAGGCGCCACAGCACTACATCAACCGCGAGCTCTCGTTCCTGGAGTTCAACCAGCGGGTGCTCGACCAGGCCCTCGATGCCTCGGTGCCGCTGCTCGAGCGGCTGAAGTTCCTGTGCATCTCCTGCTCGAACCTGGATGAGTTCTTCGAGATCCGCGTCTCGGGCCTGAAGCAGCTGCAGGAGCTCGGCGGCGGGCAGCTGGCCGCCGACGGCATGTCGATCCCCGAGCAGCTCACCGCGATCCACGAGCGCGCCGGCCAGCTGGTCGCGGACCAGTACCGCTGCCTGAACGAGCTGCTGCTGCCCGCGCTCGCCGCCGAGGGGGTGCCGTTGCTGTCGGCCGCCGACTGGAGCCCGGCCGCACGCACCTGGCTCGAGGAGTACTTCGAGCGCGAGGTGGAGCCGGTGTTAAGTCCCCTCGGCCTCGACCCCGCGCGTCCCTTCCCGCGCATCCAGAACAAGAGCCTGAACTTCATCGTGCGGCTGGAGGGCAAGGATGCCTTCGGCCGCGACAGCGAGCTCGCGATCGTGCAGGCGCCGCGCTCGCTGCCGCGCGTGGTGCCGCTGCCCGGGGATGGCGGCAGCCGCGGCTGCGTGCTGCTCTCCACCATCGTGCAGGCCTTCGTCGATAAGCTCTTCACCGGCATCCGCGTGATCGGCTGCTACCAGTTCCGCATCACGCGCAACAGCGACCTGTTCGTCGACGAGGAAGAGATCGATGACCTGCGGCGCGCGCTCGAGGGCGAGCTCGCGCACCGTCGCTACGGCGCCGCGGTGCGCCTGGAGACCTCCAACGACTGTCCCGAGGACCTGGTGAAGTTCCTGCAGGGGCAGTTCACCTCGGCCACGCTCGATCTGTACTCGGTGGCCGGTCCGGTGAACCTGAACCGCCTCTCCGCGCTGTACGACCTGGTGCAGCGCCCGGACCTCAAGTACCCGATCTTCACCCCCGGCATGCCGCGGCGGCTGGTCGGCAGCCTCGACATCTTCAGCGTCATCCGCCACAAGGACATCCTGCTCGAGCACCCCTTCCAGAGCTTCGCGCCGGTGGTGGACTTCCTGCGCCAAGCGGCCGCCGACCCGCAGGTGCTGGCGATCAAGATGACGCTGTACCGCGCCGGCCAGGGCTCACCGCTGGTGGATGCGCTGGTGGCCGCCGCCAACGCCGGCAAGGACGTGACCGTGATCGTCGAGCTGCGCGCGCGCTTCGATGAGGAAGCCAACATCGAGCTCTCCAACCGCCTGCAGGAGGCCGGCGCGCACGTCATGTACGGGGTGGTCGGCTACAAGACGCACGCCAAGCTCGCCCTGGTCGTGCGCCGCGAGGCCAACGGCATCCGCCGCTACTGCCACCTCGGCACCGGCAACTACCACCCGCGCACCGCACGGCAGTACACCGACTACGGGCTGTTCACCTGCGATGACGAGATCGGCCACGACGTGCACGAGCTGTTCCTGCAGCTGACCAGCCTCACCCAGACCCCGAAGTTGAAGCGCCTGGTGCAGTCCCCGTTCAGCATGCACGAGATGGTGCTCTCCAAGCTCGCGCGCGAGGCCGAGCACGCGCGCGCCGGGCGCCCGGCGCGCGTCATCGCCAAGATGAACGCGCTGGTGGAGGCGCAGGCGATCGAGTCGCTGTACCGCGCCTCGCGCGCCGGGGTGAAGATCGACCTGATCGTGCGCGGGGTGTGTGCGCTTAGGCCCGGCATCCCGGGCGTGTCCGAGAACATCTCGGTGCGCTCGATCGTCGGGCGCTTCCTCGAGCACGCGCGCGTGTTCTACTTCGAGAACGACGGGCAGCCGGAGCTGTTCTGCGCCAGCGCCGACTGGATGGAGCGCAACTTCTTCCGCCGTGTCGAGGTGGCCTTCCCCATCCGCCAGCAAAACCAGCGCGAGCGCATCCTGCGCGACCTCGACCTGTGCCTGAGTGACAACTGCCAGGCGTGGAAGCTCATGCCCGATGGTCGTTACGAGCGCATCGAGCGTGGCGAGGCCAGGGCGGTGAATGCGCAGGCCGAGCTGCTCGCGACCTACGCCGCAGGACCCACCAGCGTCGCGGTCTGAGCCTGCGCCCGCGGCGCGTTGCGCAGCACGAGCACCTCGTCACCGCCAGCGTCCCTGGCTCCCGTCGGCCGCCAGCCGAGGTGGCGGTAGAAGCCGTGCGCGCGGCCCTGCGGGTCGGGCGCCGCCGCGAGCCACACTCGCGTGCACCCGGCCGCGGCGAGCGCCGCCGCCATCCGCTCAAGCAGCGTGCGGCCGATGCCCCTGCCCTCGAACTGCGGCAGCACGGCGATCACCAGGATCTCCCCCGAGCGCGGCGCGCCGCTGCAGAAGCCCACCAGGCGCGCGCCGCTCAGGCACACCATGCTGAGAAGCGCACCGGACGCGAGTCGCTGCCGGGTGCCCTCGGGGGTGATGCGGCGCTGCGCCAGCTCCATCGGCGAGAAAGGGTTCTCGCGGGTCTGGGCCCGCAGCGTGAACATCCGCGCGACCTCGGACGGCTGCGCGCGGCGGAACTGAAGGCGCGGACCCCTGAGTACGCTCAGCTGCGCCCGCCACTGAAGACCCGCAGCCTAAAGCCGCTCGCGCGCAGGTAGTCGACCTCCTGCTGCAGGTCGGCGGAGCTCAGGGGGTGCTCGCGCAGCCAGCGAGCCGGGAAGCGCACCTCGAGCGACTTCGGCGTAGCCGACAGCTCGATCGGCGGCAGCGCGGTCGCGCTGCGGCCCCGGTGCAAGAGCACCGCCAGGCGCAAGAGCACGATCAGGTAGACCGCGGCGCGGTCCCAGGGCGGCACCAGCTCCTCGATGCGATCCAGGGTGAACTTGCGGCGGTGCGCGCCCACCAGGCGCGCGAGCAGGCGCTGCTCCTCGCGCGGGAAACCGGGCATGTCGGCGTTCTCGAGCAGGTAGGCGCCGTGGCGGTGATAGCCGGAGTGCGAGACGTCGAGGCCGATCTCGTGCAGCCGCGCCGCCCACTTCAGCGCCAGGTCGGCGAGCGGGTCCTCGAGCTTCCAGGTCTCGCGCGTCTGCTCGAGGAAGTCGCGCGCGGTCGCCTCGACCCGCTCGGCCTGCTCGTTGTCGACGTGGTAGCGCTGCTGCATGCCGCGCACGGTGCGCTCGCGCGCGTCCTCGCGCTTGAAGCGCCCGAGCATGTCGTACAGCAGCCCCTCGCGCATCGCCCCTTCGGCGATCTGCATCTCGGTGATGCCGAGCACGGCGAACACCTCGGCGAGGATCGCCAGTCCGCCGGGGAATACCGGGCGGCGGTCTTCCGTGATCGGCTCCAGGTTCAGCTCGCGCACGTGGCCGGCCTCGATGCTGTACTCGATGGCGCGCTGCACGCCCTGCGGGGTGATGGCGAGTGCCTGCGGGTCGAGCGAGCGGATCGCATCGCCGATGGCGCGCACCGTGCCGGAGCTGCCGGCCACGTGGTCCCAGCCGCGGCGGCGGAACGCCGCCTGCACCGGCTCGAGCTCCATGCGCGCCGCCAGGCGCGCGCGCTCCATGCGCTTGGCGGAGATCTTGCCGTCGCGGAAGAAGCGCTCGCTGAGCGCGACGCAGCCCATCTGCAGGCTCTCGAGCTCGAGCGGGGTGAGGGCCTCCCCGATGATGAGCTCGGTGCTGCCGCCGCCGATGTCCACGACCAGGCGCTTGCCCGGGGAGCTCGGCATGGTGTGCGCGACGCCCGCATAGATCAGGCGCGCCTCCTCCATGCCGGCGATGATTTCGATCGGGTGGCCCAAGGCCTCGCGCGCGCGCTCGAGGAAGGCCTGCTTGCGATGCGCCAGGCGCAGCGCGTTGGTGCCCACGCAGCGCACGGAGTCCGCGTGCATGTCGCGCAGGCGCTGCCCGAAGCGCTGGAGGCAGGCGAGCGCGCGCGCCGCCACGTCCTTGTCGATGCGGCCGTTCTCGGCCACCCCGGCCGCCAGGCGCACCATCTCGCGCAGGCGGTCGATGATCGTCAGCTGGCCGTGCGTGTAGCGCGCCACCACCATGTGGAAGCTGTTGGACCCCAGGTCCACGGCCGCGAGCACGTCCGGCAGCGGCCGGGGGGCGCTGCGGGCAACTATCTTATGTTCAGTGGCGGGACGGGCGGGGGCGGCGGCCTGGGGCACGAGGCGCTTGGCGTCAGGCGGGGGTGAAGGAGGAGCCGCAGCCGCAGGTGGTGGCCGCTTGCGGGTTGCGGATCACGAACTGGGCGCCCTCGAGGCCCTCGCGGTAGTCGATCTCGGCGCCGGTGAGGTACTGGATGCTCATCGGGTCGACGATGAGCTTGACGCCCTGGTTCTCGATGCAGGTGTCCCCCTCCTGCAGGGCCTCGTCGAACTCGAACCCGTACTGCAGCCCCGAGCAGCCGCCGCCCTGCACGAACACGCGCAGCATGAGTCGCGGGTTGCCCTCGCCCCGGATGAGGTCCGCGACCTTGGCCGCGGCGGCATCGGTGAAGAGGAGCGCAGGCGCGTCCTGCAGCGCTTCGGGGGTGCTCATAAAGGTCCTTGCGGTCAGTCTAGGGGGCGCCCCGCGGCAGGTCAAAGTGCGCACTTCACGTTGAGGGCCCTGTCAGGAGCCTCCTACGGGGGGCGCAGGCGGGCTCTCCGGCTCGAGGCGCACCAGTTTCCCCACTATCTGGGCGCCCAGGGTCATTTCAATGACCCCGTAGTAGACGTTCCCCTCGACCTTCGCGGTGGCCCCGAGCACCAGGCGCTCGCGCGCGTGGATGTCGCCGCGCACGCTCCCGGCCAAGAGCACGTTCGGCACCTCCACCGGGCCGTCGATGAGACCGCTCTCGCTCACCGACAGGCTCGAGCCGGGCGCGCCGTCCGAGCGCACCGCGCCCTGCACCTGGCCGTCCAGGTGCATGCCGCCCTGGAACTCGACGTCCCCGCGCACGCGCGAGGTCCTGCCGATCAGGGTGTCGATGCGCGGCGGCTTGCTGTCACGGGTGAACATGGCAGGCGAACTCCAAGGTCAGGGGCGGGTGGTGACGCTCCACAGGAAGGACTGCGCGAGCGGCGGCACGTCCTTCTTGGCCGAGCGCACCTCGATCTGCAGCTGTTCGGGGTGGAAGCCCGCCGGCAGGTTGAGCTCCTGGTCGAAATCCTGGAAGTAGCGGAACGTGTAGCGCAGCTCGCGGGAGCGTCCGTTGGTCAGCGCCAGCAGGTCGAGCGACTTCGGCGCGCCGGAAGCCGTGCCGTCGAGGGAGAGCGCGAGCGTGCCGCTGGTGTCCGCCTCGGCGCGCCCGGAGCGCACCAGCGAGAGGTGCACGCTGAAGAGGTTCGCCTCCGCGCCGGCAGTGATGCGCAGCTGCTCGATCTTGACCCCGATGCTGGAGGAGCCCTGCGCCACCACGCCGCGGTAGAAGGCGAGCTCCTGCGACTGCTGCGCCACCTGCGCCTGCAGCTCGCCCAGGGTGCGCGCCACCTCCGCCTGCTCGTGGGCGCGCCCGACGCGGAAGGTGTCCAGCTCGGCGAGCTGCGTGCGCATCTCGCGGTTCTCCTTCTGCAGGTGCTCGATCTTCACCTCGAGCTCGGTGCGCTGCTGCGCGACCGCCTGGCGGTCGTAGCCGGCATCATAGCGGCCGAGCTCGTACACCACGTAGAGTGCGAACAGCCCCACCAGCACCGCCGCCACCGTGAGCGCGGTGCGCAGCGCCGGGGCGCGCGCCCGCACCACCTGCGGCACGCCATCGCGGTGCGCGAAGTGCGCACGCAGGCGCTGCCAGGCCCTCAGTCGCCCTCCGCATCGCCCGCGCGGGCGTGCGCGCCGGAGAACTCGGCCCACCACTGCGGGAAGGGCGGCTGCTTGCCGCGCGGGAAGGCGAGCGCGGCGAGCTCGGTGAGCGCGCGCACGTACACCGGGCGCTTGAAGTAGATGACCTCGCGCACCGGCTCCCAGTAAGGCGCCCAGCGCCACTCGTCGAACTCCGGCTGGCTGGTGCGCTTCAGGTCGAAGCGCGGCTCGCCCGTCAGGCGCAGCAGGAACCAGCGCTGCTTCTGCCCGGTGCACACCGGGTGCTGGTTGCGCCGCACGTAGCGCGAGGGCAGCCGGTAGCGCAGCCAGCGCTCGGTCTGGCCGAGCACCTGCACCGAGGCTTGCGGCAGGCCGATCTCCTCGTCCAGCTCGCGGAACAGCGCCTGCTCGAGCGACTCGCCGCTGCGCAGGCCGCCCTGCGGGAACTGCCAGCCGCGCCCGCCGGTACGGCGCCCGAGAAACACGTCCGCGCCGTGCATCAGGACGATGCCGACGTTGGCGCGAAACCCATCCGGATCAATGACGTCGCTCATGGGGCGGTGTCGCAGTCTGCCACAGGCGCGCTCAAGGCACCGGATCCGCGCGCACGCCGCGGGAGGGGATGGCGTTTTGGCCGCAATTCAACGAGGCTAGCGGACCTTCTATTCCAACTTACGGGGGCCCGTGGACAAGGCGGCCAGCATCGCATCCGCCCCGGCGGGTGCCGCCATCGGCCGCAGCCTCGCGCTGCTCCTCGCCGCCGCCGCGCTCATCTTCCTGGTGGCGCTCCTGTGCGGCAGCTCCGGCATCCCGCTGCGCGCCTCGCTCGCGGCCCTCACCGGCGCAGGCGATGTGGCCACGCGCAACGTGCTGTTCGCGGTGCGCCTGCCGCGGGTGCTGGCCGCCTTCGGCGTCGGCGGGCTCCTCGCCCTCGCCGGCGTGCTGCTGCAGGCGCTGTTTCGCAACGCGCTCGCCGATCCCTACGTGCTCGGGGTCTCCGGCGGCGCCGCCGTCGGCGCGCTGCTCGCCATGATCGCCGGCGCCGCCGCGCTCATCGTGCAGTCCGCCGCGGTCCTGGGGGCCCTGTCCGCGGTCGGCCTGGTGTACCTGCTCGCCCGCGGCGGCGGCACGGCGCGCCTGCTGCTCACCGGGGTGGTGCTGGCGAGTGCCTGCGGGGCGCTGGTGAGCGTGCTGCTGGCGCTCGCGGACTCCTCGCGCGTGCGCGGCATGGTGTTCTGGCTCGCCGGCGACCTGGAGTGGGCGGTGCGCCCGTGGCTCTCGGCCGGCGCCGCGCTCGGCGCGGTGGCGGTCGCGGTGCTGCTGGCGCGCCCGCTCAACGTGCTCGCGGCCGGCGAGCTGCGCGCCCGCACGGTCGGGCTCGCGCTCGAGCGCTGGCGCAGCCTGCTCTTCATCGCCTGCGCCACGCTCACCGCGCTCGCCGTGGTGAGTGCCGGCACCGTCGGCTTCGTCGGCCTCATCACCCCGCACGCCGTGCGCCTGTCCTTCAGGAGCAGCGACCACCGCATCGTCGCCCCGGCCTCCGCGCTCGCCGGCGGCATGCTGCTCGCCTGCGCGGACCTCGTGGCGCGCACCATCGCCGCGCCGCGCCAGCTGCCGGTGGGCGCGATCATGGCGCTCGTCGGCGCCCCGCTGTTCGTGCTGCTGCTGCGGCAGCGGCACTGAAGTCTCGTGCGCGCCGCCACCGCCCTCGCCGCCGCGCTCGCCTGGGCGGCGGCCTGCGCGGCCGGCAGTCCGCCCCCCGGGCACCCGCTGATCGGCACCTGGGACCTCACCCTGCCGCAGCAGCACTGCAGCGAGACCTACGAGTTCAAGGGCGACGGCACGCGCCACACGGTCAGTGCCGCCGAGGAGAGCGAGGGGGAGTACGAGGTCTCTGAAGCGCCGGATGCGAACGGCGTCTACACCCTGAAGGACACCCTCACCCGCACCAACGACAAGCCCGACTGCGGCGGGCGCGTCACGCACCTCACCGCCCCGCAGACGGTGACCCTGTACCTCGCGCCGCTGCGCGGCGGGTTCCTCATGTGCTTCGATGCCGAGCTGGAGCGCTGCCTGGGACCGATGACGCGCCTGTCGCCGCCCGCTGCGCACGCCCCCTGAAGGGCGGCGCGCGCCCTCAGCTGACGATGTTGGGCGAGGCGGCGAGGCGGTTGCGGCCGGCGCTCTTGGCGCGGTAGAGGGCGGCGTCCGCTTCGGCGATCAGCCGCTCGGCCAGCACCTTGTAGTCGCGGCTACCGGCGCCCGGGAGCGCGGCGGCCACCCCGATCGAGAGCGTCACGGTCTCGGTGACCTGCGCGCCGACGGCAAAGGGCTGGCTGCGCGCGGCCTGCAGTACGCGCGCCGCCACCTTCTCCGCGTCGGTGAGGTCGGCCTGCGAAAGCACGATGGCGAACTCGTCCCCGCCGAAGCGCGCACCGGTGTCCGAGATGCGCATCTCGGCGTCGATCCGCTGCGCCACCTCGCGCAGCACGGCATCTCCGGCCGGATGGCCGTACTGGTCGTTGATGCGCTTGAAGTGGTCGACGTCGATCATCAGGCAGGCGAGCGGGCTCTTGGCGCGCTGCGCGCGCGCCAGCTCCTCGCGCAGGCGCGCGTGCAGGTAGCGGCGGTTGTGGAAGCCGGTGAGGAAGTCGGTGAGCCCGCTGCGCAGCAGGCGCGCGCGGTTCACGGCGTTCTCGATGCAGATCGCCGCTACCACCCCCAGGTGCGCGAGGAAGTCGCTCGCCAGGTCCTGGGTGAAACGCCGCGGGTCGGTGCTGGAGAACACCAGCACCCCGTCCAGGGGCTCGTAGCGGCGCAGCGGGATGAGGGCGATGCTCGCCGGGCGCGTCCCGGTCGGCAGCAGCAGCTCGTGGTCGGCCTTGTGGAACGCGCCGAGCCAGGGGCGCTCCAGGTTCGGCAGCTGCGGGGCGACCGTCACCAGGGCATCGACGAAGGACACCCCCGGGAGCTCCCCCACGCCATCGCCGGCGAGCAGGTGGCGGATCTCGTGCTGCGGGTCGTTGAGGATGAGGCGCACGCCCTCGAGCGAGTACGAGGTGCGCAGCCCGACGATCAGCCGCTCGAACAGCTGCGGGAGCGAGGTCGAGCGCAGCAGCTCGAGCTCGCGTTCCTGGGTCTTGCGCAGCAGCGCCTCGTTGCGGCTCACCTCCTCGGTGAGCGTGGCCAGGCGTGCCTTCAGCAGCCGGTGCTCGGCTGCGAGGGCGCCCTCGGCTTCGGGCGGCAGTGGGGCGGGGGCCGGGTCGCTCTGGCTTCGGGGCATTCGCGCACTTCCTTATGGCGCCGCTTCAGGCCCGACGCTCGCTCACGCTGCGCCGGTCCTCCAGATAATCGCGGCCGCGGCGCATGAGCGCAACAAATGTCGCGTGATCCTGCTTGAGCACCGCGGTGCGCAGCCGCTCGACCGCCTGGGAGAGGGCCTCGAGGGATTCCGCACCGTAGTCATTCAGCGACTGTATTTCATAATACAGCTCCGGGCTCTCCTGGGCGACGCGCGCGGCCACGTCGAGCTGGGCGTCGAAGGTGGTCGAGGACATGCGCGCGAGCTTCGGCGCGGCCTCGCCGCTCTCGGCGAGCGCGGTGAAGAAGGCGATGTTGAGCGCGTGGCTCAGGCCGAGCACGTAGGCGATCAGGCGGTCGTGGTCATCGAGGCTCATGACCACCTGCTCGGCCATGGTGGGAGCAAAGAGCTCGCGCGCGCTCGAGAGTGCCGCGGCGTGCCCCAGGTCGACAAAGATCACGTGCCGCCCGGAGAGCAGCTCCGTGTCCGGCCCGAACATCGGGTGCACGGAGGTCACCTTCAGGCCATGCGACTTCAGCGCCAGCAGCCCCGCGCGCAGCGGCGACTTCAGCGAGCCGACGTCGAAGATCACCCCCGGCGGCCGGCGCAGCGCCAGGTCCTTGAGAATCGCGTCCGTCACCCCGAGCGGGGTGGCGAGCACGATGAAGTCGTGCCTGAGGTCGCTCTCGCGCCAGTCGCTGAGGTGCGGGGCCGAAGCGGTGGGGTCGGCCACCTCGACCGTGAACCCCTGGGAAGCGAGGAAGCTCACGAACCAGCCGCCCATCTTGCCCGCCCCGCCGATGACCAGCGCGCGGCGCCCGCTGCCGGCGCCCTGGGCGACGACGCTCGCGTGCTCCTGGGTGGTGAGGCTCGAGCGGATCAGGAGGCGCAGCAGCTGCTCGGCGAGCTCCGGCGACACCCCGCGCGCCGCGGCGAGCGAGCGCACGTTGAGGATCACGTCGCGCTCGCGCTCGTAGTCGCGCGTCGGCTTGCCGGTGGCGCGCTTCACCCGCGCCACCTCCTCGCTCACCGCCTTGCGCTCGGCCACGAGCGCGATCAGCTGCCGGTCGATGTCGCTGACGCGCTCGCGCAGCGCCTCGAGCGTTACGTTCTCGCCTGTCATGAGGGCACTCCCGATGCTGCCCTACGTTCTATCGGGGCTTGGGGCCGCCCGCAAGCCGACCACGACTGCCCCTTAAGTGCAGCCCCAAAAGGCTCTAACATTTCCTCCCCATGGCCGACTTCACCGAGCTCCTGCCCGATCCCCTGCCCGCCGACCCGCTGGCGGTGACCGCCGCGTGGCTCAAGGAGGCGTTCGCGGCTCACGCCCAGCCCAATCCCAACGCCATGGTGCTGGCCACCGCCACCCCCGACGGGCGCCCGAGCGCGCGCGTGGTGCTGCTGCGGGAGATCGTGCCCGAGCCCGGCTACGTGCAGTTCTACACGAACTACCTCTCGGCCAAGGGCCGGCAGCTGAAGGACAACCCGCGCGCCGCGGCGGTGATCCACTGGGACGCCGCGCACCGCCAGGTGCGGCTCGAGGGGCCGG
Organism: Steroidobacteraceae bacterium; assembly: GCA_035501795.1. GTDB lineage: Bacteria > Pseudomonadota > Gammaproteobacteria > Steroidobacterales > Steroidobacteraceae > 13-2-20CM-66-19. Next base: position 49,634 of record DATJVL010000054.1, read on the forward strand.
TGAGCTTCGCGCCCGGCGCCGATTCCGACCGCTACTTCGCCGCGCGCGCCTGGCCGAAGCGCATCGCCGCCTGGGCGAGCGCCCAGAGCCAACCGCTGGAGGCGCGCGCGAGCCTGCTGCGCTCGCTCGAGGAGTCCGCGGCGCGCTTCGGCACGCCGGTGCCGGGGGAGGGCCCGCCGGCGCCGGGCGAGGACTACGAGGTGCCGCGCCCGCCGCACTGGGGCGGCTACCGGCTGTGGGTCGAGGCCATCGAGCTGTGGGTGGAGGGCGATGCGCGCGTGCACGACCGCGCGCGCTGGCTGCGCACCCTCAGCCGCGCCGCCGAGGGCGGCTACCAGGGCGGCCCCTGGGTGGCGACGCGCCTGCAGCCCTGACGGCTACGCGCACCGCCCCCGTGTGGAAAACGCTGCGCATCCTGCTGCTGCTTTGCGTGCTGGCGCTGGTCGCCGGGCAGCAGCTGCTCGACCGCCGCGCCACGCGCAGCTGGCGCGAGACGCTCTGGGTCGGGATCTTCCCCGTCAACGCCGACGGCTCGCAGAGCGCGGCGCGCTACATCGAGGCGCTCGAGGGCGCCGACTTCGCCGACCTCGAGGCGTTCTTCGCGCGCGAGGCGCACCGCTATGGCATCAGGCTCCAGACCCCGGTGCACGTGGAGCTCTACCCGGCGCTGCGCGAGCCCCCGCCGGAGCTGGCCCCGGGTGCCGGCCCCTTGGGCATCGCCGCCTGGTCGCTCAGGCTGCGCTACTACGCGTTCCGCCACGCGGACCTGGGTGGCCAGGCACCGCCGCGCATTCGCCTCTTCGTGCTCTACCACGACGCCGCGACCCTCACGCGCGCGCCCGACTCGCACGGCCTGGAGAAGGGCCTGGTGGCCCTCGTGCACGGCTTCGCCGATGAGCGCCTCGCCGGCAGCAACGCGCTCGTGATCGCGCACGAGCTGCTGCACACCGTGGGCGCGAGCGACAAGTACGATGCCGCCACCGGCATGCCCCGCTACCCGCTCGGCTTCCCGGACCCCGCGCAGCACCCGCTCTACCCGCAGGAGGACACCGAGATCATGGCCGGGCGCCGCGCGCTCTCCCCCACCGAGGCCGAGATGCCGCTGAGCCTCAAGCACGTGGTGGTCGGGCCGGCCACCGCGCTGGAGATCGGGTGGACGCACTGAGCGCGCGCGCCGCGGGACTCGAGGCCCGGGGCCTCACGGTGCGCGCCGGTGAGCGCGAGCTGGTGCGCGAGCTCTCGCTCGCCTTCGCCCCGGGGGAGGTGGTGGCGATCCTCGGCCGCAACGGCTCGGGCAAGACCCTCACCCTGCACACGCTCGCGGGGCTGCGCGCCGGCGCCGCCGGCGCGGTCGCCAGCGGCGGCACGCCGCTCGCCGCCCTGTCGCGGCGCGCGCTGGCGCTGCGGCTCGGGCTGCTGCCGCAGGACCTTGAGGAGGCCTTCGTCACCACCGCGCTCGAGAGCGTGCTCATCGCGCGCCACCCGCACCTGGCGCTGTGGCAGTGGGAGACGGCCGCGGACGAGCGCATCGCGCGCGAGGCGCTCGCGCAGGTGGACATGCTCGGCTACGCGCTCCGGCGCACCGATACCCTCTCGGGCGGGGAGCAGCGCCGCGTCGCGGTGGCGGCGCTGCTCGCACAGCAGGTGCAGACCTACCTGCTCGATGAGCCCACCAACCACCTGGACCCGCACCACCAGCTGAGCGTGCTCAGCCTGTTCCGCGGCCTGGCCGACCGCGGCTGCACGGTGATCACGACGCTGCACGACCCGACGCTCGCCGCGCGCTTCGCCGACCGGGTGCTGCTGCTGTTCGGCGACGGGCGCTGGCGCGCCGGAGCCGTGGCGAGCACGCTCACGGCCGAGGCGCTCTCGGAGCTCTACCTCACCCCGATGCTCGAGCTCGGTGAGCACGGGCGGCGCGTGTTCGTCAGCGCCTGAACGCCTCCAGCACCAGGGTGTGCAGCACGTCGTTGGCGGCCAGCACGCTGCTCGTCTTCAGCCCCACCGGGGCGCCGTCGAGGTCGGTGCAGATGCCGCCCGCCTCGCGCACCAGCACGCTGAGCGCGGCGATGTCGAGGATGTTGACGTCGGACTCGATGACGACGTCCACCGCGCCGCGCGCGAGCAGGTGGTAGTGCACGAAGTCGCCGTAGCCGCGGATGCGCGCGGTGGCGCCGACGAGCTGCCCGAGCCGCGCCCAGCCGGAGCCTGCGGCGAGGGACCTGAGATTGCCGGTGGAGACGAAGGCCGCGGCGAGCTCGCTCACGCGGCTCACGTGGATCAGCTCCCCGTCGAGGAAGGCGCCGCCGCCGGCCTCCGCCCAGGCGAGCTCGCCGTAGGCGGGGGCGCTGGAGACCCCGAGCACCAGCTCGCCGGCGCGCATGAGCGCGATCTGGGTCGAGAAGAACGGCGTGTCGCGCACGAAGGACTTGGTGCCATCCAGCGGATCGACCAGCCAGATGCTCTCCGCGCCCATCCGGTGCGTGCCGGTCTCCTCGCCATAGAAGCCGTAAGCGGGGAACTGCCGCTGCAGCAGGTCGCGGATGAGCGCTTCCGCGCGCTCGTCCGCCTCGGTGACCGGGGAGGCGTCCGGCTTCACGCGCACGGCGAGGTTGGCGCCGTAGAGCCCGCGCAGCAGCTCCCCGGCGGCGCGCGCCGCCTTGATGGCCGCCGTGAGCTCGTGCGAGGCCATCGCCTCAGTGGCCACCGGCCGCCGCGGCGGCGGGTGCGGCCGGCGCACTCGCGCCCGCCACGAGCCGCAGGCGCAGCAGGCTCTCGGCGGCGGCGCGGATCGCCTCCGCGTTCGTGCGCGGCTGCCAGCCAAGGAGCGTGCGCGCCTTGGCGTTGCTCGCGTTCTTGACCTTGCCGAGCTCGGGCAGGATCGCGCGCGCGCGGGCATCGCGCAGCGCCGCGAGCCGCACCAGCCAGTTGGGCAGCTCGCGGGTCGGCACGTGCCGGCCGGCGCTGCCGGTCACCGCCTTGAGCGTGCGCGCGATCTGGGCCAGTGACAGGCACTCCCCGGCGATCGCGAGGAAGCGTTCGCCGGCGGCCGCCGGGTGCGTCATCGCGGTGATGTGCAGCGCGGCCACGTCGCGCACGTCCACCACGCCGAAGTACAGGCGCGGCAGCGCGGGCATCGCCCCGGCGAGCATGCCGGTCAGGATCTGGATCGAGGTGGAGAAGTCCGGCCCCAACACCGGCCCGAACACCGCCACCGGGTTCACCACCGCGAGCTTCAGCGTCCCGCCCTCGCGCGCGATGAAGTCCCAGGCCGCGCGCTCGGCCAGGGTCTTGGACCTCACGTACGCGGGCAGCGCGCCGTTAAGCTCGCTCCAGTCGTGCTCGTCGAAGGGCGCGCGGCGCGGCGCGTGGCCGTAGCCGATGGCGGCGAACGAGGAGGTGAGCACGACGCGCTCCACGCCCGTGCCGCGCGCGGCGCGCAGCACGCGCAGCGTGCCCTCGCGCGCCGGGATGATGAGCTCGTCCTCGTGGCGCGGCGCGCCCATCGGGAAGGGCGAGGCCACGTGCAGCACGTACTGGCAGCCGCCCATGGCCTCGCGCCAGCCGGCGTCCTGGTTGAGGTCGGTGGCGAAGAAGCGCACGCCCTCGATGTCCGGGGCGCCGGCCTCGCGCAGCATGGCGCGCACCTCCGGCACGCGCGCGAGGCTGCGGACCGTGGCGCGCACGGCGTGGCCGCCGGCAAGCAGCTGCGCCAGCGCATGCACGCCGATGAACCCCGAGCCGCCGGTGACCAGAACCGTGCTCATGCGCGTGTCAGTCGCGCCTTTCGCTGTTGTATCGCCGCCGCAGTGTCAGGGTGCTGCTGCCGCCGCGCAAGCGCTGACTTCAGCAAGGGCGGCCCGGTGCGCTACAGTGGCACGGCCATGGGCAACCGCCTGAGCAAGATCTACACCCGCACCGGGGATGACGGCACCACCGGCCTCGGCGACGGCAGCCGCTTGCCCAAGGACAGCGCGCGGGTGGAGGCCTACGGCACGGTGGACGAGCTCAACAGCGCGCTCGGGGTAGTGCTGGCGATGCCCGACCTGCCGCCCTCGGTCAGCACCTGCCTCACCGAGGTGCAGCACGAGCTGTTCGACATGGGCGGGGAGCTGTGCATCCCGGGGCACACCGCCATCCACGGCCCGCAGGTGACGCGCCTGGAGGTGCAGCTCGATGCCTTCAACGAGGCGCTGCCGCCCCTGAAGGAGTTCATCCTGCCCGGCGGCGGCCCGGCGGCCGCCGCCTGCCACCTGGCGCGCACCATCGCGCGGCGCGCCGAGCGGCGCGTGTGGGCACTCGCGCGCACCGAGAGCGTCAGCCCGGAAGTGGCCAAGTACCTGAATCGCCTGTCCGACCTGCTGTTCGTGGTGGCGCGCGTGCTGGCCCGGCACGAGCGCGGCACCGAGGTGCTCTGGCGCCACCAGCGCTGAAGCTCTTCAGGGTAGCGCGCGCAGCCTGCCCTCCATGACGATGACCGCGCGCCCGGCGATGCGTACCGCGAGGATCGCACCGCCGCCCTTCTCCACCGTGCCCTGGATGCGGCTCGGGCGCCCCATGTCCTCCCCCTGGTGCACCCGCCAGCGCGCCCGCGCCGACTGAGCGGGGGCGGCGAGCGTCAGCAGCGCGACCGCGGCCGCCGCGGCGCTGCCGGTGGCCGGGTCCTCGGCGATGCCATCGAGCGGGGAGAAGGTGCGTGCGTGCAGCTCGCCGGCGCGCGCGCCGCGGCACCAGGCGAACACCGCATCTACGCCGAGGCGCGGGAGCGTGGCCGCGTGGGCGGCGAGATCCCCGCGCGCGCGCGCGAGCGCGGCGCGGCTTGCGACCTCGACGATGAGGAATGGCAGGCCGACGGAGGCCACGCGCGGCGCGTGGGTGCGCGAGCGCACCTGCGCCGCGGGCAGGCCGAGGCAGGCGGCCGCCGCGGCGACGCGCAGCGGCGCACCGAGCGTCAGTCCCTCGGGCGCGGTGAGCTCGGCGGCGCCGCTGCCCCCGCCGCCGCGCAGCAAGCGCACCGGCACGAGTCCGGCGCGCTGCTCGAACCGGAACGAGTCGCCGAACATGCGGCGGCGCGCGCCGCGCTCCTGCGCCAGCACCACGGCGGTGCCGATGTTGGGATGGCCGGCGAAGGGCACCTCGGTGCGCGGGGTGAAGATGCGCACGCGCGCGCTGGAGGCCACGCTCGCTGGCGGCAGCACGAAGGTCGTCTCCGAGAAGCCGAACTCGCGCGCCAGCGCCTGCATCTGCCGCGTGCTCAGGCCGCGCGCATCGGGCACCACCGCGAGCGGGTTGCCGCAGCCGGGCGTGGCGGTGAAGACATCCGCCACCAGGAAGCGCACCGCCGTCACGGCGGGGGTGCGAGGCGCGCGGCGAGCTGCGCGCGCAGGCGTGGCCACTCGAACGCCGGCCCCGGGTCGGTCTTCCTGCCCGGGGCGATGTCACTGTGGCCGGTGATGTGCGCGGCTGAGAGCGAGGGGTAGGCGGCGAGCAGCGCCACGAGCACCTGCGTGAGCGCCTCGTACTGCGCGGCGGCGTAGGGGGTAGTGTCGGCGCCCTCGAGCTCGATGCCGATGGAGAAGTCGTTGCAGTGGCTGCGGCCGAGGTAGCTGGAGGCGCCGGCGTGCCAGGCGCGCGCGCCAAAGGGCACGTACTGGCTGACGGCACCGTCGCGGCGGATGACGAGGTGCGCCGAGGCGCGCAGTCCCTCGATCTGCTTGAAGTAGGGGTGCGCGTCCCAGTCGAGCGTGCCGGTGAAGAGCTGGTCGATCGCGGGTCCCCCGAACTCATGCGGCGGCAGGCTGATGCCGTGCACCACGATGAGCGCGGGCACGGTGTCCGGCGGGCGCGCATCAAAGTGCGGCGAGAGCACCTGGCGTACCCCCGCGAGCAGTCCGGTCGCGACGTCGACCTTCAAGGATGAGACCCTCCGCGCGCACCGGCAGGCAGCCTGCGCCGATCATGACACAATTGCCGGCATGGACTCAGGCAACACTCCCTGGATCGCGCGCGACCTGAAGCACGTGTGGCACCCGTGCACGCAGATGAAGGACCACGAGGGCACGCTGCCACTGATCCCCGTGCGCCGCGGCGCCGGCGCGTGGCTCGAGGACTACGAGGGACGCCGCTACCTCGATGCGGTGAGCTCCTGGTGGGTGAACCTCTTCGGGCACGCGCACCCGAAGATCAACGCCGCGGTGCGCGCGCAGCTGGAGCTGCTCGAGCAGGTGATCCTCGCCGGCTTCACGCACGAGCCGGTGGTGGCGCTCTCCGAGGAGCTGACGCGCGTGGCGCCGCCGGGACTGACGCGCTGCTTCTACGCCGATAACGGCTCCTCCGCGGTGGAAGTGGCGGTGAAGATGAGCTTCCACTACTGGCGCAACGTCGGCCGCACCGCGAAGCGGCGCTTCGTGACGCTCACCAACAGCTACCACGGCGAGACCTTAGGTGCCCTCGCGGTCGGCAACGTCGAGCTCTACAAGGCGGTCTACCAGCCGCTGCTCATGGACGTGATCAGCGTGCCCTCCCCGGATGCGTACCTGCGCGAGCCGGGGGTGAGCGCGCACGCGCACGCCCGCGCGCAGTTCGCGCACATGGAGGCCGCGCTGGAGCGCCACGCGCACGAGGTGTGCGCCGTGATCGTCGAGCCCCTGGTGCAGTGCGCGGCCGGCATGCGCATGTACGACCCGGTGTACCTGACACTGCTGCGGCAGGCGTGCGACCGCCACCAGGTGCACCTGATCGCGGACGAGATCGCGGTCGGGTTCGGCCGCACCGGCACGCTGTTCGCGTGCGAGCAGGCCGGCATCTCGCCCGACTTCCTCTGCCTCTCCAAGGGCCTCACCGGCGGCTACCTGCCGCTCTCCACGGTGCTCACCGGGGAGGCGGTGTATGCGGCCTTCTACGATGAGTACGCGAAGCTCAACGCGTTCCTGCACTCGCACAGCTTCACCGGCAACCCGCTCGCCTGCGCCGCCGCGCGCGCCAGCCTGGCGCTGTTTGCCGAGGCGGACGTGCTGGCGAGGAACCGCGCGCTCGCCGCCCACCTGGGCGCGCGGGCGCGCTCCGCGCTCGAGGATCACCCGCACGTGGCCGAGGTGCGCCAGAGGGGCATGATCCTCGCCGCCGAGATGGTGCAGGAGAAGGCGACGCGCACCCCCTGGCCGTGGCAGGAGCGGCGCGGCCTCATCGTCTACCGCCACGCGCTCACGCGCGGCGTGCTGCTGCGCCCGATCGGCAACGTGGTCTACTTCATGCCGCCCTACGTCGTCACGCCCGCGGAGATCGACCTCATGGTCGAGGTGGCGCGTGAGGGCATCGAGCGCGCGTGCGCGTAAGCCGCATCTACGTGAATGCCTCGCTGGAAACCGGCGCGCACGTGCGCCTGACGGGCAGTGCCGGTGCGCACCTGACACGCGTGCTGCGCCTGCGCCCCGGGGCCGCGCTCACTCTATTTAACGGGGCCGGCGGCGAGTACGCCGGCACGCTCGAGAGCGCCGGCGCGGACGGCGCCGTGATCGCCGTCGGTGCGCAGGCGCGCATCGAGCGCGAGTCGCCCCTGCCGGTGACGCTCGCCCAGGGCATCGCCCGCGGCGAGCGCATGGACCTCGTGGTGCAGAAGGCCACCGAGCTCGGCGTGCACGCCCTGGTGCCGGTCACCGCCGCGCGCAGCGTGGTGCGCCTGGAGGGCGTGCAGCTGGAACGGCGCGTGGCACACTGGCGCGCGATCGCGATCGGCGCCTGCGAGCAGAGCGGCCGCAACCGCCTGCCCGAGGTGCGCGCACCCGTGAGCGTCGCCGCGCTCGCGCGCACCACGACGGCGCCGACGCGCCTCATGCTCTCGCCGCAGGCGAGCGTGCGCCTCGCGGACCTGCCGCACCCCGCCGGCGAGGTGCTGCTGCTGGTCGGACCCGAGGGTGGGCTCGCCGAGGAGGAGCAGGCGCAGGCACTCGCGCACGGGTTCGTGGCCGCGCGCCTGGGTCCCCGCGTGCTGCGCACCGAGACCGCAGCGCTCGTGGCGCTCGCACTGCTGCAGCGGCAGTTCGGCGACCTCTGAGGGTGCCGGCGCCTTCAGCGCGCGAGGTTGACCTGCTTCGGCATGGCGGTGCAGCGCACGTCCCGGTGCGGGCAGGCCAGCACCGCATCGGCCGTGAGCCGCCCGAGGCCCGCGCGCGCCACGCGTGCGCAGCTTAACCTAAGCCGCCGGCGAGGTGGCCGCCCCGGGGGGACATAATTTGAACCTCGCCGCCGGGTGCGCAATGCGGCGCGGAAGTTGGTACCTTCTCATCCGGGAGCGCCAGGGAACGGCGCCAACAACAACTAACACTCCCCGAAGGATCCGTCTTTGTGCCGATGATGACCGCAGCCAGACGCGGCCGCGCCGCGCGTGCCTTGTTCGCCGTGGCCCTGGGGCTCGCGGGCCTCGCCGCGCACCCCGGCGCGCGCGCACAGTCGGGGGACCCCGCCGATGCCGTCTGCCCGCGCTACGCCGCCGGCGCCGCGCTCCCTGCGCCCCCCGAGCTCTTCAGCACCAACCACACCCTGGAGGTGACCCTGACGCTGCAGACGGTGACGGACGCGCAGGGGCTGCAGCGCTACTGCTACACCGCAGGCGCCGGCATCGAGGCGCCGACGCTGCACGTCTTTCCGGGGGATGAGCTCATCGTCCACCTCGTCAATGCGCTGCCGCCGCCGCCAGTGCCCCCGGGGACGCCGATGGCGCCCGCCGCCCCCGCCGCTTCCGACTGCGTCGCCGACCCCATGGGGCCGCAGTCGACCAACCTGCACTTCCACGGCATGAACCTGCCGCCCACCTGCCACCAGGACGACGTCATCGGCGTGCTGGTGCAGCCGGCCCAGACCTTCGACTACCTGATCAAGATCCCCGCGGACGAGCCGCCGGGCCTGTACTGGTACCACCCGCACCCGCACGGGTTCAGCGCCGACCAGGTGCTCGGCGGGGCGGCCGGCGCGCTCATCGTCGAGGGCATCGAGAACCTCGTGCCTGCCGCCGCGGGCCTGACGCAGCGGGTGCTGGTGCTGCGCGACCAGAAGCGCGCCGGGCCTTCCAGTCATGCCGCCAACGAGCCCTACTTGGACCTCTCGCTCAACTTCGTGCCCATCGCCTGGCCCGCCTACACGGTGCCGGTGCTCGAGGGCGCGCCGGCGACGCGCGAGCTGTGGCGGGTACTGAACGCCTCGGCGAACGAGATCCTGGACATCCAGTACCAGGTGGGCGGCAGCGCGCAGCCGCTCACCATCATCGGCGTCGACGGCGTGCCGGTGGGCTCCGGGACCGGCACCATCCGCCCCCTCACCGACACGCACTTCCTGCTCGGCGCCGGTGCGCGCGTCGAGTTCATCCTCACGACGCCCTCCGCCGGCAGCGAGGGAGAGCTCGTCACGCTGCCGGTGGACTCCGGGCCCTTGGGCCTGCCCTATCCCGCGCGCCCGCTGCTGCGCGTCAGCGGCACCGGCGCGACGCCCATGCTCGCGCACGTGCACCAGGAGCGACGCGCCGCGCCGCCGCGGCGGCTGCGCTTCACGAGCCTCGCCGCCGCCATCCCCGATGCGCAGCGCCGGCTGTACTTCTCCGAGGGTGAGAGCTCTTCCGGTCACTTCGGCTACTTCATCACCCTGGACGGGCGCACGCCGAAGGTCTACGACATGTCGGCCCCGCCGGATCTGGTGCTGCACCAGGGGACGGTCGAGGACTGGACGGTGGAGAACCGCTCCGCCGAGGACCACGTGTTCCACATCCACCAGCTGCACTTCCAGGTGCTGGCGGTGGACGGCGCGCCGGTCAGCGACCCGGCGCTGCGCGACACCGTCAACGTGCCGCACTGGTCAGGCTCCGGCGCTTACCCGAGCGTCACGCTGCGCATGGACTTCCGCAACCCGGACATCGTCGGCACCTTCGTCTACCACTGCCACCTGCTCTCGCACGAGGACCAGGGCATGATGGCCTCGCTGCAGCTGCTGCCCGCGGGCATCGCCACGGCGACCGCGCTCGTCGCCTCGCGCGCGAGCGTCAACGTGAACGCGCCGCTGACCCTCACCGCGACCGTGACGCCCGCGCTCGCCGGCACCCCCGTCAACGGCAGCGTGCAGTTCGTCCTCGACGGCAGCCCGCTCGGGGCCGCCGTCGCCGTCGGCGCCAACGCCACGGCGAGCCTGGATGCCACGATCGCCTCCAGCGGCGCGCACACCCTGACGGCCGCCTACTCCGGGGATGCCGACTGCAACGAGTCACTCTCCACGGCGCTGCCGGTCTCCGTCGAGGACTTCACGCTCAGCGCCGCGCCGATCGCGCTCGCCGCGGGCGGCGCGGGCTCCTCGACCGTGACGCTCGCAGGAACCGCGCAGTTCGACTCCCCGGTCTCGCTCAGCTGCGCGGTGCCGGGCTCCTTCCCCGGGGCCAGCTGCAGCCTCGCGCCCGCGCGCCTCAGCGGCAGCGGCAGTGCGCGCCTCACGGTGGCCACCGGCTCGCTCGCGGCCGCCGTCGCCGGCGCCGGCCTGCCGGTGTTCGCCGGGTTCGCGCTGCTCCTGGCGCACGCCGGGCGCGCGCGTGCGCGCCGCCCCGCGCGGCGCCTCGCCTGGCTGCTGCTGCCGCTCCTCGCGCTCGGCTGCAGCTCCGGCAGCACCGTCCAGCAGACCCCGCCGGGGACCTACCAGGTGACGGTGACGGCGAGCGCGATGCAGGGGACGGCGCAGCTCACCCACCAGCTGGTGGTGCCGGTGGAGGTGCACTAGGGATCGAGGGCGTGCCGGAAGCGGGCGGTCAGCTCGCGACGATGCTGGTCTCTTCCGCGATCATCTCTTCGAGGCGCTGCAGGTCCGGCACCAGCGGGGTCTCGTTCACCATGCGGATCTGGCAGATGACCGGGGCGCGCTCGGGGAAGACGCGCGAGTTGTCCGGGCGCACGACGTCCGAGCTCACGCGCACCAGCTGCGGGAACCCCTGGCTGACGAGGGCAAAGTTGCCGCCCTCGATCTGCGTGCCGAGCGCGTGCAGGATCACGATGCGGGTGCGGCCCGAGGCCGGCGGGATCATCTGCCCGCAGGCGCCCTCGAAGGACACCAGGGGCACCGCCTTGCCGTTCCAGGGGATGGTGCCGATGTACCAGGGCGGCGCGCCGGTCATCTCGGAAGGGGTCTGGAACCCGATCACCTCGGCCACGCAGGCGCGCGGCACGATGAGGCGCCCGTCGATGAGGGGGACGAGCAGGCTGTAGATCTCGGCGACGCGCTCGGCCATGCGGCTTCAGCTCCCCCCGCCGCCGGAGGCGTAGCGCAGCCGCTCGCGCCGCCGCTCCACGAGCGGCGCGATGGCATCCAGGAGCTGTGCCTCCTGGTAGGGCTTGCCGAGGTAGTCATCCACGCCGAGCTCGATGGCGCGCGCGCGGTGCTTCTCGCCCACGCGCGAGGTCACCATGATGATCGGCACATCCTTCAGGCGCGGATCGTTGCGCACGTGCGCGGCCACCTCGTAGCCGTCCATGCGCGGCATCTCGATGTCGAGCAGAATGACGTCCGGCACGTTGTCCTGCAGCAGCGCCACCGCGTCCATGCCGTCGCGCGCGGTCAGCACGCGCATGCCGTTGCGCTCGAGCAGGCGCTGCGTCACGCGCCGCACGGTGATGGAGTCGTCCACCACCATGGCGAAGGTGCGGCGGTCGCCGCCGCGCTCGCGCAGCGCCGGCGCCGGCTGCGCACGGGTGCGCCACTCCGCGCGCACCAGCGCGCCGATGTCGAGGATGATGACGATGCGGCCGTCGCCGAGGATGGTGGCGCCGGAGATGCCGCGGATGCCGGAGATCTGCGGGCCGACCGACTTGACCACGATCTCGCGCGAGCCCACGAGCTCATCCGCCACCAGGCCCGTGGAGTGCTCGCCGGCGCGCACCAGCACCACCGGGATCGTGACGTCCTGCCCGGGGAGCTCCGCGGGCGGCAGGCCGACGAAGTTGGCCAGGTACTGGAAGCGGTACTTCTGCCCGCCGTAGTCGAACAGGGCCGCGTCCTTGCCGAGGTGCGCGGCGACTTCCGCCTTGGAGAGCCGCAGCACGCCCTCAACCGTCGGCAGCGGCAGCGCGTAGTACTCCTCGTCGGTGCGCACCACCAGCGCGTGGCTGATGGCGAGCGTCAGCGGCAGGCGGATGGTGAATACCGTGCCCTCGCCGGCCTTGGTCTCCATGTGCAGCGCGCCGCCGAGGCGCTTGATCTCGGTGGCCACCACGTCCATGCCGACGCCGCGGCCGGCCTGCTGGGTGATGGCCCCTGCGGTGGAGAAGCCGGGCTCGAGGATGAGCTGCATCGCATCCTCGTCCGAGAGCGTGTTGCCCGGGGAGATGAGCCCGAGCGCGAGCGCCTTGTCGCGGATCGCCTTGAGGTTCATGCCGCCGCCATCGTCGGTGAGGCGCACCATGACCTCGGCGCCCTCGCGGTGCAACTCGAGCATGATGTGCCCGGTGTCGGGCTTGCCGCGCTTGATGCGCTCCTCGGGCTTCTCGATGCCGTGCACCACGGCGTTGCGCAGCATGTGCTCGAAGGGCGGCAGCATGCGCTCGAGCACCTGGCGGTCGAGCTCGCCGGAGGCACCCTCGATGGTGAGCTCGGCGCGCTTGCCGGTGTCGGCGGCGGCCTGGCGCACGATGCGCGCCAGGCGCTGCACGTGGCGCTGGAAGGGCACCATGCGCGTGCGCATGAGGCCGTTCTGCAGCTCGGTGATGGTGCGCGCCTGCTGCTGCAGCAGGTTCTGCGTGTCCTTGGCGAGGTTCTCCAGCAGCTGCTGGATGCTCGCCACGTCGTTGGCGGTCTCGGCGAGCGCGCGCGAGTACTGCTGGATCGAGGAGTAGCGGTCGAGCTCGAGCGGGTCGAACTCGCTGCGGTGCGAGCCGGCCTCCTCCTCGTGCTTGTGCAGGATCTGCGCCTCGGTCTCGATCTCGAGGCTGCGCAGCTGCTCCTTGAGGCGCGTCACGGTGCGCGACAGCTCGCCCAGGTTGAAGTCGAAGCTGCCGAGCTGCTGCTCGAGGCGCGCGCGCGCGATGCTCGCCTCGCCGGAGATGTTGAGCAGCTGGTCGAGCAGGTCCGCATCGACGCGCGCCATCTCCTTGGGCTCCCCGCCCGTGACCGGCTCGCGTCCCGGGGGCACCGGCGCGGGCGGCGCGAGCGCTTCCTCGACGTCCGCGCGCAGCCGCGCGAAGGCAGCACCCGCGGCGGCGGCCGCCGTGGCCACGGTCGCAGGTACCGGTACGGGCGCCGGAGGCGGTGGCGGGGGCGGGGGTACGGGCGCGGCCACGACGGCTGGGGACAGCGGCGCGGCCGGCTTCGGGGCAGGCGCCGGCGGCGGGGCCGGCGCGGGCTCCGGCTTCTTCGCCTCGATGACTGGCTCAGGTGGTGCCGGTGCCGGTGGCGGTGGTGGCGGCGGCGCGACGGCGGCCGGTGGCGGGGCCGGCGCGGGCGCGCTCACGCTCGCCGCGGCGCCCGCGACGGCAGCGCCCGGGCGGGTGAAGGTCTGCAGGCGAGCGAGCATGGCGCGCGCCGGTGGCACACGGTTGCCGTTGACCACCTGCTCGCGCATGCGCGCCAGCTCGTCCAGGCTCGCCTGGATGGCATCGAAGAGCGCGGCGTCGGCGGTGAGGGTGCCGTTGTCGACCATCATCACGAGCGTCTCGAGCTCGTGGCTCAGGTCCCCCATCGGCATGATGCCGGCCATGCGGGCGCCGCCCTTGAGGGTGTGCAGCGGGCGCTTCAGCCCCAGCCGCAGGTCCTGGCTGTTCGGTTGCGCGCGCCACTCGCTGAGCGCGCGCTCGGAGGCCTCGATGAGCTCGGTCGCCTCGTCGGTGAAGATCGCCGCGACCTCGGGGTCGAAGTCGACCGCCTCGGCGGGCTCCCCGACCGCCTCGGCGGCGGGGGCTGCGGGCTCGCCCGCCTTCTCGGCCGCGGCGGCGGCGGCGATGCGCTCATCGAGCGCGCGGTCGCTCTTCTCGATACGCTCGAGCAGCTGCCAGTGGTTGACGAAGTAGCCGGTCGACTCGTCCAGGTGGGTCGCCACCGACTCCATGGCCGACATGCAGTCGGACAAGAGCTGCAGCTCCTCGTCGGCGAGCCCGACGGCGCTGCCGAAGGCGCGGCGCAGCCAGTGATCGAGCGGCTCGGCGAGGCGGATGCCGTGGCGCGCCTGCGCCATCTTGGAGCTGCCCGAGAGCGTGTGGCAGGCGCGGTACACCTCCTCGGGCAGCGCGTGCGGCCCGGGGAGCTGGCCCTCGCGCGCCAGGTACGCGCGCACGGTCGCCACGTGGGTCGCGGTCTCGCGCGCGTAGATGTCGCGCAGCGTGTCATCCGGGATCGCCGCCGGCGGCGGTGCGGCAGCGGCGGGCGGCGGGGGTGCTGGCGCCGGGGCCGGCGCGCTGAGCGCTGCCGCCGGCATGGCCGGCACTCGGCGCGTGGCGCCGATACCGGGCGGGGCGGGCATCTCGGCGCTGTCGTCCTCGGTCGGGATGCGCGCGAGGCTGCCGGACTTGCCGGCCGCGAGCGCGTGGGCGCGCGAGGAGATGCCGAGCAGGTCGGTCGTCACCGGCGTGCCGCGCTCGAGCTGCCCGATGAGCTCGGGCAGCGCTGTCACCGCGGCGCGCAGCGTCTCCAGGATCGCCGGCGAGCGCGTGAGCGTGTTGTCGAGCACGCGGTTCAGGAGGTTCTCGATCGACCAGGCGAACTCGCCCAGGTCGCGCGCCCCGACCATGCGGCCGGAGCCCTTGAGCGTGTGGAACGAGCGGCGCACGGTGACCAGCGCCTCGCGCTCGAGCGGGTTCTCGTCCCACACCGGGAAGTTGTGGCGGATCTTGGCGAGCTCCTCGCTCGCCTCCTCGATGAAGAGCTTCACGAGCTCCGGGTCGGCGTGCTCGGCGAGCTGCGGGGCGGTGGCGGCGGGCTTGGCCGCGAGCGTCGGGGCCGCCGCATCCAGCTGCGCCATCTCGGCGCGCTGCGCCGCGGTCGGGACGCTCGTGATCTGCACGGTCTTGGCGTACGCGCCCGGCTCGAGCGGCGGCACCGCGGGCACGGCCGGCTGCGGCTGGGATTCGAGCGCCTGCACGCACGACTGCGCGTTGTCGAGCATGTACCAGGGGTCGGAGCGCCCGGCCTGCAGCGTCTCCATGTAGTACTCGAGGCTGACGATGGCATCGGCCAGGCGGTCGATGAAGCCGGGCGGCAGCACGTGCACGCCGGGCTGCATGACGCGCTTTAGCTGCCGGGTGATGCCCTCGATCACCTCCACGGCGCGCGCCTTGCCGAGCAGCAGCAGTCCCGCCTTCATGCCGCGCATCAGGTCCTGCCAGCTGTCCAGGCCTGCCGCATCGAGGGTGCCGCCCACCGACTGGGTGACCGCCTCCTTGATGCGCGCCAGGTTCACGATGCACTCGCGCAGCACGGCGGACTGCACCTGCTGGAAGTCCGAGTCCTCCGGCGGTGCCGGGGCCTGGGCGTCCTTGGGCAGGATCATGCCCACCAGGCTGTCATCGAGCTTGTCCTCGACCGCGATCAGCGTGGCGGCGATCTCCACCAGGGTGGCCTCGTCGGCCTTGAGCGTGCCCTCGACGATCTTGCCCAGTCGCTCGGTCTCGAACTGCACGCGCGCGCGCAGGTCGCCGAGGCCGAGCACCCCGAGCGTGTCGCCGATCTTGCGCAGCAGCTCGACCTGCGAGAACAGCTCCTGCGGCTGCCCGGCGCCGCGCCGGACGAAGATGTCCAGCACGTCCTTGACCTTGCCCAGGTCCTCGCGGATGGCGGCCGCGACCGTCTGCATGAGCTTGATGCTCGGGGCGGACAGGTTCTCGCGCTCCTGCTCGATGCTCTCATCGACCGGCAGCAGCTCGGTGAGGCGGAACGAGGCGCGCACGGCCTGCACGCGCGGGCCCTGCGAATCGGCGCGGCCGACGTAGTAGAGGAGGTTGTTGAGGAGCTCGACCGCCGGGGACTGCGCGTAGCGCGCCTCGCCCTGCTCGTACAGGCGGCGGATCTCGCGGTCGCCGAGCCCGAGCAGCCGCTTGATCGACTGCCCACCCTCGAGTCCATGCTGCTGCAGCGCCTCGATCACCGCGCCGATCACCCACCACAGCTGGAACAGCGGCTGGCGCGTGGCGATCTGCTCGAGCTTCTTGGCGACGTTGGCGAGGGTCTCGAGGTTGGCCTCGACGCGCTCGCCGCGGATCCAGCCGATGAGGCCGACCTGGTAGCGCGCGCGCAGCCGCCGCGCCCACTGCTCCACCGTCATCGCCGGCTCCCCCGGGGTGCCGGTCACCGGGGCCGGCTGCGCCTCGGACTTGAGGTTCAGCACCAGCAGCGTGCCTTCCGAGAGCAGCGAGCTGCCGCGCACCGCGCGCAGGTCGTTCAGCAGCGGCAGCAGCACGAGCGCCAGGTCGCGCCCGCCGGCGAGCACGCGCTCGAGGTAGCCGGGCAGCTGCACCATGGCGCGCATGAGCGCATCCAGGCTCTCGGCCTGGCTCTTGCGCTCGGCGTGGGTCGCGATCAGGTACTGGGCGACGTGCTCCATCTCCTCGGTGAGCAGCGCGGCGCCGTAGATCTCGAGCATGCGCAGCACGCCGTGCACCTGGTGCAGCTCCTGCGAGCACTTCTCCAGCAGCTGCAGGTTGTCGGGCTGCTCGACGTACGCCTCGAGCGCGGCGCGCGCCTCGCCGAGGCTGGCGTTGACCTCGCGCCCGACGAGATCGAAGGTCTGCGATACGACTTCAGGCATGCGGGGCTTTCTGTGGCCTCACGAGCCGCCGAGCGCCGAGATCTGGCGCACCTTGGCGGTGTTGAGCGGCTCCTCGAGGCGCTTGGGACCTGCGCTGCCGGGAGCCGGGGCGCGCTCGGGCGTGCCGCCCGGCAGGCGGAACCCGGCGGCCGACTTGCGCAGCCCGCCGGAGAGCTCGGCGAGCTTGGCGATGGCGGCCGAGGTGGCGCTGGTGGACTCGGCGGTCTGGGCGCTGATCTCCTTGAGGATCTGCATGTTGCGGGCGATGTTCTGCGCCGCGCCGGTCTGCTGGCGCGCGCTGCCGGAGATGTTCTGCACCAGGCTCGCGATCTGGTTGGAGACCTGCTCGATCTCCTCCAGCGCCGCGCCGGCGTTCTCGGCCAGCAGCGCCCCGCCCACGACGTCGGTGGTGCTGCGCTCCATCGAGACGACCGCCTCGTTGGTGTCGGTCTGGATGGTGCGCACCAGCACCTCGATCTGCTTGGTGGCGTTGGCGGCGCGCTCGGCCAGGCGCTGCACCTCATCCGCGACCACCGCGAAGCCGCGGCCGGCCTCGCCGGCCATGGAGGACTGGATGGAGGCATTCAGCGCCAGGATGTTGGTCTGCTCGGCAATGTCGTTGATGAGCTCGACGATGTTGCCGATCTCCTGCGAGCTCTCGCCCAGGCGCTTGATGCGCTTGCTGGTCTCCTGGATGGTCTCGCGGATGGTGTTCATGCCGTCGATCGTGCGCCGCACCGCATCGCCGCCCTTGTGCGCCACCTCGACCGAGTGGCGCGCCACATCCGAGGCACGCTCGGCGTTGCCGGAGACCTCCTCGACCGAGGCCGCCATGCTGGCGGCGGACTCGGTGGCGGAGGCGATCTGCTTGGACTGGGCGCCCGAGGCCTTGGCCAGGTGCTGCGAGAGCGACTGCGTCTGCTTGGTGGCCGACTCGAGCTGGATGGCCGAGAGGTTGATGGTGGTCACGAGGCCCCGCAGCGCATCGACCGCGTAGTTGATCGAGTCGGCGATCGCCCCGGTGATGTCCTCGGTGACGGTCGCCTGCACGGTGAGGTCGCCGTCAGCCAGGCTCGAGAGCTCATCGAGCAGGCGCAGGATCGCCTGCTGATTGCGGTCGCTTTCCTTGCGCTGCGCATCGGCCGAGAGGCGCTGCCGCTCGACCGTGCGGTGCACGCGCAGCGCCGAGGCGAGCGCGGCGGTGAGCAGCGCCAGCCCGCCGGCCAGCAGCGCGAGCGGCAGGTAGGCGAGCAGCCCCGGGGCGGGCGGCGGCGCGGATGCGGCCGGCTCGGTGGCGGACAGGTCGCGCGCATCGGCGGCGATGGCGCGCGCGGCGCTCTGCGCCGCCGGCAGCGCGGGGGCGGCGCCCACGGCGCGCTTCACCGCGACGGCCAGGTCCTGGTAGATGCCCTCGAGCGCCTTCAGGTGCTTCAGCCCCTCCGGGGTCGCCACCTTCGGCAGGGCAAGTGCGGGGGCGTTGCCGCCGAAGGCGGCGATCACCTGCGCGAGGTAGTCGCTGCTCTCGGCGATGCGCTGCGCGCTCTGGCCCGGGTCGGGGACGCCCTGCGTGAGGGCGGTGACGTCCAGCTGCAGGCGCTGCGCGCGCGCCTCGAAGCGCTCGAAGATGCCCGCGGGGGCGGAGTTCACCGGCAGCGACTGCGCCAGCGCCCCGGCCTCGGTGTCGAGGCGCGGCACCAGCGTGGCGATGTCGTGCGCGGCTGCGGCGGCATCGGCGAGCGCGCTGCGCGCGTGCAGCACGGCATCGGCGTTGTTCATCAGGCGCGTGAAGCGCGCATCGCTCGCGAACGGGGCGGCCGGGTCGTGCGCGGCGGCCTCCTCGAGCTGCTTCTGTCGCTCCTGGAAGCGCGTGAGCGCGCCGGCATCGCCGGCAACCGCGCCGCCGGCATCGAGCGCGAGCCCGTAGAGCGCCTCGACCGGCACGCGGTGCGCGGGCTCGGCGCTCGCGCGGCTGCTGAGGCCGTACCAGTAGGCGATGCCGCTGCCAACCAGCAGCAGCGCCGCCAGCGCCAGGAGCGGCGCGAGCGAGCTCGGGGCCTGGCCCGGGGCGCGGCTCATGCGGCGGCTTCCGCGAACGCCGGGCTCTCGAGCACTTGGCGCAGGCTCAGGACCGGCCACTGCTCCTGGGCGCGGCGGAAGGCCCCGGCCAGGTAGCGCTCGCAGCGCGCCACCGTCGGCGGCGCATCGGCGCTGAACTCGTTCTCGGCGAAGCGCCGGAAGCCGAGCACCTCATCCACGATCAGCCCGGCGGGGATCTCGCGGTGGTTGACCACGACGATGCGCGTGTTGCGCGTCACCGGCGTGACGCCGGAGCCGAGGAACTGGCGCAGGTCGATGATCGGCAGCAGCTGGCCGCGCACGTTGGCGAGGCCCTTGATCCAGGGCTTGGCGCCGGGCACGCGCGTGGTGCTGGCCGGCACGCCGAGCACCTCGCGGGTCTCCTCGCGCGCCACCAGGTACAGATCGCCCGCCATGCGCAGCGCCACTCCCACCCACTCGCGCCCGGCGCTCGCATCCTGGTTCAGCTGCGCGGACACGGCGCGGCCGCGCCGCTCGAGCTCGGCGAGCAGTTCGAAGGGCCGGTCCCTGAGTGCCTTCAGGTCAGGTTCGGATGCGGTGTTGGGTTCGCTCATGCAGGGATCTGGTGTGCAGCCACGGGTGCGCTGCGCATCAGGAGGAAAGGGTCGCCTGTGCCTTGGCGACCAGCTGGTCCGGTGACACGGGCTTCACCATGTAGTCGATGGCGCCCTGGCGCAGGCCCCAGATGCGATCGGTCTCCTGCCCCTTGGATGTGACCATGATGATGGGGATGCCGCTGGTGCGCGGGTCGGAGGCCAGCTGGCGCGTGGCCTGGTAGCCGTTCATGCCCGGCATGACGATGTCCATGAAGATGAGGTCGGGGTTGATCTCGCGCGCCATGCGCACCCCTTCGGCGCCGTCCACCGCCGCGGCGGTCTGGAAGCCGTGCTTCTCGAGCGCCTTCTGCATCACGTGCAGCTCGGTGGGGGAGTCATCCACGATCAGGATCAGCGCCATGGCCGTCATCTCCCGATATGCGTCTCGATCGCCGACAGCAGCTCATCCTTGGTGAAGGGCTTGGTGAGGTAGTGCTCCGAGCCCACGATGCGCCCGCGCGCGCGGTCGAACAGGCCGTCCTTGGAGGACAGCATGATCACCGGGATGGAGCGGAACACCTTGTTGTGCTTGATGAGCGAGCAGGTCTGGTAGCCATCCAGGCGCGGCATCATGATGTCGACGAACACGATGTCGGGCTGGTGGTCGGCTATCTTGGCGAGGGCGTCGAAGCCGTCGATGGCGGTGAACACCTCGCAGCCCTCCTTGGCGAGCAGCGTCTCGGCCGTGCGACGGATGGTCTTGCTGTCGTCAATGACCAGAACCTTCAGACCCTGCAGCTTGCTGTTGCTTGCGGTCACGGTCGCGTGACTCCTTCCTCTTTGGCCCAAAAGCCGCGCCTCACGGCTCACCGTCCGTGCGCTGCGCGGCGCGGCGCGCCCGCGGGCGCACATTTGCACCGGCCATGGCGCTCCCAAAGCCCTAGAAAACGCAGGCACAAGCGCAGCGCGGTTTTAACATATCGGTATACCCCCGGCTATGCCATGCACGTCACGTTTTTCGAAGGTCGGAGCGCTGTTTCGCACACCCGCCCAGGCGGAGGCAGACATATTCGTGGCGCACTCGCCATAATCGGGTTTCTGGGCTTGCACTTGCCGCACAGGATCGGATGAGCGCACCGAAGCGACTCGGCGTGGTGATGGACCCGATCGGCGCCATCAACTACGCCAAGGACTCCACCCTGGCGATGCTGCTGGCCGCGCAGGCGCGCGGCTTCGCGCTCGCTTACCTGGAGCTGAAGGACCTGTCGCTGCGCGACGGGGTGGCCTTCGGGCGCATGCGTGCGCTCACGGTCAGCGCCGACCCGGGCGGCTGGTTCTCACTCGGGGAGCCGCGCCTCGAGCCGCTCTCCGTGCTCGACTGCCTGCTGATGCGCAAGGACCCGCCCTTCGATACCGAGTACATCTACAGCACCTACATCCTGGAGCGCGCCGAGGGCGCGGGCGTGCTGGTCGTCAACCGCCCCCAGGGGCTGCGCGACATGAACGAGAAGGTCTACACGGCCTGGTTCCCGCAGTGCTGCGCGCCGACCCTGATCACGCGCGACATGGCCGACATGGGCGCCTTCCTGCGCGAGCACGGCAAGGTGGTGGTGAAGCCGCTGCACGGCATGGGCGGGCGCTCGATCTTCGTGCTCGCGCAGGGCGATGCCAACGCCAACGTGGTGTTCGAGACCCTCACCGACTACGGCCGCAACTTCGCCATCGCGCAGCGCTACCTGCCCGAGATCGCCACCACCGGGGACGCGCGCGTGCTGCTCATCGACGGGGAGCCGGTGCCCTATGCCCTCGCCCGCATGCCCTCGGGGGCGGACCACCGCGGCAACCTGGCCGCCGGCGCCAAGGGCGTCGGCCGCGAGCTGAACGAGCGCGACCGCTGGCTCGCCGCTCAGATCGGGCCCGCGCTCGCCGCGCGCGGCATGCTGTTCGTGGGCCTCGACGTCATCGGCGGCTTCGTCACCGAGATCAACGTGACCTCGCCTACCGGCATCCGCGAGCTGGAGAAGCAGTTCCCGGCGCGCATCGGCGAGGGCTTCATCCAGGCCATCGAGCGGCGCCTGGCCGCGCGGCGCTAGGGATACGGGGCCGTGGCGCGTCGTGCGCTCATGCTGCGCGAGGGTAGGGCGCCGGTGTGGGACCGCCTCCTCACCATGCTCTTCCTCGCCGGCCTCCTGCACGGGCTGATCATCGTCGGCCTGACCTTCAACGCGGCGGCGAGGGACAAGTCCGGCGCCCCGGGGCTCGAGGTGCTCTTGGTCTCCGACGAGCTGCCCGAGTCGGACCACAACCCCGGCGCCACCTACCTCGCGCAGCGCACCCAGGTGGGCTCGGGCAATACGCGCAGGTCCGTCGCGCCCCGCAACCGCGCCTCCTCGGTGCCGATGCTGCGCCACAAGGGGGTGGCCGAGGGCAACTCGCTCAAGGACGAGGGCGAGCGCGCCGGCAGCGCGCAGGATGACCGCGTGCTCAGCACCATCGCCTGGAGCACCCGCATCCGCTACCTGAGCGATGAGGGCGCCGAGGGCTCGAGCCGCGACAAGCCGCTGCTCATCGACCAGCCCGAGACCGCCGCGCCCGGGCCCGATGAGAGCGGGCCGGCGCAGCTGCGCGGGCCGCAGCGCGATGAGCTGTGGGTGACCCCCGACACGCGCGCCTCGATGCTCGCCCCGTACCTGGACGCGTGGCGGCGCAAGGTCGAGCGCATCGGCACGCTCAACTACCCGACGGTGGCGCGCGTGGCCGGCGCCGCCTCCGCCCCGGTGGTGGAGGTGCACATCAGCGCCGACGGCAAGCTGCAGCAGGCCCTCATCCGCCGCTCGAGCGGCAGTCCGGAGCTGGATCAGGCGGCGCTCGAGATCCTCAAGCTCGCCAGCCCCTTTGACCCGTTCCCGCCCGAGCTGGCGCAGGGGCACCCGGCGCTCGGTTTCGCCTACGAATGGCAGTTCTCCGGTGGCCGCGCCACGAGCGGGACCGTATCGGTTCCTTGAGAGTGCGAGA
The DNA here is from genome assembly GCA_035501795.1 of Steroidobacteraceae bacterium. Lineage (GTDB taxonomy): Bacteria > Pseudomonadota > Gammaproteobacteria > Steroidobacterales > Steroidobacteraceae > 13-2-20CM-66-19. The sequence continues at coordinate 72,035 of DATJVL010000054.1, forward strand.
GGGGATGCCCATACTGTGGTCATGGGCGGCAAGACAACCTCCTCCGATGTCTCGCAGGAAGCCCCCGTTGAGGAAACCGGCGAGCCGGTGACCGTGTCGGAGGCCCCCGCGGGCAGCCTCACCAACCACCTGCTGATCGCCATGCCGCAGCTGGCGGACCCGAACTTCGCCCAGACGGTGGCGCTCATCTGCGAGCACACCGACAAGGGCGCGCTCGGCATCGTGCTCAACAAGCCGCTGCCGATGAAGCTCTCGGACGTGCTCTCGCAGATGAAGCTCGAGCCCTCGAGCGAGCACATCGCCGAGCAGCCGGTGCTGCGCGGCGGCCCGGTGCACACCGACCGCGGCTTCGTGCTGCACCGCCCGGGCGGGCAGTGGGACCACACTCACAAGGTGTCCGAGGACATCCAGGTGACCACCTCGCGCGACGTGCTGGCGGCGATGGCGCGCGGCGAGGGCCCCTCGGATGCCTTCATCGCGCTCGGCTACGCCGGCTGGGAGTCCGGGCAGCTCGAGCGCGAGATGAAGGACAACGCCTGGGCCTCCGTGCCCGTCGACCCGCGCGTGGTGTTCGAGCTGCCGTTCGAGCAGCGCTGGGCGGGTGCCTGGCGGCTGCTCGGCATCGACGTCGAGCGTCTCTCCCCCGAGGCCGGCCATGCCTGAGGCCGTCCGCCGCGGGGCATGAGCACACCCGAGACCCTCCTCGCCTTCGATTTTGGTCTGAAGCGCATTGGCATCGCCGCCGGCGACTCGCTGACGCGCAGCGCCGCGCCGCGCGCGGCCGTGGCGTGCCACGCGCACGGCCCGGACTGGGACGCGATCGCTCGCGAGGTGCGCGCGCTCGCGCCCGCGCGGCTGGTGGTGGGCGAGCCGTATAATGCCGACGGCAGCGAGGGGGTGATGACGCAACGGGCGCGCGCCTTCGCGCACGAGCTCACGCGCCGCTTCGCCCTCCCGGTGCACCTGGTGGATGAGCGCTACTCCTCGCTGGAGGCGACGGCGGCGCTCGCGCAGCAGCGCGCGCGCGGCGAGCGCACCCGGCGGGTGAGCCGGGCCGCCATCGACAGCGCCGCGGCGGCCGTGATCCTTAAGCGCTACTTCGCCGGCGAGGGGCCCCTGGTGCGGAAAGAACAGCCATGAGCGCAAGCGGAGCGACGAGCGAGCAGCTGCGAACCGACGGCACGCTGCGCCACCTGATCACCCTCGAGGGGCTGCCGAAGCGGCTCATCGAGGAGCTGCTCGAGCGCGCTCAAGCGCTGGTGCGGCCGCTCGGCGCACGGGCCGCCGCGAGCCAGGTGCTGGCCGGCGCCACGGTCGCCAACCTCTTCACCGAGCCCTCGACCCGCACGCGCGTCTCCTTCGAGCTGGCCGCCAAGCGCCTGGGCGCCCAGGTGGTGAACCTCGAGGTGCAGCTGTCCTCGCGCACCAAGGGCGAGAGCATGCTGGACACGGTCTACACGCTCGAGGCGCTGCACGTCGACGCCTTCGTGATCCGCGACGCCGAGGTCGGCGTGCCCGGGCTCGTGGCCGCACACGTGGCCCCGCACGTGAGCGTGCTGTCGGCGGGCGAGGCGCACGTGGCGCACCCGACCCAGGGGCTCCTCGATGCGCTCACCATCCTGCAGCGCAAGCAGCGCTTCGCCGGGCTCGCCGTGGCGATCGTCGGGGACATCCGCCACTCGCGGGTGGCGCGCTCGGCCTGGCACGTGCTGCGCACGCTCGGCACCTCGGACGTGCGCCTGCTCGCCCCGCCCGCCCTCATGCCGGCGGCGGACGAGTTCGCAGGCTGCACCCGCTACGGCGACCTCGCCGCAGGGCTCGAGGGGTGCGACGTCGTCATGATGCTGCGCATCCAGAAGGAGCGCATGGGCGAGGCCGACCTGCCCGACGCGGCCGCCTACTTCAACGCCTGGGGGCTGAGCCCGGCGCGGCTGCGCCTCGCGCGCCCGGATGCGATCGTCATGCATCCGCAGCCGATGAACCGCGGCATCGAGATCGCCTCCGAGGTGGCCGACGGGCCGCAGTCGGTGATCCGTGACCAGGTGCGCAACGGGGTCGCCGTGCGCATGGCGGTGCTCGCCGAGGTGCTCACCGCGCGCGGCGGCGGCCCGTGAGCGCCAGCCACCGCGGCACGATCTTCCTCGAGGAGGCGCGCGTCATCTCCCAGCTCGCCTACGACGCCGAGCAGTTCGTGCTGCGCCTCGCCGCCCCGCGGGCCGCAGCGCATGCCCTGCCCGGCACGTTCGCGCACCTGGCCTGCGATGCCTCGATCCTTATGCGCCGGCCGCTCTCGATCATGCGCGCCAACGCCGCCGCCGGCTGGATCGAGATCCTCTACAAGGTGGTGGGCGCGGGGCTGCAGGCGCTGGCGGCCAAGAAGGCCGGCGACAGCCTGAGCGTGCTCGCCCCCATCGGCCGGCCCTTCACCGTGCAGCCCGGGCGGCCCCGCCCGCTGCTGCTCGGCGGCGGGGTCGGCATCCCGCCCATGGTGTTCCTGGCCGAGCGGCTGAAGGAGCAGCGCGCCTACCGGCCGCTGGTGCTGATGGGCTCGGAGGTGCCGTTTCCGTTTCGTGCGCGCCCGTCGGCGACGCTGATCGCCGGCATGCCCGCCGGCACCATCGCCTGCATGCCGCTGCTGGAGGAGTGGGGCGTGCCGAGCCGCCTGGCGAGCAAGGCGGATTTCCCCGGTTGCTACTCAGGATTCGTGACCGAGCTGGCCGCCGAGTACCTGGCCTCGCTGAGTGATGCCCAGCTGCAGCAGGTCGAGATCTTCTCCTGCGGGCCGACCGCGATGCTGCGCTCGAGCGCGGCCCTGGCACGCCGCTTCGGCGTGCCCTGCCAGGTCTCGCTCGAGGAGTTCATGGCCTGCGGGGTCGGCGGCTGCGCCGGCTGCGCGGTCGAGGTGCGCACCGCCGACGGGGTGGCGATGAAGCGCGTGTGCGTCGACGGGCCGGTGTTCGATGCCTACACGGTGTTCTGAAGAGATGCCCCGCCCCGCCCTCGCCGTCTCCTGTCTCGCCGTGGCCGTCGTCCTGGTGCTGCCGGGCTGCGCGAGCACCCCGGCGGAGAGCCGCCAGGACTCCCTCGCGCAGCTCATCGAGGCGTACGACGTCGAGGGCGCCGTGACCCGCGCGGCCACGCAGACCCTGGAGGAGGCCCATCGCAGCATCGAGCGCGTGCGCAGCACCTACGGCGAGGCGCTCGCGCACCTCAGCCCCGAGCAGCGCACCCGCTATGAGGCCGCCACGGACCGCTTCGTGCGCGCGGCCCACTCGAGCGCGGACGCCGGGCAGGCCAGCGCGGCTTGGGCACAGGCGTACGCTGCGAATCTGAGCGATGAGGACCTGCGCCGTGCCGCGCAGCTCGCGCGCACGCCCTCCGGGCGGGCGCAGATCCAGGCGAGCCTGGCGGCCGAGAGCCAGCTGCGTGCGTACCTCGCGCAGCAGCACAGCGCCGGCATCGAGCGTGCCGAGCAGCAGTACCAGGCCGAGGTCCGCGCCCTGCTCGGCGTGCCGCACTGAGGGCGGCATCGGCGGCGAACGTTCCTTTGAGCCGCTGGCCTCAACCGCCGGCGGGCAGGGCCGGCAGGATGTAGGTCGTCAGCAGTCGGTCCGTGAGTGCACCGGCACCGGCCACGCGGTAGTTGGTGGTGGTGATCACGACCACCAGCTCCTCCTGCGGGAAGACGAACACCTTGTTGCCCCCGGTGCCGAACATGGCGAACGCCCGGTATTCGCGGCCGCCCGCCTGGTACCGCGGCAGCCACCACAGGTAGCCGTAGTCGGTATCCTCGCGCGCCTGCGCGTGCGCGCGCACCGAGCGCGCCACCCATTCCGCGGAGATGACGCGCCGCCCGTCCCACCAGCCGCCGTTGAGGTACAGCTGGCCGAGCTTCGCCAGGTCGCGGCTGCTCAGCTAGGATGCAGACGGTCGCCATGACCATGAGGCGCTTGTGCCAGTCGGGACGCGCCCGCAGCCGCACCGCCCAGGTGACGAACGCGCCGAACAGCAGCATCTGCGTCAGCTCGAGCGCCAGCACCGTCAGCTGCGCGGCCGCAGCCGGCCCGCCGGCGCGCGCCTCGCGCGCCGCGGCCAGCAGCGTCGCGGCACAGCCGACCGGCACGATCAGTGCCGCCCAGCACACGCCCAGCACCCCGAGCCGGCGATGCCAGCGCAGCTCACCGCGCGCGACCAGCGAGCTCTGCAGCACCAGCAGCGCCACCCAGCCGCTCATGAGCGCCCCGTGAAAGGCGATGAATGGCTTCGGGGCCGGCACGGCGAACAGCCGGTGCAGGAAGAAGGTGCGCGCGAAGCCGGCCAGTACGAACAGCAGGATCGCCAGGGCGAGCCACGGAAAGTAGCTGCGCTGGCTGAGCGATGCCCGCGTTCCACCCTGGGCATGCATGCGGGGTGCGCGGCGCCTCAGCCGAAGTTGATCTTGGCCTCGAGATTCGCGCGCGAGTCGGCGTTCAGCAGCGCCTCCTCGAGCCCGATGCGCCCCTGCTTGAACAGCTCGTGCAGCGCCGCATCGAAGCTCTGGATGCCCTTCTCGCCGGAGAGGTTGATGGCCTCCTTGATCGAGACCACGTCGCCCTTCTTGATGAGGGTGCCGATGTGCGGGGTGTTGATCATGATCTCCACCGCCGCCAGGCGGCGGTTGTCCTTACCCATCACCAGGCGCTGCGCCATGATGGCGCGCAGGTACTGCGACAGGTCGAGGAAGATCTGGTTGTGCTGCTCGCGCGGGAACATGTTGATGATGCGATCGAGCGACTCGGCGCAGTTGTTGGCGTGCAGCGTCGCCAGCACCAGGTGGCCGGTGCCGGCGAGGTGGATGGCCGCCTCCATGCCCTCCTTGTCGCGGATCTCGCCGATCAGGATCACGTCCGGCGCGGCGCGCACCACGCCGCGCAGCGCGCGCGCGTAGCTCTTGGTGTCCAGGCCCACCTCGCGCTGGTTGACGATCGAGCGCTTGTTGGTGTGCAGGAACTCGATCGGGTCCTCGATGGTGACGATGTGGTCGGATGAGGTCTCGTTGCGGTAGTTGATCATCGCCGCGAGCGTGGTCGACTTGCCCGAGCCGGTGGCGCCCACCATGAGGATCAGGCCGCGCTTGAGCAGCACCAGCTCCGAGACCGTCGCCGGCAGGCCGAGGGAGTCCAGGCGCGGCATGTCGGCGGTGATGTAGCGCATCACCATGGCCGGGTAGCCGCGCTGCATGAAGACGTTGACGCGGAAGCGCCCGAGGCCCGGCTCGGAGACGGCGAAGTCCAGCTCCCACTCGCGCGTGAAGTGCTCGCGCTGCTCGGCCGACATGAGCGCGAAGGAGGTCTGGCGCACCGTCTCGGGGGTCAGCACCTGCTTGTTGACCGGCAGGATCTGGCCCTCGATCTTGATCTTGATGGGAGCGTTGGAGGTGAAGAACAGGTCCGAGGCCTTCTTCTCCACCATCAGCTTGAAGAGCGGCTTGGTGTTGAGGGTCGGGTGGCGCCCGGTGACGGCCGCGGCCAGCGCCTCCGCGGTTGCGGGTGCGACGCTCACCGCCAGCTCGGGGGCGGACAGCTCCTCCTTCGCCGCCTTCACAGGCTACGACCCTGCTCTTCCTCGACGATCTTGAGCGCCCCGCCGTCCTCGATGTTCTTCTGCTCGCGCTTGCTCTCCAGCTTGATGCGCAGGCGCAGCTCGTTCTTGGAGTCGGCGTTGCGCAGCGCATCCTCGTAGGAGATGAAGCCGGTCTCGTACAGCTCGAACAGCGACTGGTCGAAGGTCTTCATGCCGAGGCGGTTGGAGCGCGACATGACCTCCTTGATCTTGGCCACCTCGCCCTTGAAGATCAGGTCCTGGATCAGGGGCGAGTTGAGCATGATCTCCATGGCGGCGATGCGGCCCGCGCCCGACTCGCGCGGGATCAGGCGCTGCGAGATCAGGGCGCGGATGTTGAGCGACAGGTCCATGAGCAGCTGGTCGCGCCGCTCGTCGGGGAAGAAGTTGATGACGCGGTCGAGCGCCTGGTTGGCGCTGTTGGCGTGCAGCGTGGCCAGCACCAGGTGGCCGGTCTCGGAGAACTGGATGCCGTACTCCATGGTCTCGCGGTCGCGGATCTCACCGATCAGGATCACGTCGGGGGCCTGGCGCAGGGTGTTCTTGAGGGCGTTCTGCCAGCTCTCGGTGTCCACGCCCACCTCGCGGTGGGTGATGACACAGCCCTTGTGGGTGTGCACGTACTCGACCGGGTCCTCGATGGTCACGATGTGCCCGCGGGTCTTCTCGTTGCGGTAGCCCACCATGGCGGCGAGCGAGGTCGACTTGCCCGAGCCGGTGCCGCCCACCAGGATCACCAGTCCGCGCTTGGACAGCACGACTTCCTTGAGCACCGGCGGCAGGTCGAGCTCCTCGAACGTCGGGATCTTGGCGTTGATGAGGCGGATGACGCAGCCCACCGCGGCCTGCTGCACGAAGGCGCTGACGCGGAAGCGGCCGATGCCCGGCGGGGCGATGGCGAAGTTGCACTCCTTGGTGGCGTCGAACTCCTTGGTCTGCCGGTCGTTCATGATCGCGCGCACCAGCGTGGCGGACTGCTCGACCGTGAGCGCGCGCTCGGACTGCGGGCGGATCTCGCCGTCGATCTTGATCGCCGGCGGGAAGCCGGCGGTAATGAACAGGTCCGAGGCCTTCTTCTCGGTGACCCGCCGCAGCAGGTCCTGCATGAGCTTGATGGCTTGGTCGCGATCCATGGCGCTACCTTCGCATTGGCTCTGTTAGAGAGCGTCCTTGTTCTGCGCCTTGTAGCGCGCCTCTTCCTTGCTCACCACGCCCTTGGCGACCAGCTCGGTCAGGCACTGGTCGAGGGTCTGCATGCCCTGGGCGCCGCCGGTCTGGATCGAGGAATACATCTGCGCGATCTTGCCCTCGCGGATCAGGTTCCGGATCGCCGGCGTGCCGATCATGATCTCGTGCGCCGCCACGCGGCCGCCGCCGTTCTTCTTCATGAGCGTCTGCGAGATGACCGCGCGCAGCGACTCGGACAGCATCGAGCGCACCATGTCCTTCTCCTCGCCCGGGAAGACGTCGACGATGCGGTCGATGGTCTTGGCGGCCGAGGAGGTGTGCAGGGTACCGAACACCAGGTGGCCGGTCTCGGCGGCGGTGAGCGCCAGGCGGATCGTCTCCAGGTCGCGCATTTCGCCGACCAGGATCACGTCCGGGTCCTCGCGCAGCGCCGAGCGCAGCGCCTCGGAGAAGCCGAGGGTGTCGCGGTGCACCTCGCGCTGGTTCACCAGGCAGCGCTTGGACTCGTGCACGAACTCGATCGGGTCCTCGATGGTGATGATGTGGTCGGGGCGGTTGTCATTGCAGTGGTTGACCATGCCGGCGAGCGTGGTCGACTTGCCCGAGCCGGTGGGACCGGTGACCAGCACCAGCCCGCGCGGCAGCATGCACAGGTCGCGGAAGATCTTGGGCGAGTTCAGGTCATCGAGCGAGAGGATGACGCTCGGGATGTTGCGGAACACCGCCCCGGCGCCGCGGTTCTGGTTGAAGGCGTTGACGCGGAAGCGCGCCAGCTTCGGGATCTCGAAGGAGAAATCGGTCTCGAAGAACTCCTCGTAGGCCTTGCGCTGCTTGTCGTTCATGATGTCGTACACCATGGAGTGCACTTCCTTGTGCGACAGCGGCGGCATGTTGATGCGTTTCATGTCGCCGTCGACGCGGATCATGGGCGGTACACCCGAGGACAGGTGCAGGTCCGACGCGTTGTTCTTGACGGCGAAGGCCAGGAGTTGCGCGATGTCGACAGCCATTGATGCTCCCTGGAACGGCGCACCGGCAGGCTGCGGCAAGCGTGCGCGGCCTGCATAGCGGGCGCTCGCGGCAGTATAGCGGAGGGGTTACTGGTCCAATATGTTAATGGGTCCGCAGAATTTGGCTGAGCGTGTCGCGGAAGTGCGCCGGCGCATCGAGTCAGCCGCGCAGCGTGCCGGGCGGAGTGCGCACTCGGTCACACTCCTGGCGGTGAGCAAGGCGCAGCCGGTGAGCCTGATGCGCGCCGGGGCCGCCCTGGGCCTCACCGACTTCGGCGAGAGCTACCTCGATGAGGCGCTGCCGAAGATTGCGGCGCTGCAGGACCCCGCCCTCACCTGGCACTTCATCGGCCGCGTGCAGGCCAACAAGACACGCCCGATCGCCGCCGCCTTCGCCTGGGTGCACGCCGTCGACCGCCTCAAGGTGGCCGAGCGCCTGAGCGCGCAGCGCCCCCCCGAGGCGGCGCCACTGAACGTGTGCCTGCAGGTGAACCTCGGCGCGGAGGCGAGCAAGGCCGGGGTGGCGGCCGATGCGCTGCCGCAGCTGGCGCGCGCGGTCGCCGCCCTGCCGCGGCTCAAGCTGCGCGGCCTGATGTGCCTGCCGCCGCCGGAAAGCGCGCCCGCGCGCCAGCGCCACTGGTTCGCCGAGCTGCGCGAGCTGCTGGCGCGCCTGAACGCGCAGGGCGCGGGACTGGACACACTCTCGATGGGCATGAGCGATGACTTCGAGGCGGCCATCCTCGAGGGCGCGACCGTGGTGCGCCTCGGTACCGTGTTGTTCGGCCCAAGATCCGTACAATAGCCCTCTGCATGAGTGCGACCCGCATATGCGTTCTCGGCGCCGGCAACATGGGGCGCGCCCTGCTCTCGGGCCTGCTGCGCTCGGGCACGCGCGCCGAGCAGCTCGCCGTCGGCGAGAGCGTCCCGGCGGTGCGCGCACAGGTCACGCGCGAGCTCGGACTTGCGGCGGCCGCGGACAACGAGGCGGCGATCGCGGGCGCCGGCATCGTGGTGCTGGCGGTGAAGCCGCAGGAGGCGGCCGCGGTGCTCAGGCCCCTGGCGAGCGCGCTGGCGGCGGCCCGCCCGCTCCTCATCTCGGTGTGCGCCGGGACGCGCGCGCGCGAGCTCGAGGCCTGGTGCGGGAGCGAGGTGGCGGTGGTGCGCGCCATGCCCAACCGCCCGGCACTGCTCGGCGCCGGCATCAGCGGGCTTTATGCCCCCCTGAAGGTGAATGCGGCGCAGCGCGCCAGCGCTGAAGGGGTGCTGAAGGCGGTCGGCGAGGTGGTGTGGGTGGCGACCGAGGACATGTTGGATGCGGTGACCGCGCTCTCCGGCAGCGGCCCGGCCTACTTCTTCCTGCTGGCGGAGTGCATGGCCGAGGCCGGGCAGCAGCTCGGGCTCGAGCACGCCGTCGCGCAGCGCCTGGCGCTGGTCACGCTCTATGGCTCGGGACTCCTGGCGCACGGCGGCGGCGCAGAGCTGGCACGCCTGCGCGCCGAGGTCACCTCGCGCGGCGGCACGACGGAGGCGGCGCTGCGGGTGCTCGAGCAGGGGGGACTGAAGGGGCTGGTGGCGCAGGCGCTCAACGCCGCGGCGGCCCGCGGCCGGGAACTGGCGGCGCCGGCCCGTTAGGCGAGCGGCACGGGAACACAACTCATGGGCGCAGCCCTCACCTACATCGTCGATACGCTGCTGTCGCTGGCGCTGTGCGTGGTGCTGGTGCGGCTGCTGCTGCAGCTGACGCGCGCGGACTTCCGCAATCCGCTGTGCCAGGCGGTGGTGCGCCTCACCAACCCGCTGATCATGCCGCTGCGGCGGGTGCTGCCGCCGGTCGGCAAGGTGGACAGCGCCTCGGTGGTGGCGGTGCTGCTGGTGGCCACCGTCAAGGTCGCCTCGCTCCTGGCGTTGAGCGATGTGAGCTTTGCCGGCATGCCGCTCGTGTGGGTGCGCGCGGTGCTCACCGAGATCCTGCGCACGCTGCTGTGGACCTACTTCTACGCCATCGTGCTGTATGCGGTCCTGAGCATGATCGCCCCGGGCGGCTACTCGCCGCTGCAGTCGGTGCTCGCCTCGCTGTGCGAGCCGGTGTTGCGGCCGATACGCCGCATCTCGCCGCCGCTCGCAGGCCTCGATCTCTCGCCGCTGTGGGCCTGCATACTCATCCAGGCCATCCTCATCCTGCTGCACTGAGGCCGATCGGTAGACTGCGTTCAGTTGCTGCGAAAAACACGCGCTTAGCGGCGACTTCGCACCGAGAATCGCAGCATTGTGACACGTGGAACCTGCGCGACGCTGCGCGCTCCGCGCCCGCTACGATGCGGCGCGTCGCGCGAAAAGACTGAAAAAAACGGCACTTTCGCAACACCCGCACACAAAAAAGCGCTTGCGAAAGTGTGCGCATGTGCTATTTTCCGCGCCGATTCTCAAGCGCGCGGTGAGCTGACAGCCGCGTACCGCAAACTAAATTCTCGAGGAGTAGCGCAAAATGGCGAAAAAGGGTGGCGCACCGACCAAGTCGGAAGTCCTGACACACATCTCCAAAGACACCGGGCTCTCCCGCAAGCAGGTCGGAAGCGTCTTCGATTCGCTGGGCAGCGTGATCAAGAAGAGCCTGCGCGCTAACGGTCTGTTCACGATGCCCGGGCTGCTGAAGATGAAGGTCGTGAAGCGCCCCGCCACGAAGGCCCGCGAGGGCGTCAACCCGTTCACGGGTGAGAAGATGATGTTCAAGGCCAAGCCGGCCAGCAAGAAGGTCCGCGTGATGCCGCTTAAGAGCCTCAAGGGTATGGTCAACTCTTAAGATCCGCTCTTGCAGCGCGCCCGCTAAAGCGGCGCGCCAAGGAAAAAGGCCCGGCAGGCGCAAGCCTCCCGGGCCTTTGTTTTTGCGGCGAAAATCCTCAGCCGGGCTTCGGCGGCGGCGCTGCCGGGTTGGTGCCCGGCTGGCCCTGCGCGACCGGCACGATGGTCAGCTCGACGCGGCGGTTGGCGGCGCGTCCCTCCGGGGTGTCGTTGGAGGCGATCGGGTCCTTCTCGCCATCGCCCACCACCATCAGGCGCTGCACGCGCACGCCGCGGCTGACCAGGTAGGCCGCCACCGAGTGCGCGCGGCGCTCCGAGAGTGACTGGTTGAAGGCGGCGCTGCCGGTGGAGTCGGTGTGCCCGGCCACCTCGATCATGGTCTGGTCGTACTGCACCAGCGTGCCGGCCACCTTGTCCAGGATGGGATAGAAGTTGGCATTCAGGTCGGCGCTGTTGGTGGCGAAGGTGATGCTGCCGGGCATGTCGAGGGTGATGTTGTCCTGCTTGCGCACCACCTCCACCCCGGTGCCGGCCATGTTGGCCTTAAGCTGCGCTTCCTGGCGGTCCTGATAGTTGCCGATGGCGCCGCCGGCGAGGCCGCCGATCGCCGCGCCGATGAGCGCGTTGTCGAACTTGTTGCCGTGGGTGAGCAGGCCCACCACCGCGCCCACGCCCGCGCCGATGCCGGCACCGGTGCGGGTCTTCTGGTAGTCGGGGCTGGTGGCCGCCTGCTGGGTGGTCTCACAGCCCATAAGCAGCAGCACCGACATCAGCGCGGACGCGCCGAGCGTCATCTTCATGGCATCCCTCCGGGTTGCGGCCGCTTAAGTCTAGCGGGCGGTGCGCGGGGCAGTCACCGAGGCGACGGGCGGTACCCCGGGGTCCAGGAACGCGAGCACGGCATCGCGCAGCTCGTTGATGCGCCCGTGAAAGAAGTGCCCGGCGCCGGCGAGCACATGGATCTGCGGTGGTGGCCGGATGCCGCGCGCCCACCCCAGCACGAAGTCCGCCGGCACGACATCGTCGGCATCGCCCTGGATCACGAGCCACGGGCACTCGGGGGCGGGCGCGTGCGTGACGTCGATCTTGGTGACCCCGGGGGCCACCAGCACCAGGCGCCTCGCCTGCGCGCGCGCCTGTGCCAGCAGCGCCACGGCGCCGCCGAAGGAGAAGCCGCCGAGCCACAGCGCGGCTTGCGGCCAGCGGGTGCGGCCGTAGCCGATGACCGCCAGCGCATCCTCGGTCTCGCCGCGGCCCTCGTCGTAGGTCCCGGCACTGCGGCCGACCCCGCGGAAGTTGAAGCGGATGCACGGCGCGCCGAGCTGTTGGAACGCGCGCGCCACGGTATGGACGACCTTGTTGTCCATCGTGCCGCCATGGAGCGGGTGCGGGTGGCAGACGACGCCGAAGGCCCGCACCGGGCTGGGCTGCGCTTCGGACAGCGGCGTCTCGATGAGTGCCTGCAGGTCCCCTGCCGGACCCGGCAGCTGCAGCCGCTCGGCCTGGGGGGCGCGCAGCACGCGCTTCAGGGGGCGGCGGGCGGTGCGCCCGCGAGGCGCACCAGCAGGCGGTTGAGCCGCCCGACGTACTCGGGCGGGTTCGCCAGCTGCGTGCCTTCGGCGAGCGCCGCCTGGTCGTAGAGCAGCTGCGAGAGCTCGCCGAACTGCCCGCTATCGCTGAGCGCGTCCAGGTACTGCACCAGCGGGTGCGTGACGTTCAGCTCCAGCACCGGCTGGGAGGGCGGCGCCTTCTGCCCGGCGGCCTCGAGGATGCGCCGCATCTGCTCGCCGACGTCGTGCTCGCCGAGCACCAGGCAGGCGGGGGAGTCCTTGAGGCGCTCGCTCACGCGCACTTCCTTGACGCGCTCGCCGAGGGCGTCCTTGACGCGCTTCAGCAGCTTCTTGCTCTCCTTGAGCTCGGCGTCGTGCTGCGCCTTGTCGGCCGCGCTCGCCAGGCCCCCGAGCTCGAGGTCCCCGCGTGCGGCGTCCTTGAAGCGCTTGCCCTCGAACTCGTGCAGCTGCCCCATGACCCATTCGTCGATGCGCTCGGCGAGCAGCAGCACCTCGAGGCCGCGCTCGCGCAGGCGCTCGATGGCGGGGCTGCCACGCGCCGCCTCGACGCTGTCGGCGATCACGTAATAGATGCGCTCCTGGCCGCTCTTCATGCGCGCCACGTACTCGGCGAGGCTCACGGCCGGGGTGTTGTCCTCGCGCGCGCTGCTGGCGAAGCGCAGCAAGCCGAGGATGGCGGCCTGGTTGGCGGGATCCTGGACCACGCCCTCCTTGAGCACCTGGCCGAACTCTTTCCAGAAGGTGGCGTACTTGTCCGGCTCGTCCTTGGCCAGGCGCGCGAGCATGTCGAGCACGCGCTTGGTGAGGCCGCCGCGGATGGCCTCGACCTCCGGCTCCTGCTGCAGCAGCTCGCGCGAGACGTTCAGCGGCAGGTCGGAGGAATCGACCACGCCCTTCACGAAGCGCAGGTACAGCGGCAGGAACTGCTCGGCCTCGTCCATGATGAACACGCGCCGCACGTACAGCTTCAGCCCGCGCGAGCCCTCGCGCTGCCACAGGTCGAAGGGCGCCCGCCCGGGGATATAAAGCAGGCTGGTGTACTCGCGCTTGCCCTCCACCTTGTTGTGGCTCCAGGTGAGCGGATCGGTGAAGTCGTGCGCCAGGTACTGGTAGAACTCCTTGTACTCCTCCTCCTTGATCTCGGTGCGCGGCAGCGTCCACAGCGCCCGCGCCTGGTTGACCACCTCGTACTCGAGCGAGGCCTCGCCCTCCTTGCGCATGCGCACCGGGAAGCCGATGTGGTCGGAGTAGCGGCGGATCAGGCCGCGCAGCCGGAAGGGGTCGGCGAACTCCTTGGCGTCGGCCTTCAGGTGCAGCGTCACCGAGGTGCCGCGCGCCTCCTGGCGGATGCTCTCCACGGTGAACTCACCGTCGGCGCCGGATTCCCAGCGCACGCCGGCCTCGGCGGGCTCGCCGGCGCGGCGCGAGCGCACCTCGACGCGCTCGGCGACGATGAAGGCGGAGTAGAAGCCGACGCCGAACTGGCCGATCAGCGCCGAGGCCTTCTGCTCATCCCCCGAGAGCGAGCGGAAGAACTCGGCGGTGCCCGAGCGTGCGATGGTGCCGAGGTTGGCGATCGCCTCCGCGCGCGTCATGCCGATGCCGTTGTCGGTGATGGTTACGGTGCCGGCGCTCGCATCCGCATCCACCCGGATCGCAAGCTCGGTGTCCTCCCCCATGAGCTCGCTGTGGGCGATGGCGGCGAAGCGCAGCCGGTCACAGGCGTCCGAGGCATTGGAGATGAGCTCACGCAGGAAGATCTCCCGGTGGCTGTAGAGCGAGTGGATCATGAGCTTCAGCAGCTCACGCACCTCGGCCTGGAAGCCGTGGGTCTCGCGCGCACCCGCGCGCGGGGGGGTCTCTTGGGTCTCGGCCATGGTTCCCTTCAATCTCGGCTCAGGCGAAACGCTCGCACGCCAGCGTACGCCGGTTGGTTCTGATCCGGGATCTTGGGAATCGGCGCGGGATTTTCAAGCGCCGCGCGGGAGGGCGCGGCGGGCAGCGCTCGTCAGCCGCTCAGCAGCGCGGCCGGATGGTGCGCGATCAGCAGCGTCGCGGCGCCGCCGAGGAGCGCCGCCAGCAAGGGGGCGGCGCTGGCCAGGGTCTCGGCGGCGGCCCAGGTCGCCAGGTGACGACAGGACCACCAGACATCGTCCAATTCGTCCCAGAGGTGCAGAAATCTCTCTTCCATGCGGGGCGAGACTGTACGCGAGCGCACGCGCGCGCAGCCGTGCGCACGCTCACAGTCACGTCTCGGCTTGCAGGACATAAGTGCGGTGCGTAGGCTTGGCTGCGACCCGCGTCACGCGCACGCGTCATCGCAAGGGAATCATGCAGCGCATCGTCGTCCTGAACCCCAAAGGTGGGTCCGGCAAGACGACCATCGCCACGAATCTCGCCAGCTATCTGGCAACGCGCGGACATAAGCCGCTGCTGATGGACTACGACCCGCAGGGCTCGTCGCTGCGCTGGGTGCAGAAGCGCAAGCCCATCCAGCCACACATCAACGTCATCGCCGCCTTCGAGAAGGACACGCGCACCACGCGCGCCTTCCAGCTGCGCCCGCCCCCGGACACCTCGCACGTGGTGGTGGATACGCCCGCCGCGCTCACCCCGGCGCAGCTGCCGGACATGATGCGCGAGGCCGCCAAGATCATCGTGCCGGTGCTGCCCTCGGACATCGACATCCACACCTGCTCGCGCTGCATCCGCGACCTGCTGCTGGTGGCCAAGATCCGCCGCGAGGACGACCGCATCGGGGTGATCGCCAACCGCGTGCGCCGCAATACCCTCATCTACCAGGCGCTCATCCGCTTCCTGCACACGCTCGGCATCCCGATCGTGGCCACGCTGCGCGACTCGCAGAACTACGTGCGTGCCGCGGAGCTCGGGGTGGGCGTGCACGAGATGAAGGCCTACGTGGCGCACGATGACACCGAGCAATGGGGACCGCTCATCGAGTGGCTGGCGCGCCCGCGCCCGACCGCCACGCGCCCGCCGGGTGCGGCGCCGAACGGCACCCCGGAGCCTGCGCAGCCCGCCCCTCCCGCGGCCGATACCCCGCCGGCCGCGGACGCGCGCCCGGCGCTGGAGCAGGCGCTCGCGGAGCTGCCGCCCCTGCCCGCGGCGGTATCCAACGCCTGAACGCCCCGTCCGGGGTGGCTGCGGAAAAATTGCTTTGTGGGTAGACCGCCCGCCGGGTGGCGTCGCGGCCTGCAGGGCTTACTTCTTCGGCTTGTTCGCGGCGGCGCCGGTCTCGGTCGATTCCCAGGAGCCGCGCACCTGCTCGGCCCAGCTCTTGTAGTTCGACCAGGTATAGAGGTTGCGGGTGATGGCGGCCTGGCGCGCACGGGCGCGCTGCATGCGGTCCAGCCAGTTGGCGTAGGCATCCGCGCCGGCGCCAGTACCGCTGGGTCCCGGTTCGCGCGGCGTACCGGGTGCGTCGTCTCGCCCCCTGTCACTCGAGCCCATTGAAGAAGCTCCTGAAACTGTGGCATCGAGCGTACGTCTTCGGCGTGGCAACCGCAGGAACTGGTTCACAGGCATGTCGCCTTGCGCCAACGCTGCGACAACGCTCTCGATAGCGGCCGGGAAAGTGTGCGGCCCGTGGGAGCGTTATGTCACCGGCGCGGATATCGCTCAGGCGACCAGCCGATACACCGGGTGGTAGGTGCTGCCCGGCAGCCGCATGCGCTGCTGCGCAACAAACGCCGCCAGCAGCTCATCGAGGGCGCGCATGAGCGCGGCATCGCCGCTGAGCTCGTACGGACCGAGCGCCTCGATCGCCTGGATGCCGACTTCCTTGACGTTGCCGGTGACGATGCCCGAGAAGGCGCGGCGCAGGTTGGCGGCGAGGGCGTGGGAGGGCTGCTCGCGATGCAGGTCGAGCGCACGCATGCTGGCGTGGGTGACCTCGAAGGGCTGCTGGAACTCGCGCCCGACCGAGAGCAGCCAGTTGAAGTTGTAGGAGTCATTGCTGCGGCGGCGGAACTCGCGCACGGCATCCATCCCCCGCACCATGCGGCGTGCCACCTCGGCGGCATCGGCGACGATGACGGTGAAGCGCCGCACCGCATCCTCGCCCAGCGTGCCGGCGATGAAGCGCAGCACGTGCTCGAAGTAGCCGGCGCTCTCGGCCGGCCCGGTGAGCACGATCGGCAGCGGCTGCCCGCGGTTGGCCGGGTCGAGCATGATGCCCGCCAGGTAGAGGATCTCCTCGGCCGTGCCGGCGCCGCCCGGGAACACCACGATGCCGTGCGCCAGGCGCACGAAGGCCTCGAGGCGCTTCTCGATGTCCGGCATGATCGCGAGCTGCGTCACGATCGGGTTGGGTGGCTCGGCGGCGATGATGCCCGGCTCGGTGACGCCGATGTAGCGCCCGTCGCGGATGCGCTGCTTGGCGTGCCCGATGGTGGCGCCCTTCATGGGCCCCTTCATGGCGCCCGGGCCGCAGCCGGTGCACACGTCGAGCCCGCGCAGGCCGAGCTCGTAGCCGACGTTCTTGGTGTACTGGTACTCGGACGTGCTGATCGAGTGCCCGCCCCAGCACACCACCAGGTTCGGCCGCGCCTTGTAGTCGAGCAGGTGCGCGTTGCGCAGCACGTGGAACACGGCGTTGGTGGTGGAGGCCGGGTCGGTCAGATCGAAGCGCCCGCTGGCGATGATCTCGTTGGAGATGAACACCACGTCGCGCAGCACCGCGAACAGGTGCTCCTTGATGCCGCGGATCATCTGGCCGTCGACGAACGCGGCCGCCGGCGCGTTCTGCATCTCCAGCTTCACCCCCCAGGGGTGGCGCACGATGCGGATCTCGAAGTCGCGGTAGCGGTCGAACACTTCCTTGGCGTTGTCGGTGGGAGCGCCGGAGTTCAGCACCGCCAGCGCGCAGCGCCGGAACAGCGGGTACAGGCCCCCCTGCCCGGCATCGAGCAGCTTCTCGATCTCGCTCTGGGAGAGATTCTCGAGACTCCCGCGCGGACCGACGCGCGCGTCGACGAACTCTGAAAACTCGCTGGCCACGGGGGCGTCAGACAGTCAGGGCAGGATATCGATCGCCACATCGTCCGGGACCAGCATCCAGATCTCCACCATGTCGGCGTTGGAGACCGCGATGCAGCCGTCGGTCCAGTCGTGCGTGGCGTAGAACTCGGGCTCGTGCCTCAGGGCGTTGGGCAGGCCGTGGATCATGATCGAGCCGCCGGTGTCCCAGTGATGCGCCTTGGCGCGTCGCAGGTCCTCGGCATTCGGGTAGGAGACCTTCAGCGACAGGAAAAAGTCGCTGCGTGGGTTGCGCCGCGCGAGGCGATAGGTGCCCTCGGGGGTACGGAAGTCCCCGGAACGCTCCTTCTGGCCGGTCGGATTCAGGCCGAGCTGGATGTGGTAGGTACGCACGAGGTTGCCCCCGTGCATGAGCACCAAAGAGCGCTGGGACTTGCGCACGATGACACGGTCGACGGCGGGCAGCTTGTCGAGCGTGGGCGCGGTGAGTACGGCCGGCTGCGCCTCCGGCAGCCCGTCGGCGTGCGCCAGCAGCGCACCCGTGAGCGGCGCGGCCGCCGCTAAGATCCTGAAAGCCTTCATGTTCCTCATGGACACCAGTCAGCCACGCGGATTATAGGCAGCCCGCGCGCCTGACGACATGTGCGGCCGTCACAGCGCCCGGTCGGCAGCGGCCGACGCTCATCCATTGGCCGCCACCTCCTGAACGCGCGGCATGACGATCTGCGTACCGGCGCGCAGCGCACTGAAATCGACCTCCGGGTTGTACTGCTGCAGCAGCCACAGTGGCAGCTGCGCCTTTGCGCGCTGCGTGAGCGTCCACAGCGAGTCGCCGGAGCGGGCGATGTAGACCTCGGTGCCGACGATGCGGTGCGAGGCGAAGTAGCCCGCCTGGAGCGTGCGGTGATAGTCGTGGCGGTGGCCCTCGAAGACCTCGCGCGTGGCGTTGCGGAAGTCCAGCCGCACGCGCTCGCCGACCCGCACCGGGCGCTTGGCGCTGAAGTGATTCAGGTTGCGCAGGTCCTGCGAGCTCACGCTCAGCCAGTCGGCGAAGTGCCCGAGCGTCTCATCCGGAGCCACGCGGATCGAGTCATCGCGCGCCACGGTGTAATCGGTCGGATCGGCACTCTGCTCCGCGTCCGCCCCCGGTCCGACCGACGGACCCTGCGCCTCGGCCTGCTCAGCCGTGACCACCTCGACGGTGATGGTGTAGTGACGGCGGCGGCCGCTGTCAGCGGCGGCGCTCGCCGCGGCGGCGTCCTCGGCGCTCTCGCGCGCCGCGGCCTCGGGCGCGATCGCACCGCCCTGCGAAGGGGGGGCGACGACCGCGGCCACCTGCGCATTCACCGTGGTGCCGCTGCCAGCCGCCGGCGTGGCCGCGGCGACCGCGGCAGCGCTGCCCAGGGTCTGGGCGGGCGGCTCGGGCAGCGTCAGCACGTGCCCCGGGGACAGGTGGGCGCTGGTTCGCACGTGGTTCAGGCGCGCCAGTGACTCCACCGGCACCTCGAACTGCTGCGCGACGCTCACCAGCGTATCGCCCTTCTGCGTCTTGTAGCGGCGCGGGCCGCGCTGGCTGGCGAACATCTCCCCGGGTGCGAGACGCTGCGCGAGCAGCTCGCTGGTCCAGTTTTCCCCCTCGAGCGGCAGCCGCAGCCGATAGTCCTTCGGCACGCGCTGTGCCCCGCTCCACACCGGTGGCAGGAGCGATGGGTTCAGGTGCTGCAGCTTCTGGCTGTCGATCTTGAGGGTGTGGGCGAGCGAGCTCACGGGGATGTAAGCCGGCAGTGCCACTTCGTGGAAGCGCGCCTCGGGATCCTTCTGCAGGGAGGCGAGATACTTCTCCGGATGGCGGTCGATCTCCAGGGCCGCGAGGAAGGAGACATAGAAATTGCGCGAGGCGAAGCCGAACGTGCGCCCGTTGTAGCCGCGCACGATGCGCACGATGTCATCCGTGCCCATGCTCTCCTTCGCACGCAGCATGCCGGCGGTGCCGTGGTTGTAGGCGGTCAGCGCCAGCGGCCAGGTGCCCAGCAGCCGGTAGTTGTAGGCCAGCAGCTGCGCGGCCGCCTCGGTGGAACGGAACGGGTCGAGCCGGTCGTCCACCGCGCCGTCGATGCGCATGTAGCGGCGGCCGGTCGAGCGCATGAACTGCCACAGCCCGGCGGCGCCGACCTTGGAGTAGGCCGAAGGATTGAAGGAGGACTCGACGTGCGGCAGGGCTGCGAGCTCGGGCGGCAGTCCGAGGTTCGCCAGCGTGTGCGCGATATGCGTCTCCCAGGCGCCCGAGCGGATCATGCCGGCGCGGAAGCGGTCCGCCTGGCCGAGCTGGAAGCGGATGTCATCCGTGGCCGCACGCAGGCGCGCCGGTGTCCCCTCCGCACCCCACAGGTCCTTGATCTGCTGATCCTCGCTCGAGAGCGGCGCATCCCCGGCGTCAGCGATCCGGCGCAGCGCGGATGCGAGCGCCTCGCGTGCTTCGTCGACCTCGTGCTGGCGATCGCGCGGTGAGGTGTCGGGAGCGAAGTGCAGCGTGCGGTAGACCACGGCCAGGTTGTACTGGTCGTGCAGCACGCCCGAGTTGGTGTCGAGCTCGGTGTAGATGCGGATCCAGAAGCGAACGTCACGCTCAAGCTCGGGCGGTCGCGGCAGCGGATCGTCATCCGCGACAGCGACGGTGACGGCGGCGAGCACGCCAAGCAAAGCCAAGGCGATCAGAGCGAGCGGACGGGCATTGAACTTAAGACGTCCTGTCGGGTTCATTTACACCTGATGTTTGCTTCGGGTTCCTGCATCGGTTCAAGAGCTTGCGGAAGTCCTGGCCGCCCGCGCTTCAGCGCGGCGGCCGAATAATACGTCGATTATTTTGACAGTTCGACCGGAAAGCCGCGCTGTTCTCCTCATGCGCGACTGCCTGCCAACAGCGCCAATCCCACAAAAAGTGCGCACTGCGTCACAGTTGCAAGCCGATTCGGGGCGCCCCACGCACATCCATGCAGGTCGCCGCAGGGCTGGCACGAGTGTTGCTCTTATCCATGGTACCGACGGGTTGTTTCCGCCGGGAAGGAAGTCAGACATCGGGATAATGGAATAAGAGCGCTCCCGTCCCAAGAAGAAGCCTGACACGGCCACCCGGACGCAGCGCCCGACCAGATAACAATAACGAGAAAGACACTCCTCCACACACAAGCAAGCGACCGACACCCCGCGAAAGCGGGGTTTTTTTTGCCCGCGTGCCGGAGCGATAAAAAAAGGCAGCCAGGATGAGCCGGCTGCCTCCTAAAGCGGGTTGCCCTGAGTCTGTCAGTTCGCGTACTTCAAGTCGGACTTACCCACACTTCGAATCGCCGCAGTTCAGGCACGTCATGCAGCCATCCATCATGACGACTGCCGCGGTGCTGCAGCGGCCACACAGCTGCGCCCCTTCGGGGAAATGCGTCTTGGCAAAGGCATCCCGCTGCTTGCTGCGCGCCTCGAATTCCGCGCGCTTCTCGTCCACCAGCTTCTGCTGGTGCTCATCGAGCTTGGTCTTGCGAATCAGCCCGATGGTCTGCAGGTGCCGCTCGATGACGTGCCCGAGCTCGGCGATGATCGAGGGCATGAACTTGCCCCCGGGCTGCCAGTAGCCGCCGCGCGGGTCGAACACCGCCTTGAGCTCATCGACGAGGAAGGTGACGTCGCCACCCTTGCGAAACACCGCGGAGATGATGCGCGTCAGCGCCACGATCCATTGGAAGTGATCGAGGTTCTTCGAGTTGATGAAGACCTCGAACGGCCGGCGCTGCTCGTATTCGGTTCCTTCGTTCAGCACGATATCGTTTATGGTCACGTACATCGCGTGATCCGAGATCGGCGTCTTGATCTTGTAGGTCGAGCCGATGAGCACTTCCGGACGCTCGAGCCTCTCGTGCATCCGGATGACCTTGGCCAGGTGGCCATTGCGGTCACGCACGGTCTCCTCGGCAGCAGAGCCCTTGGGCTCGGGCACCTTCTCGGCAACCTTCTCCTCCGGCTTCTGCACGGAGTATTTCACGATCTTGCGGTCAATCTTAATGGTCATATGCGAATTCCTGAATTCCGGTACGTCCGGCTCCTAGTACTTGCCGAAGTACCCTTCCTTGAGGCTATCGAATAGGTTCGCGGTCGTATGTAGCTCGCCTTCGTACTCGATCTCCTCGTCACCGCGTGCCTCGATAACCGAGCCATCCTCAAGCGTGAACTTATAGACGGTGTTCTTAAGATCTTGCTCCTTGACGAGCACACCCTGGAAAACCTCCGGGTTGAAGCGGAACGTGGTGCACCCCTTCAGACCCTGCTCGTGCGCATACAGATAGATGTCTTTGAACTGCGGGTAGGGGAAATCCGTAGGCACGTTCGCCGTCTTAGAAATCGATGAATCGACCCACTTCTGGGATGCAGCCTGCACTTCGACATGCTCTTTGGGAGTGATGTTTTCCGAGGCAATGAAGTAATCCGGCAGTCTCTCATCATCGGTGCTAGCTCCCGGCTTCGCGTTCGGGTTGACGAGCTCCCGATACGCCAGCAGTTCGAAGGAATAGACGTCGATCTTCTCCTTGGACTTTTTGCCGACCCGGATGACGTTGCGGAAATAGTGGTGGGCAAAGGACGGTTCGATTCCATTCGAAGCGTTGTTCGCCAGCGACAGCGAGATCGTCCCCGTGGGTGCAATTGAGCTGTGATGCGTGAATCTCGCGCCGGTCTCGGCCAGTTCGTGCACCAGCTGCGGAGCGACGCTGGCGACGCGCTGCATGTAGCGGCTGTACTTGGCATGCAGCAGCCGCCCGGAAATCTTCGAGCCCGCCTTCCAGCCATCGCGGACCATCTCCGGACGTTTGCGCAACATCTCCTTTGTCACCATGAACTCTTCGTTCATGATCGGTGCTGGCCCCTTCTCGCGCGCCAGCTCTAGTGCCGCTTCCCAGCCGGCTACGGCCATTTCTCGCGAGACATCCTCGGTGAACTGGATGGACTCTGGTGAGCCGTATTTCATTTTCAGCAGCGTCATGGTGCTGCCGAGACCGAGAAACCCCATGCCATGGCGGCGCTTGCGCAAAATCTCCTCGCGCTGCCGCTCGAGCGGGAGTCCGTTGATCTCAACCACGTTGTCGAGCATGCGCGTGAACACCTTGACGACTTCGCGGTACTCGTTCCAGTCGAATTCCGCGAATTCAGTGAAGGCATGCTTCACGAAGCGCGTCAGATTCACCGAACCTAACAGGCAAGATCCATAAGGCGGCAAACTCTGCTCGCCACACGGGTTAGTGGCGCGAATGTTCTCGCACCACCAGTTGTTGTTCATCTCATTGACGCGGTCAATGAGAATGAACCCTGGCTCCGCGAAGTCGTAGGTCGACGTCATGATGACGTCCCACATGCGTCGCGCCGGCAGAGTCTTGTAGATCTTGCATGCCACCAGGCCTTCGTCATTCACAACGTAGCCGTCGTGAATCGGCCACTCTCGCCACATGAACTTGGCCGAATCATGCAAATCCGGCCGGTCTGCTTCGTACTCCTTTAGCGAAATCGGAAACGACAGCTTCCATTCGCGATCCTCACGCACGGCTTGCATGAACTCATCGGTGATCAGCAGCGACAGATTGAACTGGCGCAAGCGGCCGTTCTCACGCTTGGCGCGAATGAACTCCATGACATCCGGGTGACCGACATCGAAAGTTCCCATCTGAGCGCCGCGGCGACCGCCGGCGGAGGAGACGGTGAAACACATCTTGTCGAAGATATCCATGAAGGACAGCGGCCCCGACGTGTAGGCCCCTGCCCCCGACACGTACGCGCCGCGCGGACGCAGCGTCGAGTGCTCATAACCGATGCCGCAGCCGGCCTTCAGCGTCAGTCCCGCCTCGTGCACCTTCTTGAGGATGTCATCCATCGAGTCACGGATGGTCCCCGAGACGGTGCAGTTGATGGTGGAGGTCGCCGGCTTGTGCTCGAGCGCGCCCGCGTTGGAGGTGACGCGGCCGGCAGGAATCGCACCACGGCGTAGCGCCCACAGGAAGCGCTCGTTCCAGTGTTCACGTACGTCCTCGCGCTCCACGTCCGCGAGCGCACGCGCGACACGCTTGTAGGTGTCGTCCATCGTCTTGTCGATGGGCGTGCCGTCCTTTGCGGTGAGGCGGTACTTCTTGTCCCAGATATCGAGCGAGGCTTCCTGGAAAGGAATCGCGTCGACGTCCTTGGGATCGATCTTGACCACTGTGTTCATTAATCCGCGGCGCTCCGAATGTTCTTACGCCTTGTCCAACGGATTGCAGGGAATGCCGGCAAGCACGCAGCACCTGATGAGCCTCGCGCGCTACCGGTACCCGCTGTCTTCTTACTAGACAGTCAGGCCCCCGAAACCTCCCCCGACCGCGTGACCCTTGGGATCGCTTGCGGCGAACACAAGATCTTGTGTCGGGGTCAAGAGCCTAATGACGGTGTCCGGGAGCGTCAAGCTTCGCTATTGGATTTTGTAATGTCATTTTTGTATTTATTTTTCATCATCTTACGCCATTATGCGCCGTAGAATCCGCGTCGATTTTTACATAAACGCCTAACTTTCTCGAAGGCCCCTCAGACCCAATATCTTGTGCTCAGGTCGAGCACAGCTTTTGCACAGGCTGCTCACAGCCTGGAGCGACTCTGGCGACACGCCGAGCGGCCCAAATGATCATTTCTTGAGCAGCGGGCTCGTGTTCCCGCGCCTTCTACATGGGGCCGCCCCTGCGCAATACCAGCCGCCGTGGTGAGGATCTTCTTGCACGCGCCACTTGAAACGCTCGCGGCCGAACACACATCCGGTGGCAACAGCGCCCCGGGCGCAACGGTTTGCAAGCAACTTTCTGAGAGGAGATTTCTCATGGCAATTCTTCGGTACGAGCCCTGGGCGCTCGTGAGCCGCCTGCACGAGCAGCTCGACAAGGCCCTGAACCAGAGTGCTGACAGCTTCGACACTGCGAACGTCAGCTGGATCCCGCAGGTAGATGTGCGCGAGGAAGCCGAGCGCTTCGTCGTGACTGCCGACCTGCCGGGCGTGGAGGGCAAGGACATCGAGATCACCGCCGAGAAGGGTGTTCTGACCGTGCGCGGCGAGCGCCGCTCTGAGACCAAGAGCGAGAAGGACGGCTACACCCGCATCGAGCGCGCCAGCGGCTCCTTCCTGCGCCGCTTCACGCTGCCCGAGACGGCCGATGCCGAGTCCATCAAGGCCACCCACGTGAATGGCGTGCTGGAGCTGTCGATTCCGAAGCGCCCGCAGGCCCAGCCGCGGCGCATCAGCGTCCAGGCTGCCTAAGCACCATTAGCGTGCAGTAAAAGCGGCCGGCAGCGCGCGTGCTGCCGGCCGTTCCTTTTCCCCCGTTGCCTCGGGACTGCACTGCCTGGGCTAGAATTCTGCGGGCATGAAGGTTGCCCCCGCCATCCTCGGGCTCATGCTTGCGCTGGGCGCGCCGGCGCTGCCGGCTGGCCTGCCGCCGGTGGTCGGTGATACGCCCCTGCCCACGCTCGCGCCGATGATCAAGCGCGTCTCCCCCGCCGTGGTCAACATCGCCACGCGCGGCACGATCCGCGAGCGCGGCCAGCAGAATCCGTTGCTGGATGACCCGTTCTTCCGGCGCTTCTTCGACGTGCCGCCCGACACCGGACCGCGCGAGCGGCCGTTCCAGAGCGCTGGCTCCGGGGTGATCTTCGATGCCAAGGCCGGCTACATCCTCACCAACGCCCACGTGGTCGAGAACGCCACCGAGATCACCGTGACGCTGCAGGATGGCCGCGACCTGAAGGCCGAGGTGGTGGGGAGCGATGCCCCTTCCGACATCGCCGTGCTCAAGGTCAAACCCGACAACCTGGCGCAGGTCGCCCTCGGCGATTCATCGCACATCGAAGTCGGCGACTTCGTGGTCGCGATCGGCAATCCCTTCGGGCTGCAGCACACCGTCACCTCCGGGATCGTGAGCGGCCTGTCGCGCTCCGGGATAAATCCGGACGGTTACGAGGACTTCATCCAGACGGATGCCTCCATCAATCCCGGCAATTCCGGCGGCGCGCTGGTGAACCTGCGCGGCGAACTGGTCGGGATCAACACCGCGATCCTCTCGCGCAGCGGCGGCAACATCGGCATCGGCTTCGCCATCCCGGTCAACATGGCGCGCAGCGTCATGGAGCAGCTGATCCGCTACGGCTCGGTGAAGCGCGGGCAGCTGGGCGTCAGCATGTACACCGTCACGCCCGAGATCGCGCACTCGCTGGGCCTGAGCAACGCCGTCGGCGCCCTGGTCTCGCAGGTCGTGGACGGGTCACCCGCGGACCGCGCCGGCATCCGCACCGGCGACGTTATCACCTCGGTGAACGGCCAGCCGGTCAAGTCCAACACCGAGCTGCGCAACACCATCGGGTTGCGCCGCGTCGGCGACCGGGTGGAGATCGGCCTGGTGCGCGATGGCAAGCCGCTCAAGGTGACCGCGGTCATCGCCGACACCGCCGCGGAACTCAGCGCCGGTCCGGCCAGCATCCACAAGGGCTTCGAGGGCGCCGCGCTCGAGGACGCCCCCGATGCCGGCGGCGCGCTGGTGCGCAGCGTCGAGGCCGGCAGCGCCGCCGCGCAGGCCGGACTGCGTGCCGATGACGTCATCGTGGGCGCGAACCGCGGTCGCGTCGGCAGCGTGCGCGAGCTGCGCGAGCGCGCCCACGGGGCCGCGGTGCTGGTACTGGAAGTCCGCCGCGGCAACAGCGTGCTCCTGGTCCCGCTGCGCTGAGCGCAGCGCGCGCGCCTCAGCGCGCCGCCGCGGCAGCCTTGAGCGCGCTCACCGCGCATAGGCGCGCGTGGCGCTCGGACCGCGGCATCTTCCCCAGCGCACGGGCCGCCGCATAGAAGCGCTCAAGATCGCCACCCTCCGCTGCCAGCAGGCGCGTGAAGCCCGGGACGCAGTCGTAGTAGGTCGCCACCGAGGCCACGCGCGCGTTGTTCAGGTCCGGGCCTGACCAGCCCTGCGGCGGGCTCTCGTCACCTCGCTGCCCCTCCCAGGCGCGGATCTGCCCGGCGAGCTCGGCGAAGAGCTCGCGCTTGCGCGCCCGCATCTCGGCCGGCGCCACACCCGAGGCGTAGAGCTTGGCGAGACGTGCGCGCGTGCGCCCAAGAAGACGCACGAAGGCCGTCTCGCGCCCCGTGTCGGTGCGGAACTGCTGCATGCGCTGCGGCGAGCCCTGGTGGACCAGCCAGCGCTCGAGGCCGGCATCCTCCACCGTGGTCGCGAAGGCCTCGTTGAAGGCGGAGTCGTCCTGCACGTACAGCAGCTGGTGAGCGAGCTCGTGGAAGATGGTGGCGACGAGCGCATCGTCCCCGTAACGCAGCATCGAGGAGAGCACCGGATCGGAGAACTTGCCGAGCGTGGAGTAGGCCGGCACCGGGTCGATGGCGGCGTCGTAGCCCTGGGCGCGCATCTCCAGCGCAAACTGCTGCGCGTCCCGCTCCTTGAAATAACCGCGGTAGGCAACGCAGCCCGCCACGGGAAAGCACCACTCCTTCGGCGTCAGCGAGAACTCCGGGGCCGCGACCACGTTCCACACCACATAGGGACGCTTGATGTCCGCGTAGGTGGTGTAGCTCTTGTTGTCGGGGAGCTTGAGCTCCTCGATTGCAAACCGGCGCGCCGCGCGCACCAGCTCCAGGCGCGTGCGCAGCTGCGCGGAGGTGCGCGGGTCATCGATCACGCGGCCGAGCGGCTCGCGCGCGCGCATGACGCGGTACTCCCCGGAGGCCGCCTGCCAGAGGTAAGTGGTGCTGCAGCCGGCCAGCAGCGCCGCGAGCAGCACACACGCCAGCAGCTGCGCGTGCAGCAGCCGGCGCTGCGCCGCCAGCACGCTCCCCCGCAGCGTCTCGGTTAACATGCGCACACGATGCGAGTTTACTTGGTCGGTGGCGCGGTACGGGACCAACTGCTCAAGCGTCCCGTCAAGGAGCGCGACTGGGTCGTCGTGGGTGCGACGCCCGAGGAGCTGCTCGCGCTCGGCTATCAGCCCGTGGGCCGCGAGTTCCCCGTGTTCCTGCACCCGCAGACGCACGAGGAGTACGCGCTCGCGCGCCTGGAGCGCAAGAGCGGGCCCGGCTACCGCGGCTTCACCACGCAGTTCGCGCCCACGGTCACGCTGGAAGAGGACCTGAAGCGGCGCGACCTGACCATCAACGCGATGGCGCAGGCCGAAGACGGCACGCTCATCGACCCGTACGGCGGGCGCGCCGACCTCGAGGCGCGGGTGCTGCGCCACGTCTCCGCCGCCTTCGTCGAGGACCCGGTGCGCATCCTGCGCGTGGCGCGCTTCGCGGCGCGCTACGCGCAGCTCGGCTTCAGCGTCGCGCCGGAGACGCTGCAGCTGATGCGTGAGATCACCGGCTCCGGCGAGGCGCGCACGCTGGTACCCGAGCGCGTGTGGCAGGAGACCGAACGCGCCCTCGGCGAGGAGCGTCCCGAGGTCTACTTGGAGGTGCTGCGCGCCTGCGGCGCTCTGGCGGTGATCTTGCCCGAGGTCAATGCGCTTTTCGGCGTGCCGCAGCCGCCGCAGTGGCACCCGGAAGTGGACACCGGGCTGCACATCCTGCTCGCGCTGCGCTACGCCGCGGCCCGCGGCGCCTCGGCGGCGGTGCGCTTCGCCGTGCTGACCCATGATCTTGGCAAGGCCGCGACTCCCAGGTCCGAGTGGCCGAGCCATCGCGGTCATGAGGAGTTCGGCGTGCCGCTGATCGAAGAGCTGTGCGAGCGGCTCAAGGTGCCGAACGCGCACCGCGAGCTCGCCGTCCTCACCGCCCGCTACCACACGCTGGTGCACCGCGCACCCGAGCTGCGCGCGCCGACGCTGCTCACGCTGCTCGAGAACTGCGACGCCTTCCGCCGCCCGGAGCGCTTCGCCGAGCTGCTCGCCGCCTGCGAGGCCGATGCGCGCGGGCGCACCGGGCTCGAGCAGTCACCGTATCCGCAGGCGGACTACCTGCGCCGCGCGCTCGCCACCGCCGCGCAGGTGAGCCTGAGCGCCGCCGAGCGCGCCGGGCTGACCGGCCCTGCCATCGGTGAGGCGCTGCGCCGCCGGCGGCTCACTGCCCTGGGCGAGCTCAAGCAGAGCGGCCGGGACCCGGGAGGCCGCGGCCCCTAGCGCATGGCCCCGGTGAGCACGGCGGCGAGCAGCGCGCCGCCAAGGGCGATGCGGTACCAGGCGAAGAGCGTGAAGCGGTGCGTCTGCACGTAACGCAGCAGCCATTTCACCGCGATGAAGGCGACCACCCCGGACACCAGGAAGCCCAGGGCGAGCGCACCCCAGTGCTCGCCCTGCGTCGCGTGGCGGACCTTCCAGAATTCATACCCCGTCGCCGCGAACATGGTGGGGATGCCCACCAGGAAGGCAAACTCGGTCGCCGCCGGGCGGAACGTGAGGCCGACCAGCATCGCGGCGAAGATGGTGGCGGCCGAGCGCGAGGTGCCGGGGAACACCGCGGCGAGCATCTGGCAGGCGCCGACGAACAGCGCCACCTTCCAGGTCACGACCGAGGACTGCGGCCTGCCCGAGACGAGCTGCTCGATCACGAGGATGAGGATGCCGCCGAGTAGCAGCGCGAGCGCCACCGGCAGCAGCGTCTCGGGCAGCTTCCAGCCGAGGTGCGTGGCGATGAAGCCGAGCACCGCGGTGATGAGGAAGGCGACGAGGAGCTTGGCCAGGTAGTCGCGGTTGGCGGGCTCGTCCAGGCGCGTCACGAGCCCCACCAGCCGGCGCCAGTAGATGAGCACGATCGCGAGGATGGCGCCGGCCTGGATGGCGACGTTGAAGAGCTCGGAGCGCTCGCCCAGCCAGCGCTCCGCGATCAGCAAGTGCCCGGTACTCGAGATCGGCAGGAACTCGGTGATGCCCTCGATGATGCCGAGGAGAACGGTGCTCAGGGTATCGGACACGGGTGTGCTTTCGGCTGCCGGCGAGGGGGCGCCATCTTACCGGGGCACGCGGCGCGCTGCGGCGCTCAGCTTCACAGCAGGTGACGCAGGTCCTGCAGTGCAAAGCCGCCGAGCGCCGCCTCGCTGCCGCGGGTGAGCGCCAGCACCTTGAAGGCTTCACCCATCTCCTCGGGCATGACCAGGCGGCGCGCCTCGCCGGAGAGGCGCGCCTGCGTGCGGGCATCCGGGGCGGCGGCCACGTACTCATCGAGGCCGGTGGCCAAGAGGAACGCCGCCTGAGTTGCAAAGCCTGCGACCTCGAGGCCGGCCTCGGCACCGCAGTGCGCCAGGCGCGTGAAGTCGACCCAGGCGGTGATGTCCTGCAGCCCGACGTTCAGGTACGGGTCATCGTGGGCGCGGTGCCGGAAATGACAGCGCAGGGTCCCGCTCGAGCGCTGCGGGTGATAGTAGTGCCGGCGCGGCAGCCCGTAGTCGAACACCAGCAGCGCGCCGGCGGTCAGCGCATCGGCGAGGCTCGCGATCCAGGCGTCGGCGCGCAGGCACACCTCGGTGCGGTAGCCTTCCGGCAGTTGGGCGGGCAGTTCCGCCGCGATGTGCTGCCACTCGTGGCTCAGCACCGGCTCCGCCGCCCGTGCCTGCTCGCGCAACTCTCCCGATGCATCGACGCTGACGCCGAGCTCGCGCACGCCGTCCCGCGCGACCAACACTCGCCGGCACGGCAGCGCATCGGCGACCTCGTTCGCCAGCATCACCCCGCGGAAGGGCCGCTCCGGCAGCGCCGTGAGCCACTCGACGCGCGCGCGCAGCGGCGGCGGCAGCTGCCCGAGGTGGCGCTGCTGGCGCTCGGCGAGGTCCGCGCTCACCTCGAGGATCGCATAGCGCTCCGGGAGCGCATCGCACTCGGCCAGGGCGCGAAGCAGCGTCGCCGCCAGCCGTCCGCTGCCGGCGCCGAGCTCGAGGATGTCCCCGCCGCCGCGCCTGAGGAGCTCCGCGCACTGGCGCGCCAGGCAACGCCCAAAGAGCGCCGAGGTCTCCGGCGCGGTGACGAAGTCGCCCGCGGCACCGAGCTTGACGCTGCCGGCGCTGTAGTAGCCCAGCCCCGGGGCGTAGAGGGCGAGCTCCATGAAGCGCTCGAAGCTCACCCAGCCGCCCTGCGCCTTGACCTGGTCGGCAATCAGCGCGCGCAGCGCGCGGCTGTGACGCACTTCCTCCTGTGAGGGCTCCGGCAGCACACCCGGCTCCCCAGAC
This sequence comes from Steroidobacteraceae bacterium, assembly GCA_035501795.1. Taxonomy (GTDB): domain Bacteria; phylum Pseudomonadota; class Gammaproteobacteria; order Steroidobacterales; family Steroidobacteraceae; genus 13-2-20CM-66-19. The sequence goes on from DATJVL010000054.1 coordinate 102,398, forward strand.
CTCATAATCGCACTCCATGAGCGATGTCCCGCGCCGTCCGATTCCCGTGTGCCTGCAGGGCCGCGCCGTGCTCATCACCGGCGCTGCGCGGCGCGTCGGCGCGGAGATCGCGCGCGTGCTGCATGCGGCCGGGGCCAACGTGCTGCTGCACTACCGCTCCTCCGCCGAGGATGCGGCCGCACTCGCCGCCGCGCTCAACGCCCTGCGCCCCGACTCCGCCGCCACCGCCGAGTGCGACCTGCTGGACGTGGCGCAGCTGCCGGCGCTGGTGGCGCGCGCCGTGCACAGCTTCGGCGGACTCGACGTGCTCATCAACAATGCCTCCACCTTCTATCCCACCCCGCTCGGGGACATCACCGAGATCGACTGGGAAGACCTGGTCGGCACCAACCTCAAGGCGCCGCTGTTCCTCGCGCAGGCGGCGTTCGCGCCGCTGCGCGAGCGCGCCGGGCTGGTGCTCAACGTCGCCGACATCCACGGCCTGCGGCCGCTGCGCCGCTACCCGGTCTACAGCATCGCCAAGGCCGGGCTCATCATGCTCACGCGCGCGCTGGCGCGCGAGTTCGGGCCGCACGTGCGGGTGAACGCCGTGGCGCCGGGGCCGGTCATGTGGCCAGCCGAGGGGCTCGATGAGCGGCTGCAGCAGGAGATCATCAGCAAGACGGCGCTCAAGCGCCCCGGTTCCGCCGAGGAAGTGGCGCGCGCCTGCCTGTACTTCGCCAGCGACGCCCCCTACGTGACCGGTCAGGTGCTGGCCGTGGATGGCGGCCGCAGCATCGGCTGGTGACACCCTAGTCTCCCGTGCGCGGCAGCGCCTCGAGCGGGTGCGCGTCGCGGTCGAAGCGCCGCCACAGCTCCCCGATGCTCACCCCTTCGGTCGGATGCACGACCTCCGGTGCGAGCGCCGCCAGCGGCCCGAGCATGTAGGCACGCCTGAGCAGGTCGGGGCGCGGCAGCCGCAGGCCTGCGCGCTCCAGCACCAGGTCCCCGTAGAGCAGCACGTCCAGGTCCATCGAGCGCGGTGCCCAGCGCGGTGCATCGCGTTCTCGGCCGCAGCGGCGCTCGATCTCGTGCAGCCGCTCCAGCACCGCCTCGGGCGGCAGCTCGGTGGGGAAGCCCGCCACCAGGTTGATGAAGTCATCCCCGGCGAAGCCCACCGCGCGGTTGCGGTACCAGGGCGAGAAGCGCACGCCGGGGAAGGCGGCGCGCAGCTCAATTACCGCGCGCTCGAGGTTGGCCGCGGGCTCGACGTTGCTGCCGGCGGCAACGTAGACGTCCGGCATGGGTAGCTTCAGGGCTGCGGCGCCGCGCGCGCCAGGTCGGCGCGCGTGCGCGTGATCATGACGCCGACGTCGCGCGAATGGCGGATGGCGCCCGGCTTGTTGAGCGCGATGCGCACCCACGGCACGGCGAACTCGGCGAGGATCGTGAGCGCCAGGCGGTGGGCGAGTGTCTCGACCAGCTGGAACTGCGAGGCCTCGACGAAGGCGAGCACGCGCTTGGCGAGCTTCTTGTAGTCGAGCGTGTCGGCCACCTGGTCGCTGAGTGCGGCGTGCTCGCAGTCGACCGGCAGCTCGATGTCGAGCTCCACGGTCTGCTTGACGCGCCGCTCCCAGTCGATGAAGCCGATGATGCACTCGACGCTCAGGCCGTGCAGGAAGATGCGGTCACCGTGCTCGGGGGTATCGCTCATCATGGTGGCGGCATCGCGGGCTCTGCGGGCAGGGGCGCCAGGGACTCGAGCGGCCACTGCGCATGCGCGCGGATGGCGAGCGAGTCGTGCTCGCCGTGCTTCAGGCGTGCCAGCCCGGCCACGGCGATCATCGCGGCGTTGTCGGTGGAGAACTCGATGCGCGGATAGTACACGCGCGCGCCGGCCTTGCCGCCGGCGGCCGTCAGCTGCGCGCGCAGCGCCTCGTTGGCACTCACCCCGCCGGAGACCACGAGCACGCTAAGGCCGGTCTCCTCCAGCGCGCGCAGCGCCTTGGCGCACAGCGTGTCGAGGATCGCCTCCTGCACCGCGCGCGCGACGTCGGCCCGCAGCTGCGGCGTGAGGCTCAGGCCGGCGATGGTGTTGCGCACCGCGGTCTTCAGCCCCGAGAAGCTGAACTCGAGCCCGGGACGGTCGAGCATCGGCCGCGGGAAGCTGAAGCGCCCGGCGCGCCCGGCGCGCGCCAGCGCGGCGAGCTGCGGGCCGCCGGGATACTCCAGGCCGAGGAGCTTGGCGCTCTTGTCAAACGCCTCCCCCGCCGCATCGTCGCGGCTGGCACCGAGCAGGCGGTAGCGGCCGATCCCGGACACCTCTATTAAGAGTGTGTGGCCGCCCGAGACCAGCAGCGCCACGTGCGGGAACGGCGGCGGCTGCGGCTCGAGGAGCGGCGCCAGCAGGTGGCCCTCGAGGTGATGCACGCCGAGTGCGGGCACGTCCCAGGCGAAGGCGAGGCTGCGCGCCAGCGCCGCCCCGGTGAGCAGCGCCCCGATGAGCCCGGGTCCGGCGGTGTAGGCGATGCCATCGATCTCGCCGGCGCTGCTGCCGGCCGCGCCGAGCACCTGCTCGAGCAGCGGCAGCAGCCGGCGCACGTGATCGCGCGAGGCCAGCTCGGGCACCACCCCGCCGTAGGCGCGGTGCAGCTGCGCCTGGCTGAAGAGGCCGTGCGCGAGCAGGCCGGCGCGCTCATCGAGCACCGCGGCCGCGCTCTCGTCGCAGGAGGATTCGATGGCGAGCACGCGCATAGGGCCCTTCACTGTACCGCAGTTGGCGTGGCACTCGTGCGATGATCCGCGGCGTTCGCGCATGAAGCCGCGGTGCCCAACAACACGAGGCGAGGTCAAGCCGCGCGTGCGCGCCTGCCACCGCGCGCTCGGTGTCGCGCTCCTCTGCGGCGCGCTCGCCGGCGGCGCGGTGCGGGCGCAGCCACCGGGCGAGTGCAAGCTGGGCGAGCTGGCGCAGCTGCCGGTGACCATGTTCGGCATGTCGCCGACGGTGCGGGCCAAGATCAACGGCGTCGACGCGCTGTTCATTCCCGACAGCGGCGCCCTCAGCAACACCCTCAGCCCGGCCGTCGCCACGAAATTCCGCTTGCGCCTCGAGCCCACGCTGGCTGCGATCCAGGGCGTCGGCGGCGCGAGCCGCGCCTACATCACGCACGTCGACACCTTCACCATCTTTGGCGTCGATTTTCACCAGGTCGCCTTCGTCGTGGCCGGCAACGACCTGCCCGCTGGCGCCGCCGGACTCATCGGCCAGAACCTGCTGCACGTGGGCGACGTCGAGTACGACCTCGCCAACGGCGTGATCCGCCTCATGCGCCCGCAGCACTGCAAGGGGCGCAGCCTGGCCTACTGGGCCGCGGCCGCCGACAAGCCCTACGCGGTGATCGACATCGAGCCCACCACGCGCAACGCCCCGCATACCGCCGGCCATGCCTACCTCAACGGCCGCAAGATCCGCGTGCTGCTGGACACCGGCGCCGCCGCCTCGCTGCTGACGTTCGAGACCGCCCGCGCGGCCGGCATCACGCCCGTTAGCAGCGGCGTCGAAGCCGGCGCGCTCTGGTCGGGCCTCGGCGGCACGATGGTCAGGACCTGGGTCGGGCCCTTCGCCAGCTTCAAGATCGGCGAAGAGGAGATTCGCAATACCCGGCTGCGCTTCGGCGAGACCGCGCTCATCGAGGGCGCCGACATGCTGCTCGGCGTGGACTTCTTCCTTTCGCACCGCATCTACGTTGCGACCAGCCAGAACAAGCTCTACTTCACCTACAACGGCGGCCCGGTATTCGACCTCGGGGAAGCCACGCGGGCACCCTCGCTCGCCCCGCTGCCGGGGGCGACCGAGGCCGCGGCGCCGGCCGCGGCGACGCCGGAGGATGCGCGGCTCGATGAGCCGCGCGATGCGGAGGGCTTCGCGCGCCGCGGTGCCGCCTCCGCGGCCCGCCACGACTACGCGCGCGCCATCGGGGACTTCGACCGCGCCTGCGCGCTCGCCCCGACCGAGGCGGCCTACTTCTACCAGCGCGCCATCGCGCACTGGAACAACCACGAGCTGCCCGCCGCGCGCGCCGACCTGGACGAGGCGCTGCGGCTGCGGCCACAGGCACCGACGGCGCACCTGGCGCGCGCGCAGCTGAGCGCGACCGAGCAGCGCCCGGCGGCGACGCTCGCCGCTGACCTGGAGGCCGCCGACCAGGCGCTCGCCAGCGCCGCGGAGGAGCGCGTGGCGCTCGGGGACCTGTACCTGTACACCGGGGACTTCCCCGCGGCGCTGCGCCAGTACTCGACCTGGCTCGACAACCACGGCCCTCGCGAAGTGCGGCGTGCGTTCGTGCTCGGCGCGCGCTGCTGGGCGCGCGTGCAGTGGAACCGCGAGCTCGACCAGGCACTGCAGGACTGCGACGCGGCGCTGCACGAGCAGCCCGGCACGGCGCGCTACCTGGGCAACCGCGGCTACGTCTACCTGCGCCAGGGCAACTGGCGCCGCGCGATCGAGGACTTCGAGGCGGCGCTCGCCGTGCAGCCGAACTGGTCCTGGGCGCTCTACGGGCGCGGCCTCGCGCGGCGGCGGCTCGGCGACGTCGCCGGGGGCGATGCGGACCTCACCGCGGCGGCCCGCCAGAACCGCAACATCGCCGATGAGGCCACGCGGCTCGGCCTCAAACCCTGAGTCCCCGCTCCTTTGCCTTATGCCCGGCGCTCCTTTAGAATCCTGCGCCCCCGAGCGCCCGTGACCGCGGTCAGCGGTTGCCCGGGCGCCAGCAGATCTTCAATCCGGTCAATGACTTGAGGTTTCGATGCCGAGCGTCCGCGTGCGTGAGAACGAGTACTTCGATGCCGCCCTGCGGCGTTTCAAGCGCGCCTGCGAGAAGGCCGGCATCCTCACGGAGCTGCGTCGCCGCGAGTTCTACGAGAAGCCCACCCAGGAGCGCAAGCGCAAGAAGGCCGCGGCCATCAAGCGGCACATGAAGCGCGTCTCCCGCGACGGCATGCGCAGTTCGCGCTAGGCCTGCGCCCCTTCTTAGCGCATCCCCATGGCGCTCAAGGACCGCATCACCGAGGACATGAAGAGCGCGCTGCGCGCCGCCGACAAGGAGCGCCTCGCGACCGTGCGCCTGGCGCTCGCCGCGATCAAGCAGCGCGAGGTCGACGAGCGCATCAGCCTCGATGATGCCCAGGTGCTGGCGGTGCTGGAGAAGATGATCAAGCAGCGCCGCGAGGCGATCGCGCAGTTCCGGTCCGGCGGCCGTGAAGACCTGGTCGTCAAGGAGACTGCCGAGATCGCCGTGCTGCAGCAGTACCTGCCGGCGCAGCTGAGCGAAGCCGAGGTCGCAACGCTGATCCAGGAGGCCATCCAGGCCACCGGCGCCACCTCCGTGAAGGACATGGGCAAGGTGATGGCGGCGGTAAAGGCCAAGGCGCAGGGCCGCACCGACATGGGCGCGCTCAGTGCCCGCATAAAGCAGCAACTCGGCTGATTTCCCCCCTGCCGCGGCGCCCGGCGCCGTGTCAGGCTCGCCACGGCAGGCAACATGGCGCAGGGCGCCTGAAGCGCTCTCGAGCTCCTTGGCACGCATACCGCAGCACTTCATCGACCAGCTCATCGCCCGCGCCGACATCGTCGAGGTGATCGGTACGCGCGTGCAGCTGAAAAAGGCGGGGCGCGAGTACAAGGCCTGCTGCCCGTTCCACAACGAGAAGACGCCCTCCTTCTGGGTGAGCCCGGACAAGCAGTTCTACCACTGCTTCGGCTGCGGCAAGCACGGCACCGTGCTCGGCTTCCTCATGGACCACGATCACCTCGCCTTCCCGGAGGCGGTGGAGGAGCTGGCGACGCGGCTCGGCCTGGAGGTGCCGCACGAGGGCGGCACGGACGCGCCGCGCCGCCCGGACGAGGCGCTGCACGAGCTGATGCAGGCGGTGACGCGCTTCTATCGCGAGGCACTCGCGCGCGAGCCGCGCGCGTGCGACTACGTGGCGCGGCGCGGGCTGAGCGCCGAGACTCTCGAGCGCTTCCAGATCGGCTACGCGCCCAACGCGTGGCACGAGGTACTGCGGCGCTTCGGCGGCAGCGAGGCGCAGCGCCGGGCGCTCATCGACTGCGGCCTGATCGTGGAGCGCGAGCGCGGCGGCGCGCAGGTCGCCGAGCGCCACTACGACCGCTTCCGCGACCGGCTGATGTTCCCGATCCGCGATGCGCGCGGGCGCGTCATCGCCTTCGGGGGCCGCATCATCGAGCAGGGCGAGCCGAAGTACCTCAACTCCCCGGAGACGGTGCTGTTCCACAAAGGTCGCGAGCTGTACGCGCTGTACGAGATGCGCCGCGCCCGCTCGCAGCTCACGCGCGTGCTGGTGGTCGAGGGCTACATGGACGCGGTGCGGCTGCACCAGGCGGGCATCGACTACGCCGTGGCGACCCTCGGCACGGCCACCACGCCCGAGCACCTCAAGCGACTCTTCCGCCTCGTGCCCTCGATCGTGTTCGCCTTCGACGGCGACCGCGCCGGCCGCGCGGCCGCCTGGCGCGCCCTGCAGCAGGCGCTGCCCGAGGCGCGCGAGGGGCGCGAGATCCGCTTCCTGTTCCTGCCCGAGGGTCACGACCCCGACAGCCTCGTCGGGGCGGAGGGACGCGAGGCCTTCGAGGCGCGCCTCAGCGGTGCACTGCCGCTCTCGGAGTACCTGCTGCAGGAGCTCGCGCGCGAGGCCGACCTCAGCCACGCCGACGGCCGCGCGCGCCTGGCCGAGCAGGCGCGGCCGCTCTTCCTCAAGGTACCCGAGGGCGTCTACCGCGAGCTGCTGCTCGAGCGGCTCGCCGAGGTCGTCGGCCTCGCACCGGCGCGGCTCGCCGCGCTGTGGCGGCCGGCTGCCACGGCCGAGCCCGCCGCAGCCAGTAGGCCGCCGGCAACGGTGCGCGTGCCGCGCGCCCTCGGCGGCGGCCGCGGGAGCCTGGTGCGCCAAGCGATCGTGCGCCTGCTGCACTACCCGCAGATCGCCCTCGAGGTGAGCGCCGTGGAGCGCGCCGGGCTCGAGGGGAGCGAGGCGCCGGGGCTGCCGCTGCTGCGCGCCCTGATCGATGACCTCGCCGAGCACCCGGCCCAGATCCCCGCCCAGGTGGTGCAGCGCTGGGCCGAGCGCGAGGGGGGTGAGGCGCTGCAGAAACTCCTGGAGCGCGAGGAGGTCTTTACCGATGCCGCCGGGGCGGCCGGCGAGCTCAGGGGGGCACTGGTCAAGCTCGCGGACCAGGCCGCCGGACGGCGCCTCGAGGCCCTCGAGGTGAAAAGTCGTTCCGCGACCCTTTCAGCCAATGAACTTGAGGAAATTCAAAGGCTTATATCTAAACTGCGCGACCGTGACGCGCGGGGTGGATAAAGTCTGCATTGGCGATTCCTGGCGCGCTCCAATAAAATTGCGGGCTTTGCCTTCGGCCCCCTTGAGCCGCCCACCCGGGGGCAGCACATAGGGTGGATCCACCTGTACGCCGCAACTCCATGACACGTAAGCACAAGCCTCAGACGGTCCACAAGAAGCGTCCAGCCGAGAAGTCCGCCAAGCCCGCCAAGTCGAGCGCCACCGAAAAGGCGGCTGCCGCAGTGGCGAGCCTGCGCGAGAAGGAGCGCGGCAAGGTCGCCGCGGTCGCGGCGAAGAAGGGCGCGGGTGCCGTGCGGCCCGTGGCCGCGGCGCCCAAGGGCGGCGATGGCGCGCGCACTCCCGAGCCGCGCTCAGCCGGCAAGGGCGCCGACAAGCGCCCGCTCGGCATCGAGCGGCGCGTGCCGGTGATGCCCGAGGACCGGCAGTCGCAGCTGAAGCTCCTGATCGCGCGCGGCAAGGAACAGGGCTACCTCACCTACGCGCAGGTGAACGATCACCTGCCCTCCGAGATCGTCGATCCCGAGCAGATCGAGGACATCGTCAACACCATCAACGACATGGGCATCCCGGTGTACGAGAAGGCACCGGATACCGAGGCGCTGCTGGCGAGCGAGCCCTCCGCGCCGGCGGACGAGGAGGCGATCGAGGAGGCGGCGGCCGCGCTCGCCGCGCTCGATGCCGAGCTCGGCCGCACCACCGACCCGGTACGCATGTACATGCGCGAGATGGGCACGGTGGAATTGCTGACGCGCGAGGGCGAGATCCGCATCGCCAAGCGCATCGAGGAAGGCCTCGACGCCGTGCGGCGCGCGCTGGCGCTCTACCCGCCGACCTACGACTTCCTGCTGCGCGCGTACGAGCCGGTGAAGTCGGGCCAGGCGCGCCTGGTCGACCTCATCGTCGGCTTCATCGACCCGAACGCCCCGGACGTCATCGCGCAGCCGCAGAACCCCACCAAGATGGAGGTGGTCGCAGCTCCCGAGAAGTCCGAGGAGGACGAGGAGTCCGAGGAGGGCGACGACAGCGAGGAGGAAGCCGTCGACACCGGCCCGGATCCGGTCGAGGCCGCCACGCGCTTCGCCTCGATCGCCAAGATCCACGCCCAGGTGCTGGGCTCGATCGCCAAGCTCGGCGCCAAGGACGTGAAGACCCTGCGCCAGCGCAAGAAACTCTCCGACGAGTTCATGGAGCTGCGGCTCTCGCCGCGCATGTTCGACGCGCTGATCCTCAACCTGCGCACGCACGTGGCCGAGGTGCGCCAGCTCGAGAAGGAGATCATGGTCATCGCGGTGCGCGACGCCGGCATGCCGCGCAAGGACTTCATCGCCTCCTTCCCCAAGAACGAGACCAACCCGCGCTGGCTCAGCAAGCACGTCAAGGGCGGTAAGAAGTACTCAGCGCCGCTGGCGCGCTTCAAGGACGAGATCGAGCGGCGCCAGAAGAAGCTCGAGCAGCTCGAGGGGCTCTACCACCTCTCGATCAACGACATCAAGGACGTCAACCGCGAGGTGTCGATCGGCGAGGCCAAGGCACGGCGCGCCAAGAAGGAGATGGTGGAGGCGAACCTGCGCCTGGTGATCTCGATCGCCAAGAAGTACACCAACCGCGGCCTGCAGTTCCTTGACTTGATCCAGGAAGGCAACATCGGCCTGATGAAGGCGGTCGACAAGTTCGAATACCGCCGCGGCTACAAGTTCTCGACCTACGCGACCTGGTGGATCCGCCAGGCGATCACGCGCTCGATCGCCGACCAGGCGCGCACCATCCGCATCCCGGTGCACATGATCGAGACCATCAACAAGCTGAACCGCATCTCGCGGCAGATGCTGCAGGAGATGGGCCGCGAGCCGACGCCGGAGGAGCTGGCGGTGCGCATGGAGATGCCCGAGGACAAGGTGCGCAAGGTGCTCAAGATCGCCAAGGAGCCGATCTCCATGGAGACCCCGATCGGGGACGACGAGGACTCCCACCTGGGGGACTTCATCGAGGACACCTCGGTGGCCTCCCCGATCGACCAGGCCACGATGGAGTCGCTGCGCGAGACCACGCACTCGGTGCTGGCGCAGCTCACCCCGCGCGAGGCCAAGGTGCTGCGCATGCGCTTCGGCATCGACATGAACACCGACCACACCCTCGAGGAGGTCGGCAAGCAATTCGACGTCACGCGCGAGCGCATCCGCCAGATCGAGGCTAAGGCGCTGCGCAAGCTGCGGCACCCGAGCCGCAGCGAGCAGCTGCGCAGCTTCCTCATGGACGACTGAAGCGGCCCGACGCCGTTGCCGCAAAAACAAGGCCCGGTGCTGCCAGCACCGGGCCTTGTTTTTTGGGGTCGTGGGAACCGGCCTAGATGCCGGCCTTGCCGAGCGCGTCGAGCACCTCGCGCAGCCCCTCGGCGAGCGCCGGGTGACTCGCCTCGAAACGCACCGCCAGCCGCTCGAGCGCGGGTCCCGATCCGCTGGCCGCGCCGCTGGCATCACTCGCCAGGGTGCGCTCGATGTCGCGCAGCACGGTGCCCAGCTGGGCGCGTACCTCGGGCTCGACCGGCGCACCGCTTTTCAAGTGCTCATGCACCCGCGCGAGCAGCTCGCGCAGGCCCTCCCCCGCCATGGATGCCTACTCGGCCCCGCCGGTCGCGAGCGAGGCGCTCAGCGCGTTCGAGAGCTGGGCGTCGCCGCTCACCAGTTCCTTCCAGGTGACTTCCTTGCCGAGCCGCTTGCCCTTCTCGGTGAGCTTCACGCCCTCGGGCGAGAGCGTGACCATGTAGGGCTTGCCATCGATGTCGATCTCGCGCTTGAGCTGTTTGTTGAGCTTGGTAGCCATGCCGGTCCTCTCACGTCCAAAGCGATGTCACGGGGCGATGGTAACAGCAAACCGCCGTCACGCCGCCAACAGGGGTTGGAAGGGGCCCCCGGCCTACTGGATCAGCCCCTCGGCCTTTTGCGCTGCGATCACCGGCGGCTGGGCGCGAAAGCCATGCAGGTAGCGGCCAAGCTCGGGCCACTGGCCGAGATCGAGCTTGACGTGAGCGGACCAGCCGAGCACCACGCCGAGATAACAGTCAGCGACGCTGAAGCCCTGCCCGGTCACGAAGTCGCGTCCGGCAAGGGCGCCGTTCAGGTAGCCCAGTCGCTTGCTCAGGTGGGCGCGCGCGTAGTCGCGCGCCTCCTCGGAGGCATCGTGGCGGAAGAGCGGCGAGTAGGACTTGTGGATCTCGCTGCTGATGAAGCCGAGCCACTCGAGCAGGCGGTAGCGCTCCATCGTGCCGTAGGGCGGCGCGAGCTGCGCGGCGGGTTTCAGGTCCGCGATGTACTGCAGCACGCAGATGTTCTCGGTGAGCGTCTGGCCGTCATCCAGCGTGAGCGCCGGCACATAGCCCTTGGGGTTCACCTGGTTGAAGTCGCGCCCGTCGGCGGCCTTCTTGGTGGCGAAGTCGACCTTGACCGGCTCGAAGCTCGCGCCGGCCTTGATCAGGGCGATGTGGGAAGCCAGGGAACACGCGCCCTGCATGTAATAGAGTTTCATGTCCTGCTCCTGAGGTGGCCGGAACGCCGGATGGCTTATCCGGCGCGGGAGGGCCATGCTAACGTTGCCCGCAGCGATGGCAAGAGGGGATTGCCATGAGGCCGCTTCTGTTGAGCGTGAGCATCGTCGCCGCAGCCGTGGTGCTCGGCGGCTGCCCGTACAAGAAGCGTGAGCCGCTGCCCGGTCCGCAGTCGGTCGGGTTCGAGCATCCAACGGGCACGCCCGAGCCCATCAACTGGTTCCAGGGGACGCTCGATGAAGCGTTCTCTCCGCGTCCCTGCCGTTACCGTTAGCTCGGCCTCACGCGCTGCTACAATCGCGCCCCGGTTGGGCCTGTAGCACAGCGGTTAGTGCAGGGGACTCATCGATGCGGTGCCTGCGCGCGGAAACACGCGCAGTGGACGGGATGAATTCAGGGGAACCTTCGGGAGCGATCCCATGGCAATCCTGAGCCAAGCCGCCGGTACACCGGCGGAAGGTGCAGAGACTACCTGAGGGCTCGAGTGCCCTTGATGACAGGCGTGAGCATCCCGCACCCACACGCGCCCGCGGCGGCGCACGGGTGAAGAGATAGTCCACTCCCGTTGGAAACGGCGGGGTAAGTGAATCCCTTGGTCGTAGGTTCGAATCCTACCGGGCCCAAACCAACTGCCTAGGTCCTTACCGGACATCGGTGACGGGTTATTGCGGGGACATGGCAACGCCGGTCTCATGCGCAGGGATTTGATGTTCCAACCGCAAAGTCCGCTGAGACCGCCTAACGAATAACGAGGTCGGCGCCCGCCGACTCTGAGGGTCCCATGAGTGAAGCCATTCTGCTGGTTGATTTCGAGAATGTCGGGAAGATCGATCTCGCCGCCGTGCCGGACGGCTTCGTCGTAACGATCTTCTTCGGCGCCGCACAGAGGTCGGTGCCCAAGGAGTTCTTAAAGGCCGCACTGAAACTGCAGGGGCGCTTCGTTTATATCGACATCGAGGGACAAGGCAAGAATGCGCTCGACTTTCACATCGCGTATTACCTGGGCCAGTACCTGACCCAGGCACCCGCGACCCCCTGCGTGATCCTCTCGAAGGACAAAGGCTTCGACCCCCTGATCAAGCATCTGGGATCGCGCGGCTTGAGCGTGCGGCGGGCCAACACGTTGCGCGAAGCCTGCCCTCCCGCCACCGCAGTGGCTCGACGCCCGGCTCAGGGACGCGAAGCGGCCCCGGTATCCGTGCACGAGAGCGCTCTGCGGTGGCTGGCGGGCGGCGCCAAGAACCGGCGCCCGCGCACGCGCCGGGCACTGGCGGCGCACCTGTACTCGCACTTCGCCAAGAAGATGCCCGAGGCTGAGATCCAGACTCTCATCGATCGCCTGATTGCCTCCGGCCACCTCAGCGACGCGGGCGGCAAGATCACGTACCACTTCTGAACGGCCCCGGTCCCACGAAGAGCGATTCGGGCGGATCGGGCCGCGGCACTAGCGGCCGAAACAGGTAACCCTCAGGCCACCAGCGAGAGTGAGGCCGCCGGCAAATGCGGCGGTGGCCTGATGCGCCGGCCGTACCCCGCGCGCACAGATTTCCGGCATAGGCGGCGGATCACGCAGGAAAATCAACCAGAGCGTAATGCCGATGAGGAAGGCAATCGGAATTCTGTACTCAGGATTAAACACGTCCACGACCCCGCCCGTTGCCCGGTCGCACCTTGACCGCGACGCGCGCGCCGGACAAGGAAGCCGATCACGTTTGCAGCGTGCTCCTGCGCTCAAGTGGCGGCCGCCCCTCGAACGACGGTGGTTCTGGGCGCCCGTCAGGCGGGCTGCTGGATTGCGCTCGGGCTTGCGGCAGCGCAGGCCGTCAAGTACAGAAAGGAGCGTCGCGGGAGCTGGCGAGGCATCGAGGCATTCTGCTATTCAGTACTGCCGTGCAAGCCGCCGCTCTGCGACCGCCCGGTCGTCGGGGTTATCAAAACTCAAAACGAAAGAGCGATCGCCATGCATCGCGAACTGTTGATACTGGGGTGCGCCTGCCTGAGCTCGCTCGCGCTCGGCGTGGTGCCGTCCACGGCGCAGGCCCCCGCGCCGTGGCATGACAGCCTCCTCACCCGGGTCGAGGCGCTGGCACTGCTGCAGACGCTGAACGCCGACCTGCTCAGTCACGACAGCGCGACGCTGACTTTGGATGGCTGGTGCGAGCGGCATCGGCTGGCATCGCCGCCGCAGGTCGTGGCCGAACCGGTCCCGGGCCTCGACAAGCCGCCCACGGCCGCGCAGCGCGCGGAGCTGCGGGTGAGCGCGGCGGAGCCCGTACGCTACCGTCACGTGCGCCTGCGCTGCGGGGAGCATGTGCTTTCCGAGGCGGAGAACTGGTATGTCCCGGCGCGACTGACGCCCGACATGAACCGCCAGCTCGAGGCGACGGACGCGGCGTTCGGGCGCGTCGTGCGTCCACTGCAGTTCCGGCGCCAGACGCTCGAGGCAACTCTGCTGTGGTCACCCCTGCCGCCGGGCTGGGAGTCGACGCAGCCCGTCGCGCCGCAGGAGCCCGCGGCGGGCGGCCGCCTCGAGCCTCCGCACGAGGTGCTGCGCCACCGGGCGCTCCTGCTGCTGCCCGACGGCATGCCGATCAGCGAGGTGACTGAGACCTATACGTCGGCCGTGCTGGCGTTCCCCGAGCCGCCGCCGCATTGAGCGCGCGGCCTTTTCAGGGCACGAGTTGCTTGAACATGACGAGCGCGTCCACGTAGCCGAGCCTGCGGTGGTTGAAGGCGCCGGGCAGCCGGCCGACCACGCTGAAGCCCAGCCGCTCCCACAGGCGGATCGCGCGGGTGTTGGTGGACACCACGCAGTTGAACTGCATCGCCCGAAATCCCAGCGCCACCGCCTCGCGCTGCGAATGCTCGCACATCTGCGCGGCGATGCCGCGGCCCTGGGCTGCCTCCGCCACGACGTAGCCGCAGTTGCACACGTGCGCGCCCAGGCCCGGCTGGTTGGCCTTGATGAAGTAGGTACCGAGGATTTCCCCGTGCGCCCCGCGGGCGACGAAAGTGCGCGCGGGCGTCGTGATCCAGGCCCGACGGATCTCCTCTTCTGTGCTCTCGGGAGAGAAGGTGTAGGTCTCGCCGGCACGGAAGGTGTGCTGCAGCAGTGGCCACACCTGCGGCCAGTCCGTCTCGCGGAAGGCACGAACCTCGGGCATGGCCGCGCTCATCGCAGCGTCTCAGGCCGCCCCGCGGTGCGCGAGCGCGTGCAGCTTGAGGACGGTGCGCCAGTTGCGGGTCGTGAAGCCGGCGCCGAGGCGCCCGCGCAGGGCGGCACCGGCGCGGCTCCTGAGACTGCCACCCGGGCAGTAGAGAAAGGCGGCACAGTCATAGAGCAGGAACTCCTCCTCGGTCGCGAGCACCGCGCGCAGCGCCTTCAGGTTCGCGAGCGCACGGTCGTCTTGCGCGAACGCGACCAGCAGGCGGCGGTGCTCCTCGACCGCGGGCACCAGGCGCTTGCGCGCGACGATGGTATCGAATTCGGGCAGCGACTTGACGATCACCGGCACCTCGAACCCGAAGCGGCTGCGCAGCGCCGCGGCGATCGCGGCCGCCAGCGCGCGCGGCCACCTGGCGGTGCTCTCCGCCACGGCGTTGCCGCGGTTGAGGAGCGTGGTCGCGATCCGGCAGCCACTCTGCAGGAGCAGCGCCTTGAAGTCGGCCGCCGCCGACATTCACCCCGCGCAGGAGGACGACGCACCGGGTCACGGGCGTATGTCAGCCCAGTCCGCCGGGACTCAGGCCTCGGCGATCGCGGCGATCGAGACCCTGAGGCCGGGGATCTTCGCGGGCAGCTTGGCGCCCTGGCGCGCCGGCGGGTTGGCGGGAAACCACCTGAGCCACTCCTCGTTCATGCCCGCGAAGTCCTGCTCGTCGGCGAGCACGACCGTCACGCTCGCGATCTTGTCGAGCGAGCTGCCGGCCGCCTCCAGGATGGCGGAGATGTTGCGCAGGCACTGACGGGTCTGCTCCTGCACGGTCTCGCCGACCAGTGCGCCGGACTGCGGGTCGTGCGGTGCGGTGCCGGACACGAAGATCAGCCCGCCCGCCCTGACGGCCTGGCTGTACATGGCCGGCGGCTTCGCCGCCTTCGGCGTAAAGATGATTTGGCGGGACATGGCATCTCCTTGGGAAATTTCAGAATGATCGCGCGCTGCACCGCGCTGTCAGTGTCGTGCCGCCGCGTACCAGCGCAGAACCCGCAGCGCGCGCAGCGTATTCCATCGCGAGGGCCGGCCCTCGCCCTCATCGGTCGCCACCGGCATGGTGCCGGGGTACTGCTTCTCGAGCAGCCACCGCCCATCCGGGCCGCGCTTGGAGAGCAGCAGAGCGATCGACTCGGCCAGGCGCTCATCCGCTACGGCGTCCGCGCGACGCAGGTAGTCCAGCCCGCGCAGCACGTCGTAGTGCCACCAGGTCGGGAAGGCGAAGCAGGTCCAGTCGCTCCCGCCCTTGCGATCACGCGCGATCCGCTCACCCGTCGACTTGCAGCGCAGGAGCTGGCGCTCGAGCAGGTACTCCTGCCCGCGCAGCCGCGCGGCCTTCACGGCCGCGCCTGCATTCCCCGAGCACTCGTACTCGAGCAGCGCTTCCAGCACGCAGATCGTGGTGTTGAAGGAGGAGCGCGTCGAGCCGCGCTCGGCCTCGCAGTTCCACCCGCCATCGCCGAGCTGCTGCGAGCAGCCGCTCCATGAGGCCGCGTACGTCCTCTCCGAAATAAGCGCCGGCGGCGGCAACCTGCGCGTTGATGCACGGCTCGGTCTCGCCGGCGAAGAAGCGGTTCTGGTGCACCTGCGGCGGGCCGCAGCCCGCCCACGTCACCTGCTCGCGCACCCGGCGCAGGGCGTGCTGCGAGGCCGCGCCGGCCGGCTCAAGTCCCATCTCCCGCAGCAGCCACAGTACGTGCATCGTGGAATCCCAGCCGCGGTTCCAGGCGGAGCCGGCCCAGCATCCGTCGCGCCCCTGCAGCGCGAGCAGCTGCGCGCCCGCGCCCTCGGCAGCGATGCGGGTCCGCTCGGCCGCGACCACGGCTGCGGGTGCATCGCTCAGGTCGCGCAGCACCTGCCAGCGGATCGAAGGGTCGGAGTGGAGCAGCCAGCGCACGACCGGGCTCGCTGCGGGCGAGCTCATCCGGCCGCGGGCTTCCTCTCGGAGGGCCAGTCCGCGAAGGCGAGGTAGTAGATGAAGATCAGGTTGATCAGGGGCAGCAGGATCAGCAGGCTGAGCCAGGGGGAGTGCCCCACCCGCTGGCAGATGCGCCAGAACGGGATGACGGCAATGATCGTCAGGATCAGCCAGGTCGAACCCCACCCGTTGTGGTAGTACATGTCGGTTCTCCGAGATCGGGACGCAGACAGCCCTTCGTATCAATGTGCCATCTGTTGCCCGGGGTCAAGACCGCCATGCGGGTCGCCGCGCCAGCGGTGAAGCTCGAAGTGGCCGCGCCCGCGGCGGTGCTCGGCGCTCAGGCTGATGAGGGCCCGGCAGGCATTTGCGCATAGCAGCACACATCCTGCGGCTCGGGTGCGCCGAGGTTGGGGAAGAGCGTATGCCGGCGCAGCACGCCTTCGAGTGCGAACCCCGAGCGCTCGAGGACGCGCGCCGAGCGGGTGTGCTGCACATGGCAGAGCGCGTAGAGCCGCCGCACCTCGAGCGCGGCCGCGATGCGGACTACCGCCCGCACGGCCTCCGAGGCGAAGCCGGATCCCCAGGCGTCTCTTGCCAGCACGAACCCGGTCGATGCACGGTATGCGGTCTCGAAGGCGAGCCCGGTCGAGCCGAGGATAGTGCCGTCAGTGCGTGAGGTGATCAGCAGCGGGCCGGCCGGCCAGTGAGTCCACTCGGCCTGCGCGAACGCCACAAATGCCTCGGTGTCGGCCACGCAGGTGTGCCTCGGCCATGCGAGGAAGCGCGTCACCTCGGCATCGGCTGCGAACCGGTGGAACAGCGCCGCGGCATCCTCGCGGCACGGCGCGCGCAGCATGAGCCGGCTCGTCCGCAACACCTCATCCCCCGGCAGAAGCCGTTGCATGGCAGGCTCAGTCGCGTTGCGGCGCGCCCAGCGGGAAGTAGCTGCGATAGGGACGCGCCTCATCGACGGCCCGACGCATCGATGGACGTGCCAGAAGGCGCGCACGGTAGGCACGCAGGTTTGCGTGCGCGGCCGGGATCTCGTGCACCCAGTCCGCGTAGAAGAGCGCCGGTGCGGCGGCACAGTCGGCCAGGGTGAAGGATTCACCCGCGCTCCAGGTGCGCGAGCCGAGGTGCGCCTCGAGCCAGGCGTAGATGCGCTCGAGCTGGCCGCGCGCCTCCCTGACCCCGTAGGCGTCGCGATCCGCCTCCGGTCGCAGCTGATCGAGGACGACCTTCTGCATCGGCGTCATGACGTAGTTGTCGAAGATGCGATCGAGCATGCGTACCTCGATGGCCGCGTCGCCATCGGGAATGAGGCGCACGGGACCTGCGTGATGGACCTGCAGGTATTCGATGATCGTGCTGGTCTCGAGGATCGTGCGCCCGCCATCCACGAGCACCGGAAAACGCTTCAGCGGCCACAGCGCAAGCAGCTCGGCGTTGGCCGCAGGATCCTCCAGGCTGCGGTACTCGAAGGCAATCGCGTTCTCGTAGAGCGCGATCAGCACCTTCTGGCAATAGGACGAGAACGGATGGGCGTAGAGCTTCATGGTGTTGCTACCTTTGGCGCAGCCGCAGCGCACTCGTCGGCCGCAGGATTGACGTAGGCGTTCTGGAAGGCGTGCCGCTTCCACGCCCCGTGCTCCTGCCTCCACCGCGAGGTCCGGCGGGAGCGCTCACCACATCCGCGCCCGGCTTGTGGTTGGTATAGGTCCAGCCGCCGGTCACGAGCGCGGTGGCCCCATCGAAGCGCACCTCGATGTTCTCGCACTCGATGCTCAGCGTCGAGGGCCGGTTCTTCACCAAGCTGAGCCATTCGGCGCGCGTGAGCACGCCGCCGCGCAGGTCGGTCTGCACATAGTCCGCGGCCCTGAGCCGCTCGAGGGCCGCGAGCTCGCGTAGCCGCATAGGCGCGGCCTGCCTCGCACCCGGCCGTGCCGAGTGTAACGGCAGCCGCGCTGCCCACGGACCCGGCCCGCAGCGACGGGCCGAGGAAACCCAGAGCCGGCAGCGTACTGGCGGCGAGCGCCGATCGCTGCATGGGTGGATCCTTCTTCTTGCTCACGGCTGCGGACTGCGGCACGCGTGTCGTCAGCCGAATGCCTCGGCCGAGTGACTCATGATCCCCCGTTGTGCGCGCTCCCTGCGCCAGCAACGGGCTATTGCTGCGGCGGCGGTGGCGGAACCGGCGGCGGCGCTGACGGCGGTGGCATCGGCGGCGGCTGGGTCTCCTGGGGCACCACGGCGTCCGGGGGCACGTAGATCGCCATGCCCTGCGTCACCTTATTGTAGAGGCCGAAGGAGCCGCCCACGCCGACGCCGGTAGCACTGCTCGGGCCGTAGCTGGAGGAGCCGACGCCCGTGCCGACGGAGCCGGACTGCTGGTCGTGCACGCCCGTCAGCAGCACGCCGTTGGCGCCGACCTTCGCAGCCTCCTCCTTCATGCGCGCGATCGCCACGTCCATGTTTCCCTGGCTGGTGAAGGCGAACGAGCCGGCACTGCTGGCATCGATCGTGGCGATCTGCTCGTACTTGGAGGGAGGTTGCGTGTAGATGCGCACGGCGTCGGGCGAGATCGGCGGCCGCGTCTGACCGACGATCACGTGCGAGGAGGTCGAGCAGGATGAAAGTGCCAGCGCCCCGAGGATCAGGGCAGCGCGCAGCAGGTGGCGTTGCATGGCGTTTCTCCTTTGACACATGGCTCTGGCGACGAAGGTTATAAGCGCGGCGCGCCGCGGGCAAACCAGAAATGCGCCGGACGTCACACATTGACTTAAGATGCCGTCCGGCCGCAATCCGCACAGGGGAGCTCATGCGCAGCATGACAATCATCGCGGCAGCGCTCGCTGCCGCCGCGCTGCTCACGCCGGCGCGTGCCACGCAAGTCGGGCCCGGTTACGACGTGCTCATGAGCCGCATGATCCCCATGCGCGACGGCGTGCAGCTCGAGGCCTGGATCACGCGGCCTTCGCACCTCACGGCGAAGGCTCCCGCGATCCTCACGCTGACCCAGTACGACATCGACGGCAGCCGCCGCGGCGAGCCGCCCTACTTCGCCCGCCGCGGCTACGTGTTCGTGCAGGCCTACGTGCGCGGCCGCGGGCGCTCCGGCGGACTGAAGAGCGACAACCTCGGGCTCACCGTGGGCCGCGACGGCTACGACCTGGTCGAGTGGATCGCCGCGCAGGACTGGAGCAACGGCCAGGTGGTCATGTTCGGCGGCTCCTTCGTCGGCATGACCCAGTGGCACACCGCGGCGCAGCTGCCGCCACACCTGTCGGCGATCGCCCCCTACGTGGCGATCTACCCCGGCTGGGACATCCCCAACACCAACGGCATCCCGCAGGCTTGGACGGCGGTGATCCTCGGCTACACCTCGGGCCGCGCCCTCAATCCCGGCTTCATCGCCGCGTCCGAGTACTGGAAGGGCAAGATGCTCGAGCAGTACGCCGCCTACCGGCCCTTCACCGAGCTTGATGCCGCCGAGGGCATCGCCGCCGATGACTGGTGGATGAGCGGGGAGCACGGCGAGCCGCAGCCGATGATGCGCGTGTGGCTCGACCACGTCGGCGACGAGGCCTTCAACCTCGCCGGCGAGCCGAAGGACGCCGAGCTCGCGGCGATGCGCTTCCCGGTGCTCACCGCCACGGGCTTCTACGACGACGACCAGCCCGGGGCGCTGCGCTACTACCGGCGCCATCTCGCGCACGCCGCGAGCGCGGTGGCCGCGCAGCACTACCTGGTCATCGGCCCGTGGGACCACGGCGGCACGCAGGACCCGGAGGCCGACATCAACGGACTGAAGATCCCGGCCAACGCAGTGCTCGACATGAAGCAGCTGCACGCCGACTGGTACGACTTCGCGCTCGGGCGCGGCCCGCGCCCGGTTTTCCTGCACGACCGGGTGGCCTACTACATGATGGGTGCGGACGAGTGGCGCTACGCGCCCACGCTCGAGGCGGCCGGCTCCGGTGCGCAGCTGCAGCTGCACCTGAGTGCCCCGCAGGGCGCGGCGAGCCTGCCGCACCCGGGCGCGCTGAGTCCTGACATCCCGGCCCGCCAGGCGCCGACGCTGCTGGTGAGCGATCCGCACGAGCTGCCGAGCTCGACGTGGCCGAGGCGGCGCGCAGCGAGGACCTGCACAGCAGCTTCCGCGCCGGGCAGCGCCGCGCGGTGGTGTTCGAGAGCGCCCCCCTCGGGCAGGACACCGAGATGGCCGGCGCGCTGCGGCTGCTGCTCGAGTGCGCCGCCGATACCCCCGACTACGATCTGATGGCGCAGGTGCTGCTGGTTCGGCCCGACGGCGCCGCGGTGCAGCTCGGCCAGGACATCCGCCGCGCGCGCTTCCGCCACGGCTTCTTCCACGCCGAGCTGCTCAGGCCCGGCGAGATCGCCGAGATCCCCTTCGAGTTCAACTGGGCGGCGTGGCGGCTGCCGGCAGGCGCGCGGCTGCGCGTCGTGATCGCCCCGCTCAACTCCCCCGACTACCAGAAGAACTACAACAGCGGCGGGCGCATCGGCTACGAGCGCCTCGAGGATGCGCGCATCGCCCACATCCGCCTGCTGCACGAGGCGGCGCACCCGAGCCGCCTCATCGTGCCGCTCGCGGCGCCCGGGGGAGGCAGGTGAGCTCGCAGGCCGCAGCGGCGCTGCCGGCCGCGCGGCTGGCCTCCATCGACCTCATGCGCGGCCTCGTGATCGCGTTCATGGTGCTCGATCACGTGCGTGACTTCCTGCACGTGGACGCGGCGAGCTTCGATCCGCTCGACCCCGCGCACACCTCGGTGCTGCTGTATGCAACGCGCTGGGTGACGCACCTGTGCGCACCGACCTTCGTGTTCCTTGCCGGCACCTCGGTGTGGCTGCAGCGCGCCCGCGGCCGCGGTACGCGCGAGCTGTCCTGGTTCCTGCTGACGCGTGGCCTGTGGCTCGTGGTCCTCGAGCTCACGCTCATCGGCTTCGCCTGGTCCTTCTCCTTCCCGTACCTGATCTTCCTGCAGGTCATCTGGGCGATCGGCTGCTCGATGGCACTGCTGGCCGCGCTGGTGTGGCTGCCGCGCGCCGCGGTGCTCGGCCTGGGCGTGCTCATCATCGCGGGGCATAACCTGCTCGATCCGCTTAGCGCGCCGCAGCTCACGGCAGGGGCCGGCCTGTGGACCGCGCTCATGGCCCCCGGGCCCCTGCCCCCGCACGGCTACCCGCTCGCCTTCGTGCCCTATCCGGTGGTGCCCTGGCTCGGTGTGATGCTCCTCGGCTACGGGCTCGGGCCCTGGTTCTTGCTGCCGGCGCGGCAGCGCCTGGCGCGCTTCGTCACCCTGGGCATCGCGATGCTGGTGCTGCTGGTCGTGCTGCGCGGCGGCAACCTGTATGGCACGCCACAGGCCTGGAGCGTGCAGCCGACGCTGCCGCAGTCGGCGATGGATTTCCTGCGCGTGGAGAAGTACCCGCCCTCGCTCCTGTACGTGTGCGCAACGCTAGGGCTGCTGTTCACCCTGTTGCCGCTCATCGAGCGCTGGCGTGGCCCGGTGGCGCGTGCCCTGCTGGTGTTTGGCTCGGTGCCGCTGTTCGCCTACGTGCTGCACCTGTACATGACCCACCTGCTCGCGATCCTCGCGCGGCGCGCCACGCACCAGAGCACCGCCGGCATGTACGACGTGATCCGCAACGCCATCTTCCATCCGAGCGCGCTGCAGGGCACCGGCGTTGCGCTTCCCGTGGTGTACCTGAGCTGGCTCGGCGTGCTGCTCGTGCTCTATCCGCTGTGCCTGTGGTACTCGCGCCTGCGGCAGCGTCACCGCGACTGGTGGTGGCTCAGCTACCTTTGAGCGCGCCGGGCGGCGGCTGGTAGGCCGGCACCCCGGTGCGCCACAGCAGGAACGCGTAGGTGTCGGCGGCCTCGCGGTCCTGCTGGGCGCGGGTCGAGCCGATGCCGTGCCCGGCATCGAAGTCCACCCGCAGCAGGATCGGCTTGCCGGAGGAGCTGCACGCCTGCAGCCGCGCCGTCATCTTGCCCACGTGGAACGGCGCCACGCGCGGGTCGGTGACGCCCGTGGTGAGCAGCACCGCCGGGTACGGCGTGCCCGGCCGCACCGCCTGGAAGCTGTCGATCGCCTTCAGCGCGCGGTAGCCGGATGGCTCGCTGATCGCGCCCCACTCGGGCTCCTCGCCGTAGCCGTTCTGCTCGGCGACGTAGCGCAGCGGGTTCGACCAGCCGACCCCGTCGACCACGGCGGCGAACAGGTCGGGGCGCTCGGTGAGCGCACGGCCCACGGTGATGCCGCCGGCCGAGCGGCCGGCGATCGCGAGCCGCTCGGGCGTAGTGTACTTGCGGCGGATCAGCTCCTCGCACACGTCGATCAGGTCTCGCCAGGTGTTGGGCTTGTTGGCGAGCTGGCCGGCCTTGTGCCAGTCGCGCCCGAACTCGCCGCCGCCGCGCACGTGCGCGTAGCCGACGATGAAGCCGGCATCGATGAGCGCCAGCGTGCGCCCGGCGAAGCTCGGCGGGTACGCCACCGCACCGTACGAGCCGTAGGCGGAGATGTAGGTCGGGTTGCTGCCATCCAGGCGCAGTCCCTTGCGGTGGATGAGCGTGTACGGCACGCGCGTGCCGTCGCGCGCGGTGGCGAAGAAGCGCTGCGCCTCGTAGGCGCTCACATCGATCGCCGGCTTCGGCGTGAGCCCGGTCGCGGCGAGGTGCCCGGCGGCATCCACCGCCCAGATGTCCGCCGGCGTCAGCCAGCCGGCGAGCGAGAACAGCGCGCCGTCCTCGTGCGGCTCGGTGCTGAAGGCCGACACGGTACCGTCGAAGGGCAGCGCGATCTCGCTCAGGTGTCCGTCACGGCCGAGGCGCTTGAGGCGCGCCAGCCCGCCATCGAGCATGCGCAGGTACACGCCATCGCGGGCCCGGTGCAGCTCCTCGATCACCCACTCGCCCTGCGGCACCACCTCGGTGGCCTGCGCGACCGCGGGGGCACTGGCGCTCGAGCGCAGCACGCGGCCGCGTGGCCTGCCCTGGTTGCCGAGCAGGTAGAGCGTCTCGCCATCCAGCACCACATCGGTGACCTCGTCCGCGAACTCGGCCACCCCCACCCAGTGCGCCTTGCCGGCGAGCACCTCGGCGAGCGGCGCGAGCAGCAGGCGCACCTCGGTGCGCACGTCCTCGAGCACCAGCAACGCGTAACGGGAGTCCTGGAAGCACGCGATGTGCGGCATCTGGATGCGCTCGAAGGACACCCGCGGGTCGAGCGCGCGCCTCATCAGTATCGGGTCCGCGGCCGGATCGGTGCCGAGGCGGTGGAAGCGCGCCTGGCTGTCGAGGTAGCGCTCCGGCGTGTCGTTCTTGCCGGTGAGCTGGTTGTAGAAGAACCCGCTGTTGTCGGGCAGCCAGCTGGGGCTGGCATGCTCGGTGTCGGCGATGCTCTCGGGCAGGTCGCGCCCGTCGGCCACGCTCATGACGTGCAGCACCGAGTCCTCGCTGCCGTCCCTGGACAGCCCGTACACCAGGCGGCTGCCATCGTGCGAGGGCTGCCACCAGTCGAGCGAGAAGTGGCTGGCGGCGCCGGACTTCAGCGTCGGGTCAATCAGCACGCGCGTGCTGCTTGCCTCGCGCACGAACAGCTTGAAGTTGTCCGCGCCCACCGGTCGCTGCTCGAAGAACAGCTTGCCGCCGGCGCGCTGCACGCGGCGCGTGAGCGCGGTGTCGCCCGAGAGCTGCCCGATGCGCTTCAGCAGCGCCGCGCGCCCCGGGATGCGCTCGAGCACGGCGCGGGTGTGGGCATTCTGCCCCTTGAGGAACGGCAGCCACTCCGGGTCCTTGTCGTTCTCCATCCAGCGGTACGGGTCACTCAGGGTCTCGCCGAAGTAGGTGTCCTTCACCACCGCCACGCGCGCCACCGGCGCGCCCGGGATGCCGTCAGCGGCGCCCACGGAACGCTCGGCGATGAAGCTCGCCAGCAGTCCGCCGGTGCCGAGAAACAGTTCGCGGCGATTGAAGCTCATGCGTAGGCTCCCAACTCAAGCTCTGAAGGATGCGGGTACGGGTGGCGCCGCGGACGGGCGGCGCGGGCGGCGCTCGCAAGCGGCTACCTCGGCTCGGGCAGCCAGTGCATGTCCTGCTGCATCTGCTGGGCGACGAGGTCGACGCGCTCGCCGGCATCGCGTGCCAGCACCGCGATGCTGCCGTGCTGGGCCGGCACCACGATGCCGTGCAGGCCGCCCTCGCGGAAGCTGCGTGCCGAGGCGACCTGCTCGTGGCGCAGGATGAGGACGGTGGCCGGGCCCTGCGCGGTCTGCAGCACCAGGTGCGGCACGTAGTGGCCGTGGAACCAGCAGCTCTGCGCATACACGATGTGATCGGAGGTCAGCTCGAGCGTGACACCGGCGCCGCGCAGCGCCGCGGCGATGCCGTCCGCGCTCACCTGCCGCTCGGCCAGCCAGCTCTCCGGCTCCGCCTTGACGTGCGTGACCAGGTCGCGCGCCAGCGTGTCGGTGGGCCGCAGCAGCCACACCGCCACCAGCGCCAGGCTCGCCATGAGCAGGCTCGCCGCCAGCGCCCACTGGCGCCAGTGCCGCGGCGGCGCCGCGCGCGCGGCGGGCGGCTGCGCGAGCGCGCGCTCGATGCGCCCCTCGAGTGACAGCATCTCGTCGAGGAACTGCTGGCAGGCAGGGCAGCCCGCCAGGTGCTCACCCACCTCGGCGGCGCTGCTGCGCGGGGCGGCGCCGATGCGCAGCCGGGCTTCGGCGCAGTTCATGGTGCGCCTCCGCCGTCATGGCCGTCCTCGGCTGCGGCCCCGAGGCCGCAGATGACGCGCAGCTTGTTGCGCGCACGGAACAGCCGCGTCAGCACCGCGGTCGCTGACAACGACAGCTCGCGCGCAATCTCCTCGGTGGAGAAGCCGCCCAGCACCTGCAGCACCAGCGGCTCGCGGTAATCGAGCGGCAGACGCAGGATCGCGTGACGCAATGTCAGCAAGTCATCCTCATCCTCGGCGCCGCCATCGGCGCGCACTTCGGCAGCCTCATCCAGGCTCACCAGCTCCAGGCGCTTGCGCTCGTAGAGCCGCGCGTGCTCGCGGCGCACGATGGTCAGCAGCCACGAGCGCGCGGCCGAGGGGTCCTTGAGCGCCTCGCGCGAGCGCCAGGCCCGCAACAGCGACTCCTGCACGATGTCCTCCGCCAGCGCGCGGTCGCGCGAGAGCCAGTGGGCAAAGCGCAGCAGGTCCGGCCGCATGGACTGGAACAGGGCCGTGAACGCCGCGTCCGGCGCGCCGGACAGCCGCGCACCTAGGGAGAGGACCGGCGATTCAGGCTCGGGATTGCGCATGGCTTGGGGGGTGAAACGCGCGCGATTATACGCATGGCGGGGGGCCGGACCGGCGCAATATCACGTTGGGCCGCCCGGTCTTATCGGCGGACCGAGTACGCGGCTTTTCCACGAACGCAAAGGGGGTCCCTTTGAGCGCCTTGGTGCAATGGCTGATCGACTGGCCCCGGCGCACCGCCGGGCATCTCACCCCGATCGCGCCGCTGGTGGCGCGCATCGTCACCGGCTACGTGTTTCTCCTGAGCGGCTGGGGGAAGCTGCACAACCTGCCCACCGTGACCGAGAACTTCATCGGCTGGAAGGTCCCGGCGCCGCACCTGCTGGCACCGTTCGTCTCAGGCGTGGAGTTCTTTGGCGGCCTGTTCCTGCTCGTGGGCCTCCTGACCCGCATCTCCGCCGGTGCGCTCGGCATCACCATGATCGTCGCCATCGCCTCGGCCAAGTGGGCCGAGGTCGACTCGCTCGAGACGCTGCTCGGGTTCGACGAGACCGAGTACCTCGCGCTGTTCCTGTGGCTCGCCATCGCCGGCGCCGGCGCCTGGTCGCTGGATCACTACCTCGAGGGCTGGTACCGGCGGCGCGCGGGAACGCCGGTGCGCACCTGAGGCCGGCGGCGGGTAACAATTCCTCACGGCCCCCGGTCTACTGCCTGTGCCGGGCTCGCCCGGAAAAACTAACGAGGGAACCATCATGCGACTGAAAAACTCCGGCGTTGCCGTGGCCACCGCCGCTGCCATGCTCTTCGGGACCGGGCTCGCCACCAGCGCGCTGGCCGCCGCAGGGGCGGATGCCAAGATCCACTGTAACGGCGTCAACGCCTGCAAGGGCCAGTCCGCCTGCAAGAGCGCCAACAATGCCTGCAAGGGCCAGAACGCGTGCAAGGGCCAGGGCTTCATGGAGATGACCAAGGCCGAGTGCGACGCGGCCAAGGCCAAGGCCGGCAAGTAAGGCGGCCGACGCAAGCGATGCCCGGCCCGCCTCACGGCGGGCCGGCGCGCTCAAAGGTCCGGTGCGTCCTCTCCCGCAGGGAACGCACCGGATCTTTTCCGTTGCGCTGCGGCGCACCTCACGACGGCGGCACCCCGTCGAAGAAATCCACGACGCCGCTGTCGACCGAGTACTCGGCGCCGACCACCAGCAGTCCCTCGCGACGGATCAGCTCCTCCAGCACCTGCGAGCCGTGCCGCAGGTGGCTGGCGGACATGCGGATGTTGGCACGCACGGCGCGCTGCTCGAGCTCCGCCGCATCCGCGGCCGGCGCACCGATCAGATCCTGCACCGCCGGGCGGATGCGATCCACGATCGAGCTCAGGTTGCGCGACTGCTCGCGCCACGGGCGCGCCAGCTGCTGCAGCGTGGCATGGATGGCGCCGCACCTGGTGTGCCCGAGCACCACCACCAGGCGCGTGCCGAAGGCCTCGGCGGCGAACTCGACGCTGCCGACCTGCGAGGGCGCGACGATGTTGCCGGCGACGCGGATCACGAACAGGTCGCCGAGCCCCTGATCGAACACCAGCTCGGCCGGCACGCGCGCGTCCGAGCAGCCAAGGATGATGGCGAAGGGCTCCTGGCGCGAGGCGATCGCGCGCCGCCGCGCCGTGACGTCGCCGTTGTCGCGCCGCTGCTCGGTGACGAAGCGATGATTGCCCGCGCGCAGTTCCGCGAGCGCCTCCCGTGCCAAGATCATGCCGCCGAAGTCCCCCTGCCGCTGTCTGCGCCGCAATATACCTGATCGGCCGCGGCGGCCCGCGGAGCACTCAGCGGCGCCGGCGTGCACCGCGCGTCGGTGCCGCGTGCAGCGGATCCTCGGGCCAGTCGTGCCGCGGGTAGCGGCCGCGCATGTCCTTGCGCACTGCCGCGTAGGCGCCGCGCCAGAAGCTCGCCAGGTCACGCGTCACCTGCAGCGGGCGCTGCGCGGGCGAGAGCAGCACCAGCGTGAGCGGCACCCGGGCGCGCCCGATGAGCGGCGTGGCGGCGAGCCCGTACACCTCCTGCAGGCGCACCGCGGCGCGCGGCGCGCCCTCGCCCTCGTAGTCGATCGCCACGCGTGTGCCGGTCGGCAGCGTGAGGTGGGTCGGCGCGAGCGCGGCAAGTTCGCGCTGCTGCGCGTGCGTCAGGCGCGCACGCAGGGCCTGCGCCAGCGGCACGCGCGCGAAGTGCGCGCGCCGCGTCACGCCGGCGAGGTAGGGCGCCAGCCAATCCTCGAGCCCGGCGAGCAACGCCGCATCGCCGAGGTCCGGCCACTGCGCGGGCTCGGCTGCCTGGGCGCGCACGAACGCCACGCGCGCGCGCAGCGCACGGGTCTCCTTGTCCCAGGGCAGCGCCTCGAGCCCGAGCGCGCGCACGCCCTCGAGCAGCGCTGCGCTGGCGGCGGCGGCGCTCAGCTCCGCGAGCGGGGCGTCCTCGAGCACCAGCGCGCCCAGGCGCAGCGTGCGCCGCGCGCTCACGGCCTGCTCGCGCGCATCCCACGCAACGCGCTCCTCCGCGCGCAGCTCGGCCGCGAAGTGCGTCTCGAGCTGCGCCCGGGCCAGGGGGGCGGCGAGCAGGATGCGCGCATCGCGCTCCAGGTCATCCACGTCCACCGCCACGATGAACTCCGCGCGCGCGAGCGCCTGCGGGGTCGCAAACGCCGCACCGCGGCCACCGCTGAGCGCATAGCGTCCCTCGCCGCCCGGGCGGCGCCTGCCGATGCGGTCGGGATAGGCGAACGCGAGCAGCAGCCCGCTCGCCCCGGCATCGACGCGCGTCGCGGTGCCGCCGGCCGCGCCCATGTGACGCTCCAGGTCGCGCGCCGCGCGGCGCGCACGCTCGATGGCCGGGCGGGCCGCAGCCGCGGCTGCGCCCTCGCCCGCCAGCACCTCGAGCCGGGTGCGGATGTCGGCGTCGCGCTCCGGGGAGCTCGGCAGCAGGTCGCGCTCGGACAGCAGCGCAGCGAGACGCGCCCCGAGCGGCACGAGGTCGAGGTCGCGCGCCTTGAGCAGCAGGTGCGCGAGGCGCGGGTGCAGCGGCAGGCGCAGCATGGCGCGCCCGTGCGGGCTGATGCGGCCGGCGGCATCGAGCGCCTGCAGGCGCAGCAGCAGCTCGCGTGCACTCGCCAGCTGCGCCGGCGGCGGCGCATCGAGCCAGCGCAGCGCGGCGGCATCCTGCGCACCCCAGGCGGCGAGCTCGAGCGCGAGTGGCGCCAGGTCGGCATCGAGGATCTCGGGCGCGGTGTGCGCGGCGAGTGCCGCGTGCGCGCCCTCGCCCCAGGCGCGGTAGCACACGCCCGGCTGCGTGCGGCCGGCACGCCCCTGGCGCTGCGCGGCGGAGGCGCGCGAGATGCGTTGCGTCTCCAGGCGCCCCATGAGTGTCGTCGGATCGAAGCGCGCGCGGCGCACCAGCCCGGAGTCGACCACCGCGCGCACGCCCTCGATGGTGAGGCTGGTCTCGGCGATGTTGGTGGCGAGCACGACCTTGCGCGCCCCGGCGGCCGCGGGGGCGAGCGCGGCGCGCTGCGCCGCCTCCCCCAGGTCCCCGTAGAGCGGCAGCACGCTCGCCGCCGGCACGCCCGGTGCCTGCTCGAGCAGCGCCTGCACGCGGCGGATCTCGCGCGCGCCGGGGAGAAAGGCGAGCACGTCGCCGGGCTGCTCGCGCAGCGCGCGCGCGATGAGCTGCGTCACGCGCCGCTCCGGGGAGTCGCCGCCGCGGCCTGCACCCGGCAGGAGCGGCGCCCCGGACGCCAGGTAGCAGGTCGTGACCGGATAGCCGCGCTGCGGCACGCGGATGAGGGGTGCCGCACCGATGAGGCGCGCCACCGCCGCGCCGTCGAGTGTGGCCGACATGACGAGCACGCGCAGCTGCGGGTTCAGGTGCGCGCGCGCATCGAGCGTGAGTGCGAGGCCGAGGTCGGCCTGCAGGCTGCGCTCGTGGAACTCATCGAAGATCACCGCGGCGACGCCTTCGAGCGCCGGATCCTCCTGCAGCAGCCGGGTGAGCACGCCCTCGGTGAGCACCTCCAGGCGCGTGGCGCGCGAGACGCGCGTCTCGAGGCGCATGCGGTAGCCGACGGTGGCACCCGGAGCCTCCCCGAGGTTGTGCGCCAGGCGCTGCGCCACGGCGCGCGCGGCGAGGCGCCGCGGCTCGAGCATCAGGAGCTTGCCGCGCGCCCACGGCTCGGTAAGCAGCGCCAGCGGCACGACCGTGCTCTTGCCGGCGCCCGGCGGCGCCTCCAGCACCGCCGCACCCGCCCCGCGCAGCGCCTGGGCGAGCTCGCCGAGCGCGGCGTCGATCGGCAGGCCGGACTTCACCAGATGCGCACGCGCTCGTCCGCCTTGAGGTACAGCTTGTCCTGCGGCTGCACGTTGAAGGCGTGGTACCAGGGGTCCATGTTGCGCACCACGCCGTTGACGCGGAAGCGCGCCGGGCTGTGCGGGTCGGAGAGCACCTGCGAGCGGATGCGCTCGTCCGTGTCGAGCGCGCGCCACACCTGCGCATAGGCGAGGAAGAAGCGCTGCGCGCCGCTCACTCCGTCGCGCACCGGGGCCGCGCGGCCCTGCAGCGCGCGCTGGTAGGCGTCGTAGGCCACCGAGAGACCGCCCAGGTCGCCGATGTTCTCCCCCAGCGTCAGGCGGCCGTTCACCTTCAGCCCCGGCAGCACGCTGAAGGCGTCGTACTGCGCCGCGAGCGCGCCGGTGCGCTGCTGGAAGGCGGCGGTGTCCTCCGGCAGCCACCAGGTGCGCAGCACGCCGCGCGCGTCCGACTTGGACCCCTGGTCATCGAAGCCGTGCCCCATCTCGTGGCCGATCACGGCGCCGATGCCGCCGTAGTTGACGGCCGGATCCGCGTGCGGGTCGAAGAAGGGCGGCTGTAGGATGGCGGCCGGGAACACGACCTCGTTGAAGGTCGGGTTGTAGTAGGCGTTGATGGTCTGCGGGGTCATGCCCCACTCGGCGCGGTCGGTCGGCTCGGCGAGCCGGCGCACCTGGCGCTGCCACTCGAACAGCTGCGCGCGCGCGGCGTTGCCGAAGGCATCGGCGGGCAGGATGCTGAGTGCGGCATAGTCGCGCCACTTGTCCGGGTAGCCGAGCTTGGGATGGAAGGCGGCCAGCTTCTCCAGCGCCACCTTCTTGGTGGCCGGGCTCATCCAGGTGAGCGCCTCGATGCGCGCGGCGTAGGAGGCGCGCAGGTTCTCCACCAGGGCGGCCACCTGGGCCTTGGAGGACGGCGGGAAGTAACGCTCGACGTAGAGTGCGCCGACCGCCTCGCCGAGGTCGGCATCCAGGGCACGCACCGCGCGCTTGTCGCGCGCGCGCTGCACCTGCTGGCCCTTGAGGGCGCGGCCATAGAAATCGAACACCTCCGCGTCGATCGCCTGCGGCAGCACCGCCGCCATGCCCACCACGTAGTGGTACTTGAAGTACGGCCGCCAGACATCCGCGGGCGTGTCGAGGAACAGCTTGGCGAGCCCCTGCACCGCATCGAGCTCGCGCACCACGAACTGCGGCTGCGCCTCGACGCCGGCGCTGCCAAAGAGCGTCGCCCAGTAGAAGCCGGGCGTGCCCTGCTCGAGCTCGGCGCGCGTACGCGGGTTGTAGGTGAGCTCGCGCTCGCGGCGCTTGGCGGCGGCCCAGTGCAGGTGCGCCATGCGCGTCTCGATCTCCAGGATCCCCTGCGCCTCGACCGCCGGGTTCGGCTCGCCGATCAGGCCGAGCAGGCGCGTGATGTGCGCCAGGTACTTCTCACGCAGCGTGACGTACACCGCGTCCGTCTTCAGGTAGTAGTCGCGGTCGGGGAGCCCGAGGCCGCTCTGCGTCAGGATGACCGCGTAGCGGTCCGGGTCCTTCTGGTCGATGCCGATCGAGACGCGCAGCGGCGCCAGCAGGTCGAGGTCGGCGCGCCCCATGAGGCGCGTCAGCTCCTGCGGGGTGCGCGCCGCGGCGATCGCCGCCAGCGCGGGACGCGCCGGCTCGAGCCCGCGCGCATCGATGCCCGCTTGGTCGAGGAAGGCGCGGTAGTAATCGCCGACCTTCTGCGCGTTGCTGCCGGCGGGGGCGCTCGTGGGCAGCGCCTTCACCAGCGTCAGCACCTGGGCGAGCGCGCGCTCGTCGAGCTCGTCGAAGGAACCCCAGCGCGTGCGGTCGGCGGGGATGGTATGGGTGTCGAGCCAGTGGCCGTCGGCGTAGCGGAAGAAGTCATCGCCGGGCTTCACGCTCAGGTCGCGCGCGCCGAGGTCCACGCCCCAGGGCGGGATCTGCACCTGGTTCGCCCTGCCGCGCGCGGGGGCGTGGTCGCAGGCCGCCACGAGCAGCAGCAGCGGCAGCAGCATCATCCGCATCGACATGCACGGCTCCTTGGCGCGGACATCAGCGCCGCCAGGCGCCGCAGGCGAACAGCAGCCAGCCGGCGACCCAGCTGAGGCCCCCGAGCGGGGTGAGCACCCCGAGGAGGCGGCCCGCGCCGAGCGCGAGCGCGTACAGGCTGCCGCTGAAGAGCACCACGCCGGCCACGAGCAGCACCGCGGCGGCGCGCAGCGGCGCCGTCGGCTGCTCGCGCAGCAGCAGCCCGACCGCGAGCAACCCCAGGGCGTGGAAGAACTGGTAGCGCACCGCCGTCTCCCACAGCGCCAGGCGCTCCACCGTCAGCTGGCCCCGCAGCGCGTGCGCGCCGAAGGCGCCGCACGCGGTGGCGAGCGCGAGCAGCACGCCCGCGCACCCGAGCGCCCGTGCGCCGCTCATTCGTGCGGGCCGAGCAGCGGTCTCAGCAGGTCGAGCGGCAGGGGGAAGACGATGATCTGGGTCTTCTCGTGCGAGATGTCGGCGAGGGTCTGCAGGTAGCGCAGCTGCAGCGCGCTCGGCTGCCGCGCCAGGGCGGTAGCCGCCTCCACCAGGGTCTGCGCCGCCTGGCTCTCGCCCTCGGCGTGGATGATCTTGGCGCGCCGCGTGCGCTCGGCCTCGGCCTGCTTGGCCATGGCGCGGATCATGCTCTCGTCGAGGTCGACGTCCTTGATCTCCACCGTGGAGACCTTGATGCCCCAGGTCTCGGTGCTCTGGTCGAGGATGCGCTGCAGGTCGGTGTTCAGCTTGTCGCGCTGCGCGAGCAGGTCGTCCATCTCGTGCTGGCCGACCACCGAGCGCAGCGTGGTCTGCGCCACCTGGCTGGTGGCTTCGAAGGCGTTGGCGACCTGGATGATCGAGCGGCCGGCGTCGATGATGCGGAAGTACACCACCGCGTTCACCTTCACCGAGACGTTGTCGCGCGTGATGACGTCCTGCTTGGGCACGTTCAGCACGATGACGCGCAGGTCGACCTTGCGCATCTGCTGGATCACGGGGAACACGAAGACGACGCCCGGGCCCTTGATGCCGGTGAAGCGCCCGAGCGTGAACATGACGCCCCGCTCGTACTCGTTCAGCACCCGCAGGGAACTGAACAGCAGCACCAGCAGCAGTACCAGCAGCGCAACTCCGAAGGGCATGCGGTGTTCTCCTAAGCCAACGGCCGCGCTACTGCGGCTCGACGTGCAATGTTAGCCCTTCCACCCGCACGATGCGTGCCCGCTGCCCGGCCACGAGCGGCCGCGTGCTCACCGCCTGCCACAGCTCGCCCCCGTAGCGCACCCGGCCGCTGCCGACAAAGTCGCTGCAGGCCTCGGCCACGGCACCCACCATGCCGCGCTCGCCCGTGACCACCGGGCGGCGCAGGGCGCGCGTGGCCAGGTAGACGATGCCCACGGCCGTGAGCGCCCCGGCGGCGGCGAAAGCGCCGATCAGCGAGCGGCTCACGCGCAGGCCCGGCACGTCGGAGTCGAACAGGATGAGCGAGCCGACCACGAAGGCGATCACGCCGCCGATGCCGAGCGAGCCGTAGGTCGGAAAGAAGAACTCGGCCACGATCATGCCGATGCCGAGCGCCACCAGCGCCAGTCCCGCGTAGTTCACCGACAGCACCTGGAAGGCGAACAGCGCGATCAGCAGGCAGATCGAGCCGGCCACGCCCGGCAGCACGGCGCCGGGGTTATAGCCCTCGAGCAGCAGGCCCCAGATGCCGATGAGCATCAACCCGTAGGCCACCGTCGGGTGCGTGATCACCGCCAGCAGCCGCGTGCGCCAGTCCGGGCGCGCGTGCACCAGCGTCAGACCCTGCGTGGCGAGCCGCACGGTGTGCTCGCCCACGCGCACCTCGCGCCCGTCGACGTGCGCGAGCAGGTCGGGGATGTCCTGGGCGATGAGGTCGATCACCTTCTCCTTGAGCGCCTGCGTGGCCGAGAGACTGGCGGCGCCGCGCACCGCGCTCTCGGCCCAGTCGGCGTTGCGGTTGCGCAGCTCCGCCAGGCCGCGGATGTAGGCGACCGCATCGTTGACCACCTTGCGCTCCATGGCGCTGCCGGCGGGTTCCTCGGCGGGTGCGGGCTGTGCCGGAGTCTTGGGCGCCGCCCCCCCGGTGGGCGCGGGTGCGGGCAGCGGCGCAGCCGGTGGCTCGCCGCCGACCGGCACCGGCGTGGCCGCGCCGAGGTTGGTGGCCGGCGCCATGGCGGCGATGTGGCTCGCGTACAGGATGTAGGTGCCGGCGCTCGCGGCGCGCGCCCCCGGGGGCGTCACGTAGGCGGCCACCGGCACCTCGGAGGCAAGGACGGCCTGGATGATCTCGCGCATGGCGCTGTCGAGTCCGCCCGGCGTATCCAGCTCGAGCACCACGAGGCGGCTGCCACTTTGGTGCGCGGCCTCGAGCCCGCGCACCACGTAGCGCGCGGTTGCCGGTCCGATGGCACCCTGGATCTCGAGCACCGTGGCGCTGCCCGCTGCCGGCGCGGCCGGCACGTCGGGCGCGGCGGCCGCGAGCGGCGGCAGCGCCACGGCCAGTACGGCGGCGAGGAGGCGCAGTTTCATGAGCGAACACCCTACTCTCGCGCCGACGGCATCCGCAATCGCCGCCCGAGCGGGCGGCAGGCGCGTCAGCGGCGCGCGCGCCGCCCAGGGCGCGGCGTGCGCGGGAGCCCGGTGTGCTGGGTACGGAACGGGCGCGCGCCGGGGCTGCCTGCGGCCGTCGTGCCCGTGCCGCGCGGCTGGTAGGCCGGGATGAGCTGGCGGCGGCCGTTGCCGATCAGGTCGGCGCGCCCCATGCGCCGCAGCGCCTCGCGCAGCAGCGGCCAGTTGTTAGAGTCGTGGTAGCGCAGGAAGGCCTTGTGCAGGCGGCGCACCTTCAGTCCCTTGGGGATGAGCACGTCCTCGCTGCTGCGCGTCACGCGGTGCAGCGGGTTCTTGCCCGAGTGGTACATCGCGGTCGCGGTCGCCATCGGCCCCGGAAGGAAGGCCTGCACCTGGTCGGCACGGAACCCGTTCTGCTTCAGCCACAGCGCTAGCTGCAGCATGTCCTGATCGCTCGTGCCCGGATGCGCGGCGATGAAGTACGGGATCAGGTACTGCTGCTTGCCGGCCTCCTTCGAGTAGCGCTCGAACAGCGCCTTGAAGCGCTCGTAGGCGGCCACGCCGGGCTTCATCATCTTGCTGAGCGGGCCCTCGGCGAGGGCCTCGGGGGCGATCTTGAGGTAGCCGCCGGTGTGATGCTGCGCGAGCTCCTTCACGTACTCGGGCGACTCGACCGCCAGGTCATAGCGCACGCCGGAGGCGATCAGCACCTTCTTGATGCCGGGGAGCGCGCGCGCGCGGCGGTACAGCCGGATGAGCGGCGCGTGATCGGTGTCGAGGTTGGGACAGATGCCCGGGTACACGCACGAGGGCCGGCGGCAGGCGCTCTCGATCGCGCGGCTCTTGCAGGCCAGGCGGTACATGTTGGCGGTCGGGCCGCCGAGGTCGGAGATCACGCCGGTGAAGCCGGGCACCTCATCGCGCACGGTGCCGATCTCGCGCAGCACCGACTCCTCGGAGCGGCTCTGGATGATGCGCCCCTCGTGCTCGGTGATGGAGCAAAAGGTGCAGCCGCCGAAGCAGCCGCGCTGGATGGCGACCGAGAAGCGGATCATCTTGTAGGCCGGGATCGCGGCCGTGCCGTAGCGCGGGTGCGGCGCGCGCCGGTAGGCGCGCTCGTACACCCAGTCCATCTCGCGCGTGCTCAGCGGCAGCGGCGGCGGATTCAGCCACACCTCGGCGCTGCCGTGGCGCTGCACCAGGGCGCGCGCATTCCCGGGATTGGACTCGAGGTGCAGGATGCGCGAGGCGTGCGCGTACAGCACCGGGTCCTCGGCCACCGCCTCGTAGGCGGGCAGGCGGATGACGCTGTGGGCGCGCTCGGCGTTCTTCACGCGCCGCACGAAGCGCACCACTTTCTCGGCGCCGGCTGCGGCGGCACCGTCCGCGCACCGGGCCGGGGTGCGCTCACGCTCCATGGCGTACGGATCCGGCGGCCGCTGCAGCGGCCCGGGCGCGTCGAGATGGGTGGAGTCGATCTCGACCCAGCCTGCAGCCGGCGTGCGGCGCACGAACGCGGTGCCGCGCATGTCGGTGATGGAGGCGATCGGCTCGCCGGCGGCCAGGCGGTGGGCGAGCTCGCAGATCTGGCGCTCGCCGTTGCCGTACACCAGCAGGTCCGCCTTGGCATCGAGCAGCACCGAGCGGCGCACCTTCTCCGACCAGTAGTCGAAGTGCGCGATGCGCCGCAGCGAGGCCTCGATGCCGCCGATGACGATGGGCACGTCGCCGAAGGCCTCGCGCGCGCGCTGCGCGTACACGATCACCGCGCGGTCGGGGCGCTTGCCGCCCTCGCCCGCGGGCGTGTAGGCATCGTCGCTGCGCACGCGGCGGTCCGCGGTGTAGCGGTTGACCATCGAGTCCATGTTGCCGGCGGTGATGCCGAAGAACAGGTTGGGGCGCCCGAGGGCGGCGAAGTCCGCGGCACTGTGCCAGTCGGGTTGCGCGATGATGCCGACGCGGAAGCCCTGCGCCTCCAGCACGCGGCCGATGAGCGCCATGCCGAAGCTCGGGTGATCCACGTAGGCATCGCCGCTGACGATGATCACGTCGCAGCTGTCCCAGCCGAGCGCGTCCATCTCGGCGCGCGAGGTGGGCAGGAACGGCGCGGTGCCGAAGCGCGCCGCCCAGTACTGCCGATAGCCGTCGATGTCGCGCGCGCCCTGCATGCAAGCGGGCATTAGACCAGAAGCCCCGCAAGAGGGCACGCCGGGCCGGCCGGCGGGCAGCGTGGCGATTGATGTTACCAAGGTAATTTGGTAACATAAGCCGCATGAAGACCGTGACCCGCACCCAGACCGGCGTACGGCTGGAGAGCCGGCTGCTCAAGGTGCTCAAGGCGCTCGCCACCGAGCTCGACCTCTCGCTCGGCGACCTGCTCGAGGGCGTGGTGCTGCACGCCTTCGAGGGCAAGGCCGCCTTCAGCGCCGCGACGCTGAAGAAGATCCGCACGCTGCGCGCGGTGTATGGCCTCGAGCTGACGGCCAGGGATTCGCACCAGCTGCGCGAGGGGGACGAGGATGGACGCTGAGGCGCTCGAGCTGGAACGCTTCCTCGCCGGGGGTATCGCGGCGCGCGACTTCCCGCACCGCGAGCACGTGCGCATGGCGCACGCGCTGCTGCGCCGCCACGCCTTCGACGAGGCCACGCTGCGCTATGCCAACGCGCTGCGCGCCATGGCACGCGCCGCCGGGCGCCCGGAGGCCTTCAACCTCACCGTGACCATCGCCTTCCTCGCGGTGATCGGCGAACGCCTGGCCGGGCACGAGCAGCAGGACTTCACCAGCTTCGCCGCCGCCAACCCGGACCTGTTCGACAAGGGGATGCTCAGGCGCTGGTACCGCCCGGAGCAGCTGGCTTCACCGCTGGCGCGGCGGCAGTTCCTGCTGCCGGAGCGCAGCGCATGAGCGCCGCGCGGCTGCTGCAGGGCTACCGCTTGCTGTACGCGCTGCTCATCATCGTGGCGAGCGTGCAGACGGCGCTCAGCGCGCGGACGCAGCCGCACGTGCTCACGCTCGCGCTCACCGAGATCGCCGCGGCGGCACTGCTCATCGCGCCGCGCACGCAGCGTGCGGGACTGGTGCTGCTGCTGCTCGTGTTCGCCAGCGCCCAGCTGCTCGCCGCACTTGCCGGCGAGTGGCCGACCCGTTACCTGCAGTACGCGCTCAGCGCCCTCTTCATCGTGCTGCTCGACGGTGCGCTCGGCACACCGGGCAAGCTCGCGGCCGCGCGCACCAGCGCGGCTGCTGCTAGCAGCTGAGGTAAGCGCGCCGCTCCTGCAGCCACGCCGCCTCGTCCGCGGCCGTGAGCCGCTCCAGGTCCTGCGGCGTACTCCCCGGATCATCGACCCACTCGCGCAGCTGCGGGCCGCCGTTGATGACGTCGATCGCAAGTTTGCCGTGCTCGTACTCGTAGGGGAAATCGCGCCACAACGGGTAGTCGCGCCGCAGGCTGCGCAGCGCCTTGAAGGCGAGCGCGATCAGGTGCCAGGGACGGAAGCGCTCGTGCTCGTAGTAGGCCGGGTCCTCGGTATGCACCTGGAAGCCGGCACACAGTCGAGCGGTGTGCTTGTGGAAGGTGGGCTCGAAGTAGCAGGGCCGCAGGCGGCAGCCGCGCAGCCACTCGGGTGCGAGCTGCTGCATGCGCCGCAGCAGCGCCGGCACATCCAGGTCCGGTGCGCCGAACAGCTCGAGCGGGCGCGTGGTGCCGCGGCCCTCCGAGAGGGTCGTACCCTCCAGTAGGACCGTGCCCGGGTAGCAGCGCGCCATGGAGAGGTTCGGCGCATTGGGGCTCGGGTTGACCCAGGTGCGCTCGCCCTGCGGCCAGCCGTAGCCGGGCGCGGCGAGCGGCTGCCAGTCCTGCAGCGCGACGACCTGACAGTCGACGCTCAGGCGCAGGCTGGCGATGAACCAGCGCGCCAGCTCCCCGAGCGTCAGCCCATGGCGCATCGGCAGCGGCCCGGCGCCGACGAAGCTCTCCCACCCGGCACGCAGCGTGAGTCCCTCCACCGGGCGCCCGATGGGGTTGGGGCGCTCGAGCACCCACACGCTCTTGCCGGCGCGCGCGGCGTCCTCGAGCACGTAGCGCAGCGTGGTGATGAAGGTGTAGATGCGGGTGCCGACGTCCTGCAGATCCACGAGCAGCACGTCGAAGGCCTCGAGCATGGCCGCACTCGGGCGGCGTACCTGCCCGTACAGGCTGAACACCGGAATGCCATGCACCGGGTCGCTGTAGTCGGGCGACTCGATCATGTTGTCCTGCTTGTCGCCGCGCAGTCCGTGCTGCGGGCCGAACGCGGCCGTCACGCGCAGGTCACCGAGTCCAGCGAGCGCATCGAGCGAGTGCGTCAGCTCGCGCGTCACCGAGGCCGGGTGCGCGAGCAGCGCCACGCGCCGCCCGCCAAGCGGCGCACGCAGCGCCGCATCCCTGAGCAGCCGCTCGAGCCCGGTGTTCATGCGCGACGCAGCGCCAGCGTGAAGGCCTGCCGCTGGTGGAAGTCGGGGCGGGCGCAAGGATGCTCGAGCGCCCAGTAGGAGAGCGTGCCGTCTCGCTCCTCCAGCACCGCGGCCAGCCCGAGATCAAGGCGCGCCGCACCCTCTACGCCCGCGAGCCCCGCCAGGGCGATCGTCGCGGCGAGCCTGAGCTCGCCAGGCTGCTCGGTGCGGGTGAGCGAAGGTGGCTGCGCCAGCTGCGCCGGCTGCATCCCGCGGCGGTAGTCATCAAAGCGGTAGGCGGCCCACTCCAGCGAGGGCGAGAAGTTGAACTCGTAGTAGAGGCTCTGGCCGGACGGGCTCATGAACAGCTCGAAGCAGGTGTGCCGCCACAGCGCATCGCGGCGCGCGCCGGCGCCGGCCGGCGGCAGCGCCAGCTGCGACAGCTGTGCCTGCAGCGCGAAGGTGCAGCTGAGCTCACCGCCGGCCGCACGCAGCACGTCGACGGCGAGACGCACCGGCTGCCCCGCAGGGGTCTGCGCATGCGATCCGAGCACCACGCGGTGCGCCGCCCCTGCCATGCGCGCGCCCTCAATGCCCGAGCCACGCCCGCAGCGCGTCCGTCACCGCAGCGGGACGCTCGAGGCTCGAGAGGTGGCCGCAGTCCGGGACGACCACGAGCCGCGCGCCGCGTATTCCGTCGGCCATCTCCTGCGCCCGCTCGGGCGGGGTGAGCAGGTCGGCGTCCCCGACCAAGACCAGCGTCGGGCAGGTGATCGTGGCCAGGAGCGGACGCGAGTCGGGACGGCCGATGATGGCGCGCTGCTGGTTCAGGTAGCCGGCGGCCCCGACCGCCTGCCCCATGGCACGGATGGGCCCGATGAGGGCGTCCTCGCCGAGGCGTGTCGCGTGCACCAGGCGCGGGATGAGCGTCTCGATGACTTCCGGAAAGCGCCCGCTCTCGGCCAGCTGCATCTGCGCGCGGCGCGCCGCGCTCGCTTCCGGAGTATCCGCGCGCGCCGTGGTGTCGAGCAGCGCAAGGCGCGCGACCCGCTCGGGCGCCTGCCGCAGGATCTCGAAGGAGATGTAGCCGCCCATCGACAGCCCCACCAGCGCAAAGCGCGGCGGGGCGGCTGCCAGGATGCTGCGCGCGATGTCGGCCATGCTGGCCGCGCGCGTGTGGTTGGCGAGCAGCACGTTGCCACGCGGCCAGAGCTCAGCCAGCTGCGGTGCGTACAGCTGCCAGCTCAACAGCAGCCCGGGGATCATGACTACCGGCAGGGACTCGCTCACGGCCGGTGAGGGTAACATGCAGCCATGAAACATCGCATCGCGAAGCTCCTCGTGTGCATGACCCTGGCGCTCGGCAGCGCCGCGCGCGCCGCCGAACCCGCGGCGCTCAGGAGCCTCGAGGCCGAGGCGGCCGCGCGCTTCGCCGCCCTCGCGCTCAAGTGCCTGCACCAGGAATATCCCAACCACATCTCGCTCACCCTGAATACGGACGCGGACGCGCGCCCGCCGCGCGCGCTCACGCCCGCCTTCTACGGTTGCTACGACTGGCACTCGGCCGTGCACGGGCACTGGCTGCTGGTGCGGCTGCTGCGCCTGTACCCGGGGGCACCATTCGCAAAGGAGGCGCGTGCCGCGCTCGCGCAGTCCCTGACGAGCGAGCACGTCGCCTCCGAGGTCGCGTATTTAAGAGGAGAGGGCCGGGCCTCCTTCGAGCGCCCCTACGGGCTCGCGTGGCTGCTGCGCCTGGCCGCGGAGCTGCGCGCGTGGCCGGATCCGCAGGCGCAGCGCTGGCTTGCCGCGCTCGCGCCGCTGGAGCGCGAGGCCGCGCAGCGCCTGGAGAGCTGGCTGCCGAAGCTGCACTACCCGATCCGGATCGGCGAGCACGACCAGAGCGCCTTCGCCTTCGGGCTGGTGTGGGACTGGGCGCAGGCGGCGCAGGACGCGCAGATGCGCGCGCTGCTCACGGATGCGGCGCAGCGCTTCTTCCGCAACGACACCCACTGCCCGCTCGCCTACGAGCCCTCGGGCGAGGACTTCCTCTCGCCCTGTCTGGCGGAGGCTGACTTCATGCGTCGCGTGCTCACCCCGCCGCAGTTCGCGCGCTGGCTCACGGATTTCCTGCCGCAGATTCCAGGCGCGCCCGGTGCGGCCTGGCTCGCGCCGGGCGTGGTCA
The DNA here is from genome assembly GCA_035501795.1 of Steroidobacteraceae bacterium. GTDB lineage: Bacteria > Pseudomonadota > Gammaproteobacteria > Steroidobacterales > Steroidobacteraceae > 13-2-20CM-66-19. Next base: position 143,277 of record DATJVL010000054.1, read on the forward strand.
CGGATCGCGCCGATCCCAAGCTTGCGCACCTGGACGGGCTGAACCTCAGCCGCGCCTGGATGCTCGAGGGCATCGCGCAGGGACTGCCCGCCCAGGATGCGCGGCGCGGCGCGCTGCGCGCGAGCGCCGGCGCGCACGCCGAGGCGGCGCTGCCCTTCGTGACCGGCGAGCACTACGTCGGCGGGCACTGGCTCGGCACCTTCGCGCTCTACCTGGTGAGCGGGGCCGGCCTGCCGGGGGCGCACTAGTTCTTGTCAGCGCGATGCGGCCTCGCAGGCGCGCCAGCGCGGCATCCCGCTCACCTGAGGTGCGCCGCGCGCCCTCCCCGGGCGCACTGCCGGCATCCGCCGACGGCGCCAAGCAGGCGTTGCTGGTAATTGCTGCTGGACCATGAGAGAAACGCGAACCGCCCGGCTGCCCCGCGCCCTGGGGTGGCTAGTGTTGCTGGCCGCCGTGCTCGGCAGCGCGCCGGCCGTGGCGGCGCGTTCCCCGGCTGAAGAGGAACGCATCGCCTACCTGATCGCCAGCGTCGCCGCGATGAGCGATGCGCAGTTCATCCGCAACGGCACCCGCTACGATGCCCGCGCCGCCGCCGAGCACCTGCGCATAAAGCTCAGCCTCGCCGGCTCGCACGTGCAAAGTGCGGAGGACTTCATCCGCTACTGCGCCACCGGCTCCTCGGTCTCCGGGCAGCCCTACCAGATCCGCCTCGCCGACGGGCAGCTGGTGCCCGCGGCCGATTTCCTGCGCGCGAAGCTGGCGCAGTACGACCGCAGCCACGGCGCGCAGGGCCCATAGGCGCCGCGGTCGCCAATCCTGCCGTCCTGAGTTACTGTCCCCGGGGCGCGCAACCCAGAGCGCTGGCGTACTGGAGTCCGGAACATTGCTGGACGGGGCTTGCATCGGCTCATGGGTCCGCCGTTTCGCGGCGCGCACGCAGCACGGGGCCGTGCTGCTCGGTCTGGCGCTCGTGCTCGGCGGCGGCGCGGCAGCGGGCGGGCCCGCTGCGCCCGACAGCTACGGCGTCCCGGTGCCGGCGGGCTACCGCCTGCAGGTGCTCGAGGCCACGGACGGGCGCATCGCCGTGCCGCAGGACTGGCACTATGCGAGCCACGGCACGCCGAGCGGGTGGATGTACACCTTCTCGCCCGAGGATCCGGCGGGTGAGTACCAGACCGGGCTGCGCATCCAGATGTTCGTGGGCGTGGAGAAGGCGCTGAAGCAATCCCGCCAGGCCTTCGCGCAGGCATTCCTCAGGCAGCAGCGCGCGGCCGCGGTGCAGGTGCTGAAGGACTGCCCGGTGGAGGACTTCGGCAAGTTCCAGCGACAATGCCTCGAGGTCATCCAGAGCCTGCCCCACGGCTCAGGCGAGATGCGCTTCCACATCCTCTACAGCCTCATGTGGCTGAAGGACATGGACATCGTCGCCGCCAGCACCTTCGGGGCCCCGCAGGACCAATGGGACCAAGTGAAGGAGGTGACGCGACACATGGCGGAGTTCGTGCTCATCGGCGCGCACCTGGGCGAGCAGCACTGAGCATGGGCGAGGCGCTGCTCTCCTCGGGCGAGCTCGAGCAGTACCTGCACCGGCAGATCCCGCTCGCCGAGGTCATGGGCGTGCGCGTCCTGGGCGTGAGCCTCGCGGCGGTGACGCTGTGCGCGCCGCTCGAGCCGAACATCAACCATCACGAGACGGTCTTCGGTGGCGCGGCGACCTCGGTGGCGCTGCTGGCGGGCTGGTCGCTCCTGTACCTGCGGCTGCAGGCGGCGGGCATCGCGCACCGCCTGGTCATCCAGCGGCACAGCATGGAGCATGAGCGCCCCATCACCGCAACGTTCCTCGCCCGCGCGCAGCTGTCCCCCCAGGCTCAATGGCCGCAGTTCGCTGCTATGCTCGCGCGGCGCGCCAAGGCGCGCATCGGCGTCAGCGTGCGCCTCGAGCAATCCGGCGAGCGTGTTGCCGCGCTGCTCGGGGAGTTCGTGGCGCTCGCGCCGCGCTAGCCATCCGAAGGAGTGAGCATGTCCACCTACCAGCTGGCGCAGCTGAACATCGGCATCATCCGCGGCCCCATGGACTCGCCCGTGATGGCGGAGTTCGCCGGCGCGCTCGCGCGCATCAACGCGCTCGCCGATGCCGCGCCCGGCTTCGTGTGGCGCCTGCAGACTCCGGCGGGCGATGCCACGGCCATCCGCCCGTTCCCGCAGGAGAACATGCTGCTCAACATGTCGGTGTGGCAGGACCTCGGGTCCCTGACCCGCTACGTGTACCACTCCGGGCACGTCGAGCTGCTGCGCCGGCGGCGTGCCTGGTTCGAGCGCATGAGCGAGGCCTACCTGGTGCTGTGGTGGGTGCCGCGCGGCCACATCCCCGGCATTCCCGAGGCGCTCGAGCGCCTCGCGCGGCTGCGTGAGCACGGGCCACACCCCGAGGCCTTCACGTTCCGCCAGCCATACGCAGCGCCCGACGCTCCCGCGCAGGGCGCGCCGCTGGATCTCGGCGCGGAGTGCCCGGCGAGCTGAAGACGCGCCCGCTGCGGCTAGCGCAGCGCGGCGGCCAGTTCGGCCTTCAGGTCCTCCACGTCCTCGACGCCCACCGAGAGGCGGATGAGCCCGGCGCCGATGCCGAGGGCGGCGCGCAGCTCCTCCGGGAGCGAGGCGTGGGTCATGATCGCCGGGTGCTCGATGAGGCTCTCCACGCCCCCCAGGCTCTCGGCGAGCGCGAACAGGTGGCAGCGCTCGAGCGCCTGCCGCGCCGCCGCCAGTCCGCCGCGCAGCACCGCGGTGACGATGCCGCCGGCGCCGCGCGGCATCTGCCGCAGCGCGAGCGCGTGCTGGGAGTGGCTGGCGAGCCCGGGGTAGTACACGCGCTCGACCGCCGGGTGCGCCTCGAGGAACTGTGCGATGGCGAGCGCGTTGGCGCAGTGCCGCTCCATGCGCAGCGCCAGGGTCTTGATGCCGCGCAGGGTGAGGAAGGAGTCAAACGGCCCCGGCACCCCGCCGAGCGCGTTCTGCAGGTAGGCGAGCCGTTCGGCGAGCTCGTCCGCGCCGGCGCGCACCACCGCCGCCCCGCCGATGGAATCGGAGTGGCCGTTGAGGAACTTGGTGGTCGAGTGCACCACGAGGTCGAAGCCGTGCTCGAGCGGGCGCTGCAGGTACGGGGTGGCGAAGGTGTTGTCGCACACGCTCAAGAGGCCGTGGCGCCGCGCCACCGCCGCCACCGCGCCCAGGTCCACCAGCTTTAGCAGCGGGTTGGTCGGAGTCTCGACCCAGAGCATGCGCGTCTCGGGGCGCAGTGCCGCCTCCAGCGTCCCCGGCGCGGACAGGTCGACGAAGCTCACCCTGAGGTTGGCGGAGCGCTTGCGCACGTTCTCAAACAGCCGGTAGCTGCCGCCGTACAGGTCGTGCATGGCGATGACGTGCGCGCCGGCATCGAGCAGCTCGAGCACCGTGGCGCTCGCGGCCATGCCGGAGGCGAAGGCGCAGGCGCTGGCGCCGCCCTCGAGGTTGGCGAGCGCCGCCTGCAGGGCGCTGCGCGTCGGGTTGTGCGTGCGCGAGTACTCGTAGCCCTTGTGCACCCCCGGGCTCGACTGCACGTAGGTGGAGGTGGCGTAGATGGGCGGCATGACCGCGCCGGTGAGCGGATCGGGCCGCTGCCCGCCGTGGATCACGCGCGTGGCGAACTTCATCTCGTTGCCGTCCTCACTCATGAGCCCTCGTGCCTTTCCCCGTAGGTGCGCTTACTGCCGCCGCCGCAGCCAGTTGAGCAGGTCGATGCGCGTGATCAGGCCCTCGAACTGCTGCTCGTGCACGACGATCGCCACCATGCCGCGCTTGAAGATCTCCATCAGCTGCGCGATGGAGGCATCCGCCGGCACCGTCACCAGGTGGCTCGCCATGGCGCGCGTCACCGGCTCGCTGAAGTGCGCCGGGTTGGCGATCACCTCCAGCAGGATGTCCTCCTCGTCGACGATGCCGATGATGCGCCCGTCCTGCATCACCGGGACCTGCGAGACGTCGTAAAGCTTCATGCGGCGGTAGGCCGCCATCACCGTCTCGGTGGCATTCACGGTGATGGCGGCGCGCTCGCTGTGGCGCCGCGCGATCAGGTCGCGCAGGTCGCCGAACTGCTCGCGCCCGATGAAGCCCTGGTCGAGCATCCAGTAGTCGTTGTAGACCTTGGAGAGGTACTTGTTGCCGCTGTCGCACACGAAGGTGACGACGCGCTGCGGGCTCTTCTGCGCGCGGCAGTAGCGCAGCGCCGCCGCCAGCAGCGTGCCGGTGGAGGTGCCGGCGATGATGCCCTCCTTCAAGAGCAGCTCGCGGCAGGTGCGAAACGCCTCGGCATCCGGGATGGAGAAGGCCTGCGAGACGCGCGAGAAGTCCCCCACCGGCGGCACGCTGTCCCCACCGATGCCCTCAACCAGCCACGGTGTCATGTGCGCGGGCAGCTGCCCCGTGAGCGCGAAGCTCGCGAGCCCCGAGCCGACCGGGTCGGCGAGCACCAGGCGCACCTGCGGCGCGGTGCGCTGGAAGAAATGCGTGAGTCCCGCGAGCGTGCCGCCGGTGCCGGCGCCACACACAACGGCATCGAGCCGCTGCTGCGTCTGCGCCCAGATCTCAGGCGCGGTGGTCTCCTCGTGCGCCTTAGCGTTGGCGGGATTGCCGAACTGGTTGACGAAGTAGGCCCCGGGGGTCTCGCGCGCCAGCCGCTCAGCGAGATCACGGTAGTACTCGGGGTGTCCGCGGCTCACGTCCGAGCGCGTCATCAGCACCTCGGCACCCATCGCCCGCAGGTGGAAGATCTTCTCCTGGCTCATCTTGTCGGGGATCACGAGGAGCAGCCGGTAGCCCTTCTGCGCGGCCACCAGCGCCAGCCCGAGGCCGGTGTTACCGGCGGTCGCCTCGATCAGCGTCGCCCCGGGCGCGAGCGCGCCGGCGCGCTCGGCCGCCTCGATGAGGTAGAGCCCGACCCGGTCCTTGATGGAGCCGCCGGGGTTCTGGTTCTCGAGCTTGAGGAACAGCTCGCAGGGACCTGTGTCCAGGCGTCGCACGGCCAGGAGCGGCGTGTTGCCGATCAGCTGCAGCACGTTGGTGAAGGCCGGTGCGCTCATGGGAATGGCCGCGATTGTACGCGGAAATCGCGGCGCGCTCGGCGCGCGCGCCCGTCAGGCGAGGCCGACGATCAGCCCGGCGGCCACCCAGGTGCGCAGGTAGGTCGCCGCCTCGAGCGCGGCACGCTCGGCGCCGAGCTGCTCGCACAGCAGCTCGCACAGCTCGGCGAAGGGCCAGCCGCTGCGCGCCGCATCGAGGGCGGCCGCCTCGGCCTCGGGGAGTGAGCGGAAGTAGCTGCCGAGCTCCTGGCGCCACAGCAGCCACTGGCACGGCTGCGCGGCGAAGGCGGCCGCGGGGCGCGGCGTCTCCTCGGTGAGCGCCCGCCAGATCTGCGGCGCATTCCAGTGCAGCGCGAGCCGCGCGACGCTCGGGTGCCAGGCGAAGCGCAGCTGCGCCCAGCGCTCCGGCGGCAGGCACGCGAGGCTCTCCTGGGTGAGCGGGGTGGCATCGGCGGCGTCGAATACCGCGCCCATGGCCCACTCCCAGCGCGCCAGCTCCGCCAGCAGCGGCGCGCCGGCGTACTCCTCGCGCGTGCCGAGGAAGCCGGCCAGGTCATCGCCGTAGTAGCGGATCGAGAAGAACGGCGAGTCGTGCGTGCGCACGTAGGCGTCGGCGAGCGCGGCGAAATCGGCATCGAGCAACTTGGCGAGCGCGGGGTAGTTGCTCGAGAGGGCCTCCTCGAGGCGGCTGCGATAGGCGTGCGCGTAGATACCGAGGCGCGTGTCCTCGTCCACGCGCGCGCTGCCGAGCACGTGGGCGCGCACCGCGCCCGTGCCGTGCAGCAGGTAGTCCTGGAAGTCCTGCTGCAGGTGCGCGAGCTTCACGCGCCCACCGCGCGCCGCGCCAGCGGCGCCTGCAGCGTGCGCCCTGCGATGGCGCGCGCCTCGTCGAGCTCGGCCACCAGCTCCGCGAGCGGCGGGATGCGATCGTCACGCTCGATCATGGTGGCGACGGGCCCGAGTCGCGCGAGCGCCGCCGCGTACAGCTGCCACACCGGATCGGGCACCGGGTGATCGTGGGTGTCGATCAGGTAGTCACCGTGGTTTTCGTGGCCGGCAAGGTGGATCTGCTGCACGCGCTCGGGAGGTATGCCGGCAAGGTACTCGTGCGGGTCGAACTCGTGGTTGACGCTGCTCACGTAGATGTTGTTCACGTCCAGCAGCAGCAGGCAGTCCGCGCCCCGCGCCACCTCGGCGAGGAACTGCCACTCGCTCAGGGCGGAGTCGCGGAAGGCCACGTAGCTGGAGACGTTCTCGAGCAGGATGCGCCGTCCGAGGATCTCCTGCACCGTGCGCACGCGCGCGATGATGTGGCGCAGCGCCTCCTCGGTGTAGGGCAAGGGCAGCAGGTCGTGCGTGTTGCGGCTCGCGACCCCGGTCCAGCACAGATGATCGGACACCCACGCCGGCTCGATACGCGCGGCGAGCGCCTTGAGCTGCTCGAGGTAGCCGCGGTCAAGCGGCGCGGTGCTGCCGATCGAGAGCGACACGCCGTGCAGCGCCAGCGGGTAGCGCTCGCGCACCCGCGTCAGGTAGTGCAGCGGCTTGCCGCCGGGCACCAAGTAGTTCTCGGTGAGCGCCTCGAACCAGTCGACCGCCGGGGCAGCGCGCAGGATCTCCTCGTAATGATCCACGCGCAGGCCGAGGCCGAAGCCGAGCGAGGGCTGCGTGAGCGGGTTCATGCATGCGGCAGCGGCACCGGGCGCACGGAGCGCGCCCGGTGCGCCGCCTCCTCGCCTTACTTGGCTTTGGCCTTGGCGGCGTCGCACTCCGCCTTGGTCATCTGCACGAATCCCTTGCCCTTGCACGCGTTCTGACCCTTGCAGGCGTTGTTGGCGCTCTTGCACGCCGACTGGCCCTTGCAGGAGTTCACGCCTTCGCACTTCACCTTGGCTTCGTCCGCGCTGGCGGTGCTCACCACCGCCGTCGAGAACATCACCGCCGCAGCCGCGGCCAGGGCGACACCGGATAACGTCTTGGAATTCATTCGACCTCCTCGTGAGAAGACTGTGTGGCGCGCCGGATTGTACGCCCCTATCGCTCGCCGCCGGCGTAAATGCCCGGGCAGTTGGCTTTTCGCCACGCGCAGCCCTCGCCCCGCGGCGCGCATGCATACAGTAGACCGGGCTGGGCGGCACTGGATTGCACGCCCGCGCGCCGCGCGCCGCGCCGGCGGAGCGCCACGGATCGAGTAGACTCCCGCAGGCCTGCGTCTTGCTTCCCTTTAAGCGCTCCATGGATGCCCTCAGGATAGGGGACGGAATGACTGACGCCTCAACAGACCGCATCTGCCTGCGCGGCGCACGCCAGAACAACCTCAAGGGCCTCGACCTCGACATCCCGCTGAACGAGCTGGTGGTGGTGACGGGGGTCTCCGGCTCGGGCAAGTCCTCGCTGGTGTTCGACACGCTGTACGCGGAAGGGCAGCGCCGCTACGTCGAGACCTTCTCCCCCTACGCGCGGCAGTTCCTCGAGCGCATGGACAAGCCGCAGGTGGACGCCATCAGCGGCATCCCGCCGGCGATCGCCATCGACCAGACCAACCCGGTGCGCACCTCGCGCTCGACCGTCGGCACGATGACCGAGCTCAACGATCACCTGAAGCTGCTGTTCGCGCGCAGCGCGAGCCTCTACTGCCGCTGCTGCGCGCGGCCCGTGCGCGCCGACAGCGCCGAGAGCATCTACGCGGACTTAAGCGCGCGCGCCCGTGCCGCCGGCGACCCGCGCCTGCTCATCACCTTCCCCGTGCCGGTGCCGGCGAACTTCACGCTCGAGGAGGTGCGCACGCTCCTCGAGCGGCAGGGCTACACGCGCTACTTCGGCGAGCCCATCGAGAGCCAGCCCCCTGCGCCACCGGCAGCCGCGCGGGCGCGCGGCCGCGGCCGCAAGGCCGCTGCCGTGCCGCCGACGCTCACGCTCGAGGTGGTGCAGGACCGCCTGCGTGCCGGGGGCGCCGAGCGAGCCCGGGTGCTGGAGGGGATCGAGGCCGCGCTGCGCGTCGGCCGCGGCCGCCTGAGCGTGCGGGTGCTCGATGAGGGCGCCGCGGCGCAGCCGCGCGACACCTGGCGCTACTCGAGCGAGCTGCACTGCGCGGAGTGCGACCTGCCCTACCGCACGCCGAGCCCGCCGCAGTTCTCCTTCAACTCCCCGCTCGGGGCCTGCGAGAGCTGCCGCGGCTTCGGCCGCACCATCGGCATCGACTACGGGCTCGTGATCCCGGACGAGACGCGCTCGCTGCGCGGCGGGGCCATCAAGCCCTGGCAGACCAAGTCCTACGCCGAGTGCCAGGAGGACCTCGAGAAGTTCGCGAAGCTGCGCGGCATCGCGCTCGACACGCCCTGGCGCGAGCTGCCGGCGCAGGCGCGCGCGTGGGTCATCGAGGGCGAGGGCGCCTGGTCGAAGAAGGTGTGGTACGGCGCCAGGCGCTTCTTCGCCTGGCTCGAGACGCGCGCCTACAAGATGCACGTGCGCGTGCTGCTGTCGCGCTACCGCGCCTACACGCCCTGCACGGCCTGCGCCGGCGCGCGCCTGAAGAGCGAGGCGCTGCTGTGGCGCATCGGCGAGGCGCAACTGGCCACCGCGGCGCTCGCGGGCGCGGCGCGCTTCAGGCCGGCGGAGGTCAGCTGGAGTGAGGCGCAGCTTGCCGCACTCCCGGGGCTCTCGCTCCATGACCTGATGCTGCTGCCCGTCGAGCGCGTGCACGAGTTCTTCCGCCAGCTCACCCTGCCGGCACCGCTCGATGAGGCCACGGCGCTGCTGCTGGATGAGATCCGCGCCCGGCTGCGCTACCTGTGCGACGTCGGCCTCGGCTACCTGACGCTCGACCGGCAGTCGCGCACGCTCTCGGGCGGGGAGGTGCAGCGCATCAACCTCACCACCGCGCTCGGCACCTCGCTGGTGAATACGCTGTTCGTGCTCGATGAGCCCTCGATCGGATTGCACCCGCGTGACATGCTGCGCGTCATCGGCGTCATGAAGCGGCTGCGCGATGCCGGCAACTCCCTGGTCGTGGTCGAGCACGACCCGCAGATCATGCTCGAGGCCGACCGCATCCTCGACCTGGGCCCGGGCGCCGGCGAGCGCGGCGGCGAGATCGTCTTCTTTGGCAGCCCGCGCGAGCTGCGCGCGCAGCCGCGCTCCCTCACCGGGCAGTACCTGAGCGGTGCGCGCTCGGTCGCCCCGGCGCGCGAGCCCTCCCCCGAGCGCGCCGCCGCCGCTCCCGACGGTGCGGTGGTGGCCGAGGCACGCTCGAACCGCTGGCTCGAGCTCAAGGGCGCCGCCGCGCACAACCTCAAGGACGTCGACGTGCGCATCCCGCTCAAGCGCCTGGTGTGCGTCACCGGCGTCTCGGGCTCGGGCAAGTCGACGCTGGTGGAGGACGTGCTTTACCCGGCGCTGCTGAAGTACCGGGGCCGCCCGACGGAGGCGCCCGGACGCTTCAACGGGCTCTCCGGCGCGGAGCTGATCGATGACGTGGTGATGGTGGACCAGAGCCCGATCGGGCGCACCACGCGCTCCAACCCGGCGAGCTACGTCGGCGCCTTCGATGCCATCCGCGCGCTGTACGCGGCCGAGCCCGCCGCGCAGGAGCGCAAGTACACCCCCGGCACCTTCAGTTTCAACTCGGGCAACGGCCGCTGCCCGACCTGCAGCGGCAACGGCTTCGAGCACGTCGAGATGCAGTTCCTCTCGGATGTGTACCTGCGCTGCCCCGACTGCGATGGCCGCCGCTACCGCGACGAGCTGCTCGACATCCGCCGCGAGGGCGCGGACGGACGGCGCCTGCACATCGCCGAGGTGCTCGAGCTCACGGTGACCGAGGCGCGCGCCTTCTTCGCCGACGTACCGGAGGTGGCACAACGGCTGGGTCCGCTCGCCGACGTGGGCCTCGAGTACCTGAAGCTCGGGCAGCCGGTGCCGACGCTCTCCGGCGGGGAGGCGCAGCGGCTGAAGCTCGCCGGCCACCTGGCGCAGGCCGGCTCGGTGCTCTCCAGCACCACCCACAAGGGCAAGCTGTTCCTGTTCGATGAGCCGACCACGGGGCTGCACTTCGATGACGTCGCCAAGCTGCTGCGCGCGTTCCGCAAGCTGCTGGTCGCCGGGCACTCGCTGCTGGTGATCGAGCACAACCTCGACGTCATCGGCGCCGCCGACTGGATCATCGACCTCGGGCCCGAGGGCGGCGAGCGCGGCGGGCAGATCGTCTGCGCCGGCACGCCGGCGCAGGTGTGCGCCGAGCCGCGCTCCTTCACCGGACGCGCGCTGCTCGCCTACCAGGAGTCGCGCAGCGCGGCGCTGCCCGCGGTCGCGGAAGCCGGCGCGGGCTACGCCACCCGCGCGGCGCACCCGGCGGTGCTGATCCACAACGCGCGCGAGCACAACCTCAAGAGCATCGACGTCGAGATCCCGCGCAACCGCTTCACCGTGGTGACCGGCGTGTCCGGCTCGGGCAAGTCGACGCTCGCCTTCGACATCCTCTTCAACGAGGGTCAGCGCCGCTACCTCGAGTCCCTCAACGCCTACGCGCGCCAGTTCGTGCAGCCGGCGGCCCGGCCGGACGTGGACGCGATCTTCGGCATTCCGCCCACGGTGGCGATCGAGCAGCGCACCAGCCGCGGCGGCCGCAAGAGCACGGTCGCCACGCTCACCGAGATCTATCACTTCCTGCGCCTGCTGTACGTGAAACTCGGCACGCAGCACTGCCCGGAGTGCGACGTCGCCATCGAGCCGCAGAGCCCGGCCTCGATCGCCGCGCGGCTGCTGCGCGAGTACCGCGGCCGCCGCATCACGCTGCTCGCCCCGCTGGTGGTGGCGCGCAAGGGCTACTACACCGAGCTCGCGCGCTGGGCGGCCAAGAAGGGCTTCCGCGCGCTGCGCGTCGACGGCGAGCTGCAGCCGAGCGCCCCCTGGCCGCGCCTGTCGCGCTTCAGCGAGCACACCATCGAGCTGCCGGTGGCGGAGCTCGAGGTGAGCGCCCGCGCGGAAGGCGAGCTGCGCGGCGCGCTGACGCGGGCGCTCGACTTCGGCAAGGGCGTGCTGCACGTGCTGCCGGCGAAGGCGAGCCGCGTCACGGTGTTCTCCACCCGGCGCGCCTGCCCGCACTGCGGCCGCAGCTTCGCGGACCTGGACCCGCGGCTGTTCTCCTTCAACTCCAAGCACGGCTGGTGCGAGGAGTGCTACGGCACCGGGCTCGCCCTCCCCGGCTTCGAGGCCGAGCACTCGGGCGAGGAGATCTGGTGGAACGAGTGGTACGCGCACGAGCCGCCGCCGTGCGGCGCCTGCCACGGGCAGCGCCTCAATCCGACCGCGCTCGCGGTGCGCTTCCGCGACCGCTCGATCGCCGCGCTGGCGGCGCAGCCGGTGGCGGCGAGCCAGGAGTTCTTCGCGCGCCTGCGCCTCGGGCCGCGCGAGCGCGCCATCGCGCGCGACCTGCTGGCCGAGATCCGCGCGCGGCTGAGGTTCCTCGAGCGCGTCGGGCTCGGCTACCTCGAGCTCGACCGCGCCGCGCCCACGCTCTCGGGCGGGGAAGCGCAGCGCATCCGCCTCGCCGCCCAGCTCGGCTCGAACCTGCAGGGCGTGTGCTACGTGCTCGATGAGCCCACGATCGGGCTGCATCCGCGCGACAACGCGGTGCTGCTCGATGCGCTCGCCGCGCTCGCCGGGGCGCGCAACACCCTGGTGGTGGTCGAGCACGACGAGGACACCATCCGCCGCGCCGACCACCTGCTCGACCTCGGCCCGGCCGCGGGCGTGCACGGCGGCGAGCTGGTGGCCGCCGGCAGCGTCGCCGATCTGATGCGCACCCCGCGCTCGACCACCGGGCGCTTCCTGCGCGAGCCGCTGCTGCACCCGGCGCAGCCGCTGCGCGCCGTGCAGCGCAGCACCCCGGCCCTCGAGCTCAAGCGCGTGACGCTGCACAACCTGCGCGGCGCCGACGTGCGCATCCCGCTTGGCCGCCTGGTGGTGATCACCGGCGTCTCGGGCTCGGGCAAGTCGACCCTCGCCCGCGACGTGCTGTATGCGAACCTGCGCCGGCTGCTCGGCGCGGGCGCACCGCGCGCCCGGCGCCGCCGCGCCGCGCGCGAGCTCAGCGGCTGCGCGGCGCTCGGGGGGCTCGAGCACCTGGAGCGCGTGCTCGAGGTGGACCAGAGCCCGATCGGCAAGACGCCGCGCTCGTGTCCGGCGACCTACGTCGGCTTCTGGGACGAGATCCGCCGCATCTACGCCGGCACCACCGAGGCGCGCATGCGCGGCCACAGCACCTCGCGCTTCTCCTTCAACACCGCCGGTGGGCGCTGCGAGGCGTGCGAGGGCCAGGGGGTGAAGACGATCGAGATGAGCTTCCTGCCGGACGTGAAGGTGCTGTGCGACGTGTGCCGCGGGGCCCGCTTCAACCCCGAGACGCTCGCGGTGCGCTGGCGCGAGAAGAGCATCGGCGAGGTGCTGGCCATGAACGTGGACGAGGCGCTCGGCTTCTTCGCCGCGCACTCGCGCGTGCACCACGCCCTGAAGCTGCTGCAGGACGTGGGCCTGGGCTACCTGACGCTCGGGCAGCCGAGCCCGACGCTCTCCGGCGGCGAGGCGCAGCGCATCAAGCTGGTCACCGAGCTCGCCAAGGTGCGCGATGAGGCCGTCGCCGGTGCGCGCCACCGGCCGCGGCGCACGCTGTACGTGCTCGATGAACCGACCGTCGGGCTGCACATGGCGGACGTGGAGAAGCTGACCCAGGTGCTGCATCGCCTGGTGGCCGCCGGCAACAGCGCGGTGGTGGTCGAGCACAACCTCGACGTCATGGCCGAGGCGGACTGGATCATCGACCTCGGTCCCGAGGCCGGCAGCGGCGGCGGGCGCATCGTGGCCCAGGGGACGCCGGCGCAGGTGGCCGCGCGTGCGCGCGCCTCGCATACCGGGCGCGTGCTGGCGGCATTCCTCGGCGAGCGCACGCTGCCGGTCGCCGCCGCCGGGTGAGAGGTAGTAGGCTCGCCGCCCATGGCCCACGATCTGGTGTGCTGGAAGTGCGGCGCCTCGCTCGCCGACCTCACGCTGCCGCTGCGGCGCCTGGAAGAGTGTCCGCAGTGTCGCGCGGAGCTGCACGTGTGCCGCATGTGCATCGACTACGACACCGGCGTCGCCAAGCACTGCCGCGAACCCACCGCCGAGGAAGTCAGCGACAAGGCCCACGCCAACTTCTGCGACCACTTCAAGCCGCGCCCCAAGGCCTACACGCCCCCGAACACCGCCGCGGTGGATGCGGCGCGGGCGGCGCTCGAAGAGCTGTTCGGCAAGCGCTGAACGTGCCCTCGCCTCACCGCGTGCCCGCGCCGCCATGGCGCATCCGCGCACCCTTCGCGCTAGACTCGCCGCGATAATAAGCACGCCACCGGCCGCCCCCCGCGGCCGCCGCCTTCAGGGAGTCTCGCATGCCTCGGACCTCCAGCCCCGTGCGCGCGCACTGCCGTGCGCTGTGGATCGCCGCCGCCCTGCTGCCCGGGGCCGCATTCGCGGCCGCGCCGCCGCCCGCTGCGGCTGCGCCGGCCGTGCTGGCCTGGGAAGCCGGCGACACTCCGGCCGCCCTCGAGGGCTGGGTGAAGCAGCGCCTGCAGCGCGCCGATGCCGCCGTGGCACGGCTGCTCGCGGTCAAGGGTGCGCGCAGCGTGGACAACACGCTCGCCCTCTACGACGAGGCCTACGACGCGCTTTACGATGCGCAGGCGCAGTCCTCGGTGCTGTACGGCGTCGGTGCCACCAAGGAGCTGCGCGACAAGGCCCAGGCACTCACGCAGAGCGCCAGCGCCGCCCTCACCGCCCTCAACCTCAACCCCGAGGTCTACCGCGCCCTGGCCGCCGTGCCCGCGCCCGCGGATGCGGGCGTGCGCCACTACCTGGAGCACACGCTGCTCGAGTACCGCCTGGCGGGCGTCGACAAGGACGCGGCCACGCGCGCGCGCATCAAGGCGCTGCAGGACAAGATCACCGAGCGCGGGCTGGCCTTCGAGCGCGCCGTGCACGATGACGTGCGCAGCATCAGCGTCGACCAGAGCCAGCTCGGCGGGCTGCCGCAGGACTTCCTCGACAGCCACAAGCCCGACGCCAGCGGCAAAGTGAAGATCACCACCGATCCGCCGGACGCCTACCCGGCGCTGAAGTTCGCCGACAACGAGGACCTGCGCCACCGGCTGTGGCTGGTGGACCACCAGGTGGCCTACCCCGCCAATACCGACAACCTGCGTGGCCTGCTCGAGGCGCGCCACGAGCTGGCGCACGTGCTCGGCTTTGCCACCTGGGCCGACTTCGCCATGGCCGACCAGATGATCGGCTCGCCGGCGAAGCTCAAGGAGTTCCTCAAGCAGGTGGACACGGCGACGCGCGAGCCGGGCGCGCGCGAGGACGCAGCGCTGCTCGCGTTCGTGCAGCAGAAGAACCCGGCGATCAAGAAGATCCCGGCGGCGGACGCGCGCTACTGGCAGGAGCAGTACCGGCGCGCCAAGTTCAACTTCGACTCGCAGAGCGTGCGCCCCTACTTCCCCTACCCGGCAGTGGAGCGCGGCGTGCTCGACACGGCCGGTCGCCTGTTCCACGTGCAGATCAAGCCGGTGGCGGGGCTTAAGACCTGGCACCCCTCGGTGACCACGTACGAGGTCTTCGACGGCAGCCGCAAGCTCGGCACGATCTACCTCGACATGCACCCGCGCGAGGGCAAGGACAAGTGGTTCTCGACCTCGGCGCTCAACCAGGGGGTGGAGGGACGCCAGCTGCCGCGCGGTGCGCTGGTGTGCAACTTCCCCGGCGGCATCGCCGCTGACCCGGGCCTGATGCAGTACGGCGACGTGGTGGTGTTCCTGCACGAGTTCGGGCACCTGATGCATCACATCATCGGCGGCCAGCACCGCTTCGCCGGCCAGGGGGCCTTCAACATCGAGGGTGACTTCGTGGAGGCGCCCTCGCAGATGCTGGAGGAGTTCTTCCACGACTACGGCGTGCTCAGCACCTTCGCCCGGCATTACCAGACCCAGCAGGTGCTGCCGCGCGAGCTGTACGAGCGCATGACCCGCGCCGACACCTATCCGCGCTCCAGCGACCAGCTGCGCCAGCTGATGTACGCCACGGCCTCGCTCAACTACCACAGCGCGGACCCGGCGCAGCTGAACTTCGATGCGGTGTGGAAGGAGGCGTTCGAGCGCTACAACTCGACCGCCTACAACCCCGGCGATCACTTCTGGGCCTCGTTCACGCACCTGAACGGCTACAGCTCCAACTACTACACCTACGTGCTCGACAAGGTGATCGCGCTCGACTTCTTCGCGCAGTTCGACCCGCACAAGCTGATCGGCGGGCCGACCGGCATGCGCTACCGGCACACGGTGCTGGCTCCGGGCTCGACGCGTCCGGCGGGGGCACTGGTGCACGATTTCCTCGGGCGCGACATGAGCCTCGAGGCGTACCGCAAGTGGCTGCTCGCGGAGTTCGAACCGAGCGCTACGGCTTCTTCATCCGCTCGCTGAGGCGCTCGAGGAGCTTGGAGAAGGGCGAGTTCTTCTGCACCTCGACGCGCAGGTGGCGTACGCCCGTGTCGTTGAGCGTCTCGCCGCTGCCGGAATCGATCGACAGCTGACTCGCGCCCAGGATCTCGAGCGTCTCCTCGAGAGACTGCGGGCCGCGCTTCTCGCGCGCCCCGACCTTGGCGCCGGCGCGTGCCGGGCGCGCGGGCGGTGGCGGCTGCGGTGGCGACTGCGGTGGCGACTGCGACTGCGTGACCGCCCGGCCGACGGCCACCTTCGGCACGGGGCGCCCGGGTATCTTGCGACCCTGGGCATCGGTGAGTGAGGGCGCGGCCGTCGGCTTGGGAGCGACGGCGGCCGGCTTGGCTACCGCCGCTGCCGGGGCCGGACCCTTGGCGGCGAGCTTGGCGAGTTCCTCGCGCGCCGGCTCATCGTCGATCAGCTTGAACTCATCGGCCGGCGCGGCGCGCAGGCTGGCCGGTGCGCCCACCGTGGTGGCCTGGCGGTCCTGGTCCGTGGCGCGCGCCTTTTCCTGCCCGCTGACCGGCACCACCGCCACCGAGGCGAACTCCGAGCGCACGTAGTGGGCGACCTGCTTGGCCGAGATGGCATCGCTGAAGAAGCCGAGGCGCAGGCCGAACCACTTGCGCCCGTCGCGGCTGCCCTCGACGGTGTAGAGCGTGTAGGCACTGAAGATGGCGAGCGGCGGCACCTTGTCCAGCTCGACCGGCTGCACCGACCACTGCAGCTGCACGGCGAACAGCACCGGCGCGTTGCTGCTGACCGCGCTCTTGAGCGCCTCGCGCGTGCCGGTGTCGTCGGGCTTGAGCATCGGGATCGCCCCGTGGGCAGGCTCCTGCACCGGTGAGCTGTCGATGGCCTCGCTGCCTTCCGCGCGGCGGGTCTCGAGGAGCCGCAGCACCTGGGTATCGCTGATGTCCGGCGCCGGCGTCACCGGGGCCTGCGGCGCCGGCTCCTTCGCCACCGGGGCGGGGGGCGCGGCAGGCGGCGGCAGCGGTGCGCGCATCAGGCGCGTCTCGCCCGTCGCGCTGGCATCGCCGAGCGCCTTGAGCACCTCACGCACGTTCGAGTCGGCGAACACGCCGCGGGTCTGGGTGGTCTCGCCACCGGCAACGGCGGCCTTCGGGGCATTCAGCGTGCCGCGCACCGGGGCGGGCGCGGCATCGAGCAGATTCTGGGCGACGGCCGCGGCGCTGGTGCGCGCCGGCATGCGGGCTGGTTCGGGCGCCTTGGGCGCTGCGACGGCGCTCGCCGGAGCCGGGCGGGCGGGCGCGGCGCTGCGCGCCGCGGGCTCGCTCGGTGCGGGCTTCGGGGCTGCGGCCTTGGTAGTCGCGGGGTGCGCGGCCGCCGGCTTCGGCGCCGCCGGCTTGGGTGCGGCCGGCTTCGCCACAGCGGCCTTCGGGGCCACGACCGGTTTCGCGGCGGCGGGCGGCCGGGCGGGTGCGGGATCCTTCACGATGGGCTTGGCCGGCGCGGCCGCCGGGGCGAGCGGTGCGGCCGCCTTGAGCACCGGCACGCGCGCCGCCAGGGACTCCGGCGGCCCGGGGTCGGCCGGCATGGCAACCGGGGCGGGCGCACCACGCGGCGCGGGCGGCGGCCCGGCGGCGTGGCGGGCCTGCGCGGCCTGCTCGGCGGTGGCGCGCTCGCGCAGCTTCCTGCCCGGGGCCTCGCCGGCCCAGGCGCCAGGGTAGATCTCGCGCACCACGCTCAGCCATTCCTCGGCCTCGGCGAGCGTGGCGAAGTAACCCATATGCAGGCGGAAGCGCTCGCGGCCTTCCTCGAAGCGGCGGCTGACGAAGAAGTTGAAGCGCTTGAGCTCCGGCAGATCGGTCTGCGCGAGCGCCATGGGCGTCGTGGAGGAGCACAGGTTGAGCACGAATGGCCCCGTGCCGGCGGCCGGCGCGAGCGCATCCACTGCGTCGCCACCGCGCGCGCCCGGAGCGAAGTTGGGCGTTGCTGTCATAACTTCCCCGAAGCGAAAACGTCGACCACCACGGTGCTCAAACTCCGCGGGCTCGCCAACGGGGGGGATTGCATCGCTCGCGCCTGGCGCGATCGTGGCAGCCCCGCCGTCATAGGAACCCGTCCTTTAGACCGGTGGCTTTGCGTCCCCGTCTTTCGACGGGTTTGCCCTTATCACTGCAATGAAGAGTGTCAAAGCGTCGCGGATTGGAGTCAAGTACTGAAATGTGTTCAGTCTCTCAGCGTACGCGCGCAGGCGCAGCGGCGTGCTCCTTATGTCTCACGGTGCCGACGCTGCGCCTTCCCAGAAGCGTCCCGCATTTACCAGATGCTGCGCGAAGTACGGATCATCGAGCGCGGCCGCGGTGACGGCCACGCCGCGGTGGGGCGCGTGGATGAAGCGGCCATCGCCGGCGTAGATGCCGACGTGGTCGATGCCGTGCGCGCCGAGGCGGAAGAACAGCAGGTCGCCCGGGCGCAGCTGTGCGAGCGGCACGGGGCGCGCGGCGCGCTGCTGCGCGGCCGCGGTGCGCGGGATGGCAAGCCCGGCGCGCTCGTGGGCATAGAGGGCGAGTCCGCTGCAGTCAAAGCCGCCTGCATCCGCGCCACCGAAGGCGTAGCGCGTGCCGATGAGCGCCAGCGCCACGCTCGCGATCGTGTCCCCGGCACCCGCGGGCGTTCTGGGCGCGGGCCGCGGTGCACTCGCGCAGCCGGCGAGCACGAGTGCCAGCGCCACGGCGAGCGCGCCGGGGCGCATGACTAGCCGGCGCATCGGTGCGGCGCGCGCCTTCAGCGTGCGCGGGCCGGGGCCTTGGGTGGGGGCATCTGGCGCGGCCGCGGGCTGCTCACCCGGGCGAGCGCCTGCAGGCCGGCCCAGGTGTAGCGCTGCAGGCCGCGGCGCCCGGAGCGCAGCGCCCCGAGCATCGCCGCCGCCACGGTGCGCGCCGGCAGCGCGCGGTAATCCTGGTAGGAGCCGCCGAGCAGCGGGTTCAGGAGCGGCATGCCGAGGGTGGCCAGCAGCTCGAGCGGGCGCATCTCGCGGCGCCAGCCGAGCAGGACCGAGGGCTGCAGGATGTCCAGGGACTCGAAGCCGAGCCGCGCGAGCTCCTCCTCCATCTCGCCCTTGGTACGCAGGTAGAAGTTGCGCGAGCGCGGGTCCGCGCCGACGCTCGAGATCACCACGAAGCGGCGCGCATTCGCGGCCTTCGCGGTGCGGGCGAAGGCGAGCACGGTGTCCACGTCGACGGCACGGAAGGCATCCTGCGAGCCGGCCTGGCGGATGGTGGTGCCGAGGCAGCACAGCGCGGCATCGCACTGCACGCCTTTCAGCTGCGCCTCGAGCGCGTCGAATTTGACGATGCGGTTGGCGAGCTTGGCGTGCTCGCGCCCGAGCGGACGGCGCGACACGGCGATCACGCGGCTGACGTCGGCGGCCTCGAGCAGCGCCTCGAGCGCATGCTGACCGGTCAGCCCGCTCGCCCCGGCAAGCAAGACGATCCTGGTATCCCCGTCGGCCATCGCATTCACCGCGCCACAAACGGTGTTGGTTTTGCGGCTAGCTTAAGGAGTGCGGCCGGGCGGCGGCAAGTGAGCGCGCGGCGGGCGCGTTGCCTCACAGCGGGTCGTAGCAGCTGACGTTGACGGTCTGGGTCTGTCCCGGGCTGATGCTGACGTCGCGGCGCACGTCGCGGTAGCCGTCGCGCGTGCCGATGAGGGTGTAGCGACCGGGCTTCAGGTCGACGTCGCGATGCGTGAAGCCGCCGAAGCTGCCGACCCCGCTGACGGTCACCTGCGTGAGCCCGTCGGAGACCAGTGCCAGTCGCACGGGCCGCTCGAACTCCGGCAGCAGCGCGGCGACGCGCGCCATCTGCAGGCGCAGCTCCGGCCCGGGATTGCTCACCTGCTGCGCGCTCTGCAGCAGCGTGGCCGCCTGGCTGCGCGCATCGGAGGCGGCGAGCAGGTCCGGGCGGTCGATGAGCGCCTGTAAGGAGTTTTGCAGGTCGAGGCGCGCGCGGGCGCGGTCGCGTCCCGCCTGGGCGAATTCCTGCGAGGCGTCGCTGCGCAGGATGCTGCTGTAGGCGCTGAGCGCATCGTCCCAGCGCTCGTCCGCCTCGGCATCCTCGGCGCGCGTGCGCAACGTCCCGAAGCCGTGCGCATGCAGCGCCGCATCGACGCGCTTGAGGCCGTCACTCGCTTCACGGCCGTTCGGCCGCAGGGCGCGGGCGCGCTCGAAGGCGGCGCGCGCCTCCTCCAGCCGCCCGGCGCCGAGCGCCGCGTAGCCCTCGCCGGCGGCCTTGGCGTAGCGATCCTCCCCGAAGGCGCTCGGGCTGTCCGTGCCCGGGGGTGCCGGGACAGAAGCGGAAGCTCCCGCGGGGGTGGCGGAGGGCGCCGGTGCCGCGGGCGCGGGGCTGGCGGGTACGCCGGCGCTGATCGGAGGCTTCTCCGGCAGAGCGCGTGCCCGCGCCTCGCCCTCGAGCGCATGCTCGTCACGGGGCGCGATGCGCAGGGCGAGCCCGTAGGCTTCCAACGCGAGGCGGCGCTGCCCATCGGCCACCGCGCGGTCTCCCGCGGTCAGCTGTGCCGCCAGCGCCGCGGGTGCCGCCTGCTCCAGCGCATCCAGCAGCGCGCCGCCCTGCAGGACATGCCGGTCGGCGCGCGTCACGCTCGCCGCATCTTCGGCGGCGGCCGCCTCGGCCGCCGTGGCCTTCAGGGTCGCGAAGTCCGTACCGCCCCACTCCGCCGCCCCGCGGTTCTCGAGCGCACTCAGTCGCTGCTCGAAGAGGATGCGGTCGGCCTGCAGGCGGGCGCGGGCGCTGGCATCCACGGTGCCCGCCATGTTCGGCGCGCCCGCGGGGCGCGAGGTCAGGGTACCGGGCAGCCAGCTCGGCAGGTAGCGGTATGCGGCGAACCCGGCCGCCGTGAGCAGCAGCAGGAGCAGCAGCACGCGGGGCGCGCCGCTGCGCATGGGCGCGAGCTCCTCGCGCGGCCGGGCCGCAGCGCGCACCTCTTCCCAGAGGGCCGGACCGTCGATCTGCGCCTTCGGGGCGACCCGGATCGGCTCGACGGTGCGCGGGGCAGGCTCCGGCGCGGGGGGCGCCGCCGGCGGCGCGCTCGCCAGGCGCTCCTGCGGCGGCACGGTCTCGTTGGCCGCCATCTCCGGCGGCTCGCTGTCGAAATCGAAGGTAAGCGTGTCGTTGAGCGAGGCCTCGAGCTCGTCGATGACGTCGCGCATGTTCGCCGGCCGCCGCCGCGGGTCCTTGGCGAGCATCTTGGCGATCAGGTTCGCCAGCTGCGGCGGGATCTGCTGCGTCGGCACCAGCGCCGGCACCGGCTCCTGCTGCACCCGCTGGGCATCGAAGTGCGGATAGTGCGGCGGATAGCGCGACAGCAGCTCGTAGGCGAGCGCCCCCAGCCCATAGATGTCGTCCGCCGGGCGCGGCGGCTCGCCGCGCAGCTGCTCCGGGCTCGCCGTGAAGGGCGACAGGCCGCGCACCATGGCGTCCGTTCCCGGATCGAGCGTGTTGCCGGAGATGCCGAAGTCGGCGAGCTTCACGCGCCCGCGCTCATCGAACAGCACGTTCCCGGGCTTCAGGTCGCGATGGACCACGCCGCGCTCGTGCGCGTGCTCGAGCGCGCGCGCCACCTCGATCAGCACCGGGACGATGGTGAGGTAGCCGGCGCCGCGCAGCCGCTTGAGGTCACCGCCGGCGGCGAGTTCCATCGGCAGCAGGAACGTGCTGCCTTCGCGCTCGGGCGGATAGACCTGCAGGACCCCGGGGTGCTCGAGGCGGCTGGCACTCTCGTGCTCGTGCACCAGTGCCACCCAGGCGGCGGCACTGCGCCCGGGAGCCGGGTGCAGGATCTTCAGCGCGACGTCGGCGTTGCGCTCCGGGTCGAAGGCGCGCCACACCTCGCCCTGCCCGCCCACACCGATGCGCTCGCGCAGCAGGAAGCGCGTCTTCAACGGGTGCCCGTTATTGGCTTTGGCGACGTCGTTCATCGGGGCGTGAGGCCGCTCGAACGGCCGGGCTGCAGTCAGACCTCTTATAGCGCGGTGGCACGCGCAACGGTCATCTAGTATGCCACCGGCCGGCACGGCGCGGCCCGCGCCGAGTCTCAGACAGAGTTTAGAGTCCGAGGTTCAGCTGCGGCCCGGACTGGACGGGGCGAATGAAGCGGTTTGTGTGCAATGCAGCGCGCGGCGTGCTGTTGAGCCCCAAGCGCCTGCAGGCGACGTGAAAGCGCCGGCGCAGCAGTTCGGCGTAGGGCCCGGTGCCGCGCATGCGCGTGCCGAAGCTCGGGTCGTTGTCGCGTCCGCCGCGCATGTCCCGGATGAGTGACATCACGTGCGCGGCACGCTGCGGGTAGTGCTTCTCGAGCCATTCGCGGAACAGCTCCTTGAGCTCGTAAGGCAGGCGCAGGAGCACGTAGGCGGCGTGGCGCACCCCAGCTGCCGCGCACGCCTCGAGGATCGCCTCGATTTCAGCGTCGTTCACCGCCGGGATCACCGGCGCCACCATGACCATCGTGGGAACGCCGGCGGCGTTGAGCTCCTTCAGCGTCCGCAGGCGCGCAAGCGGCGCGGCCGCCTGGGGCTCGAGCGTGCGCTTGAGCTCGTTGTCGAGCGTGGTGACGCTCACTGCAACGCTGGCGAGGCCCTGGCGTGCGAGCGGCTCGATCAGGTCGAGGTCCCGCAGCACGAGCGCGTGCTTCGTGATGAGGCTCACCGGGTGCTGCGTGCGCAGCAGCACCTCGAGAATCGAGCGCGTGATCTTCATGCGACGCTCGACCGGCTGGTAGGGATCGGTGTTGGCGCCGAGCATGATCGTCTTGCACACATACCCCGGCTTTGCGAGCTGCTGCTCCAGCACCGCCGCGGCGTTGTCCTTGTAGAAGAGCCGCGTCTCGAAATCGAGTCCCGGCGAGAGTCCGAGGTAAGCGTGACTGGGGCGCGCATAGCAATAGACACATGCTGTTGCGCATCCCCTATAGGGATTGATGGACTGATCGAACCCGATGTCCGGGGAGTCGTTGGTCGTGATGACCTCGCGCGCGCGATCCGGCTCGAGCGTGGTCGGGATGCTCTCCGGCGACTCATCGACGAACCACCCGTCGTCGATCGACTCGAGCCGCTGCTTGTCGAAGCGTCCGGGCGGATTCGAGAGCGCCGCGTGCCCCTTGAAAGACTGTGGTCCGATGAGCGTCCTGCGCATGAGAGCTGACTGTATATTCGTACAGCTATGCACGCAAGCAGACTCAAAAGATAAATGTAATCAGTTACTTAACGAGCCGCAGGGAAACCGGGTAGCGGTAATGCTGGCCCTCGCTGGCCCTGATCGCGGCGATGAGGGTGAGCACCAGCCAGGCGATGAAGAGCGCGGCGCCGAGGATGAAGCCGATGAACACCAGCATCAGCAGCCCGCACATCACGGCGCCGATCGCGACCGTGATGTTGAAGTTCAGCGCCTCGCGCGCGTGCTCGGCGACGAACTCCGACTCGTCGCGACGCGCGATCCACACGGCAAGGGGCCCGAGGATCGCACCCACCAGCCACACCACGATCCCGGCGAGCGCCGCGAGGTGCGCGAGCATCGCCCAGGTGCGCTCGCTCTCGCTGGGCATGCGGCTGGGTGCGGGGGTCGGCTCCTGGGCGCTCATGCTGCGGCGAAGCCTAGCACCCTCCCCCGCCGCCCGCGCGGCGTGGCCCCCTGCCTGCGCGCGCCGCGCCTCACAGCTTGAAGTTCACGCCGGCGTACGCCCCGATGCTCGGCTGCAGGAAGCCGACCGGATTCTCGTAGTGACGGTTGAACAGGTTGTCGACGCGCGCCAGCACGCCGAGCCGCGGGGTGATCTGGTAGCCGGTGGCGAGGTTCACGACCGTGTAACCGGGCGCATCCAGCCGCTGGATCGAGAAGTCGCGGTTGCCGTCCACCCAGGTGCCGACGCTCAGCAGGTCGAGCGTCGCCTGCCAGGCGCTACTGATCTGCCAGGTCGCATCGAAGTTGCCGCGGTTCTTCGGCCGACGCAGCAGCTCCTCGTTGCTCTGCTCATCGGTCGCCTCGGTGTAGGTGTAATCGAGGCGCAGCGTCAGCTGCGGCAGCGGGTGGTACTCGATGAAGCTCTCCAGGCCCTGCGTGGTGGCACGGCCGACGTTGGCGTAGGTGGCGAAGGTAATCGGGTCGGTCGTGATCAGGTCGTGGATGCGGTTGTCGAACCAGGTGAGCCCGATGCGCAGCGTGCCCGCGGCGAAACCCTGCTCGAGGCCGGCATCCCAGCCGGTGCTGGTCTCGGGCTTGAGGTTGGGGTTGGCGAAGAAGAACGGCGGGAAGTCCTGGTACAGCTGGCTGAGGGTCGGGGCCTTGAAGCCGCTGCCGACGGAGGCCTTGAGCTTGGTGTCGGTGGCCTCGTTCAGCCACGCGGGTGCGAAGCGGTAAGTCACCTTGCTGCCGAAGCGGCTGTTGTCGTCATAGCGCACGTTGAGCGCGGTGTACCAGTGCGTGCTCAGTTGTGACTGCAGCTCGGCGTAGCCGGCGCTGACGTGCACGTCGGCGCTGATCGGCGCCTCGATGGAATCGCGCTCGTACTCGCCGCCGAGCACCAGCGTCGTCTTCGGGTCGAACTTGAGGTTCGCCTGGTAGTCCGCCTTGCGGCGCGCGCCGGTGTTCACGCTCGCGCCGCTGGAGGGGTCCACGGTCGAGGTGCGATCGTGCGAGTAGGCGAGGCCGAGCGTCTGCTCGAGGAAGCCGTTCGCTGAGCTGCCGTGCGCGCTCAGGCGCGTCAGGTACTCCTGGGTGTCCGCCGTGGTCTGCTCGGCCGCCGGGAAGCCCGCGAAGCTGGCGGGCGGCACGAACACGAACTCCTCGCCGGTGGTGCGCAGCGCGATGTCGCTGTAGCGCGCCACGACTCCGAGGTCGAAGTGTTCGTTCACGTCGAACCCGAGCTTGGTGGAGAGCGTCAGGTTGTCGTCGTAGTCGTCGTTGCGCGCCTCGCCCGACTGCAGCAGCTCGAGCGGCGTCACCGGCACGGAGCCGGCATGGTAGTGCGCGACGCTGGCGCTGTAGTGCAACGCATCCAGCGCCCCGGAGAGCGTGCCGGCCTGGTTGAAGGTGTCGAAGTTGCCGCCCTCGAGGAAGCCCTTGAGCTGGCCCGGCCCGCTGCCGGCCTTGGTGACGATGTTGATGACGCCGCCGATCGCGTCCGACCCGTACAGCCCGCTCTGCGGTCCGCGCAGCACCTCGACGCGCTCGATGTCCTGGGTCAGCAGCTGGCCGAAGTCGAAGGCGCCGGTGGAGTTGCTCGGATCGCTCAGGTCGACACCATCGAGCAGCACCTTGGTGTGATTGGAGTTGGTGCCGCGCATGAACACCGAGGTCACCCCGCCCGGCCCCCCCGTCTGCACCACGTTCAGGCCGGGGAGCTTGCTCAGCAGCTCGGGAAAGGTGCGGTCCTGGTGCGCCTCGATGTCGGCGGCGGTCACGACACTGATGCTGCTGCCGAGCTCCAGGACCGGCGTCGGCACCTTGGTGGCGCTGATCACCACGGTCTGCAGCTCGCCCGGATCAGCCGCGAGCACGGCAGCCGGCAGCATCAACAGGGGGAAAGGCCGCAGGCGGCGCAGGGCGCGCCGCGCGCACAGTTCAATCGTCCTCATGGATCCAGCTCCTGAAGTTGCACCACCCGTGCCCGTGGGCGCGTGCCGTGCGGAGGCTGGTGGCGGTCGAGCCGGGAGCCGGATGACCGCCCACCCGCATCGCCCGCCGCGACGCCCATCGGTGTTACGCGAGGCCGGTCTCCGGGCTCCCGAGCTGGAGGGTCACACCCTCCGGGCGGATCGCCTTCCCGCGCCCGTATGGGCGCAGTGGCTCATGTGATCCGCCGCTCTCGGTTACCGTTGCGGGGGCAGCGCCGGTCTTGGTCGAACCTCACCGGACTTCCCGTTTCTCCGTGCAGTCGCGCCCGGTCACAGCCATTGGCCGGCGCGCGCTGCCGCGGTCACCTCACGAGGCGCGAAGCCTGCCTGCGCGGGTCCACCCCCGTCAAGAGCCGCCCGGCGTGCGCCGTGCGTGGCATCATCGATCCAACATGACGGACCGCGACGCGCCGCCGGCGGGCGAGATCCCGGAATGGCCCGCCTACCTGGCGCTCCTGCCGCTCGGTGCGGGCCTGGCGGGCATCGCGCTCGGTGGCGATGCTGGCACCCGCGAACTCGCGCAGCGGCTCGCCATCGCCTGGGGGGCGGTGCTGCTTGCCTCCGGCGGCGCGGTGCACTGGGGGCTGGCGCTTGCGGCGCGCCTGCCCTGGAGCACGCGCCTGCTGTGCGGTGCGCTGCTGCCGGCGGCAGCGGCGGCGGCCGCGCTGCTCATCGGCGGCCAGCGCGCCCTGGCGCTGCTCGTCGTGGGCAGCGGCACGCTCTGGCTGTACGAGCACCGCGTGCTCGGCGCGCAGCTGCCGGGCGCCTACCTGGGGCTCAGGCGCGCGCAGGCGGTGGGGGCGTGCGCGCTGCTGACGCTCTCGATGTTCGCCTCCGAGCGCGTGGGCCTGTAGCGCGGAGTCGCAGAAGGAGACCGAGCCGATGGAAGACTTCGTATCCGCCCCGTGGCTGCGGCGGCTGCTCACCGTGGCGCTGCTCGGCGGGCTGGTGCTGCTCGGCGTGCAGGTCATCGCCCCCTTCATCGTGCCGATCGTGTGGGCGGCGATCCTCGGCTACGTCAGCTGGCCGGCCCATGTCTGGGTGCTGCGCCGCAGCGCCGGGCGCGCCAACCTCGCGGCCCTCATCATGACCGTGCTGGTGTCGGCGGCGGTGATCGTGCCGCTCGCCTGGCTCGCGGTGGTGCTGCGCATCGAGCTGGTGCGCACCTATCACGAGGCGCAGATCCTGTTCGCCGGCGGCGCGGTCTCCCTGCCGCCGGCGGTGCTCAAGCTCCCCTGGATCGGCGAGCAGCTGCGCGATCTCAGCGAGCGTGTGGCGCAGGACCCGCACGCGCTCGGCATGGAGCTGCGCAAGATTACCGACCGCTCCTTCGACCAGGTGGCGCGCGTGCTGGGCGACGTGGGGCGCAACGCCGTCAAGCTCGGCCTGACCGTGCTCAGCCTGTTCTTCGTGTTCCGCGGCGGCGAGCGCGTCGCCGCGCAGGTGCAGCGCGCGCTCGAGCAGGTGCTCGGGCCGCGTGTCGACAACTACCTCGCCGCCATCGGCCAGACGGTCAAGGCGGTGATCTATGGGCTCGGACTCACGGCGCTGCTGCAGGGCGTGCTCGCGGGGCTTGGCTACTGGGCGGCCGGCCTCAGCGCGCCGATCTTCCTCGCCGCGCTCACCACGCTGTGCGGGGTCATCCCGTTCGCAACGCCGCTGCTGTGGGGCGGGGTCGGCGGCTGGCTCATCCTCACCGGCCACACGGCCGCCGGTGCCGGCGTCCTGATCTGGGGCGCGCTGGTGCTGTTCTGGACCGATCACTTCGTGCGCCCGCTGCTGATCAGCCGCGGTGCGCAGATCCCCTTCCTTATCGTGCTGTTCGGCGTGCTCGGTGGCCTGGCGGCCTTCGGCCTGGTCGGCCTGTTCCTCGGCCCGGTGATCCTCGCGGTGCTGCTGGCGGTGTGGCGCGAGTGGCTCGCCGAGAGCGGCCAGCCGGCGGCCTGAGGCGCGCTCAGGTGCCGAGGAACATGCGGTACGCGGGGTTGGCGCTCTCCTCCACGTACGGGTAGTGCAGCTCGTTCAGGTGCAGCAGGAAGTCGGCGCGCTCGGCCGGCGGCACCTGGATGCCGGCCAGCACGCGCCCGTGATCCGACCCGTGGTTGCGATAGTGGAACAGCGTGATGTTCCAGCGCGTGCCGATCGCCTGCAGGAAGCGGTGCAGCGCCCCGGGGCGCTCCGGGAACTCGAAGCGGTAGAGCACCTCGTGCGCGATGCCGCGCGCGTGGCCGCCGACCATGTAGCGCACGTGCAGCTTCGCCATCTCGTCTTCGCTCATGTCGGTGACGCGGAAGTCGGCGGCGCGTAGCCCCTGCAGCAGCGCCTCCTTCTCCGCCTGGCCCTGGCTGAGCGCCAGGCCGACGAACATCTGCGCGCTCTCCGGGCCGGCGTAGCGATAGTTGAACTCGGTGACGCTGCGCTGGCCGATCACCTCGCAGAAGCGCAGGAAGCTGCCCGGCTGCTCCGGGATCACGACCGCCAGCAGCGCCTCACGCGCGCCGCCCAGATCGGCGCGCTCGGCCACGTGCCGCAGCCGGTCGAAGTTCATGTTGGCGCCGCTGTTGATGGCGATCAGGCGCTTGCCACGCCAGCCCTCGCGCGCCACGTACTTCTTCAGGCCCGCGACCGCCAGCGCCCCGGCCGGCTCGACGATCGAGCGGGTGTCCTCGAACACGTCCTGGATCGCGGCGCAGATCTCGTCCGTGCCCACCAGCACGATCTCATCGACGCTGCCGCGGCACAGCGCCAGGGTCTCCTCGCCCACGCGCCTGACGGCCACGCCGTCGGCGAAGATGCCGACGCGCTCCAGCGTCACGCGCCGCCCGGTGCGCAGCGACTCGTACATGCCGGCGGCATCGTACGGCTCGACGCCGATCACCCGCACCTGCGGGTACAGGTACTTCACGTACACCGCGATGCCGGCTATCAGGCCGCCGCCGCCGACCGGCACGAACACCGCATCCAGGCTGCCGCCGCACTGGCGCAGGAACTCCACCGCGATCGTACCCTGCCCGGCGATCACGTCGGGATCGTCGAACGGATGCACCAGCACCAGGCTGCGCTCGCGCGCCAGCTGCAGCGCGTGTTCGAAGGCACTGTCGTAGTCATCCCCGTGCAGCACCAGCTCGGCGCCGAGGTCCAGCACCGCCTGCACCTTGATGTGCGGGGTGGTCTGCGGCATCACGATCAGGGCGGGGATGCCGCGGCGGCGCGCGGCGAGCGCCACGCCCTGGGCGTGATTGCCGGCCGAGGCGCACACCACGCCGCGCCGCGCGGCCGCCTCCGAGAGGTGCGCGATGCGGTTGTAGGCCCCGCGCACCTTGAAGGAGAACACCGGCTGCAGGTCCTCGCGCTTGAGCAGCACTTCGTTGCCGAGCCGGCGCGACAGGCGCGGCGCGCCCTCGAGCGGTGACTCGATGGCGACGTCGTAGACGCGTGCCCGGAGGATCCTCTCGATGTAGGGACTGGCCACCGCTGGTGTTCCGCGAAGCTGCCGGCAGGGCGAAAGCTTAGCGGGCCGGGGGCGCGGCTGTCAGCGCTTCTCGCTCCGGCGCACCGCGAAGCGGTACTGCTGGCGGCCGATCGCGACCACGTCGCCGTCGACCAGCGCCTGGCGGGTGATGCGCCGCCCGTTGACCTGCACGCCGTTGGTGCTGTTGAGATCCTCGATGATCGTCTGCGCGGGACCGGCCAGGATCACCGCGTGGTGGCGGCTGATGAACTTGGCGTCGATCTGCAGGTCGTTGTCGGGCGTGCGCCCGACGCTGGTCTTGCGCCCGAGCACGTGCACCACCTCGCGGCCGTCGACGCTGCAGATCAGCAGGCGCACCGCCCCATCCGGCAGCGCCACGCCCGATTCGGCCGGCTCCGGCCCGCGCGCGCCGCCGCGCGGCAGCGCGGGGATGTCGGCGAGGTTCTGGCGCGCCTCCTCGAAGGTGTTGCGCCAGTGCTGCTGGGCCTTTTCCAGCTCCTCGACGCGCGCGCCGCTCTTGCGCGCGGCGGACTCGAGCCGGTGCACGGTGTCCTCGGCGGCGGTCAGGTCGGACTCGAGCTCGCGCACGCGCGCGGCGTGGCCGCGCGCCTCGGCCTGCGCCTCGGTGAGCTCGGCGCGCGCCTCGGCGCTGCGGCGCTCGGCCTCGTGAATGCGCTCCTCGAGCGCGCTCAGGCTGGCCTGATAGCTGCCGCGCTCGCGGTGCACGCTCTGCAGCGTGTCGGTCCATGCGTCCATCTCGCGGCGCAGGGCGGTGAGCTCGCCGTCGAGCTCCTCGCCGCGGCGTTTCTCGGCCGCGAGCAGGCCCTCGAGCTCGCCGGTGCGGGCGCGCTCTCGCGCCAGCGCCTGCTCCTGCTCGGTGCAGCGCGTCGCCAGGGCGGCATGCTGCGCCTGCGCGCTCTCAAGCTCGCTCGTCAGCTGCACGCGCTCGTTCAGCAGGCGGCTGAGCTCGCCCTTGCGCTGGGTCTCGGTGAAGTTGTGCTGCTCGGCCACCACACTCAGGGCGCGCACGCGCTCGCCGCTGGCCTCGAGCTGCGCCTGCAGGCGCTGCACGCTGTCGGCGAGCGTGCGGCTGTCGCGCTGCGCGGTCTGCAGCTGCGCCTCGCGCTCCTCGAGCTCGCGCGTGGAGCTGGCCAGCCGCCGCTCCAGCTGCGCCACCTGCCCGGCGCGCTGCTTGAGCTCGGAGTCCTGGTCGCGCACGCGCTGCTCGCTCATGACGAGCTCCTGCGCGATGCGCGCCAGGTCGCGGCCGCGCGCCTGCGCCTCATCGTGCAGTTCTGTCACCTGCTCCTCGAGGAGGCTGCGGCGCACGCTCAGGGTCTGCAGCGACTCGAGGCAGGCGGCGGCCCGCGAGCGCTCGGCGTGCAGGTCGTGCATGATCCCGCCGAGGTGCGCGGCGCGGGCGCGCTCCCGCACGCCGCGCCTCGCTTCCTCCGCCTGCTGCGCCGCCTGCCGGGCCGCCGTGGCGCGTTCCGCCTCGCGCAGTTGCTGCTCGAGCTGCGTGGCGCGCACTCCGGCGGCGGCCGCCTCGCCCCGGGCGCCGGTGAGCTCCACCTCGAGCTCGCGGATGCGCTGTGCGCCCTGGGTACGTTCCTGCGTCAGCTCGGCGAACTCGGCGCTGTGGCGGGTGGCCGCGAGCTGCAGGCGCTTGAGTTCGGCGTCGAGCTGCGCCGCGCGCTGCTCGGCCGCGCCACGCAGCGCGGCCAGCTGTTCGCTAGTGCTCTGCCCGCCGGCGCGCACGTGGCTGAGTTCCGCCGCCAGTGCCGCGGCATGCTGCTCGGAGGCGAGGCGCGCCTGGGTGAGCTGCGCGAGCTGCTGGGCCTGCTCGGCGAGGGCTGCCTGCTGGCGCTCGGCGGCCGCGCGCGCGCTGACGGCGCGCTCCTCGGCGGCCGCGAGCGCGGCACGCGCTTCCTCGCGCTCCTGCTCGAGCTCGCGGATGCGATCGCCCTTGGTGTTGATCAGCTGCTGCGCCACGCGCAGCTCGCCCGACAGTCGCTCGAGCGCGGCTTGCAGTTGCGGCTCGCCCTCGGGCCGCAGCTGCGGCAGCGCCGCCCAGGTGTCGGTGGAAGTATGTGCCTCGGGTTCGGCCGCCGCGCTCGGTGGATCCAGCACCGGCAGCTCAGCCGTGCTGTCCAGGTCCGCCTCAGCCGTTACCGGCGGCGACGTGAGCGAACTCGAACTCATCGGTGTTCCGGATGAATTAGCCATAAAACGCAACGAAAAAGTGTAGCGCCGCCACCGGTGCATCCCGCAAGCGCGGCGGTAAATGTGTGAGGGGAATCGCGAAAATCGGCCTCAGCCGCGCAGGAATTCGCGCACGGCCTCGAACAGCCGCGGCGCCGCCTCCCCCGGTATGTCCCGGGCACTGACCGCAAGCTCCTGCGGGCGTGCCGCCGGGAGCGCCTCGCGCAGCCGCGCCGTCACCTCCGGCGCCTCGTCCTGGGGACGCAGTACCAGGAGCCTGGCCTTGAGACGCGCGAGCCGCTCGCGCGCCGGCAGCACTGCCTGTGCCAGGGGCCGCTGCCCCTCGGGCAGCTCACGCAACGCGGCGGCGTCGCTGCCGGCGCGCGGGGCCGCGGCGAGCACGACACGCCCGACTTGCTCTGGCCGGGCGAGCGCGAGTTCGAGCGCGAGCGCGGCGCCGCCACGCACGCCGAGCACGTCCACGCGGCGCAGTCGCATGGTGTCGACGAAGTCTGCCAGTGCGAGCGCGTACTCGGGCAGCGTGGCGCTGGCGGGCGGCGGGTCGGACTCCCCGAACCCCGGCAGGTCCGGGGCGTAGACGGAGCGGTCGCGCCCGGCCAGGGCGGCGAAGGCTGCGAACGCGCGCCCGGAACCGGGGCACTCGTGCAGGCACAGCAGCGCCGTGCCTTCCTCGAAGCCGCCGCCCGGCGCCATCGCGTGATGCACGTGCAGCTGTCCGTAGCGGCACTCGAAGTAACCGCGCCGCACGCGCGCCGGTGCTGCGGCAGCCAGGGCCATCGGGGTGTGTCGGGCCATGGCGGCAGTGTGCCACGATCCTCGGCTCATGTTGCACCGCACCCGCGCGGGTGTAGGGTAGCGGGCGCGCCCGGGCGGGGCGCTCGATCGGAAGGGCCGCACGTGCTGCGTAGGGTATTGCTGCTGGGGCTGCCGCTCGCGCTCACGGGCTGCGGCGCGGATGTCGGCGGCGCCACCGGCGGCGCGGCTGAGGTGCAGCAGGCCGCGCAGGCGCGCGCGACCGAGGCGCGCGTGCACGCGCAGGTGCAGGCGGCCGAGGATGCGGCGGCGCAGGCGCGCCGCGACGCGGAGGCCGAGAACCGCTAGAGCGCGCGGAATGCGCCGGGCGGCGGGCGCCGCCCGGCGGCGGCTTCAGCGACGGCGGCGGCGCACCACGCGCTTCGCGCGCCGTACCACGCGCTTGGCGCGGCGCACGCTGCGGCGTGCGACCCGCCGCTTCACGCCGCGGCGCACGGCTGACTTGCGCGCGGCGCGACGCACCCTGCGCGTGACGCGACGCACCTTGCGCGTCGCGCGGCGGACCTTGCGGGCCACCTTGCGTGCCGTGCGGCGCTTGACGGCCTTCTTGCGGCGCACCGCCTTCTTGGCCGCCACCTTGACCGCAGCCTTCCGGCGAGGGGCCGGTGCGGACGCGGCCGCCGCGGCCGGCTTCGCCGCCGGCACCGCCTTGGGGGGCGCGGCCGGCTTCGGCGCGCTCGCGGCGCGTGGCAGCTCGTGCACCGCGAAGGCACCGCCCTGCGGATCCAGGAACAGCGCGATCCAGTTGCCGCCGGGTACCTCGACCGGGCCGTGCAGCAGCCGTCCGCCCGCGGACTTGGCGGCCGCGACCGCACGGGTGGCATCCGTTACGTGCACGTAACTCAGCCACGAGGGTGGTGTCGAGGGCCCCTGCGTGTTGCACATGCCCCCGACGCCTACGCCACGGTGCTCGAAGATCTGGTAGGTGCCCATGGCGCCCATGTCGTGGCTGACGCCCTTGCTCCAGCCGAAGAGCTCGCCGTAGAAGCGCAGCGCCCCGGCGACGTCCGTGGTCTGCAGCTCGTGCCAGGAGAAGCCGCCCTGCGGCGGATTCTGCGGGGCAGGTCCCCCGCCCGGCGTGAACACCGCGAAGGTGGCGCCCTGCGGGTCCGCCAGCACTGCGAAGCGCCCGACGTTGGGAATATCGCTCGCGCCCTTGCAGACCCTGGCGCCGAGGCTCTGCGCCTGGGCCACGGTGGCGTCGACGCTCGCGGTGCCGACGTACATCAGCCAGTGCGCCGCTCCGGCATCGGCGGGCAGCGCCATGAGGCCCCCGACCTGCAGCCCGCCGGCCATGAAGATCGTGTAGCCGGGCATGTTCGAGGGCTGCGTGCGCCAGGGAACGACCTTCGGGTAGAAGGCCGCGGCGGCGGCGGTATCGGTCGTCAGCAGCTCGTGCCAGACGAATCGTCCACGGACGTCGGCGTTGCTCATGATGCATCTTCCTCTTGTTGGCGAGCGTGTTGCAGCGGTGGGGAAGGCTGCCATTCTGCCTCGCTCCGTGCGCCAGTTCCACGACCGCCGCCGCGGAGGCTGCGGGTGCGCTCGCCCCACACCAGATACAGGCCGCTGGCGATCACCACCGCCCCGCCGCACAGCACGCGTGCGCTCGGCAGCACGCCCCACACCACGCGATCGATGATGACGCCCCACAGGAGCGAGGTGTACTCCAGCGGCGCCACGACCGCCGCCGGCGCGGAGCGGAACGCCTCGGTGAGGCAATAGGAGCCGACCGCGGCGAGCGCCCCGAGCAGCAGCAGCCAGCGGTAGTGGCGCGGCTCGAGCGGCACCCAGCCCGGCAGCGCCAGCATCAGCGCCATGAGGCTCATCAGGCTGATGGTCCACACCACGACGCTCGCGGTGGTGTCGGTGCGCGTGAGCACGCGCACCGCGATGCCGTTCATGGCGTAGCCGAAGGCGGCGCCGAGCGCCGCCAGCGAGCCGAGGGAGCTGAAGCCCGAGACGCTCGGGCGCAGCATGATGAGCACGCCGATCAGCCCGGCGATGATCGCCAGCCAGCCGCGCGCGTCGGTGCGCTCCTTGAGGATCGGCACGGCGAGCGCCGTCATCATCAGCGGCGCCGACAGGAAGACCGCGTAGGTGTTGGCGAGCGAGAGCGAGCGCACCGCGTAGATGAAGCCGCCGAGCACCAGCACCTGCAGCGCGCCGCGCAGCAGGTGCATCGGGAAGCGCCGCGGCTTGAGCAGCCGCCAGCGGTTGGCCAGCGCGATCGGCGCCAGCATGAAGGGGAGCGAGGCCGTGCCGCGCAGCACCGCCACCTCGAAGGGCGGGTAGTCGGCGGCGAGGATCTTCAGCAGCGCGTCCATGCCGGAAAACGCCGCCACCGCCACGATCATCGAGATGATCGCGCGAAACCTGCCCGCGACCACCGCTTCAGCCCGCCGGATCCGCTTCCGGCGGCTTGCCCGGTGGCACGCTGCGCGCCGGGACGGCGCTGCTCAGGTGCCGGTAGGAAGTGCCGAGCAGGCGTGCCGGCAGCGGGAAGGCGCTCATCAGCGAGACGATCAGCGAGGAGGCGTACGGGACCGACTGGATGATGAGCACGATCACCCAGGCGGCGCGGTCGGGGCCGGCGTTCTGCTGCGTGCTGCCGCGCGCCACCGCCCAGGCCGACAGCCACAGCCCGAGCATCATGAGGGTCTCCTCGCGCGCGGCGGCGAGCGCATGCCACAGACCGGCGGTGTGCCCGCCCTTGGGGGTGCGGAAGAACGGCTCGCCCTTGGTGAGCAGGCCCTTGATGGCGGCGCGCCCGATGGTGTGCGTGAGCGCCAGTCCCGCGATCGCCGCGGCGATGGTCTGGCGCAGGTTGGCGCCGACACGCACGCGGTACAGGTGCATGAGCTTGGCGAGCTTGAAGGTGAACAGCGACAGCGGTAGCACCGAGTACAGCACCAGCGGCGGATCGATCGACTGCGGCGCCCACACCATCGCGGCCGACCAGCCGAGCGCGGCCAGGTTGAAGAGCATGTTGCAGCCGTCGGCGACCCAGGGGAGCCAGCCCGCGATGAAGTGGTAGCGCTGGCCCGGGGACAGCGGCCCGCCCTCGAGGAACAGCGCCCGGGCGTGCGCCTTGAGGATCTGCATGGCGCCGTAGGCCCAGCGGAAGCGCTGTTTCTTGAAGTCGATGAAGGTATCGGGCATCAGCCCGCGGCCGTAGCTGTGCGGCACGTAGCTGGCGTCGTAGCCGCGCTCGAAGATGCGCAGGCCGAGCTCGGCGTCCTCGGTGATGCACCACTCGGCCCAGCGACAGTGCTGCAGCTGCGCACTGCGCACCATGGTCATGGTGCCGTGCTGGATGATGGCGTTGCGCTCGTTGCGCGTGATCATGCCGATGTGGAAAAACCCGCGGTACTCCGCGTAACACATGGCCTTGAAGGCGCTCTGGCCGGCGTCGCGGTAGTCCTGCGGCGCCTGCACGATGGCGATGCGCTGGTCGTGGAAGGCCGGCGTCAGGTCGCGCAGCCAGCCGGGCTCGACCACGTAGTCGCTGTCGATGACGGCGATGATCTGCGCATCGGAAGCGGTGTGCGCGAGCGCGAAGTTGAGCGCGCCGGCCTTGAAACCTGCGAGCGGCGCCACGTGGAAGAAGCGGAAGCGCGGCCCGAGCCTGGCGCAGTGCGCCTCCACCGGGCGCCACACCGCCTCGTCGCGCGTGTTGTTGTCGATCACCAGCACCTCGAAGTCCGGGTACTCCAGGCGCGCGAGCGCATCGAGCGTCTCGATGAGCATGTCGGGCGGCTCGTTGTAGGCCGGCACGTGCACCGAGACCTTCGGCGGCGTGGCGCTCGGGGCGTACTGCGGCGCGTCGAGGCGGCGGCGGTAAGCGACCCAGTGCGCCTCGGCCCACTCGTGGGCCTCGGCGAGCAGCACCATGAGCACCCCGAGCATGCCCAAGAGCAGCAGCACCCCGGAGATGACGCCCGAGACCGTCATGTACTGCTGCGTGAAGTCGTAGATCACCCATACGGCAAGGGTGGCGGCGGCGAACACCACCAGCGCGAGGAAGCTGCGCCCGCGGTAACGCAGCGTATCGCTGTTCAGGTAGAGCACCCCGAGCAGGAGCAGCGACACCGCCACCGAGATGGCCGCGAGGATGTGCCACTCGGGCACGCGCACGATGGGGGCGGTGAACTCGAACTTCGGCCGCCGCTCGACGTCGTACACGCCCCAGTAGGAGCCGACCGCCCCTTCCCCGTACGCCTTCCACGGCTGATCGAAGGCCTCCATCACGTAGTAGGTGAGCTGCTCCTTCCGCGCGCGCGCGAAGAAGCGCCGCAGGAACAGCGCCTCGTTGGACTCCGAGGCCACCGCCGACTGGTGCGTGCGCCCGCGGCTCGGCCAGCCAATCTCGGCGATCAGGATCGGCTTGTGCGGGAAGGCCTTCTGCAGGCGCTTCAGCTGCGCCAGCGAGTACTCCACCGCCTGATCGACCGGCACCCCCTCCCAGTAGGGCAGCAGGTGCACGCCGATGAAGTCGACGTGCTGCGCCAGCTCCGGGTAGACGAGCCAGGTGTTCCAGGTCTCGGCCGTGCCGACGGGCTGCTCGATGGCAGCGCGCGCGCGGTCCAATAGCCGCTCGAGCTCGGCGAGCGGCAGGTCGCCGCGCAGCAGCACCTCGTTGCCGATGAACACGCGCACCACGTTGATGTGGGTGTCGGCGAGCTGGATGGCGGTGGCCAGCTGCTGCTCGTTCTTGTCGCGGTTGCTGTCGATCCAGGCGCCGACCGCGACGTTCATGTCACGGTGCTCGGCGAGCTCGGGGATCTGCGCCAGCGTCCCCTGCACGCTGTAGCTGCGCACCGCGCGCACCTTGCCCTGCAGCAGCGCCAGGTCCGAGTCGATCTCGCTCACGCTCGGCAGGATGTTGTGCGTCGGGTCCTGGTTCATGCGGAACGGCGAGAACGCGAACCCCTGGATCACCGCCGGCCAGGGCGGCTCGCGCGAGGGGCGGTTGAGGTAGGCCCACAGCGCGAACGTCAGCAAGGCGAACACTGCCGCGATCAGCAGGCTTGAGATCCATTTCATGGGCGGGCGCGCGCTGCTGCTGCGGGGAGCGGCGCCTACCAGGTGCCGGTGTTGGGCATCGAGCGCCACGGCTCTGCGGGGGCCAGCGCGGCGCCCTTCTGCAGCAGCTCGACCGAGACGTTGTCGGGCGAGCGCACGAAGGCCATGTGCCCGTCGCGCGGCGGCCGCAGGATGGTGACGCCGTGCTGCTGCAGGCGCTGGCAGGCGGCGTAGATGTCCTCGACCTCGTAGGCGAGGTGCCCGAAGTTGCGCCCGCTGCCGTAGCTCTCCTTATCCCAGTTGTGGGTGAGCTCGACCTGCGCGCTCTCATCGCCCGGGGCGGCCAGGAACACCAGCGTGAAGCGCCCCTGCGGGTAGTCGCGGCGCGACAGCTCCTTCAGCCCGAGCGCCTCGCAGTAGAAGCGCAGCGAGGCCTCGATGTCGGTGACGCG
Source organism: Steroidobacteraceae bacterium (assembly GCA_035501795.1). Classification (GTDB taxonomy): domain Bacteria; phylum Pseudomonadota; class Gammaproteobacteria; order Steroidobacterales; family Steroidobacteraceae; genus 13-2-20CM-66-19. The sequence goes on from DATJVL010000054.1 coordinate 180,545, forward strand.
CACCATGGTGTGCAGGTACTTCATGTCAGAACATCTCCGAGGGCCCGGGGGTCTTGATGTCCACCTTGCGCCGCGAGGGGATGAACTCCCCGGTGATCATCTCATCGTAGCTCTGGCCCGGGCCGACCATGGGGTAGACGCCGGCGTCCGGGTCGATCATCACCTCGAGGAACGCCGGGCCCTTGAAGGCGAGGAACTCCGCCACCACGCGCGGCACGTCGGCCTTCTGGTCGAGCCGCACCGCGTAGCGGAAGCCATCCGCCTGCGCCGCCTTGACGAAGTCCTTCTTGTGCAGCGAGCGGTCGCTCGCCGACAGGCGCCCCTTGAAGAACAGCTTCTGCCACTGCTTGACCATGCCGTCGCCGAAGTTGTTGAGCACCACCACCTTCACCGGCAGCTCGTAGGTGCTGGCGGTCTCGAGCTCGCCGATGTTCATGCGGATGCTCGAGTCGCCGTCGATGTCGATGACCAGCCGCTCGGGGCAGGCGAACTGCGCGCCGATCGCCGCCGGCAGCCCGAAGCCCATGGTGCCCATGCTGCCGGAGGTCAGCCACAGCCGCGGGGCGGCGAAGTCGCAGTACTGCGCGGCCCACATCTGGTGCTGGCCGACGCCGGTCGAGATGATCGCCTGCCCGCGCGTGTGGCGGTTGATCTCCTCGATCACGTAGTAGGGCTGGATCAGCGCACTGGCGCGGTCGTAGTTCATGGCGTAGCGCTGCTTGAGCTCGGCGAGCTCGGCCGCCCAGGCGCCGAAGTCGGCGCGCACCCCGTGGCTGCGGCCGTGGGCCGTGAGCGCCTCGAGCGCCGGTGCCACCAGTCCCACGTGGCTCCACTGCACGCGCTTGACCTTGTTGACCTCGGCGCGGTCGACGTCCAGGTGCGCGATGCGCTGGGCGCTCCGGGCGAACTTCTCCGGGACGCCCGCGACGCGGTCATCGAAGCGCGCCCCGACGGCGATGAGAAAGTCGCAGTCATCGACCGCGTAGTTGGCGAAGGCGGCCCCGTGCATGCCGAGCATGCGCAGCGCGTTGGGCTGCGTGGTGTCGTAGGCCCCGATGCCCATGAGCGTGGTGACCACGGGAATGCCGAAGGCGTTGGCAAAGCCGGTGAGCGCCGCGGCGGCATTGCCGTTGATGACGCCGCCGCCGGCGTAGATCAGCGGCCGGCGCGACTCGGCGAGCATGGCGAAGAAGCGCGTCGCGGCCGCGTCCTCGAGGCTCGCCTCGGTGAGCTCGCGCATGCGGCGGCGGTAGCCCGGGATCGGCAGCCCGCCGGTCCCGGCGAAGGTGCCCTCCCAGTTCTGGACGTCCTTGGGGATGTCGATGACCACCGGGCCCGGGCGCCCCGTGCGGGCGATCTCGAAGGCCGTGCGCACCGTCGCCTCGAGCTTCTGCGGGTCGGTCACGAGGAAGATGTGCTTGGCCACCGAGCCCATGAGCGAAGGCACCGGGGCCTCCTGGAAGGCATCGGTCCCGATCGCCGCCCGTGCAACCTGGCCACAAATCACGACAATCGGTATCGAATCGGCCATGCAGTCGCGCACTGGTGTAACAGTGTTCGTCGCACCCGGGCCCGAAGTGACGACGCACACCCCCACTTCACCGCTGGCGCGCGCGTAGCCGGCGGCCATGAAGGCGGCGCCCTGCTCGTTGGCGGGGACGATGAGGGGGATCTGCCGTTCGCCTGAGCGCTTGGCCGCCTCGTTGTAGAGGAAGACGGCATCGAAGGTCGGCAGGATGGCCCCGCCGGAGTAGCCGAAGATGGTGCGCACGCCCTCATCGGCGAGCACCTGCATGATCATGCCGGCGCCGGACATACGTTGACCGGCGAGCGGGTGGGCCGCCGCCGGCCGGGGCTGGATGACCGTGTCGTTCATGGCGGCGCTGGCGGGCCTCGACCCGAAATCGGCTCGAAAACTCGAAGGGATCGACGAGCCTAGCAGCTTGCCCTCATGGTGCAAACTCGAGCCGATCCTTTATTCTGGGACGCCTTCCTCACGCCTCCCCGCAGCGAACTTTCCATGCGCCACATCATCGCGATCCTGCTGCAGAACGAGGCCGGGGCCTTGACCCGCGTCGCCGGCCTCTTCTCCACCCGCGGCTACAACATTGAGTCCCTGTCGGTGGCTCCGACCGATGACGCCACGGTCTCGCGCCTGACCCTGGTGACGCGCGGCTCGGATGCGGTGATGCACCAGATCGTCAACCAGCTGCACAAGCTCGTGGACGTGGTGAGCGTCCTGGACATGACACGCGGGGAGCACCTGGAGCGCGAGCTCGTGCTGCTAAAGCTCAGGGTCGCGCCAGGCAGCACCGACGCAGTGCGCGGCCACGTCGTGCGCAGCGGCGGCCGCGTGCTCGATCCGGCGATCGAGGGATTCATCGTCGAGTTGACCGCCAGCGAGGCCGAGGTCAACGGCTTCATCGAGGAGCTGGGGCGGCGGGCGGAGCTGCTCGAAGTGGTCCGTAGCGGCGCGCTCGGTATCAGCCGCAGCGTGCGGGCGGTCCGGGCCCGGGCGCCCGTGTCCCCGGCCTAGGCCGACTTCGCTCGATGACCGATTTTAGCGACTTATCTCCGCCGGATCTGACGACTTAACCGCAAGTTCCCCGGAGTCGACAGTGCGAAACCCTCAGGGAATGAGGACAGTCGAGCCGGTCGTGGCGCGACTCTCGAGGTCGCGGTGGGCATCGGCCGCCTGGGTGAGGGGATAGCGCTGGCCGATCACGACCTTCACCTTCCGCGTCCGTACCGCCTGGAACAGCTCGCGGGCACCGGCCTCGAGCTCGGCGCGGGTCGCGATGTAGTTAAAGAGCGTGGGCCGGGTGAGGAAGAGCGAGCCGCGCTTGGTCAGCTCCATCGGGTTGATGGCCGGTGGCGGTCCCGAGGCGTTGCCGTAGCTGATGAGGATCCCGAGCCGCCGCAGGCAGTCGAGCGAGTCCATGAAGGTGTCCTTGCCGACGCCGTCGTACACGGCCGCAACGCCCGCGCCCTTGGTGAGCGCTCTGACGCTGGCGACAAGCTCGTCCTGCCCGGAGACGAGCACGCGCCAGCAGCCATGCTTCCTGGCGAGCTGCGCCTTGGCCTCGCTTCCCACCACGCCGATGACGCGCGCGCCGAGCGCCCGCGCCCACTGGCACAGGATCAGGCCGACGCCCCCCGCCGCCGCGTGCACCAGGATCACGTCCCCCCGGGCGACCCGGTAGGTGCGGCGGATGAGGAACTGCGCCGTGAGTCCCTTCAGCATGAGGGCCGCCGCCTGCTCATCCGAGATGCCGCGCGGCACCTTCACCAGGCGCTCGGCGGGCACGTTGCGCAGCTCGCAGTAGGCGCCCGGCGCGGCGTAGACATAGGCGACGCGCTCGCCGACCTTGAAGCCGCGCACGCCGCGGCCGAGGCGCGCGATGGTGCCGGCCGCCTCGCGCCCGAGCCCGGAGGGCAGCGTTACCGGGTAGAGCCCGGTGCGGTCATAGATGTCGATGTAGTCGACGCCGATCGCACCGTGGCGCACCTGCGCCTCGCCCGCCGCGGGCGGCCCCGGGTCGAGCTGCTCGGCACGCAGTACCTCCGGGCCGCCGTGCGCAGAAAAGCGGATCGCGACTGGCATGGGGCAAGGATAGCGCTACAGCGCGGCGTCGTCGGTCTCGCCGGTGCGGATGCGGATGACGCGGTCGATGTCGGTGATGAAGATCTTGCCGTCGCCCACCTTGCCGGTCTTGGCCGACTTGATGATCGCCTCGATCACCTGGTCGACCAGGTCCGAGCGCACCGCCACCTCGATGCGCGTCTTGGGCACGAAGTCGACCACGTACTCGGCGCCGCGGTAGAGCTCGGTGTGGCCGCGCTGGCGCCCGAAGCCCTTGACCTCGGTCACGGTCATGCCCGAGACGCCGATGTCAGAGAGCGCCGCGCGCACGTCGTCGAGCTTGAACGGCTTGATGATGGCAGTGACCAGTTTCATGTTCGTCTCCGGGGCGAGGCACGTGCGCGAGGGATTTTGCAGATTTCATGCCACGGCGTCGAATCCGCCGCTGCGCCCGTGGCGCGCGCTCCGCCGGCGCCGCGCTGCACCGAAGCGGAGCAGCCCAGAGCCCGGCCCGCCCCGCGCTGGTGCGTTCGCGCCCCGTGCGCCGTGGGCTATCCTTCGCGCGCATGTACGAGCATATCGTGATCGTCGGCGCCGGGCAGGGCGCGGTGCAGGCCATCGATGCGCTGCGGCGCAAGGGCTTCGGCGGCGCCCTCACGCTCATCGGCGAGGAGCCCTGGCTCCCTTACCAGCGCCCGCCGCTCTCGAAGAAGTACCTCGCCGGGAGCCTGGAGCGCGAGCGGCTGCTGATCCGTCCGCCCGGCTACTTCGCGGAGCACCGCGTCACGACCCACCTGGGGCGGCGCGTCACCGCGATCGCGCGGCGCGAGCGCCAGGTGCGCCTCGATGACGGCCTCGTCATCGGCTACGACGCGCTGCTGCTCGCCACCGGCAGCCGGCCGCGCACGCTGCCGCTGCCCGGGGCGCAGCTGCCGGGCGTGCATACCCTGCGCACCATCGCCGACGTCGACCGCATCCGTGCCGCGTGCCGCAGCGGCGCGCGCATGGTGGTGATCGGCGGCGGCTACATCGGGCTCGAAGTGGCCGCCACCGCGCGCGAGCTGGGCCTGGAGGTGACGGTGCTGGAGATGGCCGCGCGGCTGATGAGCCGCGTCACCTGCGAGGAGGTCGCGGCCTTCTACGCCGCCGAGCACGCGCGCGCCGGCGTGCGCATCGTGTGCGATGCGCGCGTGCGCGCGCTGCACGCCGGTGCCGACGGGCGCGTGTGCGCGGTGCTCACCGAGGATGCGGGCGAGATCCCCGCCGAGCTGGTGATCATCGGTGTCGGCGTCGCGCCGGCGGATGAGCTGGCCCGCGCCGCCGGCCTCGACTGCGAGAACGGCGTGCTGACGGATGCCCACTGCCGCACCTCCGATGCGGCCATCTACGCCATCGGGGACTGCGCCAGCCACCTGCACCGCCTCTACGGGCGGCACCTGCGCCTGGAGTCGGTCGACAACGCCTTCGAGCAGGGCAACACGGTCGCCCTCAACCTGCTCGGCACCCCGACCCCGCACGAGAAGCTGCCGTGGTTCTGGTCCGACCAGTACGACCTGAAGCTGATCATCGTCGGCGTCAACCACGGCTACCAGCGCGTGGTGCTGCGTGGCGCGCCGACCACGCGCAGCTTCAGCGCCTGCTACCTGCGTGGCGCCGAGCTGATCGCCATCGACACCATCAACGCGCCCAAGGACCAGATGGCCGCGCGCAAGCTGATCGCGAGCCACGCGCGCATGGACACGCAGCGCCTCGCCGATCCCGCCATCGCGCTCAAGGACTGCGTGCAGCCTTAAGCGAGCACCACCAGCAGGTCGCGCGCCTCGACCGCCTGGCCGACGCGCACCAGCACCTCGCTCACCTGCGCCTCGCGCGGCGCGCGCACCGCGGTCTCCATCTTCATCGCCTCGAGCGTCAGCAGCAGCTGGCCGCGGCCGACGCGGCTGCCGGCCGCCACCGCCACGCTCGCCACCAGGCCCGGCATGGGCGCGCCCACCTCGTCCGGCGCGCCCTCGCTCACCTTGCGCGGCGGCGGCTGCAGCGCAACCAGGCTGCGGTCCGCCACGCGCACCGAGCGCGGCTGGCCGTTCAGCTCGAAGAACACCGTGCGCGTGCCGTCCTCGTGCGGCTCGCTGGCGGCCAGGTAGCGCACGATCAGCGTCTTGCCGCGCTCCAGGTCGACACTGATCTCCTGCCCCGGCTCCATGCCGTAGAAGAACACCGGCGTCGGCAGCGCGGCGGGGTCGCCGTAGAGCGCGCGCGTGCGCGCGTACTCGAGCCACACACGCGGATACATGAGATAGGAGGCCAGGTCCTCGTCGCTCAGCGGACGGGCCACCTGGCGCTGCAGCTGGGCGCGCTCGGCGGCGAGGTCGACGCTCGGGAGCTGCTCGCCTGGGCGCGTGCGCCGCGGCTCGGCGCCCTTGAGCACCTTGCGCTGCAGGTCGGGCGGAAAGCCGCCGTGCGGCTGGCCGAGGTCCCCGCGCAGCAGCTGCACCACGGACTCCGGGAAGGCGACCTCGTGCTGCGGGTCGAGCAGCTGCGCCGGCGTGAGCTGCGCGCTCACCATCAGCAGCGCCAGGTCCCCGACGGCCTTGGAGGTCGGGGTCACCTTGATGATGTCCCCGAGCAGCTGGTTCACCTGCGCGTAGGCGGCGGCCACCTCGCTCCAGCGCGCCTCCTCGATCCCCAGGCTGCGCGCCTGCTCGCGCAGGTTGGTGTACTGCCCGCCGGGCATGCCGTGCACGTAAACCTCGGAGGCGCCGGCGCGCTGCTCGCTCTCGAAGGCGCCGTAGTAGCGGCGCACCTGCTCCCAGTAGCCGGAGATAGTGCGCAGCGCCTGCGGATCGACGCCGGCGTCGCGCGGCCCGAAGCGCAGCGCCTCGACGATGGAGGTGAGGTTGGGCTGCGAGGTGAGGCCGCTGAGCGCATCGAGCGCCCCGTCGACGGCGTCCGCGCCGCCGGCCACCGCCGCCAGCACGCTGGCCGCGCCGATGCCGCTGGTGTCGTGGGTGTGGAAGTGCACCGGCAGCCCGACCTCATCCTTCAGCGCCTTGACCAGCGTGTACGCGGCGCGCGGCCGGCACAGGCCGGCCATGTCCTTGATGCCGATCACGTGCGTGCCGGCGGCCTTGAGCTCGCGCGCCAGCCCGAGGTAATAGTCGAGGGTGTACTTGCGCTCGCCCGGGTCGCTCAGGTTGCCGCTGTAGCACAGCGCCGCCTCGCACAGCTTGCCGGACTCGCGCACCGCATCGATCGCGACGCGCATGTTCTCGACCCAGTTGAGCGAGTCGAACACGCGGAACAGGTCAATGCCGGCGGCCGCGGCGCGCGCGACGAAGAAGCGCACCACGTTGTCCGGGTAGTTGGTGTAGCCGACCGCGTTGGCCGAGCGCAGCAGCATCTGCAGCAGCAGGTTCGGCATGTGCGCGCGCAGCGCCGCCAGGCGCTCCCACGGGTCCTCGCGCAGGAAGCGCAGCGCCACATCGAAGGTGGCCCCGCCCCAGCACTCCACCGAGAACAGCTGCGGCAGGAGCGCCGCGTAGTAGGGCGCGATCGCGGTCATGTCGCGCGTGCGCAGCCGCGTGGCGAGGAGCGACTGGTGCGCATCGCGCATGCTGGTGTCGGTGAGCAGCACGCGCTGCTCGGCGAGCATCCACTGCGCGAAGCGCTCGGGGCCGAGCGCCTCGAGGCGCTGCCGGGTGCCGGCGGCCGGCGCGCCCAGCGCCAGCTGCGGCAGGCGCGCCGGGGCGCAGCTTGCCGGGCGCGGCCGCCCGCGCGTCTCGGGGTTGCCGTTGACGATCGTGTCGCCGATGAAGCTGAGAATGCGGCTGGCGCGGTCGCGCTTGCGCGGCCACACGAACAGCTCGGGCGTCTGCTCGATGAAGCGCGTGGTGTACTCGCCGCGCGCAAAGCGCGGGTGGGTAATCAGCTGGTCGAGGAAGCGCAGGTTGGTGACCACGCCGCGGATGCGGAATTCCCACAGCGCCCGGTGCATGCGCGCGATGGTCTCCTCCGCGGTCGGCGACCAGGCGGTCACCTTCACCAGCAGCGAGTCGTACGAGCGGGTGATGATGGCGCCGGTATAGGCGGTGCCGGCGTCCAGGCGCACGCCGAAACCGGCCGGGCTGCGGTAGGCGGAGATCTTGCCGTAGTCGGGAATGAAGTGGTTCTCGGGATCCTCAGTGGTGATGCGGCACTGCAGGGCGTGTGCGCTGATGCGGATCTCTTCCTGCGGCGGCACGCCGCTCTCGGCGCTGCCGATGCGCGCCCCGCCGGCGATGCGGATCTGCGCCTTCACCAGGTCGATGCCGGTGGCGCACTCGGTGACCGTATGCTCCACCTGGATGCGCGGGTTCACCTCGATGAAGAAGAAGCTGCCGCTGTCGGCGTCCTGCAGGAACTCGACCGTGCCCGCATTCTCGTAGGCCGCCGCGCGCGCCAGGTCGAGCGCCATGCCGCACAGCTGCGCGCGCTGCGCCGCGCTCAGGAACACCGCCGGGCAGCGCTCCACCACCTTCTGGTTGCGCCGCTGCGCGGTGCAGTCGCGCTCGTACAGGTGCACGAGGTTGCCGTGCGCATCGCCCAGCACCTGCACCTCCACGTGCCGGGCGCGCTGCACCAGCTTCTCCGCGTACACCTCGTCGTTGCCGAAGGCGGCGCGCGCCTCGCGCCGCGCCGCCGCCAGCAGCTCCTCGAGCTGCGCGGCGCCCTCGACCACGCGCGTGCCGCGGCCGCCCCCGCCCCAGCTGGCCTTGAGCATCACCGGATAGCCGACCGCAGCCACCGCCGCCGCGCACGCGGCGGGCTCGCGCGGCAGGGCCGCGGTTGCCGGCATCACCGGCACGCCGGCCGCGAGCGCCAGCGCGCGCGCCGCCACCTTGTTGCCGAGCAGGCGCATGGTCTTGGGCTGCGGGCCCACGAAGATCAGGCCGGCGGCCGCGCACCCTTCCGCGAACTCCGGGTTCTCGGCGAGGAAGCCGTAGCCGGGATGGACGGCGTCGACCTGCGCCTCGCGGGCGATGCGCAGCAGGTCGGCGATGTCGAGGTAGGCCTGCACCGGGGCCTGGCCGGCGCCCACCTGGTAGGCCTCGTCGGCCTTGGTCCGGTGCAGCGAGAAGCGGTCCTCGTGCGAGTACACCGCCACGGTGCGCAGCCCGAGCTCGTTGGCGGCGCGCATCACGCGGATGGCGATCTCGCCGCGGTTGGCGACCATGAGGCTGCGGATCCGCTGCGGGCTGGCGGGATTCACTTTAAGATTCACCGGTACAAGAGGAATGCCCGGCGCAGCGCGCGTGCGCGGTAAGCCGGGTGCGGCTCGATCATAGCCGCGGAGTGAAACTCATGTCGCGCCTCGCAACGCCCGTTAGCCTCTGCCTCGCCCTGCTGCTCGCCACCGGCGCCGCAGCCGCGCCGCCGGCACCGCCGCCGCCACCGAGCATCGCCCTCGCCATTCACGGTGGCGCGGGCGTCATCGAGCGCGAGCGCATGACCCCGGACAAGGAGGCCAGCTACCGCGCCGGCCTGGCGGCGGCGCTGGATGCCGGCTATGCCATCCTCGAGCGCGGGGGCTCGAGCCTGGATGCGGTCACCACCGCGGTGCGCATGCTCGAGGACGACCCGCAGTTCAACGCCGGGCGCGGCGCGGTGCTCAACCAGGACGGCGACGCCGAGCTCGACGCCGCCATCATGGACGGCCGCGGGCCGCGCGCCGGCGCCGTGGCCGCGGTGCGGCACGTCAAGAACCCCGTCGACCTGGCGCGCCTGGTCATGGAACGCAGTCCGCACGTGCTGCTGGTGAGCGATGGCGCGGAGGAGTTCGCGCTCGAGCAGGGCGTGGTGCTGGTGCCGCGCGGCTACTTCCGCACGCGTGCCCGCCAGGCCGAGCTCGACGAGGCGCACCAGGCTGAAAAGGACCGCGGCACCGCCGCGGGCGCGCGCGGCACGGTCGGCGCCGTGGCGCGCGATCGCGCCGGCAACCTCGCGGCCGCCACCTCCACCGGTGGCCTCACCAACAAGCACCGCGGGCGCGTCGGCGACACCCCGCTCATCGGCGCCGGCACCTACGCCAGCAACGAGGGCTGTGCCGTCTCGGCCACCGGCCAGGGCGAGTACTTCATCCGCGAGGTGGTTGCCTACGACATCTGCGCGCTCATGAGCTACCGCAAGATGACCCTGGAGCAGGCGGTCACCGAGGTCGTGCAGCGCAAGCTGGTCAGCGCCGGCGGCGAGGGCGGGGTAATCGCCGTGGATGCGGCCGGCAACCTCGTCATGGACTTCAACTCCATCGGCATGTTCCGCGGCGCGCGCGACGGGCGCGGGCGGCGCGAGATCGGCCTGTACCGCGACAGCCAGTAACGGAGCCGCCGCCAACATGCATGCCATTGCCATACACGGGGGGGCCGGTGCGGTGCCGCGCGCCGTCCTGTCCGCCGAGCGCGAACAGCTCTACCGTGCCGGGCTCGCGGCCGCCCTCGACGGCGGCTACGCGGTCCTCGAGGCCGGCGGCTCGAGCCTGGAGGCGGTCGCCACTGCCGTGCGCACCCTGGAGGACGATCCGCTCTTCAACGCCGGGCGCGGTGCCGCCCTCACCCGCGACGGCGCCGCCGAGCTCGATGCCGCCATCATGGACGGCAAGCAGATGCGTGCCGGTGCGGTCGCCGCGGTGCGCCACGTGCGCAACCCCGTGGACCTGGCGCGCCACGTGATGGAGAAGTCGCGTCACGTGCTCTTGGTCGGACCGGGCGCCGAGGAGTTCGCGCTCGAGGAGGGGCTGCAGCTGGTGCCGAACCGCTACTTCCGCACCACCGAGCGCTTCGAGCAGCTGCTGGCCGAGCAGCGCGGCGAGCACGTCTCGGACATCGTGCCGCCGCGCGGCACCGTGGGCGCGGTGGCGCGCGATGCGGCCGGCAACCTCGCCGCCGCCACCTCGACCGGCGGCATGACCAACAAGCGCCCCGGGCGCGTCGGCGACTCGCCCATCATCGGCGCCGGCACCTATGCCAAGAACGGCGTGTGCGCGGTCTCGGCCACCGGCCACGGCGAGTACTTCATTCGCGCCGTGGCCGCCCACCACGTGTGCGCAGCGGTCGAGCACCGCGGGCTCCCCCTCGAGGAGGCCGCGCGCGAGCTGCTGCACGAGATCCTGCGCGGCCTGGGCGGGGACGGCGGCGTCATCGCCGTCGACCACGCCGGCCGCATCGTCATGGACTTCAGCACCGAGGGCATGTTCCGCGGCGCGCGCGACTCGAACGGGCGCCGCGACATCGCGATCTACTAGCGCGGCGGCGCTTCTAGGCCGCGGCACCCGCCGCCGCCCGCAGCGCGCTCGGCGGCTGCATCTCCCAGCGCGCCCACACGCGCCGCAGCTGCTGCGCGGAGCTGAACCCGGCACGCTGCGCGACGTGCTCCAGGTCGAGGCGGCTCTGGGTCACCAGCTGCCGCGCCAGCGCGAAGCGCAGCAGCTGCACGTAGTCCAGCGGCGAGCAGCCCGCGTGCAGCGCGAACAGGCGCGCGAGGTTGCGCGGACTGGTGCAGGCCACCGCTGCCAGCTCGCGTGCCCGCCAGCGCGCCTGCGGCTCGCGCCCCACCGCATCCTGCACGCGGTGCACGGCCGGGTGCAGGTGGTTGCGGTGCATCACCCAGGGCGAGAGGCTCGGGTCCGAGCCGGCGCGGCGCAGGTACACGACCAGCTCGCGCGCCACCTGCGCGGCGCTGCGCGGCCCGAGCTGCCGCCCGATCAGGTGCAGCGCCAGGTCCACGCCGGCCGTCACGCCGGCGCTGCTGACGAGCGTGCCATCCTCGACGAAGATGCGGTTGTCGTGCACGCGCGCGCGCGGCTCGACGCGCCGCAGCTCCTCCAGGTGCGCGTGGTGCGTGGTGCACTCGCGTCCGGCGAGCCGTCCCGCATGCGCAGCCACGACGCTGCCGGCGCACACGCACATGAGCAGTGCCGGCGCGATCTCGGGCGCACGCAGCCACTCGATGACCCGCGCGGTCTGCGGCAGCTGCGGGTCGAGCCGCGCCCCGCTCAGGCCCGGCAGCACCAGGATCGCCTCGGGTGGCAGCCGCGCGGGCAGCGGCTCGATCCCGCTCAGGCTGAGTCCGACGGCCGATGGCAGCGCGCGCTGCGGGCCGATGAAGCGCAGGCGATAGCTGCCCGGACACAGCTGCTCGGCGAGGCGGAAGGCCTCGCCCGGGCCGGCCACGTCCAGCAGCACCAGGCCCGGCAGCATGACGAACAGCACCTCCCGCGCTGCGGTCACCGCGGGCGCCGCCGCTAGGTAAGGGCGGCCGCGCTCGCGACGATGCGGGCGAAGCGGCCCTCGAGCACCAGCTCGGTGCGCTCGCGTAGCTCCTGCGCCGACACTTCGCGGCCGGCACGCGTGCGCATGGGAAAGGTGAGCGTGGCATCGCTGACGTAGCGCACGCGGAACCCGAGATCCGAGGCGTGGCGCGCCGTGGTCTCGCAGCACTGCTCGGTGCGGATGCCGGTGATGAGCAGCTCGCCGATGCCCTGCGCGCGCAGCCACTGCTCGAGCGTCTCGCCGTCCGCAGTGCGGGCGAACAGCGCCGAGTGCACCTGCTTGTGGACGATCACATCCGGACGGATGTTGAGGCCGCGCATGCTGCGCACCTGCCCCGAGGCGCTGCTGAAGGGGTTGGCGGCCTCCTCGCCGGGCTCGCGGTGGAATACCTGCACCACGGTGATGCCGCGGGCCACGCAGGCATCGATGAGACCCTGCAGGTTGGCGAGGAAAGCCGGCAGCTCCGCCTCGCGAAAGTAGGGTCGGCTGCGGAAGGACTCCTGCACGTCCACGACGATGAGTGCCTGCTTCATGTCCGGTCTCCGCGGTTACGGTCAGATTCGGCACTCATGATCGAAGAGGCTGAAAGTACTTTCCATAGACCTACGGCCCATAATCGATCAAAAACAGACAACCATGCAAGGCTGGGCTCCTCAGCCGGGCGGTGCGCCCCGGGAAGCACGTCCCGCGACACCCGCGCTGCGCAGCTGCGCCGCGAGCAGCCGCTGGCCGCGCAGTCGCGCGCGCTCCAGGTCCGGGCCCTCGCCCGCACCGGCCGCCGACAGCAGCTCGCGCCACATCCCCGGGGAGTGCGCCCAGCGCGGCTGCAACCAGTGCGGGTGGCGCAGCGCGAGCGCGCGCACCTGGCCGAGGGTGTGCTGCGCCAGGTCGGCGACGCTCGCCGCCGGCATGCACAGCAGCAGGCGCGCCGCCGCCGCCTGGGAACGCGCGAGGTACCAGGCGAAGGTCAGCACCGCCTGGGCGAGCGCCGCGCTCTGCGGCAGCGTGAAGAAGGGCGCGTAGTCAGGGACCGCCTCGTCGACCTGGCTGACGCTGCTGCGGCGCCAGCGCTCGCTGGCGGTGAAGCCGGCATCCACCAGCAGATACAGGCAGTCGCTGGCACGCGCGCGCGCCGGCCCGTCCAGGGTGCGCCACAGGCGCGCGATCTCGATCAGCGTCGCATGCCCGCCGTGCGCGCGCCCCTGCGCCGCACACAGCTCGAGGCACTCCTCGTTCAGCTCGCGCAGGCAGGCGAGCGTGTCCTCGCACAGCCACTCGCCGTCGGCGAGCTGCGGCACGGTTTCGCAATGCAGCAACATGACCCACCCCCGCGCAGCCGGATGCCGACGGGCATCCTAGCCCGGCGGGCGCGGAATGCCCACTTACCGATTTGTGGATTTTTCACCAATTTTACCCAGTGGCTTTTCCTGGCATGCGCGCCGACAATGGCTGCTTCCCGCACCCGTGTCACGGCCAGCGACGCATGCGCATCTCCGATGACCGTTACCACCGCGAGCGGCTGCGCCTGGAGGTGGCGCTGCGCTTCCTGCGCCACGAGGCCCGCACGCAGACCATCCGCGCCTGGACCGGCCTCACCGACGATCGCATCCGCAAGCTGTACCGCTCCTACCTGGCGCAGGCGCAGCGCGCGCTGCCCCGGCACCGCGGCAAGTCGCCGCACCAGGTCGCCTACTTCAGCCGCTCGCTGCGCCTGCAGGAGGAGACCCTGGCCCTCACCACCATCCTCTACCTGCTCGGCGTGCTGCCGGCGCCGCGCGAGCCCGAGGCGCCCGGGTCGGCCGCGGCGCTGGCGCGCGGCGCGCTCCTGTGCCGCGCCTTCGAGGCTTACCGCCTGGTCAGGCCCGCCGCGCTGATCTCCTTCGAGCACGCCGTGTTCCTCGCCGGCGCCCTGGGACGCGGGGAGCAGCTGCGCGTGGGCTGGTGCGCCGGGTGCGGCGGGCTCATGGTGTGCGAGGCGTTCGCGCTGCGCAGCCGGCGCTGTCCGCATTGCGCCGGCACGGCCCAGGCGCGCGGCGCCGGCTGATCAGGGCGGCGGCGCAGCCCGCCGTGGCGACGGCACGCCTCAGGTCGAGGCGCAGCCGATGACCAGGTATCCCCGCACGTCCGCGCCGAACTCCTTGCGCACGACGATCGGGCTGCACTGCACCTCGCCGAAGCCCGCGGACTGCATCGTCGCGCGCAGGTAGCCGTCGCCATGCGCGTAGCGGCCATGCGCGTGGATCCGGAAGGGTGCCGCGTCCTCCTCGGGCAGCGCCTCGACCGTAAAGGCGAACAAACCTTTCGGGCGCAGGCAGCGATGCGCCGCGGCTACCGCCTCATCCAGTGCGCCGAAGTAGATCAGCGTGTCGGTGCAGACGACGAGGTCGAACTGCGCCGGCCTCGCAGCCATGAAGGCGCACAGCTCGCCTTCGAACAGCTCATCGTAGAGGTTGCGTGCACGCGCCCGGGCAAGCATCTGGGCGGAGAGGTCCACCCCGACGAGGGACTTCGCGCGCGAACGCATGAGCACGCCACACAGCCCGGTGCCACACCCGGCATCCAGGATGTCCAGGCCGCACGCCGCTTTCTCGGCCAGCGCCTCGTGCAGCAGGCGGGGCGCGGCGTAGTCGACCCGTTGCAGGGCCGAGTCGAAGGAATCGGCAAACCCGTCGAACCACGCGGACACATACCGCGCCGAGGCGCGTGGCGGGACTTCATCGCCGGAGGTGGCGGCGTACAGATGCTGGGCGATCGGATTGGCGGGCTCCAGTTGCAGCCATCTGCGGTAGACGGCGGCCGCCTGGCCGGTGCGACCCAGCCGGCTTAACAATGCGCCCAGACTCTCGAGGGCCCTGACCACACCGCCCAGTCCCGGATTGAGCGCCAGCGCCCGCTCGTAGGCAGCGAGCGCTTCATCGAGCCGCTTCAGCTCCTGGAGCGTGTTGCCGCGATTGCAGACGGCC